>NZ_PKKS01000008.1:0-432010 GCF_002859085.1 Pseudomonas sp. QC2
ACCATGCTGGCAGCCTTGAGCTTGAACTCACTCGAATAAGATTTACGCATATCCAAACACCTCAGATTTGGGCGCTATCATAGCGCCCGATTGAAGTGTCCAAAATCATTAGGCCAGTTCAAGCCCCCTCCCACATTTGGACCTCGATCGACAGACGCAACTCCGGTCGGCTTTAAGGCCGCCGCGTTTGCCTTTGCTCTACACCACTCAAGCCGGCTGTCAGGCCGCTGTGCTCTTGCTTTTGATCTTGATCTTAGGCGCCCCGTTAAACACGCTGGCCGGAATTCGACAGGGATTTGGGGGGTAAACCGGCAGGGATGCCGGTTTAGCCGCCCCGCGCCATGGATGGCGCGTGGCGGCGGCCCCCCAAATCACTGGCGAATTACGGGCACACCGAGCCTAAGCGAGGTGCCGAGTGTTGGGGCAAGAGCCCTTTGGTTACTTTGGGGCTCTTTTCCAAAGTGACCCGCCGTAAGGGCGGAACCCATATCAGCCGTTACCACAGCAATGGATATGTACTCAACCCAACCCCATCATTGACCATCCCCCAAGCACTGCGTAGCCTTGCACCCTCGAGGTTCTTCGGCCCAGGCCGAAGCTAAGAAGGGAACGCGGTCCAAGCCGCGGCTGCCCCCGCAACTGTAAAGGGTTCATCTGACTGCCACGCCACTGCCACCAGGCGGGAAGGCGCAGCCAGCGCCGGTCGCAAGACCCGCAAGCCCCAAGCCAGGAGACCTGCCTCGTAACCGATTTTCCACTTCAACCGGGCGGGGTGATCCGGTGACGAAATCCGCTGCTGCGCGCCGTCGCAGGGCCTATCGTCCCGTATGCCCGCCCCCAAGGGCATCCGATGAAAACACTGGCCAAACTTCCCGTCACCATCGTTACCGGCTTTCTCGGCTCGGGCAAAACCACCTTGCTGCGCCATATGCTCGACAACGCCCAGGGCCGTCGCATCGCGGTGATCGTCAATGAATTCGGCGAGTTGGGCATCGACGGTGAAATCCTCAAGCAGTGCTCCATCGGTTGCACCGAAGAAGAAGCCAACGGCCGCGTCTACGAGCTGGCCAACGGCTGCCTGTGCTGCACCGTGCAGGAAGAATTCTTCCCGGTGATGCGCGAACTGGTCGCCCGTCGCGGCGACCTTGACCATATCCTCATCGAAACCTCCGGCCTGGCTCTGCCAAAACCCTTGGTACAAGCCTTCCAGTGGCCGGAAATCCGCAGTGCCTGCACCGTTGACGCGGTGATCACCGTGGTCGACAGCCCGGCCGTGGCCGCCGGCACGTTCGCCGCGTTCCCGGACCAGGTCGATGCCCAGCGCAAACTCGACCCGAACCTCGACCACGAATCGCCACTGCACGAGCTGTTCGCCGACCAACTGGCCAGTGCCGACCTAGTCATCCTCAATAAAGCCGACCTGATCAGCCCCGAAGACCTGGCCCGCGTGCGCCTGGAAGTCGCCGAAGAACTGCCGCCGGCGGTGAAGATCATCGAAGCCAGCAGCGGTCGCCTGCCGCTGGACGTGCTGATCGGCCTGGGCGCTGGTTCCGAAGAGCATATCGACGGTCGCCACAGCCATCACGATCATCACCACGACGGTGAAGACGATCACGATCACGATGCGTTTGACTCCATCTCCATCGACCTGCCGCAAGCCGACGAAGCGCTGCTGCTCGACGCCCTGACGCAATTGGTGGTGCAGCACGGCATCCTGCGTGTCAAAGGTTTTGCCGCCATCCCGAACAAGCCAATGCGTCTGCTGATCCAGGGCGTGGGCACGCGTTTCGACAAGCATTTCGACCGCGCGTGGGGCGCCGACGAAGCGCGCATCACGCGCCTGGTGCTGATCGGCCAGGACCTGGACGCGGCAGGTCTCGAAGCGCAACTGCGCGCAGCCCTCAGCGTTTAACCCATGCACCTGCTCAGGACTCAGCCCGGTGGTTTTGTCTCGGACGACAATATTGCCGACCTTGGCCAAACCCCCGCTGAACTGGTGATCCTGTGCAGCGGTGATTCCAGCCTGGCGCTGCTGGCCGAAGCGGCCCAGCAGTTGCCCGACGACTACCCCAGCTTGCGCCTGGCCAACCCGATGCAGGTGCAGAACCATGCCTCGGTCGACCTGTACGTCGATGAGGTGCTGCGCCACGCCAAGGTCATCCTGATTTCGCTGCATGGCGGCATCGGTTATTGGCGCTACGGCATCGAGCGCTTGGTGGAGTTGGCCGAGCGTGGCGTGCAGTTGATCCTGGTGCCGGGGGATGATCGCCCGGACCCGGAGCTCAGCGCCTTGAGTACCGTGGGCGCAGAAGAGCGTGATCGCCTCTGGCAGTTCCTGCGCCAGGGCGGCCTGGGCAATGCCTTGGATTTCTATCGCTGCCTGGCCAGTGGTTACCTGGGCCGCGACTACGCCTGGGAAGCGCCGCACACCCTGCCGCGCACGGCGATTTATCATCCTCGTCACGCCAATGCCCGTCTGACCGATTGGCAGGCCGACTGGAACGCTGACTGGCCGGTGGCGGCGGTGCTGTTTTATCGCTCGCATTTGCAGGCGGCCAATACCGGTTTTATCGACGTGTTCTGCCAGCGTTTGCAGGCGGCGGGCCTCAACCCGTTGCCGATGGCGGTGGCCAGTTTGAAAGAACCGGGCTGCCTGACGGTGGTCGAGGACTGGCTGGATGAGGTCGGTGCGGCGGTGATCCTGAACACCACCGGCTTTGCCCAGTCCAGCCCCGAAGCGCCGCACCTGCGCCCGTTTCGCCGCAATATCCCGGTGATCCAGGCGATCTGCGCCCAGGACAACCAGCCCGGCTGGGAAGCCAGCGAGCAAGGCCTCGGCCCGCGTGACCTGGCCATGCACATTGCCTTGCCGGAGCTGGACGGGCGCATCATCAGCCGGCCGATCAGTTTCAAGGACCTGGCCTGGCGCAGCGAGCGCAGCCAGTCGGATGTGGTGTGCTACCGCGCCGCACCTGAGCGCATGGATTTTGTCGCTGAGCTGGCGCGGCGTTGGGTCGAGCTGGCGCGGGTGCCGAATGCGGATAAACGCGTTGCGCTGATCCTTGCCAACTACCCGACCCGCGACGGCCGGATCGGTAACGGCGTGGGCCTGGATACCCCGGCCGCCGCGCTGAATATCCTGCGTGCCCTGCAGGCTGAAGGCTATCCGCTGCCGGACACCTTGCCCGACAGCGGCACGGCGTTGATCCACGACCTGTTGGGCGGTGTCACCAACGACCTGGACAGCCTCGACCTGCGCCCGTGCCCTCAAAGCCTGGGGCTGGATGACTACGACGTACTGTTTCAGCGCTTGCCCGAGGCCAATCGCCAGGCGGTGCTGGAACGCTGGGGCCCGCCGCAGAACGACCCGATGTGCCGCGACGGTCGCATGATGATCGCCGGCCTGCGCCTGGGCCTGACCTTTGTCGGGATCCAACCGGCGCGGGGTTATCAGGTGGACGCCAGCGCGGTGTATCACGATCCGGACTTGGTGCCGCCTCACGCGTACTTGGCGTTTTACTTTTGGCTGCGCCACACCTACGGCGCCCATGGCGTGATCCATGTGGGCAAGCACGGCAACCTCGAATGGCTGCCGGGCAAGGGTGTGGGCCTGTCGGAGAACTGCTGGCCCGACGCGCTGCTGGGGCCGCTGCCGAATATCTACCCGTTTATCGTCAACGACCCGGGCGAGGGCGCCCAAGCCAAGCGGCGCACGCAGGCGGTGATCATCGATCACCTGATGCCGCCGCTGACCCGTGCCGAAACCTACGGCCCGCTGCGCAACCTGGAGTTGTTGGCCGACGAGTATTACGAAGCGCAATTGCTCGACCCGCGCCGCGCCCTGGCGTTGCAGAAAGACATCCTCGCGCTGGTGCGTGAAACCCGCATCGACCAGGAGCTGGAGCTGGAGAGCGATGCTGACGCGGCCGTGTGGCTGCCGCGCCTGGACACCTATCTGTGCGACCTGAAGGAGTCGCAGATTCGCGACGGCCTGCACATTTTTGGCGAGTCGCCCGCCGGCCGCTTGCGTATCGACACCTTGCTGGCTTTGCTGCGCATCCCGCGTGGCGATGGCCGTGGCCCGCAGTCGAGTGTGCTGCGGGTGCTGGCCAAGGCGTTTGACTTGGGTTTCGACCCGCTGGACTGCGCCCTGGCCGAACCCTGGACCGGACGGCGTCCCGAGGTGTTGCAGAAGATCGACGCTCAGTTGTGGCGCACTGCCGGTGATACCCGCGAGCGCCTGGAGCTGTACGCGGCGCGGTTGATCGAGCAGGCCTTGGAAGGGCCGCTGGAACAATTGGAAGAGCCCGGCTGGGAAGACGTGAAAGCCGTGATCGAAAGCCTGCGTATCGTCGTGGCGCCACGCCTGGACGCCTGTGGCCCGGCGGAAATGCGCGGGCTGCTGGACGCCCTGGGCGGCCGTTTTGTGCCTGCTGGCCCCAGCGGTGCACCGAGTCGCGGGCGTTTGGATGTGCTGCCCACCGGACGCAACTTTTTCAGCGTCGACGTGCGCAACCTGCCCACCACCACGGCCTGGCGCATCGGTTTCCAGTCGGCCAACCTGATCCTGGAGCGACACCTCCAGGACCATGGCGACCACCTGCGCCAGCTCGGCCTGTCGGTATGGGGCACCGCGACCATGCGTACCGGTGGCGATGATATTGCCCAGGCCATGGCACTGATGGGCGTGCGCCCGGTGTGGGCGACGGGCAGCCAGCGCGTGGATGACTTCGAGATTCTGCCGATCAGCTTGCTGGACCGGCCGCGCGTTGACGTGACGCTGCGGGTGTCCGGCTTCTTCCGGGATGCCTTTGCTAACCTGATCCGCCTGTTCGATGCAGCGGTGCAGGCGGTGGCCGCGCTCGACGAACCGGACGCTATGAACCCGTTGGCGGCCAAGGTGCGCAGTGAGCGCGAGGCGTTGCTGGCGTCCGGCCTGGACGCAGAGGCTGCGGCGAAACAGGCCGGCTGGCGCATCTTCGGCGCCAAGCCTGGCGCCTATGGCGCGGGTGTGCAGGGCGCGATCGACGGGCGCCTGTGGCAGAGCCGCGAAGACTTGGCCGAGGTCTACCTGAACTGGGGCGGCTACGCGTATGGCGGCGCCGACGAGGGCACCGCCGCCCGCGAACAGTTCGCCCAGCGGTTGAGCCAGGTGCAGGCCGTTTTGCAGAACCAGGACAACCGCGAGCACGACCTGCTTGATTCCAATGATTACTACCAATTCCAGGGCGGCATGCTCGCCGCCGTGGAAACCCTGAGCGGTGACAAGGCCGCCAGCTACCATGGCGACCATAGCCAGCCGGACCTGCCGAAGATCCGTACCTTGAAGGAAGAGCTGAACCGGGTGATCCGTTCCCGCGCCGCCAACCCCAAGTGGATCGAAGGCGTGAAGCGCCATGACTATAAAGGTGCGTTCGAGATGGCGGCGACCGTGGACAACCTCTTTGCGTTCGACGCCACTACCGCGCTGATTGACGATCACCAATACGCCTTGTTGGCCGACGCCTATTTGCTCGACCCCGACACCCGGGCCTTTGTGCAACAGCACAACCCGGATGCACTGCGCGATATGACCGAACGCATGCTGGAAGCCCAGCAGCGTGGGATGTGGCAAGAGCCGGGGGCGTACCGTGAGGCGTTGGAAAACCTGTTGCTGGACATAGAAGAAGACAATTGATAGCGCGCCAGACGCACTTTTGTAGTGAGCGGGCTTGCCCCGCGCTGGGCTGCGAAGCGGCCCTGACAAGGTCGCCTCATTTTTTCAGGTATAACGCGGTGTATCGCAGGGGGGCGGCTTCGCCGCCCAGCGCGGGGCAAGCCCGCTCACCACAGGGCAAGCCTGCTCACCACAGGGCAAGCCCGTTCACCACAGGCAGGATTTAAAGAGAATTCGCATGACTGATATTCCCCATTTCCCGCTGTCCGCCGTGGTCGGCGCCGACGACCTGAAACTGGCGCTGTGCCTCACCGCCATCGACCCAAAGATCGGCGGCGTGCTGATCGAAGGTCCGCGCGGCATGGCTAAGTCGACCCTGGCGCGCGGCCTCGCGGACTTGTTGGCCAGCGGACAGTTCGTGACCTTGCCGTTGGGCGCCACCGAAGAGCGCCTGGTCGGCACACTGGACCTGGACGCCGCATTGGGCGAGGGCCGTGCGCAATTTTCACCCGGCGTATTGGCCAAGGCTGACGGCGGCGTGTTGTATGTCGACGAGGTCAACTTACTACCCGATCACCTGGTGGACCTGCTGTTGGACGTGGCGGCGAGCGGTACCAACCTGATCGAGCGCGACGGCATTTCCCATCGCCATTCGGCTAGGTTTGTGCTGATCGGCACCATGAACCCGGAGGAGGGGGAGTTGCGCCCGCAACTGCTCGACCGCTTTGGTTTCAACGTGGCGTTGAGCGGGCAGACCTTGCCGACCGAGCGCGGGCAGATCATCCGTCGGCGGTTGGATTTCGACAGCGATCCCGCGGTGTTCTGCGTGCAATGGTCTGAGCCTCAAGCAGCCTTGCGCGAACGTTGTACCCAGGCGCGGGCGCGGCTCGACAATATCGAGTTGGATGACCGGGCGCTGGCGCAGATCACCGAGCGGTGCTTCGCCGCCGGTGTCGACGGCCTGCGTGCGGACCTTGTGTGGCTGCGAGGCGCCAGGGCGCATGCCGCATGGCGGGGGGCCAACGCCATCGCCGAGGAAGATATCGAAGCCGTTGCCGAGTTTGCCCTGCGCCATCGCCGTCAGGAGCAAGCGTCACCGTCCAGCCCGCCTCCTGAAGGCCAGGCACCGAAACCGTCGGACACCTCGCCCGGCCAAGGCCAATGGGGTGATATGCCCGCCCCGGCGTTACCCACCGGCGCTCGTCGGGATGTGCCCGCCTGGCCAAAAAAGCCCTAGGCATTCGCCCCCGGCCTGACGCGGGGGCGGATGCCCGGCCCAAGGCAGGGCGATTGGACAGTGGCAGGCACGGCAAGGCACGCAGCGCCAAGCAAGGCACGATCAATTGGCCGGGCACTTTGCTCGGTGGGCGGCCGCAATCGCGAGAGGACTTGCTGTTTCACCTGCGCAGTCGTGCGGCCCATGAGCTGTGGCTGGTGATTGTCGATGCGTCGGCGTCTACACGGCGGCATCGGGCGTTAACCGACGCCAAGGGCTTGTTGGCGCAATTATTTGATGACGCTTACCGCCAACGGGCACGGATGGCGTTGTTGACCGCGAGCGGGCCAGTGCCGAAGTGGCAGGTACAGGGATTGAAAGCAGCCAAGGGCTTGGCGGGCTGGCTGGAGCAGTTGGGGGCGGGCGGTGGCACGCCATTGCTGGCGGCGTTGACCGAAGCCGGGGAATGGCTGGCGGTACGGCGCAAGCGATATCCGGCGGAGCGGCAGCGGTTGCTGGTGATTACTGACGGGCGACTCAAGGAAACTAACGGCCTACCGCTGTTGGGGTGCCCGGGGTTGCTGGTCGATATCGAGCGTGGGCCGATCAGGCTAGGTCGGTCCCGGGAGTTGGCGATCAGGTTGCAGTTGGAGTATCGGCATATCGATCAGCTGTAGTGCCTGGGCAACCGCTCTCGGGGCAAGCCCCCTCCCACATGAGAAATGCGCTCACCGGTGGGAGGGGGCTTGCCCCCGATGAGGCCCTGAAACTCACTACAAAAACTCAGCCAGCCCCCGGCACATTCGGCCAAAGGTCCGCCACCAGGAATAACCGCTCAGCTTCCTCCCAATCCTCACCCACCTGCACCAGCCGCACCAGCAACTGCGCCGGTGCCATCGGGTCCAGGTCGGCCAGCCAGCCCTGCATCCGCGCTTCGCTCCACACCTCATCCGCCGCGTAATGCGCCGGCGCCAACCACGCATGCCGGGGCAGGGGTTGCCAGTAGCCCGGTGCGCTGGCGCTGACAAATGCCTGCCAATCACGCTGATGCAGCCAACGCCCACGCAAATGCTGGGGATGGGCGCCAACGGGCGCCTGGGCTTGGCCAGGCCAGGGATACAGCAGATAACCGCCCAGCCACAAGTGCGCGTCGAATTGTTGGATGTCCAGCGCTTCCAGCGCCTCACGGCTTTCCGCCCGCGCTGAAATCGGCAGTTGATGCTGGGCCAGATGCGCGAGCTTGCGGTCCAGTCGGTCATGGCAGCCCGGACCCAGCCATTGCGCGGTGTCCTGGCCGTTGCCGTCTTGCGGCCCGAGATAGAGTTTGATCGCCAGTTCCAGGTGATGCACGCCATCACGGTCGCGCAGCAGCATGTCCAGCTCGCCGAGGGTATGCCCGGCGCGGCGGATCGGCAGGTTGGCCGCCAACAGTTCCACGCCCGGCGCATGGTGCACGGCGAACTGCCACAGGCGTTCGTAATACAGGCCCAGGCGCCGGGTGCGTGACAGGTTCAGCCATTGCTGCAGGGCGCTGCTGTCCTGGTCCAATTGTCGCAGCCAGTGTTCGAGCCGATGCGGCGCTTGCACCCAGTCGCTGCCGGTCAGCGGGTGGCGCTGCGGCCACGGCGTTTGCGCGAGCATCGGCGGGGCAAGCATCACCCACGCCAGGTCGCGCACTTCGGGGTGGCGCAGCTGGCGGGGCAGGTTGTGCAGATCCGGGAACACAGTCATGTGTCCGAGCATAGCCTTTTAACGACGGTGCAGGGGGCCGAGAACCATTGTCATCAAGGCTTCACGACGACAAAGGATTTTGCCTGACGCAGCCTTTCGCCCATAATCGTTCTTTTTTCGCCGCACCCCACATCCCGCAGGAGCCCCATGGAGCAATTTCGCAATATCGGCATTATCGGTCGCCTGGGCAGTACCCAGGTGCTGGACACCGTCCGCCGGCTGAAAAAATTCCTGCTGGAACGCCACCTGCATGTGATCCTTGAAGACACCATCGCTGAAATCCTGCCGGGCCACGGCCTGCAGACCTCGTCGCGCAAGATGCTCGGTGAAGTCTGCGACATGGTCATCGTGGTCGGCGGCGACGGCAGCCTGTTGGGCGCCGCTCGCGCGCTGGCGCGGCACAATGTGCCGGTGCTGGGGATCAACCGGGGTAGCCTGGGGTTCCTCACTGACATCCGCCCGGATGAGCTGGAAGTCGAAGTGGCCAAGGTGCTCGACGGCCATTACCTGGTGGAGAACCGCTTCCTGCTGCAAGCTGAAGTGCGCCGTCACGGCGAGGCCATCGGCCAGGGCGACGCCTTGAATGACGTGGTGCTGCACCCCGGCAAATCGACGCGGATGATCGAGTTCGAGCTGTACATCGACGGGCAGTTCGTGTGCAGCCAGAAGGCCGACGGCCTGATCGTCGCCACGCCCACCGGCTCTACGGCCTACGCGCTCTCGGCGGGTGGCCCGATCATGCATCCCAAGCTGGATGCCATTGTGATCGTGCCGATGTATCCCCATATGTTGTCGAGCCGGCCGATTGTGGTCGACGGGAACAGTGAGCTGAAAATCGTGGTGTCCAAAGACATGCAGATCTACCCGCAAGTCTCCTGCGACGGGCAGAACCATTTTACCTGCGCCCCCGGTGACACCATCACCGTGAGCAAGAAAGCACAGAAGTTGCGGTTGATCCATCCGCTGGACCACAACTATTACGAAGTGTGCCGCACCAAGCTGGGCTGGGGCAGCCGCTTGGGGGGTGGAGGCGACTGATGCTCGATCCCGCGCGTAGCTACGACCTGATTGGTGACGTGCACGGTTGCGCCCATACCCTTGAGCATTTGCTCGACCGGCTGGGCTACCACAAGCAGGGCGGCACCTGGCGCCATCCGTCGCGCATGGCGGTGTTCCTCGGCGATATCATCGACCGTGGCCCACGCATCCGCGAGGCGCTGCATATCGTCCACGACATGGCTGAGGCCGGCCAGGCGCTGTGCATCATGGGCAACCACGAATTCAACGCCTTGGGTTGGAGCACACCGGCGCCGCCAGGCAGTGGCAAGCAGTTTGTGCGCGAGCACAGCCCACGGCATGCGCGGTTGATCCAGGAAACCCTGACCCAGTTCGAACACCACCCGGACGATTGGCGCGACTTCCTCGGCTGGTTCTATGACATGCCGCTGTTTGTCGACGCCGGGCGTTTCCGCGTGGTGCATGCGTGCTGGGACGAGGGCTTTATCCAGCCGCTGCGCGCGACCTTCCCCGACGGCTGCATCGACCAGCACTTCCTGCAGGCCGCCGCCGTGCCGGGCAGTTTTGCCTGCAACGCCTTCGACCGCCTGCTGCGCGGCACTGATATGCGCCTGCCGGATGGCCTCACGCTGACCGGTGGCGACGGCCTGACGCGTTCGTTCTTCCGCACCAAGTTCTGGGAAGACGACCCGAAAACCTATGGCGACATCGTGTTCCAGCCCGACGCCTTGCCGGAGCCAGTGGCGCGTACGCCGTTGTCGTCCACCGAAAAGAATTCCCTGCTGCGCTATGGCGTCGACGAGCCCTTGCTGTTCGTCGGGCATTACTGGCGCAGCGGCAAGCCGGCGCCGATCCGCGACAACCTGGCCTGCCTGGACTACAGCGCGGTGCTGTACGGCAAGCTGGTGGCGTACCGCCTGGACCAGGAAACCCGTCTCGACCCGCGCAAGTTCGTGTGGGTCGATGTCGAGCGGCCGGAGGTGCTCACATGAGTCTCCTGCGCACCGCAACCGCACTTTTGAGGAACCTCCATGGATGATTCGACGTTCGACCAGCTGGAGGCCGCGCTGTCCGCTGCCCCCGGCAACGTCGCACTGCTGACCCTGTTGCTGGGCGCCAGCCTTGAGCGTGGCGAACACGCGCGCGGGTTGAAGCTGTTGCCGGCCGACCTTGAGCAATGGCCAGAGGCCGCAGCCTTGAAGCTGGCGGCGGCGCAACTGTTGCTGGCCGATGGGCAAGCGCAGAAGGCGTTGCCCTTGATCGAAGGTGCAGACCCCGCTGCGCGCCTGCTCAAGGCCCGTGCCTTGGCGGCACTGGAGCGCCTCAAGGAAGCCCAGGTGGAATACCGCGCAGCGGTGGACGCCAACCCGGCCCTGGAAGACATGGCGTTGTGGCGCCGCCTGAATGTGTCGGTGGTGGACTTCCCTGGCGCCGAGGGCCGCCCGCGGCTGCGCGTGATCTCCAATGACGACACCGACCAGAGCGAAGTCGTGCGCCTGCTGGTGCCGGAAAACGAAACCCTGACCTTCGATGATATCGGCGGTCTGGATGAGCTGAAAAAGACCATCCATAAAAAGATCATCCTGCCGTACCAGAAACCGGGCCTGTTCCAGCGCTTTCGCAAGAAAGTCGGCGGCGGTGTGCTGCTGTACGGCCCGCCGGGCTGTGGCAAGACCATGCTGGCCCGCGCGACGGCGGGGGAATGCAAGGCGACGTTTTTCAACGTGGCGATTTCCGATGTGCTGGATATGTACATCGGCGAGTCCGAACGCAAGTTGCACGCGCTGTTCGAGCAGGCGCGGGCCCAGGCGCCGGCGGTGATGTTTTTCGACGAGGTTGAAGCGCTCGGTGGCAAACGCGCCAATACCCGCGAGTCGACCTCGTCCAAGCTGGTGAGCCAGTTCCTCTCCGAGATGGACGGTTTTACCAATGACAACCACGGCGTACTGATCCTTGCCGCGACCAACGTGCCGTGGTCGGTCGACTCGGCATTCCGCCGCCCCGGCCGGTTTGACCGCGTACTGTTTGTGCCGCCACCGGATCGCCCGGCGCGGGAGGCGATGCTCAAGGCGATGATGAAAGGCCGCCCCATGGCTGACGACATCGACTTTGCCTTCCTGGCCAAGAACACCTCGGGCTTCTCCGGCGCCGACCTCAGCGAGCTGGTGGAAACCGCCGCCGACGAGGCCATTGAAGCGTCCATCGAGAGTGGCGCCGAGCAGTCGATCTGTGACCGGCATTTCAAGCACGCCTTGAAAGAAGTGCGCGCCACCACCCTGGAATGGCTGACCACGGCGCGTAACTACGCGCGGTATGCCAATGAAGGCAACCAGTACGACGAAGTGCTGGCCTTCCTCGACAAACACGGGAAGGGTCGCTGATGGCGCAGTACGGTGGGTATCGCATCGAAGATGAACCGCGCCCCGGCGCCTTGGCCAAGTGGGCGGTCTCGCCGTTCTGGCCGCTGCTGGGCCTGATGCTGGGCGGTGCCTGGCTGGGCTTGCCGTGGTTTGTGTTCAACTCCATCGCCGTCGGCAGCCCGACGCGGGTGCGCGAATGGGTGCTGGCCGGCGTGGCACTGCTGGGCAGCCTCGTGATCGGTTTTGTATTGCTGCAACTGGTGGGTGCCGGTTATCTGCAAACCCAGGCGCAAATCCAATACGCGTTGCTGGTGCTGGTGGTGTGGAAACTCACCCTGGGTTACCTGCTGTATATGCAGCAAAACGCGACCATCGAGATTTACCAGTACTACGGCGGCGAGCTGAGCCGCTTTGGTTTTCCCTTGGCGTTGATTGGTGGCTTCGTGCTCAAAGGCATGGTCGTCAAATGGCTGCCGTACACCCTGTGGTACCTGGTGGTGAGCTGATGAATACCGACTATCTGCTGCAACTGGCCTACCAGCGCCTGCAGGCTGACCACAATGACGGCGCCATCGACGCACTGCGCCAACTGCTGGCCAGCGATCCGCATTCCGCCGAGGCGCATGCCTTGCTGGCGATCTGCTTGATGAACATGCGCCGCGTGCATGCCGCCAAGCGCGAAGTGCACCTGGCCCTGGCCGCCGACGCGCAACTGCCGCTGTCCCACTATGCCGCCGCGCAAGTAGCGATTGCCTTGCGCAAGTTCAAGCTGGCCCAGGAACACGTGAACCAACTGCTGGACATGGAGCCGCTGAACCCGGCGTATTACCGTTGCCAGGCCGAGTTGTACCAGCTTACCGGACGCCTGGCGCAGAGCCGCGAGCCGCTGGAAAAAGCCTTGCAACTGGGCCCCGACGACCCCGCCAACCTGGTGGCCCTGGCGCAGTTCCACCGTGCCAGCAGCCAATGGGACCAGGCGTACCAGTTCGCCCGCCAGGCGTTGCAGGCTGACCCGGCGAATGCGGCAGCGGTGGTGGTGCTCGGTCACCTGTTGTTGCGTGAAGGGGATATCAATGGCGCCCGTGACCACGCGATCTGGGCTTTGCAGGAGAACGCTACCAACGTCGCCGCGCTGCACCTGCTCACGGCAGTCAAGGCACGCAGCAATGTGTTCCTCGGCACCTGGTGGCGTTTCAATAGCTGGATGAACGAGCGCAGCGCCACCCGCGCCATCATCCTGCTGCTGTGCATGTTCGTGGTCTACCGTGTTGTAGTGATTACGCTGACGGACCAGGGCTATCCGCAAGTGGCGGAGATGGTCAACTGGCTGTGGCTGGCGTTTGCCGCCTACACCTTCGCGGCGCCGCAGATCTTCCGGCGCTTGCTGGACAAAGAGCTTGTACAGGTCAAGCTCTCCAAGGAATTCTGACGGGCCGGGCCCGTCAACCCTGTACTCGCTGAACCTCAGAGGCTGTTCACATGTCATCTTTTGCTGAAATGATCGAAAACATCACCCCGGACATCTACGAGAGCCTCAAGCTCGCCGTGGAAATCGGCAAGTGGTCCGATGGCCGCAAGCTCACCCCCGAGCAGCGCGAGCTGTCGTTGCAGGCGATGATCGCCTGGGAACTCCAGAACCTGCCGGAAGAGCAGCGCACCGGTTACATGGGGCCGCAGGAATGCCAGTCGAAATCGACCACCGTGCCGAACATCCTGTTCAAGTCGGATGCGATCCATTGATTGAAATTGGTCGCGGTGCAGTCAGCAAGATGTCGGTGCAACTCGGTGAGCCGACCGTTCAATACGCGTTTCGCCTCGGCGATACGGAGGTGCCGGTCAACCCGTTGATCGGCACTCACGTGCGCCTGGAATACCTCGGCGTCATTCATTGCAGCCATTGCGGCCGCAAGACCAAGACCAGCTTCAGCCAGGGCTATTGCTACCCGTGCATGACCAAGCTGGCCCAGTGTGACCTGTGCATCATGAGCCCCGAGCGTTGCCATTACGACGCCGGCACCTGCCGCGATCCAGGCTGGGGCGAAAAATTCTGCATGACCGACCATGTGGTGTACCTGGCGAATTCGTCGGGGATCAAGGTCGGCATTACCCGCGCCACCCAGTTGCCGACGCGCTGGCTGGACCAGGGGGCGAGCCAGGCGTTGCCGATCATGCGCGTGGCCACCCGCCAGCAATCGGGCTTCGTCGAGGACCTGTTCCGCAGCCAGGTGGCCGACAAGACCAACTGGCGTGCGCTGCTCAAGGGCGATGCGCAATCGGTCGACCTCAAGCAGGTGCGTGACGATCTGTTCGCCTCCTGCGCCGAAGGCCTGGTGAGTCTGCAGGAACGCTTTGGCTTGCAGGCCATCCAAACGATTGCCGACATTGAACCGATCGAAATCCGTTATCCGGTCGAGCAGTATCCGACCAAGATCGTCAGCTTCAACCTGGACAAGAACCCGATAGCCGAAGGCACGCTGCTGGGGATCAAGGGCCAATACCTGATCTTCGACACCGGCGTTATCAATATTCGTAAGTACACGGCCTACCAGCTCGCCGTGCATCAGTAGAAGGATGCCACCCATGCGCACCGAACAACCGAAGATGATTTACCTGAAGGACTATCAGGCGCCGGACTACCTGATCGACGAGACGCACCTGACCTTCGAGTTGTTCGAGGACCACAGCCTGGTCCACGCGCAACTGGTGATGCGCCGCAACCCTGAGCGCGGCGCCGGTTTGCCGCCGCTGGTGCTGGACGGCCAGCAACTGGAGCTGTTGAGTGTCAATCTGGCCGATCAGGAACTGACGGCCGATGATTATCAACTGACCGACAGTCACCTGACGGTGCATCCCAAGAGCGAGACTTTTACCCTTGATACCACGGTAAAAATCCACCCGGAAACCAACACGGCCCTGGAAGGCCTGTACAAATCCGGCAGCATGTTCTGCACCCAGTGCGAGGCCGAAGGCTTCCGCAAGATCACCTACTACCTCGACCGCCCGGACGTGATGAGCACGTTCACCACCACGGTGATCGCCGAGCAACATCGCTACCCGATCCTGCTGTCCAACGGCAACCCGATCGCCAGCGGTCCCGGCGAAGACGGCCGTCATTGGGCGACCTGGGAAGACCCGTTCAAGAAGCCTGCCTACCTGTTCGCGCTGGTGGCCGGTGACCTGTGGTGTGTCGAAGACACCTTCACCACCATGACGGACCGTGAAGTGGCGCTGCGCATCTACGTCGAGCCGGAAAACATCGACAAGTGCCAGCACGCGATGACCAGCCTCAAGAAGTCGATGCGCTGGGACGAAGAAACCTATGGCCGCGAGTACGACCTCGACATCTTCATGATCGTCGCCGTGAACGACTTCAACATGGGCGCCATGGAGAACAAGGGCCTCAACATCTTCAACTCCAGCGCCGTGCTGGCCCGTGCCGAAACCGCTACCGACGCCGCGCACCAGCGGGTCGAGGCGATCGTTGCCCACGAATACTTCCACAACTGGTCGGGCAACCGCGTGACCTGTCGCGACTGGTTCCAGCTGTCGCTCAAGGAAGGCTTCACCGTGTTCCGTGATTCGGGCTTCTCGGCTGACATGAACTCGGCCACGGTCAAGCGTATCCAGGATGTGGCCTACCTGCGTACCCACCAGTTCGCCGAAGACGCCGGCCCGATGGCCCACGCGGTGCGCCCGGACAGCTTTATCGAGATCTCCAATTTCTACACCCTGACGGTGTACGAAAAGGGCTCGGAAGTGGTCGGCATGATCCACACCTTGCTCGGCGCCGAAGGCTTCCGCAAAGGCAGCGACCTGTACTTTGAACGCCATGACGGCCAGGCCGTGACCTGCGACGACTTCATCAAGGCCATGGAAGACGCGAACGGCGCCGACCTGAGCCAGTTCAAGCGCTGGTACAGCCAGGCCGGTACGCCGCGCCTGGCGGTGAGCGAGTCCTACGACGCCGCGGCCAAGACCTACAGCCTGACCTTCCGCCAGAGCTGCCCGGAAACCCCGGACAAGGTGGAAAAACTGCCGTTCGTGATCCCGGTGGAGCTGGGCTTGCTGGACGGGCAGGGCGCAGGTATTGCCTTGCGCCTGGCCGGCGAGGCGGCTGCGGGTGCCACATCACGGGTGATTTCCGTGACCGAGGCCGAGCAGACCTTCACCTTCGTTGATATCCCGGAGCAGCCGTTGCCTTCGCTGCTGCGCGGTTTCTCGGCGCCGGTGAAGCTGAGCTTCCCGTACAGCCGTGACCAACTGATGTTCCTGATGCAGCATGACAGCGACGGCTTCAACCGCTGGGATGCCGGCCAGCAGTTGTCGGTGCAGGTGTTGCAGGAACTGGTTGCCCAGCATCAACAAGGCCAGGCCTTGAAGATGGATCAGCGCTTGATCACTGCGTTGCGCAGTGTGCTGAGCGACGAGCGTCTGGACCAGGCGATGGTGGCGGAAATGCTGTCGCTGCCGGGTGAAGCCTACCTGACTGAAATCAGCGAAGTGGCGGATGTGGACGCCATCCATGCGGCCCGTGAGTTTGCCCGCAAGCAACTGGCGGACAACCTGCATGAAGCGCTGTGGTTGCGTTACCAGGCCAATCGCGCGCTGTCCAAGCAAACGCCGTACGTGGCGGCGGCTGAGCACTTCGCCCGGCGCGCCTTGCAGAACATTGCGTTGTCTTACCTGATGCTCAGCGGCAAGCCGGACGTGTTGGCGGCGACACTGGAACAGTTCGACACCAGCGACAACATGACCGAGCGCCTGACCGCGCTGGCGGTGTTGGTGAATTCGCCGTTCGAAGCGCAGAAGGCCCAGGCATTGGCGGTGTTTGCCGAAAACTTCAAGGACAACCCATTGGTCATGGACCAGTGGTTCAGCGTGCAGGCCGGCAGCACGTTGCCGGGCGGGCTGGAGCGCGTCAAGGCGTTGATGGAGCACCCGGCGTTCACCCTGAAGAACCCGAACAAGGTGCGCGCATTGATCGGCGCATTTGCCGGGCAGAACCTGATCAACTTCCATGCGGCGGATGGCTCGGGCTACCGCTTCCTGGCGGACCTGGTGATCCAGTTAAACAGCTTCAACCCGCAAATCGCCTCGCGCCAGTTGGCGCCGCTGACCCGCTGGCGCAAATACGACAGTGCCCGCCAGGCGCTGATGAAGGCGGAACTGGAGCGCATTCTGGCGTCCGGCGAGTTGTCGAGTGATGTGTTTGAGGTGGTCAGCAAGAGCCTTGCGTAAGCGGCATTGTTGAATAAAAAAACGGCCTGTTCACCAGGCCGTTTAATGAGGTGGTCTCCCCCACACCCTGCGAGGGCTGCGCTTTCGCAGGGTGTTTTATTTTCGCAGACCCTGACCCTGACCCCAGCCTGCAATGCAGGCGGTCAAGGGGCTTTTTTACTGCTGACGTTTTCTGACAGGGGGCTCTGCTAAGCTGCGGCACGTTTCCTTTTTCGGCAGGCATTCCTGTGTCGCGTACCACTCGTCTTCTGACTTTGCTCCAGGCCCTGCGGGGTAAGAAACGTCCGGTGACCGCTGCCGTGCTGGCGGCGCAGTTGGAGGTGTCCGAGCGTACGTTGTACCGTGATATTGCTGAGCTGACGGCCTTGGGCGCACCGATTTTTGGCGAGGCGGGGGTAGGGTATGTGCTGCGCAGCGGCTTGTTTCTGCCGCCCTTGATGTTGAACGCCGAGGAAACCGAAGCCATCGTGCTCGGCTTGCGTTATGTGGACCAGCGCGGCGATGACGTGCTCAGTCGCGCCGCCGCCAATGCCCTGGCAAAAATCGCCGACGTGCTTGACCCGGCCGCCCAGGAAGCCTTGCGCAACCCGACGCTGCTGCCCGGTCCGCCAGGGTTCGGCTACCCGGAAAACCGTGTGCCCCTGAATGTATTTCGCGATGCCATCCGCCACCAGGCCAAGTTGCACATCGATTACGCGGACGCCAGCCAGACCCAAAGCCAACGCCTGATCTGGCCACTGGCCCTGGGGTTCTTGAATGAGGTGCGGGTGATCGTGGCCTGGTGCGAGTTACGCGGCGCCTATCGCACCTTTCGTACCGACCGTGTGGCGAGTGCCGAAGCGTGCGGTGAGCGTTATCCGGGGCGCCGCAGTGACTGGCTGCGGGCCTGGCGCAAGTTGATGGAGCAGAGTGAGTCCGCGCCGTTTACTCCTGACAAAAACTGACACAACCCTGGCTTAGCATGGCCGCACAAATCATCTGGAAAGGAGCTGTGCCATGTCTATCCCTGAGTTGGCGCCGGCCATTGCGGCCTATCTCGCGGCGGCCAATACCCGTGACACCTCGGCTGTCGCCGAGTGTTTTGCCGAGGATGCCAACGTGTTCGATGAGGGCCAGCACCGTGTTGGCACCGCCGCCATTGCGCGCTGGATGGAAGACACCGGGCGTCGTTACCAACCACGGGTCGAAGTGCTCAAGGTGCAACATCGTACCGGCAAGGTGTTGGTCAGCAATGTGGTGTCCGGCAATTTCCCCGGCAGCCCATTGGAGCTGCGCTACACCTTCCGGTTGAATGCGCAGGGCAAGATTTCACGGCTGGATATTTCCCTGTAGGTCATACTGGTGGGCATGACTTTCGACTCGCCCCTCGCTGCCTACCAACACGCCATTGCTCAACCGGGTTTCGTTGCTGACGACGCCCAGCGCCAGGCGGTGGATGCCCTGCAAGCCTGCCACCACGCCCTGCACCACGGCCAGGCGCCGATTGCCGGTGTGTACCTGTGGGGGCCGGTCGGGCGTGGCAAGACCTGGTTGATGGATCAGTTCTACCAAAGCCTGCGGGTGCCCGCGCGCCGCCAGCATTTTCATCACTTCATGGGGTGGGTGCATCAGCGCTTGTTCCAACTGACCGGTACTCACGACCCCTTGCAGGCTCTGGCGCGGGAGCTGAGCCAGGCAGTACGCGTGTTGTGTTTCGATGAACTGTTCGTCAATGACATTGGTGACGCGATCATCCTCGGGCGCCTGTTCCAGGTGATGTTCGAGGAGGGTGTGGTGATGGTCTGCACGTCCAACCAACCGCCCGATCAGTTGTATGCCGATGGCTTCAACCGGGAGCGGTTTTTGCCGGGGATTGCAGCGATAAAGCAGCACATGCAAGTGGTCACGGTGGACGGCGGGGAGGATCACCGGTTGCACCCGGGCGCGGGTATTCAGCGCTACTGGGTCAATCAGCCCGAGGCGCTGGCGGGCGTATTCGAGCAGTTGGCCGAAGGCCAGCCCACCCACAGCGGGCCGGTTGTCGTGGGGCATCGTTCCATCGTCGCCGTGCGGTCCGGCGCCACCGTGCTCTGGTGCCGCTACGCCGACCTGTGCGAACAGCCCCTGGCCGCAATGGATTTCATGCTGCTGTGCGATCGCTTCAAGGCGATCCTGCTGGGCGAAGTGCCTAACCTCAGCGCGCAGAAACGCCCGGGCCGGATTGCACGCGGCACCGAAGACGGTGCCCTGCGTGTGGTGGCCGGTGATCGCGAATTGCCGGCGTTGTCGGTGCACGATGACAGCGTACGTCGGTTTATCGCCCTGGTGGACGAGTGCTACGACCGCAAAGTGCCGTTATTTATCGAAGCGCAGGTGCCTTTGGAGAGCCTCTATACCGAGGGCTATCTGGAATTCCCGTTTCGCAGGACACTGAGCCGTCTGCAAGAAATGCAATTGCAGCGCTTTGGCTGACGTTTGTGCGAAAAAACCTCGGAATCGGATGATTGCGAATTTTCGAAGGGTCAACCTTCGCGATTTCATGCGCATATTTGTAGTTAATCTCCTTCATCTGCCTCCTGCTCCACGCTTACAATCGTGCCCCTCACAGGGAGCGATTCCCTTGTAATCGTGATCGAGGATGGAAATGGACACCCCAGATATCCTGGTGCTGCAAGCCAGCTACACCAACCCCGTGCATGCCGAAGCGATTGGCCATGTGCTCAACCATTACGCCGAAGACCCGATGGGCGGAGGCCACAGCCTGCCCGCCGACCTGCTGGAGCAACTGCCGGGTGAACTGGCAAAGCGCCCCCATGCGTTCAGCGTGCTGGCGTTTGTGGGGGGGGAGCCGGCGGGGCTGGTGAACTGCTTTGAAGGTTTCTCCACGTTTGCGTGCCGCCCGCTGGTCAACGTCCACGACGTGGTGGTGATGGGTGCTTTTCGTGGTTTGGGGTTGAGCCAGAAGATGCTGCAGAAGGTCGAGGAAATCGCCCGGCAGCGGGGCTGCTGCAAGATCACCCTCGAAGTGCTTGAAGGCAATGATGTGGCTCAAGCGGCGTATCGCAAGTTCGGCTTTGATGACTCGAAATTTGATCCGGCCCATGGGCGCATGTTGTTCTGGAACAAACCGCTTTAATCAATAAGTGGCAAAAAAAAGGCGCCATTAAATGGCGCCAAGTTCACCTTAGCCATAGGAGCGGAATGGTAAAGGGCAGTGCGGTTAAATCAACTGTGCAGTTGAATCAAGTATTCGGTTGTTGCTCGGCGGTGGATTTATCGGCCGCCTCTTTCTTCATGTTTTTTCCATCGGCCTGCGCGGTTTGTTCAGCGGTGCCGTGGGTCTTTTGCTGCATGAACGCGAAGTCGTTGTAGAACGCCTTCGAGCGCTCCGAACCGCCTTCGGCAAAGGCCGCGGCGGAGGTCAGGGTCATCAGGGTGGCAAGCATCAAGGTGGAGAGTTTCATGGCAGTGTTCCCATTAAAAGTGATCGGTATCCGCTCTGTCCTTGATCAGATTCATGGGGCGAGTGTGGAGTCGGTTTATTAAGTAGGAATTAACGCGAAAAAAGACCAGAAGTTAACAATTTCGTTAACTCCTGGTTAAAAAGTCTTACAGCTTCCAATCCAGTGCCAAGGTGATCGAACGTGGGTCCCCCCAATACACGCCGTTATAGAAACCGACGCGCTCGTAATATTTTTTATCAAATAGATTGTTGACGTTGACCGACGCCGAAACATGTTCGTCAAACTGGTAGCGCGACATCAGGTTGACCACGGAATAGGCCTGCTGGGTGATTTTCGCCCGCGTGGTGATCCGGTTTCCGTCGCTGTCCCGTGCGCCTGTCGGCCTGTTGCTGAAATCATAGATTTCGCTCTGCCAGTTCACGGCGCCGCCGACCGTCAGGTTGCGCCATGAGCCCGGTAACCGGTAGGCGCTGGACACCTTCAGCAGGTTCAGCGGCTGGCCGGTGTTATTGCGCTTGTCCAAGCCATTCACCGAGTGGGTATAGGTATAGCCTGCCGTCAGGTTCCAGTCCGGCATCACCTCGCCGGCCACCTCCAGCTCGAAGCCATTCACCTTGTTACCTTTACCACCGGACTTGTAGTACTCCTCGCCTGTGGTCGGGTTCGGCGGTACCGAATCATCCCGCTCCGCGACGTTGTCCTGTGTGCTCCAGAAATACGCAGCCGCCACGTTCAGTCGCTCCTCCAGCAGACTGCCCTTGAGCCCCACCTCATAGTTGCTGCCCACCACGGGCTCCAGGTATTTCTTGCTGGCGTCCTTTAGGCTTTGCGGCTTGAAGATGTCGGTGTAGCTCGCGTAAACGGTGTATTGCGGGGTGATGTCGTAGAGCAGCCCGGCATAGGGCGTCCACATATCGTTGTGGGTCTGGCGGGTCTTGTTGGCGGCGGTCAGTTGGTTGTCGGCGTTATAGGCAGGCGCCGCGCTGACCAGTTCCCAACTGCCGTAACGGCTGCCCAGTACCGCATGTAAGCGCTCGGTCAGGCTCAGGCGCGTGGCCAGGTAGCCGGCCTTCTGCTGCTTGCTGCTGTGCTCGCCCTTGAGGTCGGTGACGGTGTCGGCAAACTTGCCGATCCCGCCCATGTGTTTCCAGTCTTCGATGCTGTAGTAGCTGGCAGGCAGGCTGCTGCGCATGAAGGGGGAGACGTCGCGTTGCGTGGCCTCGCCATAGCCCATCATCAGTTCATGCTCGCGACCCAGCAACGCGTAGCTGCCGGCGAGGTTGAGGTCAACCGCCTCCATTCTCGAGGTGCCGAGCATATGGCTTGCCCATGCCGTCATGCCGCTGCGGTCATCGTTGGGGAACCCCGCACCGCCGTAGTACACCTTGCCATCCGTGTCGCTTTGTCGATGGGTGTAGGCGGCCTTCACATGCCAGTCGCCGCCCAGGCGATGGTCGAGGGTGGCGAAGGTGGTCTTGTCCGTCAGTGGCCAGGAACTCCAGTGCGCCGCCATATTGGTGGAGCGTGAGAGCCCGGCCTTGCCACCCTGGCTGTTCCAGTAAGGCACGGTGCCCCAGGAAGTGCCTTGTACCTGTTTGTTCTGGTAATCAAAGCCCACGGCCAGCACGGTATCGTCTGATAGGTCGCCTTCGAGAATGCCGTAGCCGACGGCCCGCTGTAGCCCGTAGTTGTCGCGGAACGACTGGCTGTCGCGGTAGGCCAGCACCGTTCGCCCGCGCAGCTTGCCGTCGTACGCCAGGGGGCCGCCGACATCCACGTAGCTGTAGTAGTTGTCATGGCTGCCACCGCTGATGCCGGTTTTGGCCTGCCACTGGGCGGTGGGGCGCTTGCGCACCATGTTCACCGTGGCCGACGGGTCGCCGGCGCCGGTGGTCAAGCCCGTGGCACCGCGAACCACCTCGATGCGGTCGTAGATGATGGTATCGGAATCCGACTTCATGTAGCCGAAAGTGTTGAGCATCCCGTCAATCTGGAAGTTGTTGATGCCATAGCCACGGGACGAATAGGACACACGGTCGGAGTCGTTGTGCTGGACGTTGATGCCCGTGGTCTGGCGCAGCACTTCGGTCAAGGTGTTGAGGTTGAAGTCATCCATTTGCTGGCGAGTGATCACCGAGATGGACTGCGGGGTTTCCTTGACGGACAGGTTCAGGCGGGTGGCGGTGCTCATCGAACCGGTGGTGTAGGCCCCGGTGTGCTCGGTGGTAGCCCCGAGGCCGTCGGCACTGATGCGCGTGGCACCGAGTTCGAGGGTGTTGTCTTTGAGGGTGTAGCTTTCGGGGTCGGTTTCAGCCAGCAGGTCCGGGCTCACCACCACGCTGAAGAGGCCGAGGGTAAAGGTCATGGAACGGGTAAAGGGCGCAAACATCGCGGAAGACTCCTTGTCGTCTTTGCAGCCTTCTCAGTAAGAGAAGGCCTTGGCTCAAAGACGAAAGGAGGCGTGGAACTTTAGGCTTAAACGAGAATGATTGTTATCTTTCTGTTACAGCGGTGCTTGGAGTACCACCTCGGTGGTGGCCTTTTTCGGTTTGATCAGGCTGAAGTCGATCAAGCCTTTCTGCTGCCGCTCGTAGGGGTTGCCGATCAACAAGGGGCGTGGCTTGAAGCTGTCGCTGACCAGGCTCTTGCTGCGGTCCCATTCATCGAAACTCAGCCCGGCCAGGTCGGCCCAGGTATGAATCAACTGCGAACTGCTGTACGGGCGTTGCAGGTCGCCGGCGAAACTCCAGTCGTGGGTTTCGCGCCATTTCGGTGAGGCGTAGGCCATGAACGGGATGGTGTACATCGGCGCTGTCGGCTTGCCTTCGTTGCGGCCCAGGGTGCTGTGGCCGGCGGAGTCGAAGACGTCTTCACCATGGTCCGACAGGTATAGCAGGAAGCCGTTGGGGTCGGTCTTGGCGTAGTCCTTGATCAGGCTCGACACCACAAAGTCGTTGTACAGCACGGCATTGTCGTAGCTGTTGTAGGTCGGCAACTGTGCATCACTGACGCCATCCGGCACGCCCTGGCGGTCGGTGAACTTATCGAAGGTCGGCGGGTAGCGGTACTGGTAGCTCATGTGAGTGCCCAGCAAGTGCACCACGATGAACTTGCGCTCGGCAGGGTCGGCCAGGGCCTTGGAGAAGGGCGCGAGCACGTCACCGTCGTATTGGCGGGCGTTTTGGTTGCGGTTGTTGTTCAGGTACACCTGCTCGTCGGCCTGTTCCGAGAACGTCGTGAGCATGGTGTTGCGCTTGGTCATGGTCTGCTGGTTGGTGATCCAGTAGGTCTTGTAGCCGGCCTGCTTCATCACGCTGACAATCGACGGGGTCTTGAGGTACAGGTCCGGGTTTTCTTCGTCGGCGAAGGTCAGCACCTGCTGCAGCGCTTCGATGGTGTAGGGGCGCGGGGTGATGACATTATTGAACACGGCCAGTTGGTCGCGCAGCTTGTCCAGCTCGGGCGTGGTGTTGCGCGGGTAGCCATAGAGGCTCATACGCTGACGGTTGGTGGACTCGCCGATCACCAGCACCAACGTGGACGGCTGGCCGGCCATGCTGTCCTTGAGGTTCTTCAAGGGCGGGATCTGGCTGGCGCTGGTGAGCATGCCTTGCATGTTGTCCAGCTGTTCGGTGTAGCGACGGTACGCCACGATCATCTGCCACGGCACGGCGGGTTCGATACGGGTTTCAAAGCGATCAATGGCCTGTTCCATGTTGTCACTGGTGGCTATCTGCTTGACCAGCGGATAACCCACCACCGCCACAACAATCGCTGCGGCTGCCAGCATCGACTGGCCGCGAGGCAGGTAGACTGGGCGCAGGCGCGTCCACAGGAAT
Source organism: Pseudomonas sp. QC2 (assembly GCF_002859085.1). Taxonomy (NCBI): domain Bacteria; kingdom Pseudomonadati; phylum Pseudomonadota; class Gammaproteobacteria; order Pseudomonadales; family Pseudomonadaceae; genus Pseudomonas; species Pseudomonas sp. QC2. The sequence continues at coordinate 24,501 of NZ_PKKS01000008.1, forward strand.
ACGGCGAAGGCGGTGTGGGCGATGAACGCCAGCACGATCCACCAGGCAAAATACTGGGTGGCGTATTCGCCGGCTTCAGAGATGTTCGACTCGAACATGATGAAGATGACGCTTTGGGAGAATTCCTGCTGGTAGATGAAGAAATAACCCAGGCTGGCCATGGAGCACGCCCATAGCACCACACCGATCAAGGCGGCGAGCAGGCGCGTACGGCGAGGGAACAGCAGCATCGGCGCCAGCCACAGCGCACTCATGAAAAAAGCTTGGCGAAAGCCACTGAAACCGGAGGTGCCGGTCAGTTGGATCAGCAGTTGGGTAATACCCGAGAAGTACCAGAAAAACAGAAACAACCAGCCAAAACCGGCCCAATCAAAGCCTTTCGCAGACGTGGTGCTGCGTTTGAACATCGCCATCCAGCGCTCCAACCCGATAATTTTTCAGTTGACGCGCAGGGGCGCACGCAACAGAGGCCACCCTTGCATGGGGTGGCCCTTCGGGCGGGAGTATCGGGAGGGGCATGTGAAAACTTTGTGAGATTTATGTAGCCGTTATCTTACAAAGTGGTGACGAGGCTTAGCAGAGTGCAGGCTGGGCGCTGGAAGGCTGGTCCAGCTGGGCTTGGATGATGTGCGAACGCAGGCGAAGGACTTCCTGCTGCAGTTGATCGCGTTCGTCCTTCAACTGACGCAACTCATCACGACGGATGTTGACGTAGAGGGTCTGTGGCGGGCGGGTCATCTGTGCTGTGCTCATTGCTTACCTCGCAAATAGCCGGTAGATCGCGGTGCCAGAACGCTTGATTCGAGGTTCTCGGCATCAGTCGGAAGCAATTCTGAATTCTTTTTTGGAACAAGGGAACTTTTTTATTTTTGACGGTCCTGTGACTTTTATCACCGTGATGGTGAAATGATGGCTACTTTTTTGTCATGAAACTACACGGATCCGCTCTGGACTAACCCTCATTAGCCTCATTGCGCTATAAACTATGTCACACATTTTTTAGTAGTTAGGAGCATCAGCACATGCAACTGGGGATTATCGGACTAGGCCGCATGGGCGGGAATATTGCACGGCGCCTGATGCTCAATGGGCATACCACCGTTGTTTACGACCGTAACGAAGCATTTGTAAAAGGCCTGAGTGAAGAGGGCGCCACCGGCGTTTCCGACCTCAAGGCGCTGGTGGCCGGGCTGCAGAAACCGCGCACCGTGTGGGTGATGTTGCCGGCAGGCGCGCCCACTGAAGACACCATCAATGAATTGAGTACGCTGCTCGAAGACGGTGATGCAATCATCGACGGCGGTAACAGCAACTATAAGGACGACGTTCGCCGGGCCAAGGCCCTGGCTGAAAAAGGCCTGCACTATGTCGACGTCGGTACCTCCGGCGGCGTGTGGGGCCTGGAGCGTGGCTATTGCATGATGATCGGTGGCGACGCCCAGACCGTGCAGCGCCTTGATCCGATCTTCAAGAGCCTGGCGCCGGGCCTGGGCAACATTCCGCGCACCAAGGACCGTTCCGCCAGCGCCGACCCACGGGCCGAGCAGGGTTATATCCACGCCGGCCCTGCGGGCTCAGGTCACTTCGTCAAGATGATCCACAACGGCATCGAGTACGGGATGATGCAGGCGTTTGCCGAAGGTTTTGACATCCTCAAGACCAAGAACTCGGAAAACCTGCCGGAAGACCAGCGCTTCGACCTCAACGTCGCCGATATCGCCGAAGTCTGGCGCCGTGGCAGTGTGGTGTCGTCCTGGTTGCTGGACCTGACCGCCGACGCCCTCGCCACCGACCCGAAACTGGAGGGCTATTCCGGCTCGGTTGCCGACAGTGGCGAAGGCCGCTGGACCATCGAAGCCGCCATGGAACAAGCCGTGCCGGTACCGGTGTTGTCCACCTCCTTGTTCGCACGCTTCCGCTCGCGCCAGCAAAGCACCTACGGTGACAAAATGCTCTCTGCCATGCGCTTCGGCTTTGGTGGTCACGTGGAGACTTCCAAAAAATGACCGCCAACGGCAAGAAACTCAAGGCCGAACCCGCTCCGCCCACCACCCTGTTTCTGTTTGGTGCCCATGGTGACCTTGTAAAGCGCCTGCTGATGCCGGCGTTGTACAACCTCAGTCGTGATGGGCTGCTGGCCGATGGCTTGCGCATTGTAGGCGTTGATCACAACGCCATCAGCGATGCCGATTTCGCCAAGAAACTCGAGGACTTCATTCGTACCGAGGCCGCGAGCAAGGTCAAGGGCAACGCGGATAACGCCCTCGACCCACAACTGTGGGCGCAATTGGCCAAGGGCATCAGCTACGTCGAGGGCGATTTCCTCGACGACAGCACTTACGCCGACATCGGCAAGAAGATCGCCGACAGCGGCACCGGCAACGCGGTGTTCTACCTGGCAACCGCACCGCGCTTCTTCAGCGACGTGGTGCAGCGCCTGGGCAGTGCCGGCCTGCTGACGGAGACCGACGACAGTTTCCGTCGCGTGGTCATCGAGAAGCCCTTCGGCTCCGACCTGGCCACCGCCGAAGCGCTGAACGCCAGCCTGCTCAAGGTGATGAGCGAGAAGCAGATCTATCGCATCGACCATTACCTGGGCAAGGAAACGGTGCAGAACATCCTGATCAGCCGTTTCTCCAACGTGCTGTTCGAAGCGTTCTGGAACAACCATTACATTGACCACGTGCAAATCACCGCCGCCGAAACCGTCGGCGTAGAAACACGGGGCAATTTCTTCGAAAAAACCGGCACGTTGCGCGACATGGTGCCCAATCACCTGTTCCAACTGCTGGCGATGGTGGCCATGGAGCCGCCTGCAGCCTTTGGCGCCGACGCCGTGCGCGGCGAGAAAGCCAAGGTGATTGGCGCCGTACGCCCTTGGTCCCTGGAGGATGCGCGGGCCAACTCGGTACGCGGGCAGTACACCGCCGGCGAAATTGGCGGTAAACAATTGCCGGGCTATCGCGAAGAAGCCAACGTGGCGCCTGACAGCAGCACCGAGACCTTCGTCGCCCTCAAGGTGATGATCGACAACTGGCGTTGGGTCGGCGTGCCGTTCTACCTGCGCACCGGCAAGCGGATGAGCGTGCGCGACACCGAAATCGTCATCTGCTTCAAGCCCGCGCCGTATGCGCAGTTTCGCGACACCGAGGTCGATGAGCTCAAGCCCACCTACTTGAAGATCCAGATCCAACCGAATGAGGGCATGTGGTTCGACCTGCTGGCGAAAAAGCCGGGGCCGACCCTGGACATGGCCAATATCCAGTTGGGCTTTGCCTATAAGGACTTCTTCGAGATGCAACCGTCTACCGGGTACGAAACCCTGATCTACGACTGCATGACCGGCGACCAGACCTTGTTCCAGCGTGCCGACAACATCGAGAACGGCTGGCGTGCGGTGCAGCCATTCCTCGATGCGTGGAAGGAAGATGACGGGATCCAGGCCTACAAGGCGGGTGAGGATGGCCCGGCCGCTGCTGACGCTTTGCTGGCCCGTGATGGCCGCAGCTGGCACAGCCTCGGATGAGTGACGCAGCGATTCATCCCATCCGTTTTATCCTCAGTGACGTGGACGGCACCTTGCTGCATCCCGATCATAGCCTCAGCCAACGCACCGCCGACGCGGTGCGCGCCTTGCGCGAAGCCGGAGTGTTGTTCAGCCTGGCCAGCGGGCGCCCGCCCAAGGCCATGCTGCACCTGATCGAAACCTTTGGGATCGATGTGCCGGTGGCGGGCTTCAATGGCGGTACCTTGATCAACCCGGATGGCAGCATCCTGGTTGCCCATCATCTGCCAGCGGAAGCGGCGCTGGTTACCCTGGCGCTGTTTTCAGCGGAGCCGGAGGTGGAAGTGTGGGTGTTTGCCGATGGCGACTGGCTGCGCCGTGACCCGCCAGGGCCGATGGAGCCACGCGAGGCGAATGGCCTGGGCTATGGGCCGGTGGTGGTGGAAAGTTTCGAGCCCTACCTGGACCGGGTCGACAAGATCGTCGCCGCGAGCCACAACACGCAATTATTGGTGGAGCTGGAGGCGCGATTGCAACCCAAGGTGCAGGGGCTGGCCCAGGTGTCGCGTTCGCAACCGGTGTACTTGGACGTGACCGCGATGCTGGCCAACAAGGGCGAGGCCTTGAAGACCTTGGCGGCACACCTGGGTGTGCCCATGGAGCAAACGGCGGCGATTGGCGATGGTGGCAATGACCCGGCGATGTTTCAGGTGGCCGGGTTGTCGATTGCCATGGGGCAGGCGGAAGAAACCGTCAAGCGCCAGGCCAGTGTGGTGACGGGCAGCAACATCGAAGATGGCGCCGCCGAAGCAATCGAACGGTTTATTCTCGCGGCACCCTAAGCGACGCGTGTTCTAACTCTGAACTTGCGCGCCATTAACACATGGCGCGCAAGTTACACGGTCGACTTACTTTGGCATTACCCAAGACTGCAACTGGTGGCCATCTTTGTCGAGCTCGGCACGCGCTTGCAACAGCAAGTTTTCCAGTTGCGCCGGGTCGGTATAGGCACTCGACGACAGTTGTTTGCTGCCGATACGGTTATTGGTACGGTCGATGACGCTCAGGCTCAGGGCGCCGTTGCCATCGTGCCAGGCCACGCACTGAAAGGGTTGGAAAGCACGGTCTGCGATCAAAAGAGCTTCGTTGATGCGGAGCGGGGCGTTCATGTGGGTTCTCTCTCATTGCCCATTCAAGTGAGTGCCGGCGGTTGGGCTGACCGTGCGGCGGGTTACTTGTACTGATGCACGATGGCGGGGTACGGGTCACATGTTAGAGCAACTATTTTCAACTTTTAGTGATGGGCGTCATGTAAGCGGCTGTTTTGAAAGCTGAATGAAAGTCCTGGTAGTGCCTAACTTTTTTGGCGTAAACGCGCGAAAGTGGCTTTTTGCCCAGACTTATAGCGAAACGGTACAAGCCCCGCGTCAAGACCTTGCTAGGGTTAGCAGCAGACGTCACAAACTGTTGTTTCTAAATAACTTTAACAATTTTGACGCCAAGGAACAGTCATGGGTGGACCCCCCGTTCAACGTCGATTGCTAGTGGTTGACCCCTGTGACGACTGCCACGGTCTGTTGCCCGGTTTGCGGACGGCGGGGTGGGCCGTCGACAGCTGTACGTTGGAAGCGGTGGGTGACCGATCCTGTGATGTCGGCCTGTTGCGCCTACAGCCCTACCATCTGGAGCGTCCGGAAGCGGTCAAGGAGCTGATCGGCCGCAGCGGCACGGAATGGATCGCCGTACTCAGCCAGGACGTGTTGCGCCTGCAGAACGTCGGTGACTTCGTCTGCGAGTGGTTTTTCGACTTCCATACTTTGCCCTTCGACGTTGCCCGCGTACAGGTGACCCTGGGGCGCGCGTTCGGCATGGCACGCTTACGGGGCAAGGGCCAGACGCCGGTGGACGAACCCGAGCATGAACTGCTGGGGGACAGTCGGCCGATCCGCGAACTGCGCAAATTGCTCTCCAAGCTGGCGCCCACCGAATCCCCGGTGTTGATCCGTGGCGACAGCGGCACCGGTAAAGAGCTGGTGGCCAAGACCCTGCATCGTCAATCCCAGCGCCACGCCAAACCGTTTGTGGCGATCAACTGCGGGGCGATCCCGGAACACTTGATCCAATCCGAATTGTTTGGGCATGAAAAGGGGGCGTTCACCGGTGCCCATCAGCGCAAGGTCGGACGTATTGAAGCCGCGAACGGCGGCACGCTGTTTCTCGATGAAATCGGCGATCTGCCGATGGAACTGCAAGCCAATCTGTTGCGTTTTCTGCAGGAAAAACAAATCGAACGCGTGGGCGGCAGCCAACCGATTCCCGTGGATGTGCGCGTACTGGCGGCGACTCACGTCGATCTCGAAGCCGCGGTGGAGAAGGGCACCTTCCGCGAAGACTTGTATTACCGCCTCAACGTCTTGCAAGTGGTCACCGCGCCATTACGCGAACGCCATGGCGACGTCGCGATGTTGGCCAACCACTTTTCACGGTTCTACAGCCATGAAACCGGCCGCCGCCCCCGCAGCTTCAGTGACGACGCCCTGATCGCCATGGGCGAGCACGCCTGGCCGGGCAATGTCCGCGAGCTGGCCAACCGCGTGCGCCGCGGCCTGGTACTGGCCGAAGGGCGTCAAATCGAAGCCGTTGATCTGGGATTGCAGGGCCGGCAGGCAATTTCGCCGCCCATGGCTACACTGGAAGACTACAAGCACCGCGCCGAACGCCAGGCACTGTGCGATGTGCTCAACCGGCACAGTGACAACCTGAGTGTCGCCGCCCGCGTGCTGGGGGTGTCCCGGCCCACGTTCTACCGGTTGCTGCACAAACACCAGATCCGCTAGGGCGGGTAAACCGAAAAGCCCCGCAACGACCCTTATCGTTGCGGGGCTTTTCCTTTGTTGTGGTAAACGGGCTTGTCGCACCGCCCGCGTTGGGCGGCGAAGCAGCCCCTCCTCAATCAAAAGTAATACGGAAACTTCAGGCTGAACGTAAAGTCCGGCGCATCATCCGTCATCCCGATCGCCAGGTTCGGCACTATCGTCAGGTTGTCCGATGCGGCAATCGTCATCCCGACGTTGAAGTAGCCGGCGTTGGCGTCGCTGGACACCACCGATTGCCAATCCCCGCCATTGGGTTTGAGCTTGCTCTTGCGCTGTATCAGGTCGGAGACTGAGAACGACATACTCATCTTCTCGTTCAGCGCGAAGGCAACGCCCATGCCGACCTGGAAGCTGTCGCCAAGGCTGACCTTGCCGCCGACTTTCTGGTTGACGTCACTGCTGATGTCATCGAATGACTCTTCGAAGTTGTGGGTGTAGGACAGCGAACCAAACAGCACGGCCGGGTCGAACGTCTTGACCAGAGATATGCCGGGAGTAATCGACCAGACACCGTTACCCGTAGGCAGGTTTTCCGGGACATACAGGTTGTCGTTGGCGGTAGACCTGACCAGCTTGATGCCAAAGGGCTCTTTACCGGTTGGCGCCTTGACGCGTACCGACACCACCGCATCCGGCAGGGTGGGGGTTTCATCCAGGAATTTGTACGCCACGCCGAAGTTGACGTCGCCGATGGTCGGGTCGCGGGTCACCGACTCTTCCGATGTGGCGTTGCCATTGTTACCGGCACCGCCCGACTGGTAGGTCGATTCGCGGTAGATCACCGGTACGTTCACATCAAACTGCCAGCGGTTATCGAGGTTGTAGCGACCGGTCAGGTCAAGGGTCCAGTTGTCCGACTTGATCCGGTCCAGGTTGATATTGCCGAGGAAGATCGAGTCCAGCGCCAGGAAGCCGTTAAGCGTCAACTGGCGGGCGTCGTAACGCGCATAAGTGACACCGGTTTCAAAGCTGAACTTGCCATTGCCGAAAAAGCCGCTGGCCTCGTTATAGAGGTTACTGACGCTTTGCGCAGGCGCCGAATCGTCCTTGAGAGACTGACCATAGGAACTGCCGCCGCCGCCTGCACCACCCGAGGCGGCCGCAGCGCCGGTACCGGCGACGGTTGCACCGCTGGCCTTCTGGAAGTCTGCTGGGGATTTCGCCAGGCGCTTGGGCGCCGGTGTCGCCGGTTGATCCTCAACCTGGCGTACCCTTTGCTCCAATACCGCCAGGGCTTTTTGCTGCACTTCGTACCGCTGCTTGAGTTCCAGGAGTTCTTGTTTGAGGGTCTCGATATCGGCGTCTGGCGCGGCATACAGCATGGATGCTGGCAAGAGCGTACTTAAACAGACCACCGCACGTAACGATAACGATCGATGCATGAAATAAGCCGTCCTTTTCTAATGCGAAAGTGTCGAGGGTCAGCGTAGTTCAATAACCGAGAGTGCGTAGGCCTTTAAGTTGATCCAAATTGCAGTTCAACGCCGGGTTGTTCAGTCCGTTATTGCCCATTACCACGTTGAGCTGGGTCATGTTGTTGACGAAGTTGGTATTCCCGGTCAACACCGTGCCTTGCAGCACTTGGCCGCCGCCAATCTGCTGGAGGCTATTGCCTTGGTTATGGTTGGCCTGGATCGCCATCTGCAAGCCGCCATTGTTGGCCGATACGCTTACGCGGCCCGCCGCGCTGTCGCCGGTAACCGTACCGCCGGCCACCAAGACTTGCCCCGATTGCACAATATTGGAAGGCGCAAAGCCGTTTTCAGTGACGTTGATACCGACATTGTTGTACGCCGTGTTGCCGTCGCCGGCGGTGCGCACGCTTTGTGTCACGCCGGTGCCAGTGCCCAGGCCAGCGCCTCCGGTGACGTTGCCGGTGCCGGTATTCTGGTTCGTACCTGTGCCTGCCGAGCCGGTGGTCTGCACATAAAACTGGGGGGTAATGGTCGATGAATCGACTTGCATGCTGGCTTTGCCGGTGATGGTGTCACCCACGGCATTGGTCCAGGTGCTGCTCATGACAATACCGAAGCTGATGATCCGCCCCGGCATCACGTAGCGGCCGCGCAGCTCGGCCATTTCCGAATCCTTGAGTTCGATCGGTTTGAACCCTGATGAAGCATAAGCGGGCATTGAGGCTGCCAGACACAAGACCGTCAGCCAACGGGAAGTGTTCATCTTTCGCTCCTGGAGCGTCCTGCCCCTTATTGCGCTTCTTTAGAAGAAGTCGCTCTGGATGAAACCGAAATCCATCAGCTCGGCATCGCCTACGGGCCTGAACTCATTCAACTGGTTCTTGGCGGTCAGTGGCGTGGGCGGGTCGAGCAAGGCATTGGCCTTGTCGTAGCCTTCACCCAGCACGGCGAAAACGATGCCATTCCAGCCCTTGACGAAGTCGTCGTGTGAATAGCGCTTATGGCCCAGCACGGGGTCGCCGATATAGACCCAGTCCTTGTCCGCGCGCTGCAATACCACGAAGTGCTTGTAGCCACGAATTTCCAGCAGCACCACCACAGGGATCTTCACGGTCACCAGGGTGTCTGGCCCGATCTTGTAGCCCCGGGCACGCATGCCGATGCTTTCGAGGTAGCGCTTCATGTCCAGCATGGAAAAGCCCTGGGTGCGTACCAGGTCCTGGTCCGCATTGACCAGCATGCCTTTGATGACGTGGTCTTCGTCTACGTCCAGCCAATAGCCCTGGCGCAGAATGGTGGCGAGTGCCGCAGCACCGCAGCTGAAATCGGTTTTCTGTTCCACCAGGTTGGCGAACCGGCGCTCACGGATACTCTCGACCTTCTTGTAGATGACTGCACCGCCAGGCATGGCGGAGATCGCCATGGTGCCTGCCCATGTAGGGCCGGTGAGCAACATCAGGAGGGTGAGGGTCGCGAGGCGCATGATCGTGTGACCTGCTGGCTACTGATATAAAAAACAGGGAGTAAAAAAGGGCCTTGTTGCCAAGGCCCCTTTGGATCAGAAGCGCACGCCGCTGGCGCAGACGCTGCAACCCTGGCCGATCGACAGGCTGTTGCTGCCTTGGTTGCCGGCACCGGATTGCAGGTTCACACCCACGTTGCCGGAGTTGCGGTTAACCGAGTTGTCGAGGCTGGAGTTGTTGGACACGTACTGAGGTTTGCCGCCGTGATGGCCGTACCCGGTAGCCGCGGTATTGAGGTAGTTGTTGGCGAGCGAGTTTTGCTCGGTGTTGGCGGCCGCTGCGATGTTTTTGCCATCAGCCGTGGTGATCGCCAGGTTGTTTTTGCCTTGGTTGCCTTGACCGGCCTGGCCGTTGTAGCCCAGGTTGCCGGAGTTACCGTTAGCCGAGTTGTCCAGGGAGGCGTTGTTTTGCGTGCCTTTGTTGACGAAGTTGTTCAGCCCGCTGTTTTGATTCACATCGACCACGGCAAATACGGTGGCGAAGTCGCCTTTGGCGCTGGAAATCGCGCCAGAGTTGTCGGCTTGGTTGCCGCTGCCGGCTTGAACGTTCACACCGACGTTACCGCTATTGCCGGTCACCGAGCCATCGGCAGAGGCGTTGTTTTCGGTTTTGGTGTCGTCAAACTTGTTGCCGACGCTGTTTTGTACATCCGTGACCACGGAGGCAACCACACCGGTTGGTTGAGGCGCAGGGTGCCAGCCACCACCTGCTTGAGCAGCAGCAGCCATCAGGGCGGCGAGAGCGAAAACCAGTGGTTTCAGGGCCATTTGAGGTTTCATGGTGTTTCTCCTTGCTTCTAATTAGTTGGTTAAGTGTTGGTACGGTCTAGCCAGTGCTACCAAGCTGTTACTTGATAGTGATGCCCAGGGTGTTAGCCACTCGGTTCCCCACCCCAGCACTCTGGTTCACCTGAATCACTCCTCGGCTGCCTGTGAAGGCCTGGTCGCTTGTCACGACCTGGCGGCTGCCAGTGGTGGGGGTGAGCCCTGAGTCGGTTGCCAGCGTCGTCGTGTTCTGTTGCAACAGGACGCTGTCGTCTATGGCTTGCGGGCCAGGGTTGATGCTGATCCGCACGGCATTGACTGATTGGTTATTGGCCCCGGCTGACTGGTTGATGCCCAACATGCCGTTGCCATTGGTAAAAGAGGTGCCCTCGATCGCTGCCTTGGCGGCCAGAGAGGGGTCGACCTTGCCGTTCATGTTCTGGATATTGCGGGTGGTGCCCTGACCACCGAGTGCGACGGCGCGGTTGTTGGCGGTTTGCTGCTGGTTGCCCGCCGCCTGGTTGATCATCACGTTGCCGTTGTAGGCTTGGCCGCTGTTGTTGATCACCGCGGTGTTGTCGGCCATCGCCGAGGCACTGCCCAGCAGGGCCAGAAGGAGCAGGGAACGGTTCATTATTTGCCCCCCATCATGCTGCCGATGTTGTTCAAGGGCGCCATGCCACGCTGGATCGAATCGCTGATCTGCCCACCCACGGAAGCCCCGGCACCGTGACCGGCGGCTGAGCCGGAACCGAGTGTTGAGACACTGTTTTGGGTGTTGTTCAGGCCCGGAATGTTTCCGTTGGGCAGGATGGCGCGGGTAATGCCCGCGCCACTGGCGATGCCACCGATGTCCATGTCACTGAGCTCACCCGTGGAACCAAGGATCTCGTGGCTTGGATTGGCGTTGGCGGTGGTGGGGTAGGGGTCTTTACCGAATGAAGGTCGACCGTACATGTGCCCTTGTACGTCGCGGCCGGTCACGATCACGCCGTCACCTGCCAGGGTCGGAAGACTGATGCTGGCGCTGAGTACACAGCTGACCAGCAGTACGTTCATCGAACCTTGAGTGAGTGTGATCACGGCGGCATTCCTTATTCTTCACGCTGACCCTAAACAGCGTTGTAAGGGAGAGAGCAGAAGCCGTGCCGCTTTTTATTTATATTGGTTATTCAATGGGTTGCGCTGAATGCGAGGCAAAATGATGGCCGCACTGTATCAGCCGTGAGACAGCGACCCTTAAAGCCCAGGCTACCCAGCCACTGCACAACCGCTTCACCTCCCTGTATCAGCGTTGAAACACCGGGCATGACAAAACGATGAACGCGCTCACCGTGGGCGGTTCAGGGCAGGGAGCTGTAAAAAAAACGGACACTTCGGACGCGCGCAAGCCTACGCCGGAGGGCGAAGACTCAGCCTTTAGGGGCTTTACGCGGGATGGAGTTGAGTACGGGGTTGCCGTCCTGGTTCTGGGTCAAGTAGACCGGCAGCACCTTGGGCAGGGAGGGCACGAGGTTGTTGACCTCGTTGATGTTGTAGATGCCGCCGATGCGGATCGCCCCGGTGCTGGCGTCGGCCAGCATCACCGGTTTGCTCAGGTAACGATTGATCAGCGGCAACGCATCGGCCAGGGCCAGGTTGTCGAGGATCAGCTTGCCCTGGCGCCAGGCCAGTGCGGTGTCGTCCGGGTTGATCGGCTGCACGCGAGGCGTGGCGTCACCCTGCTGATAGCTGGCCTGCATGCCGGGCGTGAGGGGCACGCTGCCGTGTACCGCGTCGCTGGCGATTTGTACCGAGCCTTCGAGCAGCATCACCCGTACCTGGTCTTCGTATTTCCACACGTTGAACTGGGTACCCGTGACGCGTACCTGGCCATTGCCGGCGCGCACGATAAACGGGTGGGCGTTGTCATGGCTGACCTTGAAGAACGCCTCGCCCTTGTTCAGCGTGACCCGGCGCTGGTCCTTGTAGTTGCTGTAGACCAGCTCGGTGCCGAGGTTGAGTTCCACCTGGCTGCCATCGCCCAGGGTGACCTGGCGTAAACCCGTGGTGGCGTCGAAGCGCTCATAGGAACTGGGCAACCAACCGGCTTCCCAGCCGGTAAAAGCGGCGAGGGGCAGGGCGACCAGGCAAATCGCCGCTGCCACTGCGTAGGTACGCGCCCGGCTGCGGGGCTTGAAGGGCACCACCACTGGCGCAGGTTCGTGGCGTGGCAGGTGGTCGGCGACGTCCCAGATTTCGAGCATGGCCGCATATTCAAAGGCATGCAGCGGATGGGCATCGTGCCATTGGGTAAACGCCTGACGTTCGCCCTCCGTGCAGTCAACGGCGTGCATGCGCATGCACCAATGCGCAGCGGCATCGGTGATCGCGTCATATTCGGCTTCTGATAGAGACTGTTCGCGCATTGACCCATCCTGATTTCCCTCATTCTAACTTCACGGGCCCGTGACGAGAACAGCGGTCATGGCGATTGCACATCAATGTTGAACGAATTTAGGCGATACAGCGGTTGAAACCTGCCATATAGCACTTATTCTCATTAATTGGCGTGTCCAGTCTCCTAGGTTCAAGGTGTCGTCGGTATAGGGTCGAGATGGCGTCCCATCTCGCAGATAAGACGAGCGATGGAGTCGGCGTTGCACAGAATCGTGTCAATGCGTGCGTCCGGTGATGTGCTGTCCAGAAACGCGTCGCGCGCATCTTCCACAGTCGTACTGCCCGTGGACTTTTGGACGGCTTTGAAGATGGGGTCATCGGAGTCCGTAGAGTCGAAGCTTTCCCACATGCCCGAGAAGTCGTTCCAGCGTGAGAACAGCTGGTGACGCGGGGTGGCCAATGACAGGGCTTCGCGCTGTATCTGCTGCAAACTGTCGCGGGCGAGCCTGCCGGTCACGGTCAAGATTTCGATCAGGTCCGAGAACGGCCGGCGTGATTCAGCCGTGCTGATATCGTGGGCGGGCGTGTAGAGATGGGCGAACTCGTGAATCAGCGTGGCCGCTCGCGCATGGCCGTCAATGTCGAACGGTTCGGTCAATAGATGGGTGTATTGGTGCAGTTGTTGATCAAAAAACCGTTCGGTGAAAAACACTTGCTTGCTCTGGTCTTTGGCGATGACGAACGCTATAACGCCTTCAGAGGGATCACTGCCGGTGCCCACCACGAACCGTGAGCTGTTCAACAGATCAAGGCTGGGGTCCACCAAGGCTTTGCACACCGGGATCAGGACTTTTCTCATTTTTTTCAGCATGCTTTCGTCGATGTTGTCGGCGTCGAACAATTGCCTCAGGAACCCCTCCAGGCGGGTACCGGGTGTCAGCTGCTTGAGTTGCACCAGGTTGTGCATGGCGTTGAACGCATAGAAACGCGCCAGATCCAGCGCTTCGATGATTTGCATGGCCTTGGTGGGATACAGCCGGCGAATCTGTTCCATACCCGTCGCTTCGATGTTCAAGAACATCTTGGCGCTAGAGCGGGTCACGTAGCTATTCCCCAACCGCGAGAGCGCTTTTCCGTATTGCAGCCTGTGATTGTGCGGTTCCAGGACCAGACGCTGCAGACGGGTACTGGACACCAGGGGGCCGTCGCTGCCGGGGGCTTTGCCGGCTATTCGCAGTCGCTTGGCGTGTTTGATCGGGTAGACCTTACCTTCCACTGCGCCGTAGAGCGCTTTGCCATCGGAGGTGGCGTAAAGCCCGGTTTTCGGCTGTATGTGCAAGTCCGCCAAGGCTACATCGTTGACTTCGTAGGATTGCAGGCGCGTACGCCTGGGGTCTGTCACGTCGATGTCCGTAAGGGTTGGCGCGATCGGGGCTGCAGGGGTTTTCAGGTCGCGTTCATCCACCTCGTTGAACACCGGCGGTTGCGCCTTGGGCACCGGCGTGCGCACTAATTGCTCCACCGTCGCCATTTGCGCAACACCGAAGATGAACGAGCGCAGTGCATCCTGCCAATGGTGCTGTTGCAGGGCCTCGGCCGAGTCCTTGAACAGGGTGTAGCTCTGCCAGATCAGCAAGGGTAGCTGCAGTTTGCCCGGTAAGAACCTTGCCGCGCGCTGCACACCGCTGCCCAACAGGTGCTTGATGGTGTCCCAGAAGTCTTGGCCATCAGGGTCAAGCTGATGCTCAAGCATGCGTCCCATCACCTGCCGGTTGTCCTGGTACAGCTGTTTGATGGCGTGGCCCTTGATCGGCTGATTGGCCAAGGTGATTTCCGATGTCGCACCTTTGGTACCCGCCAGCAGGTTTTTATACGTGGCCTTGTGCGCACCCAGCAGGTGGGCAACGATCCAGTCTTGCAGCGTGCCGGGTACATTCAGTTGGTTGAGAAACTGCGCCGTGCTCTCGAACTCCTTGAAACACTGGCTTGGGTAGTACGGCGCATAGAGAATCAACGGGCCTGTGGTGCCGGCACTGATCAGATAAAGGCCCAGCGCCTTGGCGATGCTGGCGCGAGGTGTCGCAATCATTTCAAGGGGGCGAATACTCGCCGTGGCACCGTCGACGGCGGCTCGCGCGATGGCGTCCGGCATGTCGAATACCTGGCGAATCAGGATGTAGCCGGCGTCCGATAACTGCTCCTGCAGTTTCAGCGCATGGGCGTGTTGCAACAGCTGCCATGGCAATTGCTGGACGAAACGCCGCTCACGCTCCTGGGCCCCCGGCTGGTCGGTTTCCAGTTTTTCCTTGAGACGGTCCTGACCGTCCTTGGCAATCTTCAAGTTCGCGAGGAGTTGGCGGACAGTCGATTCGGTCAGGGTCTTGGCGCCCGATTCCACGGTGAAGGAACTCGCCTGCTCATTGATGTGCGCCAGGGCGTAATCGACGAGGTTCTGCCGCTGCCCACCCAACGCAAGTGTTGGCGTTATAAACACGTCTTCGGGGTAAAGGGCGTCGTCCACCAGCATGTCGCTGAGCGTGTCGTGGACATGCTGGCGCAACGAGAACAGCTCATACAGGTAGTCTTTCTCATCCAGGGTGTTGCGTCGGTATTGTTCCAGCAACTCGGCATGGTGGCGCTGCTCTTCAGGTGGCGCCATGCCCAACCAGGCCGGCAGCGAGCGTTGCGCGACAAAATAATGCGCGAGCTGCGCGGCGCCCTCCAGGGGCGACGCGGGAAGCACGGCTAAACGATTCAAAAATGCCTTGCCGGTCGGCTTCTGTGCCAGCCAATGCGCCCTGTGTGCGATGTAGTGGTCGATCCACGACTGCTGGCGGTTTTCACTGATGGGCTCGGTGATCAGCCAGAACGCCCCCAAGGTATATCTGGCATGGGGCAGGCGTTGGCGCGGGTCAAGGTTTTCCAGGAGCGCCAGACGTGCGTCGGGATCTTCCAGCCGCGCCTTGAGTTGTTCTTTCGCCAGCGACGGGGACGCGAAGCTTTCCAGGCCCCACGCCGGGGTCCAGAGAATCGCGCGGCCCGAGTGATGGTGGTCCAGGCCGCCGCGTTCGGTGAGCATCAGGCAATTGGCCAAGCGGTGGCGCAGGCTTTGCCCTTCACGTTCGACGGTGACGCAGTAGACATCCGGGATGAACCCTTGGAGGTCCTCCCGTCGACGGCGGTCGGGAGTGTCGCTGTCAAAAACGGCCTGAATGATCGACTCGTCCCTGGCGTCCAAGCTCTTGTTCAGGCGCCGCAGGTGCGCCTGGCTCAATATTGCCTTGGACATCATGTCGCCCATCAGCGGCAACAGGCTTTCAAGGCGTGCACGGGGAATGTCGCCGATGTCCTGGTGTTTAAAATGAGTCAGCACGCCCTCGACCATCCGATTGAGGGCCTTGACGTCCAGGTTGGACAGTTTCTCGGCATGATTGCCGTTGCGTGGCTGATAAACGCCGTAATGACGGGTCTCGGGAACCGGTCCGAGACCTTCGGCCAGGCGGCCGATAAAATGATCTTCCAGGCTTTGGCTTTCCAGAGGCAACGCCACGGCACGTTGGTCGGCGCTGTCAGCGTAGCGATTGATGAATACCCGTGCCGGATCGAGCTGTTGGCGCTCACGCTGTCTCAAGTTATCGATCAGCGGGTCCATGACCGAGGGCAATGGCTTCATCAGGTCTTCGAGTGCCTTTGGGATATCAATCAGTTGTTTGTACAGCCGTTCTGCGCGCTTGGCGGCGGCCGACACCGGCCGCGTGGGGTCGGCCAATACGGAGTGAGTGGTCCAGCGCTGTGCGCTGTCCAGCGCCAGAAGCCGGTCGTCGACCATGAAGCGCACGTCCAGGGCATGGTCCAGCAGCGCCGAGAGGTTGATATCGCCGCGTTCGCGACGGAACTGGCCGAGCACATAGATCAGGTTGTTTACCTGCTTATCAATGATGCGTTCCATCAAGTGTTCGAACACGTTGCCGACGATGAGATTGCCGGTGACCTGAGGCTCGGTAAAGCCGATAAACAGCAGGCGCTCCTCCAGGGACATAAAGTTGTAGACATCGTCTTCATAGGCGGGCGCCTTCACCATCGCCTTCAAGGTCTGGATCAGGTCGGCGTGGTCGGCCAGCACTTGCAGCCCCTTGGGCGGCGAGTAAAACCAAGTGTGGGCGTTGCCAATCATCACGCAACTGGTCAACTCGACACCATGCGCCGCGTGTTCCCAGAACCGCACGGTCTCCCAGCGCAGCCCGCCACTGCCCTGAGCGCGCGGAGCACCGTCAGGGAGGAACAGGGCGGCCAGTTCATCCGCTTCTTCAGGGGTGATGATCGCGTCCTGGCGTTTGAGCAGTAGATCGATCCGGGCCTTGTGCGCCATCGTTTGTGCCAGGAATGTGCGACGCGAGGTGCCGTGTGGCGTGTCGGTATTCCAGAAAGTCTCCAAGGTGTTTTGCAAGAACGACGACAACTGCCGTGACGCCTGTTCCAGGCCGTTTTCCCACGGGGTCAGTGCTTTGGATACGGGGGTGTATTGGGGATGGAAAAACTCACGTGTCTGCCCCACGGGCCAAGCCTGCTGACGATAGCGCAACAGCAGTGCATCGGTGATCGGCAGCGAATTGACCCATTGTCGAGGTTCACCGTCGGTGGACCCCACCTTGAAAAAGTTGACCCGCGCGCGGCTGGGGTCGAGCGTGGGCAGGAGTGGGCGAAACACGCTTTTGAGCAGGTCCTGAAGCATCGTCTCCAGGCTGGGCAGTTTAACCAGCTCGGCGAGCACCGCCTGCAGGTTGAGCGTTTGCTGGTGGTCCAGGGCTTTTTTTTGCGCCTGGAAAACATCCTGTGCAATATCCTCGGCCGTCAGCACCAGGCGGTTGTCCAGGATCAAGCCGGCGCGTGTGCCCAACGCGATGAACTGCAACAGGTCATCCGCTTGTGTGGCGTCCCTGAGTCGTTCGGTCAGCTCGACGAGCAAGCGTGCACGGTTATCGAACTTCTCCAAACCTCCGTAGGGCGTATAGAGAAACGCCGGGGTGTAGTCGCCTGTCGAACTCATCATGAAGCTGCCCGCCAACGCCAGCGCCGACGGGGTGTTTTTGTTCAGCCAGAGGGCTTGGGCGATCATTGGCGGTTCTTGCGCGCGTCGCGTGGCGTCGGTGGCGAACGACAGGTTGCGCAGAAACCCGATGTCCTTGGCGGTGATGCTGAAGTGCCGTTCGCGTTCTCGTTCCTTCCAGCCTGTGCGCAAGGCTTCGGTAAAAAAGTAAGGCGGTTGTACCTGGCTCATGAGGTGTTCCTTAAAGACGTTCAGACGGTGCGACGGCCCCGTCCGGTGAGTCTTGAGGCTAAAGCGCGGTACAGCGGCCCGGCAGTAGATATGTCTGGTGCGCGCGGCGCGCGGTGGTCGACAGCCGCGAGGGAAACCCTGTTTAATCGAGGGTGCCGATTGTTCGTACGCAGTTGCCGATTCCAATAATTAAACGGGAGCTACAGATGTCAGCATCGCCTTTGGATCAAGAACCTTCGCTCACGCGGCTCAGCAGTGCGCAGTTGACCCAGCTGTTGCGGCGGATCTTTATCCGCCACGGCACCTCTGAAACAGTGGCCCAGGTATTGGCCGAAAACTGCGCCAACGCCGAGCGCGACGGTGCCCATAGCCATGGGGTGTTCCGCATCCCCGGTTATGTGTCGACGCTGGACAGTGGTTGGGTCAACGGCAAGGCGGTGCCCATCGTTGAAGACGTCGCCAGTGGGTTTGTGCGGGTGGATGCGGCCAATGGTTTTGCCCAGCCGGCGCTGCACGCCGCGCGCGCGCTGCTGGTGGACAAGGCACGCAGCGCCGGGATTGCGGTGCTGGCGATCCGCAACTCCCATCACTTCGCTGCCCTTTGGCCGGATGTCGAGCCGTTTGCCGAAGAAGGCCTTGTCGCGCTCAGCGTGGTCAACAGCATGACCTGCGTGGTGCCGCATGGCGCCGACCGGCCGCTGTTTGGCACCAACCCGATTGCATTCGCTGCGCCCCGTGCCGACGGGCCACCGTTGGTGTTCGACCTGGCCACCAGCGCAATCGCCCACGGCGACGTGCAGATCGCCGCGCGCAAGGGTGAACGTTTGCCACTGGGCATGGGCGTGGACAGCCTCGGCCAGCCCACCCAAGACCCGAAAGCCATCCTTGAGGGGGGCGCCTTGCTGCCCTTCGGCGGGCACAAAGGCTCGGCGTTGTCGATGATGGTCGAACTGCTGGCTGCAGCGCTGACCGGGGGTAATTTTTCGTTCGAGTTTGATTGGTCAGGCCACCCAGGCGCCAGGACGCCGTGGACCGGACAGCTGGTGATTCTGATCGACCCCAGCAAATCGGCCGGGCAGGGCTTTGCCGAACGCAGCCAGGAATTGGTGCGCCAGATGCACGGCGTGGGGCTCAAGCGTCTGCCGGGTGACCGACGTCATCGCCAGCGAGAAAAATCCAAGGAAAACGGGATCGCCATTGGCGCCGAAGACGTGGCGAACTTGTACCGATTGGCGGGGGAATGATGCAAATGATCGCGAGGGCGCCGGGCGGCACCCTCGCGGGCAAACGTGGATCAGTTACGGCGGCCCAACAACAGGCCGACCACTAGGCCAAAGCCTGCGGAAATGGCCACGGTCTGCCATGGATGGCCACCGATGTAGGTTTCGGTCGCATCGACCACAGGCTTGCTGCGCTCGCGCACATTGGACACCGAGTCCAGGGCTTGCTTGAGCTTGATGGCGACCTGCTCGCGCAGGGTTTCGCCTTCTTCGCCCACCAGGGAGGCGCTGCTCTTGAGCAGTTTGTCCGATTCCTCGATCAGTGCAGTCAGCTCACTGAACGCTTGATCCTTGATTTGCTCTTCGACGGCTTGCGCGGCAGATTTACGGGCCATTGTGTGACTCCTTGCAGGTAAAGGTGGCAGTGAACAATGGAGTCTCGGGCTGAGGCAAAAGTTGCAGTTTTTTTGCCCGGCAGCCTTTTCAACTGCAATCCGAATCAAGAAATTTCGACCTACAGTGTAAGATGTCGCCTATTTGTGCAGCAGGTAATTCAACATGAGCTTCAATCTGGCCAACAAGACCCTCGCCGAACGCGCCGAGCTGGAAGATGAAAAGTCCCGTCTCTACGACCTGTGGCAAACCAACTTGGGCAAGGCCAAGGGTGAGGCGGCGCGGTTGTTCGGCGAGCGTGCCAAACGTAAGGGCAAGTGGGCCGAATGGGTCCGTGCGGAGCTGGACGGCATGTCGCCGCCGGAGTTCTCCAACATGGTGCGCAGTGAGGTCAACAAGTTGATGGCGGCGGCGAAGTAAAGCTGGCGATAATCGCCTCGCGCACTTTGAGCAGCATCGGATCCAGTTGGGCCTGGGTCAGCCACCCCAGTTCCACCGGGTAACGCGGCAGTGCCAGCGGGCAGGGCAGTGTGCGCAAGCCTGTCAGGCTGGCGATGGCCTCGGCGGCATGCCCCGGAATGGTCGCCACTGCCTGGCTGCCCTTGAGCAGAAACGCCAGCGCGGCAAAGTGGCTGGTCGACGCACACACTTGGCGGCTCAGCCCCAGCGCCGCGAGCCCCTCATCGGTAATCCCGACAAACCCGCCTGACGACACCAGCACATGCTCGCGTGCCACGAACTCGTGCAGGCTGATGCCTTGCTGGCCCGGCGCCAGGCTGTTGGGGTCGACCAGGCAAGCGTAATCGCCTTCTCCCAGCACCCGCCGACTCAGCCGGCGTTCGGCAAAACCTCCCGCCGTGATCGCCATATCCAGGCTGCGATCAAGCAGGGCGTTGCCGACGATCTGGCTGTGGGTCTGACGGAAAATCACCCGCAGTTTCGGCAGGCGCTGCGCGATGGCCTCCATCAGTCGGCGGCCGTAAGCGATCTCGAAATCATCCGACAACCCCACCACCACGGCGCGGCCCTGATAGTGCGGGGTTTGTGGATCGATCATCGCCAGGCTTTGCCGACAACGGTCCAGCGCTTCGCTGATCACCGGTTTCAACTGATTGGCGCGCAAGGTCGGCGCCAGGCCCCGGCCGGTGCGCACAAACAGCGGGTCGCCATACACATCGCGCAAACGCCGCAGGCCGGCACTGATCGCCGATTGCGTCACACCCAGGCGCAGCGCCGCACGACTGGCACTGGACTCATCGTGCAGGGCCTCGAAGGTTTTCAGTAAGTTCAGGTCAACGTTTGCGATATTCATGTGGCTCATATCATTCAGCATTGAAGTGGGCTTTATTCATGATCGAGGCTGGCCGGAGAATGGGCAACCCTATTATTCGGAGTGTGTGTGATGCCTGTTTCTACTGTGGCCGCTTTACAGATAGGCGCGTTGCCGGGTGGCAAAGCCGAGACCTTGGCGCAAATCCTTGGCTACGAGGCGGAGATCCTGCGCAGTGGCGCGCAATTGGTGGTGATGCCCGAGGCGCTGCTCGGTGGCTATCCCAAAGGCGAAAGCTTCGGCACGCAACTGGGTTATCGCCTGCCCGAAGGCCGCGAAGCCTATGCGCGCTACTTTGCCAACGCGATCGACGTACCCGGCGTGGAGACCGAGGCGCTGGCCGGTTTGTCCGCCCGTACCGGCGCCAGCCTGGTACTCGGCGTGATCGAGCGCAGCGGCAGCACCCTCTACTGCACGGTGTTGTACTTCGAACCCATCGGTGGCTTGGTGGCCAAGCACCGCAAGCTGATGCCCACCGGCACCGAGCGGTTGATCTGGGGCAAGGGCGATGGCTCGACGTTGCCGGTGATCGACGCGGCGGTGGGGCGTATCGGCGGTGCGGTGTGCTGGGAAAACATGATGCCGCTGCTGCGCACGGCAATGTACGCCAAGGGCGTAGAGGTCTGGTGCGCGCCGACCGTGGACGAGCGCGAGATGTGGCAAGTGAGCATGCGCCATGTCGCTCATGAAGGCCGCTGTTTTGTGGTGAGTGCGTGCCAGGTGCAGGCATCGCCGCAGGCGTTGGGCGTCGAGGTTGCCAACTGGCCGGCTGAGCGCCCTTTGATCGCTGGTGGCAGCGTGATCATCGGCCCCATGGGCGACATCCTCGCCGGACCGTTGCAGGGCGAAGCCGGGCTGCTGACGGCACAGATCAACACGGATGACCTGGTGCGTGCGCGTTACGACTATGACGTGGTGGGCCACTACGCCCGGACGGATGTGTTCGAGTTGGTCGTGGATGAGCGCGCCAAGCCGGGCGTGCGCTTTATCACTGACTGACACACGGTCGAAATGTGGGAGGGGGGTGAGCCCTGATGCCAGTCACTTAAGGGCGAATAGTGTACCTGTGGCGAGGGAGCTTGCTCCCGTTGGACTGCGCAGCAGTCCCAGTCTTTCAAGTAAAGAGCCGGGGCCGCTTCGCGGCCCAACGGGAGCAAGCTCCCTCGCCACAGGTTACACAAGATCGATTTCAGGCGGCTTTACCACGTCGCGGTGTTCGGCAGGTCCAGCGTCCCACGGTCGACGAAGCGCATCGTACCGAACAGCCCGCCCGCCAGTTTGCCTCGCAGCACGTAGGGCAGGTTGTTCAAGCTTTGGGTCTGGCTCAGGCCCAGGGTCTGACGTAACACGGAGAATGCCGAAACACTGACCGGCACCGTCAGAACCGTCTCGGAAAAGCGTGGAATGGAGCCGCTCTGATCACTCACGCCTGACGCCAGCGGCCGGCCATTGACCTCCAGGTCCAGGGCCACGCCGTTGTAGTCGATTGCCGTTTCATTGGGGTTTTGCACCCGCAGCTTCACGGCGAAGCGCACTTCCAGGTCTTGGCTTTGCAGGGGCTCGATGCCCACCACGTTGATATTCACCGAGTCGCGGTTGGGGAACAGGGCGCATGCGCTCAGGGTCAGCAGCAACAGCGATAGAACCATGAGCTTGCGCATCTAAAAGTGCTCCTATTTCGTGACGTCCGGGTCCTGCATGACTTTGAGGGTAGAGGACTCCGGATCAAATTCATCTTCTTCCAGCTCTATGAACTCTTCCGGCAGGAAAATGTTCAGCAGGATTGCACAGAACGCGCCCACGGTGATCGGCGATTCAAAGATGTTATGCAGCGCCTTGGGCAGCTCGCGCAGCACTTCCGGCACGGCGGCGACACCCAGGCCCATGCCGAGGGAGATCGCCACGATCAGCACATTGCGCCGGTGCAGCCCGGCTTCGGCGAGGATCTTGATCCCGGCCACGGCCACGGTGCCGAACATGATCAACGTGGCGCCGCCCAGCACCGGCTTGGGCATCAGTTGCAATACCGCGCCGATCATCGGGAACAGGCCCAGCAGCACCAGCAGGCCGGCGATAAAGTACGCCACGTAGCGGCTGGCCACGCCGGTCAACTGGATCACGCCGTTGTTCTGGGCGAAGGTCACCATCGGCAGGCTGTTGAAGGTGGCGGCCATCGCCGAGTTGAGGCCGTCGGCCAGCAGGCCGGACTTGATGCGTTTGATGTACAGCGGGCCCTTGACCGGCTGCTGCGAAATCATCGAGTTGGCGGTCAGGTCACCGGCCGCTTCCAGGGGCGAGATCAGGAAGATCACCGCCACCGGGATAAACGCCACCCAGTCGAACGAGAAACCGTACTTGAACGGCACCGGCACGCTGATCAATGGCACCTGGGGCAACGCCGCCATGTCCACACGGCCCAGCAGCCAGGCCACAACAAAGCCCAACGTCAGGCCAATCACGATTGAACCCAGGCGCAGGAACGGGTTGTTGAAGCGGTTGAGCACCACGATCGTCAGCAGCACCAGCGCCGCCAGCCCCATATTGCTCGCGGCGCCGAGGTCGCTGGCGCCAAAGCCGCCGGCCATGTCGGTGACCGCCACCTTGATCAACGACAAGCCCATCAAGGTAATGATGGTGCCGGTGACCACCGGGGTGATCAGCTTGCGCAGCTTGCCGATGAACTGGCTGAGCGCCACTTCGATAAAGGCGGCGAAAAAGCAGATGCCGAAAATCGTCGAGAGGATCTCATCGGTGCCGCCGCCGCGGGCCTTGACCATGAAGCCCGCGCTGAGAATCACACTGATAAAGGAAAAACTGGTGCCCTGCAGGCACAGCAACCCGGAGCCGATCGGGCCGAATGTGCGCGCCTGCACGAAGGTCCCGAGCCCCGACACAAACAGCGCCATGCTCACCAGGTACGGCACTTCGCTTTCCAGGCCGAGCACGCCACCGACGATCAGCGTGGGGGTGATGATGCCGACAAAACTGGCCAGCACATGCTGCAACGCGGCAAAAACCGCTGCGGTGAAGTGCGGGCGGTCTTCCAGGCCGTAGATCAAGTCGGATTTATAGCGCGGGCGGGGGGCTTGAGCGTCAGACAAAATGCGGGCTCGGGTCAGAAAAGGGAGGCGCAGGATGCCAGAAACTGCCTATGCTCAGAAGTGTAAATAAATATTTATAAACCCCCTGCGCAAAATCCAAGGCCCGGCCGATAACGCTTATAGGCCCACATTCCAATGACAACAGTGGTGACCAAGGTCTGGGCAGCGCGTTGACGCTGACGGATCGTTTCGCGGCAGGGACGCTCGCAAACACAATTTCTGAGAGCACCCCGCCTATGTCCCTCCGTCAGCTGAATATTGCCCCTCGAGCGTTTCTCGGTTTCGCCTTCATTGCGTTGTTAGTGATTTTACTGGGGGTGTTTGCGGTCAACCGCATGACGCAGATCCGTCAGTCCTCGGTGGACATGAGCGCCACGCAACTGCCTAGCGTGACCTTCCTCGGCAACATCACGGAAAACGTATTGCGCCTGCGCATCCTGTCGTTCCGTGTACTGGTCAACCGCGAACCCGCCGGCCTGCAGGAAGCCGAAACCCGCATCGGCGTGCTGGCGGACAAGGTGAAAACCGCCCAGGCCAGCTATGCGGCGTTGCCTATGGGGACGGAGGAGGCGGCGCTGTACAAGACGTTTGTCACCACCCTGGACAACTACCTCAAGGCCCAGGCCGATATGCTGGTGCTGTCCAAGCAAGGCAAGGTGGATGAAATGCGCGCCTTGATCAATACACGGATCAAGGACGGCACCGACCAGATGGGCGAGCAGTTGAACAAACTGATCGCCCTCAATGCGGCGGATGCCAAGCAAGCCGACGCTGAAGCCGGGCAGAGTTACCAGGGCGCCATCACCGGCGTCATCGTGGTCTCGGTGGCCGCCGCATTGCTCACCGTGTTGCTGGCCTGGTTGCTCACCCGCAGCATCGTCACCCCACTGCGCAAAGCCGTGGAAGTGGCCGAAACCATCGCCGGTGGCAACCTGAGCAAAACCATCGAAGACGACGGCAAGGACGAACCGGCGCGGTTGCTCAGTGCCTTGTCCACCATGCAAGCCAACTTGCGCCAGACCATCCAGCACATCGCCGGATCGGCCACCCAGTTGGCGTCTGCAGCTGAAGAGCTGAGCGCGGTCACCGAAGAGGCCTCCAAAGGCTTGCAGCAACAGAACAATGAAATCGACCAGGCGGCCACGGCGGTCAACGAGATGACGGCGGCCGTGGAGGAGGTGGCACGCAATGCGGTGTCGACTTCCGAAGCGTCCGGGCAGTCCAACCAAGCTGCGCGCGAAGGCCGCGACCGCGTGATGGAAACCGTCGGCGCGATCCAGACCATGACCCTGGACGTGCAGAACACGGCGGCGATGATCGAAGGCCTGGCCACCCAAGGCCGTGACATCGGCAAAGTGCTGGACGTGATCCGCGCGATTGCCGAGCAAACCAACCTGCTGGCGCTCAACGCCGCCATCGAAGCGGCACGTGCCGGTGAAGCCGGGCGTGGGTTTGCGGTGGTCGCCGACGAAGTGCGGGCCCTGGCCCATCGCACCGCGCAGTCGACCCAGGAGATCGAGAAAATGGTCGCCGGTATCCAGAACGGCACCGGTGAAGCCGTGCAGTCCATGCAGCAGAGCAACCAGCGCACCCAGGGCACCCTGGAAATGGCCCGCGCCGCCGGCGTCGCCTTGGAGCAGATCACGCAGTCCATCAGCCTGATCAACGAACGCAACCTGGTGATTGCCAGCGCGTCGGAAGAACAGGCCCAGGTTTCCCGTGAAGTTGACCGCAACCTGGTGAACATCCGCGACCTGGCGACTCAGTCGGCGGCGGGGGCCAACCAGACCAGCGCGGCCAGCCATGAGCTGTCGCGGCTGGCGGTGGATTTGAATGGGATGGTGGCGCGGTTTGTGATCTGAATACGTCAGGAACCTGCTTTTTGTAGTGAGCGGGCTTGCCCCGCGCGAGGCAAGCTCGCTCACTACAGTAGGATCAGTGTTTCCAAGCTGCTGCATTCACAAGGTTCTTTGGTCGCTCCCCGGCCAACGCCTGCAACAGATTATCTACCGCACACGTGGCCATCGCTTCGCGCGTCTCATGGGTGGCCGAGCCGATATGCGGCGTGGCCACCACATTGTTCAAGCGCAACAACGGCGAATCGTGATCCAGTGGTTCCTTCTCAAACACATCCAACCCCGCCGCCCGGATTGTGCGCTGTTGCAACGCCTCTACCAGCGCAGCTTCATCCACCACCTTGCCCCGCGAGATATTGATAAAGATCGTTTCCGGGCCCATCCGCGCGAACTCATCGGCGCCAATCAGCTTCTCGGTCTGCGCGGTGAGCGGCAGCGTCAGGCAGACAAAGTCGGCCTGTTGCAGCAGGTCGTTCAAGCTGCGGTACTGCGCGCCAAAACGGGCCTCCACCGCCGGTTTGGGCGAATGGCTGTGGTAGATCACCGGCATGCCAAATCCGAAATGCCCGCGTTGGGCCAGGGCTTCGCCGATGCGGCCCATGCCGATGATGCCCAGGGTCTTGCCATGCACGTCGCTGCCGAAATGCGCCGGGCCGATGTTTTTGCTCCACTGGCCGGCGCGCACCATATCGGCCAGTTCGACCACGCGGCGGGCAGTGGCCAGGATCAAGGCAAAGCCGGTGTCGGCGGTGGTTTCGGTGAGCACGTCCGGGGTGTTGCTGAGCAGAATGCCGCGTGCCGTCAGGTAGTCGATAGCGTAGTTGTCGACGCCCACCGACACGCTGGCGATCGCTTCGAGTTGCGGTGCCAGGTCCAGCAGTTGCGCATCCAGGCGCAGGCTGGCACCCAGCAACCCGTGGGCGTAGGGCAGGGCATCGCGCAGTTTGGCCAGGCCGGTGTCGTCCAGCGTTTCGATCAGCGTGACCTCGGCCTGCTCATGCAGGCGGGCCATCAGCGGCGCGGAGAGTTTTTTGTACAACACGACAGACTTTTTCATGCGGTCTTTACCTTCAATTTCAGGTTTGGCTCCGGCGTGCGGTCACTGGCGCCGGGCTTGAGAAAAATCGTCAGCACCACCGACAGCATCAACGCGCCGCTCATCAGCAGGTACGAAGCGCCGGGCGAGCCGGTGCTGCTATTGAGGTAACCCACCAGGTACGAACCGCCGAACGACCCGAGGGCGCCCATGCTGTTGATCAGCGCCATGGCGCCCCCGGCGACGTTGGCCGGCAGGATTTCCGGGACAATCGCGAAAAACGGCCCGTAAGGCGCGTACATGCACGCGCCGGCAATCACCAGCAAGGTGTAGGACCACCAGAAGTGTTCGGCGCCGAGCGCGTAGGAGGCATAGAACGCGATGGAGGCGATCAGCAGCGGCGGCCACACAAAGCGTTTGCGTTTTTGCAGCTTGTCCGAGCCCCACGACACCAGCAGCATGCCGATCACCGCCGCCAGGTAAGGCAGCGCCGACAGCCAGCCGGCTTCGACCATGTCCATCTGCAAGCCGGCCTTGAGGATCGACGGCAGCCACAGCACAAAGCCATACACGCCGATGCTCCAGCAAAAGAACTGCAGCGCCAGGATGATGACCTTGGGCGAGCGGAAGGCTTCGGCGTAGTTCTTGACCGCCTTGATGCCCACCTGTTCGGCGGCCAGGGCGGTTTCCAGGTTGTGCTTTTCGCTGTCACTGAGCCACTTGGCATCCTTTGGACGCTCATCGGCCAGCTTCCACCAGATAAACGCCCACAGCACCGCCGGCAGGCCTTCGATGATGAACATCCAGCGCCAGCTGAAATGCTGCACCAGGTAGCCCGAGACCACCGACATCCACAGCATGGTCACCGGGTTGCCGAGGATCAGGAAGGTATTGGCGCGCGAACGTTCGGCACGCGTGAACCAGTGGCACAGGTACACCAGCATCGCCGGCATCACCGCGGCTTCGACCACGCCGAGCATGAAGCGAATCACGATCAGCATGTAGGCGTTGGAGACCACACCGGTCAGGGTGGCCAGGCCGCCCCAGAGGATCAGGCTGACGAAAATCAGCTTTTTCACGCTGCGCTTTTGCGCGTAGATCGCCCCCGGCACCTGGAAGAAAAAGTAACCGAGGAAAAACAGGGCCCCCAGCAATGACGACATGCCGGGGGTGATCATCAGGTCTTCGGCCATCCCGGAGGCGGCGGCGAAGCCGTAGTTGGCGCGGTCCAGGTACGCCAGGCTGTAGGTGATAAAAACGATGGGCATGATGTACCACCAACGGCGGGTGGCGAGTTTCACGGTGTCCATGGGGTTGCTCCTGAGCTTGTTGTAGTTGTGGCAACAGGGTGTGAGTTATGCAACGGATCGACTGGGTAACTCTGAACGCTTGGGCAGGCCTTCCATGTCGCCGCGGCTCTGCACGGCGCGGCTGCCGATCCAGTTACCGCGCTGTACCGCTTCGCGGAAGCTGAGGTTTTCCAGCAGGGCGCTGATCATGCCCACGGCAAAACCGTCGCCGGCGCCGACCGTGTCCACCACGTTTTCCACGCGCACGGCGGCGACAAAGCCTTGGTCCATCTGGGTGCGGTAGTAGGCGCCGTCCGGGCCGAGCTTGATCGCCACGGCTTCGGCGCCCTGGTCGAGGTAGAACGCGGCGATATCGGCCGGGTCATCGAGACCGGTGAGCAAACGGCCTTCGCCCAGCCCCGGCAGGACCCAGTCGGCCAGGCCGGCGAGGGCGTTGATTTCGCGGATCATTGTCTGCTGGTTGGCCCACAGCGATGGCCGCAGGTTGGGGTCGAACGACACGCTGTGCCCGGCCTTGCGCATCTGCGTCATGAGCTCGACGGACAATTCGCGTGTCGCTTCGGACAACGCCGGCGGAATGCCCGTGGCGTGCAGGTGGCGGGCTTTCAGCAAGGCTGGGCTGATCGCGGCAACGGACAAGTGGCTGGCCGCCGAACCCTTGCGGAAATACTCCACCTGGGGATCGTCTCCGGCGTCTTCGCGGGATTTGAGCTGAAAGCCGGTGGGGTGCAACGGGTCGACCGCCACATGCCGGCAATCCAGGCCTTCCTTGCTCAGGGTGTCGACCACAAAACGCCCGAGGGAGTCATTGCCCACCCGGCTCAACCAGGCCACGTTGAAGCCCAGGCGTGACAGGCCGATGGCGACGTTGCTGTCGGCCCCGGCAATGCGTTTGTGAAACTGCCCGACCTGGGCGAGGTCGCCGGTGTGCTCGGCGACGAACATCGCCATGGTTTCACCAAACGAGAGGATATCGATCTCAGACATGCGCATTCTCCGCACGGGGTTGGCCCAGCAGGGCGAGGGCGGCAACTTGCTGCGCGGTGACCGCGACCAGGTCATCGCCCTGCAACGGAAATTCCACCGCCCGGGTAATACCTTGAGTCATGTGTTTGAGCAGTTGTTCCCACAGATGCAGGTCGGTGGCGCCAGGCGGCAGGGCCACCAGCTTGCCGTCCGCGCGGCGCGCCACGGCCTTGCAGTGCAGGTAATCCACATGCCGGCCCAGCAGGCGCGCGGCGGTGAGGGCGGACTGGTCCTGCCACTGCCAGTTGCCGATATCGAAGGTCATCTTCACCGGTAAACCGAGGCGCTCGACTGCGGTGAAGAAACGCTGCATCGGCTCGATCCGACCGCCGTGCAAGGTCTGGTCGTTTTCCACCAGCAGTCGGACCGGGTGGCGGTTGAGCAGGGCGTGCAGGCTTTCCAGGTCATTGGTGTCGGTGAAATAACCGAGGGACACCTTGAGCCAGCGCGCACCAAAGGCCTGCGCGCGGTCCAGGGTCGCGCCCAGCTCGGCATTCGGTTGGGCGCGGCCGGCGACCCACAGTTCCAGGGGCGATGAGAACACCGACTCCAGACCCTGCTCGGCAGCGGCCTGGGCCAGTTCGTGGGGGTGTTCGACGGTCAGCAATTCTTCACGCCATTCGATACGTTGGGCGCCGGCGGCCGTCAGCAGCGCGACAAAACTCAATTGGCCCTGCTGGCGGACAAGCTCGGCGCCGTAACTGGAAAGGCTGATGGAGACGGGGTACTTATGCATTGTTGTTTACCTCTGAAACCGGTTTCATTTTTGTGCGCAAAATTAACAAGTGGGCGCTGGGCCTACCCGCGATGGCGGTGTGTCAGGTGGCCAGGTGCTTGCCTGAAGCACCGTCATCGCGAGCAAGCCCGACTTCCACGGGGAGTTGGGTTGAGCCTCGGATGATGAGTCGTGGCAAGAAATCCAAGGTGCGGGTCGGCTCAGTGTCGCCGCGCAAGCGCTTGAGCAAACAGTCGAACGCGGTGGCGCCGATGGCCTCGGTCGGCTGGGCGAGGGCGGTGATGCCAGTGCCTACCAACGGGTACCAATCAAGGTCATCCAGGGCGATCAGGCCGACATCCTCGAACAGGTTGCAGCCCAGGTTTTTCAGGGCTCGGGTGCAGGTCAGCGCCGCCACGCCGTTGGCGCAAAACAGGGCCTTGGGGCCGGCGTTGGCGAGAAAGGTTTCCAGACGATTTTCCAATTCGCCATCCAGTTCCAGCACCGCACCAGTCAGTGCCGGGCGGCGCGCAATCTCGGCCTTGAAACTGTCCAGGCGCTCCAACCGCGAGCTGGTGCCATCGGGGGCTTCGCTCACCAGCAGCACATGGCGATAACCCTGTTGCTCCAGGTGATCCACCGCCATACGCACTGCTGCCGGGTTGTCCAGGCCGACAAGGTCGCTGTGCAGCGGCTCGACCTTGCGGTCCACCAGCACCAGGGGCATTTCCCGTTGCAGTTCCAACAGTTGGTCGAGGTGATGGCCGAGGGTGTTCACGATCAGCCCTTCGATGTTGTACGAACGCAACGCGGCGAGGTGCTGGCGCTCTTGCTCGTCATCACGGTCGGTGTTGCACACCACCAGGCTGTAGCCGTGCTGGCGGCAGGCGGTTTCGACGCCGTGCATCACGGCAATGGAATAGGGGTTGCGGATATCGGCCACCAGCATGCCGATCAGGCGGGTGCGGCCGCGCTTCAAGCCACGGGCCATCTGGTTGGGGCGGTAGCCAAGTTCTTCGATGGCGTGTTCGATACGCAGGGCGATGGCGTCGGAGAGCAGGGCGCGGTCATCGCCGATAAAGCGCGACACGCTGGCTTTGGACACGCCCGCGCGCTCGGCGACGTCGAGCATGGTCACGCGGCTGCGCTGGGCGGCGGAAAAGTTGTTCACGTTCATCGACCTTCTATTTTTTATTGGAATGACTGAAACCGGTTTCAGGAGACCATTAAATGAGGAAAGTCGTCAAGAAGACGAAGGGCAATGCCAGATGACCGGTATGTTCAGACCAGCACACTCAACCAAGTCGCGACTAACAGCAGCAAGGCCATGCCTTGGTTGAGACGTTGCATGGCGGTGGCCGACCGGAACACCCGCGAGGCGCCTGCACCCAACAGCGCCCACGTCCCCAGGCAGGGCATCGATATCAGGCAAAACACCAGGGATAAGTGCACCACCTGGCTCTGGCGCTCGGCACCGTGGCCGGCAAATACACTCACCACCGCGAGCGCCATCATCCAGGTTTTCGGGTTGATCAACTGCAGGCTGGCGCCGCCGATCAGGCCAAGAGGCTTTTCGCTTGCAGCCACTTCGATGGCCTGTGCGGGCGCTCTGAAGATCTGGCAGGCCAGGTAGCTCAGCCAGGCGACCCCCATCCATTGCAGCGCCATTTGCACGTTGGGCCAGTGCGCCAGTGACTGGCCCAAGCCGGTCCCCACCAGCAATACAAGGCCCGCCGCCCCGAAGCAGGCGCCGAGAATGATGGGCAGCGTGGCTTTCAATCCATACCGCGCGCTGTTACTCAGCACCAGGATATTGGTAGGGCCGGGAGTGATGGAGGCGACAAAGGCGAACAACATAAATGACAACATGGCAGGTGACTCCGAAAAACCAATCGATGGAGTCGATCTTCACTGCCCGGCGTGTCATCTGTCTGGAAGATTTGAGCAGCGCTTGCGGTACGCGGCGGGCGTGAGGCCGTAGGCACGCACAAACCAGCGTCCTAAATGGCTTTGATCAGCAAACCCCAGGGCAATCGCCACCTCCGCCGGTTGCTCACCCCTGGCCAGCAAGTGCCGGGCACGCGCCAGGCGCAGCTGTACCAGGTAGGCGTGCGGCGGCAGGCCGAACGCGCTTTTGAATGCGCGGGTCAGGCGGAAGCGGTCGACGCCGCAGGCCAGGGCCAGTTCGTCCATGCCCACGTCAACGTGCAGGTGGGCATGCAGGTATTCCCGGGCCTTGTGCGCCACCTGCGGCAGACGCGGGTCTTCGCGGTAGCGGGTGCGCCAGTAGAGTTGGCCGGTGAGGCGTTCCAGCAATTGGTCCATGGCGCGCTGGCGAACGATGCGCAGCTCGCCGCTGTGCAGGGTTTGGAAGGCCTGGCTGGTGGCCAGGGCCAGGCGTGGGTCGCTGGTCAAGGTGCTGGCGAAACTCAATTGGCTATCGAGTGGTGCCTCTTCAAACACCGTGCTCACTTCCCGCGCCAACCACAGCGGGTCGAGATAGAGCATGTGGTAGGTGAAGCCGTCCGCGCTGGGCGCGTTGCCGTCATGCAGTTCGCCGGGCTCCACCAGGAACACCTGGCCCGGCACACTGTTGTGGCGGGTGCGGCGGCAGTTGAATTGCTGCACGCCTTGTTCGGTGACGCCGATCAGGTAGCTGTCATGCCAATGGGGGTCGTAGGCATGACCCTCAAAATGCGCGCGCAGGGTCTCGATGCCGGTGTCGGCGTCCTGTGACAGATCGATCCAATTGTGCGCGGCCATGACTCACCGAGGCGAAATACGTGAGGCTATTAGCGCCCAGCGCTGGGTGGGCGTCTAGAAGGTTTGTGCAGCATCAGCCGAACAGCCCGGCGGCGATATTGATCGAGAAACCTAGGATCGCCGTGTTGAACAGAAACCCGATCAGCGATTGCCCCAGCACCACCTTGCGCATGCCCCGGGTGGCGACGCCCACATCAGAGGTCTGCACCGCCACGCCAATGGTGAAAGAGAAGTACAGGAAGTCCCAATAGTTGGGGGTCAGCAGCCCTTCGGCAAAGCGCAGCGCCGGCTCCTTGCCGTCCCAGGTGTAATACAGGCGGGCGTAATGCACGCTGAAAATCACCCCGATCAGCAGCCATGAACCGATCACGGTCAGCCCGGTAAAGCCGTAGTGCAGCAGACGTTCGGAGGTGGCCAGGTCTTTGCTGCCGACCAGTTCGAAGGTGATGGTCGCCAGGCTGGCAATGGCGGCGATGCACACCGTGAACAGCACCAGCCCGGCGTTTTCATCTTCGACCTCGGCGATGCGCTTCACGTCCTCGGCCTTGGCGCGGCGGGTCAGCCACAGCATCAGCACCAGATAAGTCCAGACCCCGGCGTTCCAGCCGATGAGGATTTTGCTGACGAGGGTGTCGGCCGGCGCCAGGAGGCCCACGGCAAGGCCGAGCACGGCGGCGGCGGAGAGGCGAGGGTGGGTGCGGGCCAGGAAGGGCATAGAAACTCACAGCTGACGAGGTGTCAGTAGACTGTACCTGATCCCGAATACAACCCATAACCCTTGTGGGAGGGGGCTTGCTCCCGATAGCGGTGTGTCAGTCGATTCATCAGGTGACTGCTACACAATTCTGGGTAGGGCGTCGGACCTGTGGCGAGGGAGCTTGCTCCCGTTGGCGGCCTGGTAGACGACCAGGATGTTGGATCAGACCGGGTACATATCCGTTATTTAGGTAACGGCTGGTATGGGTTCCGCCCTTACGGCGGGTCACTTTTGAAAGGAGCCCAAAAGTAACCAAAAGGCTCTTGCCCCAACACTCGGCACCTCGCTCACGCTCGGTGTGCCCGTAATCCGACAGGTATTTGGGGGGCCGCCGCCACGCGCCCTCCATGGCGCGGGGCGGCTAAACCGGCATCCCTGCCGGTTTACCCCCCAAATCCCTGTCGAATTCCGGCCAGCGTGTTTGACGGGGCGCCTGAGATCAAAAGCAGGGTCAAGATCAAGATCAACAGCGACTCGCTTCGCATCGTGGTTAGCGTGGTTGCTACAGCGTTGTGTAGATGCCTATGGTCATCGGGGGCAAGGCCCCTCCCACATTTTACCTGTGTCTACTTGGGGCCTTTTTTGACCAGCTTCATCACCACCACAAAAAACACCGGCACAAACACCACCGCCAGCGTCGCGGTGATCATCCCGCCGATCACCCCGGTACCGATCGCCTGCTGGCTGGCCGAGCTGGCCCCCGTGGCAATCGCCAGCGGCACCACGCCGAGGATGAACGCCAGGGACGTCATGATGATCGGCCGTAAGCGCAACCGCGCAGCCTTCAAGGTGGCGGTGATCAGGTCTTCACCCTGGTCGTACAGGTCCTTGGCAAACTCGATGATCAGGATCGCGTTTTTCGCCGATAAGCCAATGATGGTGATCAAGCCGACCTTGAAGAACACATCGTTGGGCATGCCGCGCAAGGAGACGGCCACCACCGCACCGAGCACGCCCAACGGCACCACCAGCAACACCGAGGTCGGAATCGACCAGCTTTCATACAATGCCGCCAGGCACAGGAATACGATCAGCAGCGACAGGCCGAGCAGCAACGGTGCCTGGGCACCGGACAGTCGCTCCTGCAGCGACAATCCGGTCCATTCCTGGCCCAGGCCGGCCGGCAACTGGCTGACCAAGCGCTGGATCTCATCCATCGCCTCACCGGTGCTGTGCCCCGGTGCCGCTTCGCCGGAAATCGCGATGGCCGGGTAGCCGTTGTAACGGGTCAACTGCGTCGGGCCCTGGGTCCACTTGGCTTCGACAAACGCCGACAACGGCACCATCTTCCCGGCGTTGTTGCGCACGTTGATCTTCATCAAGTCCGCCACCTGGCTGCGCTGGTCACCCTCGGCCTGCACCACCACCCGCTGCATGCGGCCCTGGTTGGGGAAGTCATTGATGTAGGCCGAACCGATGGCTGAGGACAGCACGTTGCCGACGTCGGCAAACGACACGCCCAGCGCGTTGGCCTGCTTGCGGTCCACCTCCAACTGCACTTGCGGGGCCTCGGCCAGGGCGCTTTCGCGCACGTTGGCCAGGATCGGGCTTTTTGCGGCGGCGGCCAGCAACTCGGTGCGCGCCGCCATCAAGGCGGCATGGCCGACACCACCACGGTCCTGCAAGCGGAATTCGAAGCCGCTGGACGTGCCCAGGCCATCCACCGGCGGCGGCAGGATCGCATAGGCGATCGCGTCCTTGAGCTCGCTGAAGGCCATGTTGGCACGGTCGGCAATCGAGGACGCAGAGTCATCGCTGCTGCGTTCCGACCAATCCTTGAGCGTGGTAAACGCCAGCGCCGCGTTCTGCCCCGAGCCGGAGAAGCTGAACCCCATGATCATGGTGGTATCACCCACCCCAGGCTCCCCGGCGTTGTGCGCTTCGATCTGCTCGGCCACCTGCACCGTGCGGTTCTTGCTCGCACCCGGAGGTAACTGGATGTCAGTGATGGTGTAGCCCTGGTCTTCCACCGGCAGGAACGAGGAGGGCAGGCGGCTGAACATCCATCCCAGGCCGACCAGCAGCACCAGGTAAATCAACAGGTAGCGGCCGCTGCGCTTGAGGGCGTAGGCCACCCAGCCTTCATAGCGGTCGGTGAGCTGTTCGAAGCGCTTGTTGAACCCGCCGAAGAAACCGCCCTTGGCGTGGTGCTCGCCCTTGGCAATCGGCTTGAGCAAGGTGGCGCACAGGGCCGGGGTCAAGGTCAGGGCCAGGAACGCCGAGAACAGGATCGAGGTGGCCATCGACAGCGAGAACTGCTGATAGATCACCCCGACCGAACCCGCCATGAACCCCATCGGCAGGAACACCGCCACCAGCACCAGCGTGATGCCGACGATCGCGCCGGTGATCTGGCCCATGGCCTTCTTGGTCGCGTCCTTGGGCGACAGGCCCTCGGTGGCCATGATCCGCTCGACGTTCTCCACCACCACGATCGCATCGTCCACCAGGATGCCGATCGCCAACACCATGCCGAACATGGTCAGTACGTTGATCGAAAAGCCCAGCAACAACATGGTCGCGAAGGTGCCCATCAACGCAATCGGCACCACCAGCGTGGGGATCAGCGTGTAACGTACGTTCTGCAGGAACAGGAACATCACCGCAAACACCAGCGCCATCGCCTCGAGCAACGTGTAGACCACCTTGGTGATCGAGACTTTGACGAACGGCGAAGTGTCGTACGGGATCTTGTATTCCACATTGGCCGGGAAGAAGCGCGACAACTCGTCCATCTTCGCCCGCACCCGCGTCGCAGTGTTCAGCGCGTTGGCACCCGGTGATAGTTGCACGCTGACCGCGGTGGACGGTTTGCCGTTCAGGCGCGTGGAGAACTGGTATTCCTGGCTACCGACTTCCACTCGCGCAACGTCGCCGATGCGCACGGTGGAACCGTCCGGGTTGGCCTTGAGCACGATGTCGGCGAATTCGGCCGGCGTCGACAACTGGCCCTTGACCAGCACCGCCGCGGTGATTTCCTGGCTGTTCGTCCCTGGCAAATCACCGATGCTGCCGGCAGACACCTGGGCGTTCTGCGCGCTGATGGCGGCGTTCACATCTGCCGGGGTGAGGTTGAAACCGATCAGTTTCTGCGGGTCGATCCAGATGCGCATGGCGCGCTCGGCACCGTACAGCTGGGCCTTGCCCACACCGTCCAGGCGCTTGAGTTCGTTCATCACGTTGCGCGCGAGGTAGTCACTGAGCGCTACGTCATCGAGCTTGCCGTCGTTGGACGTGAGGGTCACCAGCAGCAGGAAGCCGGCGGAGACTTTCTCCACCTGCAAACCTTGCTGGGTCACCGCTTGCGGCAGGCGCGGTTCCACGGCCTTGAGGCGGTTTTGCACGTCAACCTGAGCCATTTCCGGGTTGGTGCCCGGCTGGAACGTCGCGGTGATGGTGGCCGAGCCCAGGCTGCTCTGCGACTCGAAATACAGCAGGTGATCGGCGCCGTTGAGCTCCTGCTCGATCAGGCTGACCACGCTTTCGTCCAGGGTCTGGGCCGAAGCGCCCGGGTACACCGCATAGATCTCGACTTTCGGCGGCGCGACGTTGGGGTACTGCGCCACCGGCAGTTGCGGGATGGCGAGCGCGCCGGCCAGCAGGATAAACAGGGCCACCACCCAGGAGAAGATCGGGCGGTCAATAAAGAACTGCGGCATGACAGGTTATTCCTTTACGAGCGGGCTAGCGTCCACTTCAACTTTTTCACCGGGGCGCGCATGTTGCAGGCCTTCGACGACGATACGGTCACCGGGCTTGAGGCCGCTGCTGACGATCCAGCGGTCCTCGATCACCGCGCCCAACTCCACCGGTTGCTGGGTCACCGTTTGCTCGGCGTCCAGTAGCAGCACCATCGGAATGCCGGCGCTGTCACGGGTGATGGCGCGTTGCGGCACGCTGATGCCTTGCTTGTCGACGGCCTGTTCCAGGCGCACCCGTACAAAGCTGCCGGGCAGCAGGTCGAGGTCCGGGTTGGGGAATTCGCTGCGCAGGATGATCTGCCCGGTGCCGGGGTCGACGCTGATCTCGGCGAACAGCAATTTGCCCGGCAATGGGTAGAGACTGCCGTCGTCCTGGATCAGCGTGGCTTTGGCCTGGTCCTGGCCGACCTGCTTCAAGCTGCCGGCGCGGAAGGCCCGGCGCAGATCATTCAGCTCGCGGGTGGACTGGGTCAGGTCGGCGTGGATCGGGTCCAGTTGCTGGATGATCGCCAGCGGCGTGGCCTCGTTCTGGCCGACCAGTGCGCCTTCCGTCACCAGCGCCCGGCCGATGCGCCCGGAAATCGGCGCGGTCACGGTGGCGTAGCCCAGGTTCAGCTTGGCGCGCTCGACCGCCGCCTTGTTGGCGGCGACCTCGGCGTTGGTCTGGCGCACGGCGGCGCGGGCGTTGTCGTAGTCCTGGCCGCTGATGGCGTTGCCTTCCACCAACTGGCTGTAGCGCTGCTCTTGCAGGCGCGCCTGGAAGGCATTGGCCTCGGCCTTGCTCAGATTGGCCTGGGCGCTGTCGAGATCGGCCTTGAACGGCGCGGGGTCAATGCGAAACAGCACGTCGCCCTGTTTCACGTCGTGGCCTTCCTTGAACACCCGCTGCATCACCACGCCGGCGACCCGTGCGCGCACCTCGGCAATGCGCGGCGCGGCAATGCGCCCACTCAGTTCGCTGGTGATGGACAGGGGCTTGGCTGCGAGGGTTTCGATGCGCACTTTGGCCAGGGGCATTTCCGGTGCCTCGGCGGCGGAGTTGTCACACGCGCTCAGCGCCAGGGTGAGGGCCAGCAGGCAAAACGGCGCAAACAGATTCTTCGACATGCTCTTATCCCAATATTGACTGGCGCATCCTAAAGTCACCTGCGCCGTGGTGCTGTGAAGCTGTGTAGGCCGTGTGTGAAGAAATGTAAGGTGCGGCGCGCGGGGCGCCGGGGGCGTATATCCTTGCACAATCCTGCACCACACCAACAAACCGCATTATTTGGAAACACCATGCCCAACATCCTCCTGGTGGAAGACGACGCCGCACTCTCCGAGCTGATTGCCAGCTACCTGGAACGCAATGACTACCA
Organism: Pseudomonas sp. QC2; assembly: GCF_002859085.1. Classification (NCBI taxonomy): domain Bacteria; kingdom Pseudomonadati; phylum Pseudomonadota; class Gammaproteobacteria; order Pseudomonadales; family Pseudomonadaceae; genus Pseudomonas; species Pseudomonas sp. QC2. The sequence continues at coordinate 62,807 of NZ_PKKS01000008.1, forward strand.
AGTCAGCGTGCTCAGCCGCGGCGACCACGTCCGCGAACGCGCCCGCCTGAATCCGCCGGACCTGGTGATCCTCGACCTGATGCTGCCCGGCCTCGACGGCCTGCAGGTGTGCCGCCTGTTGCGCGCCGATTCGGCGGGCTTGCCGATCCTGATGCTCACCGCCCGCGACGACAGCCACGACCAGGTGCTGGGCCTGGAAATGGGCGCCGACGATTACGTGACCAAACCCTGCGAGCCGCGTGTGCTGCTCGCCCGTGTCCGTACATTGCTGCGGCGCAGCAGTTTGTCCGAGCCCCAGGCGGCCAACGACCAGATCATCATGGGCAACCTGTGCATCGACCTGTCGGAACGCACCGTGACCTGGCGCGAGCAGTCGGTGGAGCTGTCCAGCGGTGAATACAACCTGTTGGTGGTGCTGGCGCGGCACGCCGGCGAAGTGCTCAGCCGCGACCAGATCCTGCAGCGCTTGCGCGGTATCGAGTTCAACGGCACCGACCGTTCGGTGGATGTAGCCATCTCCAAGCTGCGCCGCAAGTTCGATGACAACGCCGGTGAGGCGCGCAAGATCAAGACGGTGTGGGGCAAGGGCTACCTGTTCAGCCGTTCCGAGTGGGAATGCTGAGCCATGTTTCGTGTACTGCTGCGCCTCTACCTGATCACCATCGTCACCTACAGCCTGGCGATCTACTTGATCCCCTCGCTGGTGATCCAGCTGTTTGAACACCGCTACATGAACTACAACATCGAGCAGACCCGCGGCCAGCAGAAGCTGATCGTCAAGCAATACCTGCGGGCGCCGGTGGAACGCTGGTCACAGGTGACCGAGCAATTGGGCCACGACTTCGCGCCGCTCAAAGTGCAGTTGCTGCTGCGCCAGGACGCCAGCTATAGCCCCGCGCAGGAAAAACTGCTGGAGCAAGGCAAATCGGTGGTGCGCCTTGGGGAATGGGGCTGGATGGAGGAAATCAGCTCGCCGATCAATGAGCAATTCGTGGTCAAGCTGACGATCCCGCCGGATCCGATGGACATGAACGTGCTGTACTGGGCCATCAACGTGCTGATCGTCGCCGCGCTGCTGGCGTGCCTGCTGGTGTGGCTGCGTCCGCACTGGCGCGACCTCGAGCGCTTGAAAAGCACCGCCGGGCAATTGGGCCAGGGCAACCTGGCCGAGCGCACGCGTATCCCGGCCAGCTCCAGCATCGGCAGTCTGGCCTCGGTATTCGACACCATGGCCGACGACATCGAGCACCTGCTCAACCAGCAGCGCGACCTACTCAACGCCGTCTCCCATGAACTGCGCACACCGCTCACACGCCTGGATTTCGGCCTGGCCCTGGCGCTTTCCGAAGACTTGCCCGAGGCCAGCCGCGAACGCCTGCAAAGCCTGGTGGCGCATATCCGCGAGCTGGATGAACTGGTGCTGGAGCTGCTTTCCTACAGCCGCCTGCAAAACCCGGCGCAACTGCCGGAGCGGGTCGAGGTGGTGCTCGATGAGTTTATCGACAGTGTGCTTGGCAGCGTCGATGACGAACTGGAAAACCCCGAGATCGTCATCGACGTGGCGCTCGATTGCGCCGTGGAGCGGTTCAGTCTAGATCCGCGCCTCACCGCCCGTGCCTTGCAGAACCTGCTGCGCAATGCCACGCGTTACTGCGACAAACGCATCCAGGTGGGCGTCAAGGTGTGCCCCAAGGGCTGTGAAATCTGGGTCGACGATGACGGTATCGGCATCCCGCTCGACCAGCGTGAACGCATCTTCGAGCCGTTCTACCGCCTGGACCGCAGCCGTGACCGCGCCACCGGCGGTTTCGGCCTGGGCCTGGCCATCAGCCGGCGCGCCTTGGAGGCCCAGGGCGGCACCTTGACCGCATTGGCGTCGCCATTGGGCGGCGCGCGGTTCCGGGTGTGGTTGCCCAGCGTCGCCTGATCACAGCACTTTGACGGCGCGGCCGATCGCCTGGATCGGCCCGGTGGGCTTGCCGGTCGGCGAGCCGCGCGGGTCTTCCAGGGTCAGTTCGAACAGCTGGTTCTGCGTCAGCGGCGGCAACTTGTCCAACGGCACCGACAGCGTCTGGCCGGGTTTGACCAACCCCAGCGACACCGGCCCTTGCCAACCATCGCCCTTGGTCCAGAACTGCAGGGCCTTGTCCGCCGGTACGTCCATCACGCCCAATGGGATCAACTGAATCTGCTGGTTATTGCTGGCCTGAATCACCCAGCCCGGCGCCTGGTTCTGCGGGGCCACCAGCACCACCACAAAGCTGGGTTCCAGGTTGGGCGGACGGGTCAGCAGCAGCGCGGCCAGCACCAGCGTAGCCACCAGCCCGGCACCGGCCAGGCCACGCCATACGGCGAGCAGGTCCCACCAGGGTGTGCGGGCGCCGGCGGTGCTGCGTTCGATGCGTGGCCACAACTCAGAGGAGGGGGGCACGGGCTCCGCCAAGGCGGTCAACGGCAACAGGCGTTGCTCCCAGGCGTCCACTGCGGCGCGTAACTCGGCGTCGTGGCTCAGGCGCTGTTCCACTTCCGCGCGTTGTTCGCCAGGCAGGGTGCCCAGCACGTATTCGCTGGCCAGTTCGTCCAGTGGGTTGCTCATGTCATGCACTCCCGCAGCGCGGCGAGGCTACGTTTGATCCAGGCCTTGACGGTCCCCAGCGGGGTGTCGAGTTTCTGGGCGATTTCGCTGTGGGAATAACCGTCGACATAGGCATGCAGGATGCACGTGCGACGGGTCGGGTCGAGCTGCTCCAGGCAGGTGTGGACTTGCCCCGTGCGTGCGCTGAACTCAAAGGTGTCGGTCGCAGCGACTGGCTCATGTTCGTCGCCCAACGGGACTTCGCGATAAGGGTTACGCACGACGTTGAGCGCCAGGTGCCGGGTCACGCTGAACACCCAGCCACGGGCCGACCCGCGACTGGGGTCAAAGCTGCCGGCGCCGCGCCAGATCTTGATGAACGCGTCATGCACGATATCTTCGGCCAGGGACTTGTCCCTGACGATACGCAGCGCCACGCCAAGCAGATGGCTGCTTTCCTGCTGATAGAGCGCGCGCAAGGCGCGTTGATCGCCACGGGCGCAGGCCAGCAGACAGGCTTCGTAATCAAACACGCGGTGCTCCCCCCAACCAACGTCATTGGGGGCAGCGTAGCCGTATTTGTTCAGTTGGCTGCCCAGAAGATGTAATCAGCCTTGTACTTGACCATTTCCTGCTTGCCCTTGTTGGCCGCCGTGCACGCGCTGTTCGGTGCTACGCCCCCCTCTAAAGCAACCCGCTGGATGTAACTCACACCGCTCATCGTGCCCTTGCCTTCGGCCGGGTTGGCCTTGACCAGTTGGTAGGGAAGGTTGCCCGCACCGGACGGCGCCACGGCCAGCTGGGTGCCGGTGACTGTCGAACCGTCCTTGGCCTGCCAGGTGGCGGGCGGGCCGAAATAGGTGCCGACTTGCTTGCCGCTGCGGTCATTCAGCACGGCCTTGGGGCCGACGAAGGTCCATTCGGTCTGGCCGGCGGCGTTGGCTTTGTCGCGGCACTCGTAAGTGATTTCGCCGACGCCGGTGGTCTCCAGCGCCACCTTGTGGCCGTCCGGCACTTTGATGCTGTCGGGCAAGCCGGTCTGGGCAAAGGCTGCGGGTGCGGCGGCGAGCAGGGCGGTGAGGCAGAACAGTGCTTTAGCGTTCATGGGTACTTCTCCATTTCAGTAAAACAGCGGGGTGACTGAAAGGACTACCCATGGCACGCACGATTGGATGCAGCGATTAGAAAATAAACGCGGGAGGGCGCACACTGTGCCCCCGCTTTACCCGAGGAGAGATTGGCAATGACTGGTGTTCACACGTCTGCTCAACAAGGTTTCTCTACCCAGGCCGTGACCTACGCCCAAGGTCGGCCGGATTATCCAAGGCAACTCACGGGCTGGCTGGCCGAGACCTTGCGCATCGACGCACAGTCGAGCGTGGTTGACCTGGGTGCCGGCACCGGCAAGTTCACCCGTTTGCTCAGCACCCTGGCGCCGACGTTGACCGCCGTCGAGCCCGTGGCGGCGATGGGGGCGCAGTTGCGCAAACTGCTGCCGGATGTGCGCCTGGTCAATGGCACCGCCGAATCCATCCCATTGCCTTCCGCCAGCGCTGACGCGGTGGTATGCGCCCAGGCATTCCACTGGTTTTCCACCGAGGCTGCCCTGGCGGAAATCCATCGCGTGCTCAAGCCAGGCGGCCGCCTTGGCCTGGTGTGGAACGTGCGCGATGAGTCGGTGGATTGGGTCGCAGCCATCACTGACATCATCACGCCCTACGAGGGCGACACCCCGCGTTTTCATACCGGGCTCTGGCGCGAGGCCTTCAACGGCATGTACTTTTCCGCCCCCGACGTGACCTGTTTTCCCTACAACCATGTCGGCAGCCCTCAGGAGGTGATCATGGATCGCTTCCTCTCCGTGAGCTTTATCGCCGCGCTGGCTGATGGGCCCAAGGCGAGTGTCACCGCGCAATTGCAAGCGCTGATCGACACCCACCCGGCGTTGAAGGGGCGTGACACGGTTGCCTTTCCGTATCAAACCCAAGCCTACGTCTGCCATCGCCTGAGCTAAAAGGCATAAAGTCAGATCATATTGATATAAGTCGTTATAAGAAAAATCGCTATCCTGCGGCCAGAAATTTATAAGGCCGCAGGTAGCGTTAATGGATGTAGGTAATGTTGGTTTCGTGGTGGCTGGCCTGATCGTTGGTTTTATCGTAGGGATGACCGGTGTGGGCGGGGGCTCGTTGATGACCCCGATCCTGCTGTGGTTCGGCATCAACCCGGCCACGGCGGTGGGTACCGACTTGTTGTACGCGGCGATCACCAAGTCCGGTGGGGTGCTGGTGCATGGCAAGAACAAGAACATTGACTGGACAATCACCGGTTGGCTGACCTTGGGCAGCGTGCCTGCGGTGTTGCTGACGCTTTGGTTCCTGGCCAGCCTGCACACTGATCCCAGTGCGATGAACGCGGTGATCAAGCAGGCGCTTGGTGTGGTGTTGCTGCTGACGGCGCTGGCGATTCTGTTCAAGAAAAGCCTATTGGCGTTTGCCCAGCGGCATGCGGGCGATGACTATCACATGAGTCCGCGCAACCTGAATGTGTTGACGGTGGTGACGGGTGCGATCCTGGGGACCATGGTTGCCCTGACCTCCATCGGTGCGGGTGCGCTGGGGACTGTGGCGTTGTTTATTCTGTATCCGTTTCTGGCTACGCGACGGCTGGTCGGGACTGAGATCGCGCATGCTGTGCCGCTGACCCTGGTGGCGGGGTTGGGGCATGCCAGCATGGGGAATATGGATTGGCATTTGTTGGGGTTTTTGTTGATGGGGTCGTTGCCGGGGATCTATATCGGTAGCCATATGACTGGCAAGTTGCCGGATGGGGTGTTGCGGCCGTGTTTGGCGGTCATGCTCATGGCTATCGGCTACAAATTGGCCTTCTGATTGGGGGGGCATATGCGTTATAAAGCCTGTACGGACCGGACACAGGGTTGACGGGGCGCCTAAGATCAAAAGCAAAAGCGCGGCGGCCTTAGAACCGACCGGTGTGGCACCTGTCGATCGCGGTCCAAATGTGGGAGGGGGCTTGCCCCCGATAGCAGTGGGGCAGTCACAGATGCATGAGCTGACACACCGCCATCGGGGGCAAGCCCCCTCCCACAGTTTGATCTCCATACATCAGGTAGACATCGGCCTGCTTTTGATCTTGCAACAGCCAACTCAAGCCCCCGTCCCTGGCCCATTTCCAATCTGCCAAACAAACGGCGGCTCAACCCCATTGATCACCCAATTCCCCACAATCCTTGCCTTGTAGATCACCGGATTATGCGACGACACAGTCCGCGCATTCCGCCAGTGCCGATCCAGCGCTTTCCCCTGGCGCACATCCGAAGCCCCTAATGCATTGAACAATTCACTGGTCGCACGCTGGATCAACTCAGACACCACCACCTGCGCGGTAGCCGACTCAATCTCCGCCGCCACGTTGGCCTCACGCTCCACTGCATCATCCCCACCAAAGCGCGCCACGTACGCGCGTTGCGCCGGCAGCGTCGCTTTCAACGCGCTGGCCTCGGCGGCGTAGACCAGCGCAGCCACTTCGCCCACCACCTGTTGAACCTGTGCGTCCTGGCTGACATGGGGCGCATTGCCATGGCTGTAGATGCGTTTGCGGCTGCGCACCTGATGCGCCACATCGCGCAATGCCGCACGGCCAATGCCAGCCAGACTGGCCAGTAACACGAGTTGGTAAAACGCGGTCTGGTATTTGAATCGGGTGGCAAAGTCGATGACGTTGTCCGCGTCCACCACCGCATCGGTAAAGCGCGACGTGCCGCTGCCGGTGGTGCGCTGGCCAAAGCCGTCCCAGTCATCGCTGTGCACCACGCCCGGCTGGCGGGCGCGGGTGGCGGCGATCACATCGGCGCCGGTGTCGCTGCGTTGGGCGTACACATCGATCCAGTCGGCGAAAATGCTGCCGGTGCTGTAGAACTTTTCACCGTTGAGCTTCCAGCTGTCGCCGTCAGGGCTGACCTGGGTGACCACATCGCCGATGGCTACATTGCCGATCTCGGTCCAGGCGCAGCCGACGATATCGCCGTCCACGAAACGCTTGAACCACAGGTCGCGGCCGGCACTGGGCGGCGCGTTCAGACGGTCTTCGGCAAAGGCAAAATGCCCGCGCAGGGCCTGAGGGACATTGGAGTCGGCTTCGGCCAGCTCGATCAGCAACTCAAATAACTGCGGCAGGGACGCGCCGCCGCCGCCGTACTCCACCGGCACCCGCACCGCGCCAAAGCCGGCCTCTTTGAGCCACTGGATCGGCTCGTGGGGCAGGGTGCGCTGTTGTTCGCGCGCCAAGGCACCGTCGGCGATGCGCTGGAAAATCGGCCGAAAGCGAGCGGCCAGGGTCGGGTAGTCGACACCGGTGGACAGCGGGTTGATGACGTGTTGTTCGGTCATGGGCAAGGCTCCGGGGCAGTGATCAATGCGAAGAGTGATTGCACAGTCCGTGCCGGGTGCCAGGGCCAATGTTTACGCGCCCTTCACGGCCTGTGCTGTTGCCCCAGCAACAGCGATCCAGCAAACCGTCGCAATCCCTGACATTCGCCGGCAAGCCGTGCCTGCCGGGTTTTTTCGCCGCAACCCTCATGGCGCGGGCGTTTCTCGTGGCCTGGCACGCTTGCTGCTCAAGCCCTGGGTACATCCCTATGTACGAGGTACCGCTCGATGAGTCAGCAAGCCGTGAAATTTGCCTATTGGGTGCCCAACGTCAGCGGTGGGCTGGTGGTCAGCAAGATCGAACAACGCACCCATTGGGGCATTGATTACAACCGCAAACTGGCGCAATTGGCCGAGGCGGCCGGCTTCGAATACGGTCTCACCCAGATCCGCTTCACCGCCGGCTACGGTGCCGAAAACCAGCATGAATCCGTGGCGTTCAGCCATGCGCTGCTGGCTGCGACCACCACGCTCAAGGTCATCGCCGCGATCCTGCCTGGCCCGTGGCAACCGGCGCTGGCGGCCAAGCAATTGGCAACCATCGACCAGCTCACCAATGGCCGTATCGCGGTGAATATCGTCAGCGGTTGGTTCAAGGGTGAGTTCCAGGCCATTGGCGAACACTGGCTGGAACACGACGAGCGCTATCGCCGTTCCGAAGAGTTCATCCGCGCCCTCAAAGGCATCTGGACCCAGGACGACTTCACATTCAAGGGCGATTTCTACCGCTTCAACAACTACACCCTCAAGCCCAAGCCGCTGGGCCAGCCGGAAGTGTTCCAGGGCGGCAGCTCGCGGGCGGCGCGGGATATGGCCGCTCGGGTGTCGGACTGGTACTTCACCAACGGCAACACCCCGGAAGGCATCAAGGCCCAGGTCGATGACATTCGCGCCAAGGCGGCGGCGAATAACCATTCGGTCAAAGTCGGCGTCAACGCCTTCGTGATCGCCCGCGACACTGAAGAGGAAGCCCGTGCGGTGCTGGCGGAAATCATCGACAAAGCCGACCCGGAAGCCGTCAACGCGTTTGGCGACGCCGCGAAGCAAGCGGGCAAGGCCTCACCGGAAGGCGAGGGCAACTGGGCCAAGTCCAGCTTTGAAGACCTGGTGCAGTACAACGATGGCTTCAAGACCAACCTGATCGGCACGCCACAGCAGATCGCCGAGCGTATCGTCGCGCTCAAAGCGGTGGGTGTGGACCTGGTGCTGGCGGGTTTCCTGCACTTCCAGGAGGAAGTCGAGTACTTCGGCAAGCGCGTATTGCCGCTGGTGCGCGAGTTGGAAGCCAAGGCCGGGATCAAGCAGGTGGCGTGAGCAAGGTTTTTTCCAGGCGCAGGGCAGGGCTGTGGTCTTCGTAATAGTCGTTGACCACGGCAAAGCGCCGGTAGCCATTGCGTTCATACAGCGCCAGGGCGCCTGGGTTGTCGGTGCGCACTTCAAGGCGCAGGTGCGCACAAGCGTGCGCTGCCGCACAGGCCTCGGCACGCTTGAGCAACTGCTGGCCCAGCCCAACGCCGCGTAAGTGCGCGGCGATAGCGATGGAATACAAGCGCGCGCACGCGCTGCCACGCCGAAACAGCACCAGTGCATAGCCGAGCAGTTGCCCGTCTTCTTCCGCCACCAGCAATTGGCCATGGGCGCGGCTGATCATCCATTGAAAACGACGCGATGAGAGTCGGTCAGTGGTGAAACACTGCTGTTCCAGTGCCATTAATTCAGGCACATCGAAGGGGGATGCAACGCGAAAAGAAAGTGCCATATGACCGCCATAAAAGTTACGTAACGAAACGGGACTTCTCTAAAAGATCGTGCTTAATAGAAAAGGTCGAGTTCTCTAAAGCGGATCAATTATTATGTCGGCGGTACAAAGTCATTGGCGTGAAGTATCGGAGCAAACTGTCGCGGCGACAATAACGAGCCAGGGTTATTTTTCCGCCCCCCTCACAGGCGCCCGTCAAGTAGTGATCATTGTCGAGCGCAAGGAAGACTGGGCCTCCTACTTCCCCAGCGAAGACATCATCACCGCCCAGGAGTACCTGGAACAGACTCGGGAAAACCAGTCAGGCAAGCGTGTGCAGGTGATCAACCTGTGCCGCAGCTACAAATACCTGGGGCACGGTTATTACTGCTCGTTGCTGGCCGAAGCACGCGGGCACAAGGTGATTCCGTCGGTGCGCACCATCAGCGAACTGACGAAAAAGGCGTTGTACGGCCTGGCCTTGGACGACTTGGACAAAACCCTCGATAAAGCCTTGAGTCATCATCTTTACAGCAATACCGAAGGCTTTACCCTGACACTTTATTTTGGACGGACGACTATAGAACCGTTGCAGGATCTGGCCCGGCAATTGTTTGAAGCCTTCCCCTGTCCTATTTTGTTAGTGGGTTTCAAACAGCATAACGGCTGGCATATCGAAGGGATCAAGTCCGGCGTATTACACAAGTTGCGCGATGACCAGGAAGATCAATTCGCTCATGCGCTGGACAACTTCAGCCGCAAGATCTGGCGCCAGCCTCGCTCACGCCGCCTGGCGCGTTACGACCTGGCCATCCTGCACGATCCCCAGGAACAACTACCACCGTCAAATGCCCAGGCGTTGGATAATTTCATTCGCGTAGGCAAGGGCCTGGGTATCGATGTCGACCTGATCGAGCGCAAGGACTATGCGCGCCTGGCCGAATACGACGCCTTGCTGATCCGCGAGACCACCAGCGTCGACAACCACACCTATCGTTTCGCCAAGAAAGCCGAAAGCGAAGGCCTGGTGGTGATGGATGACCCGGCGTCGATCCTGCGCTGTACCAACAAGGTCTATCTCACTGACCTGCTCAACAGTCATCAACTGGGCATGCCCGCCACCGAGATTCTTTACAAAGAGCGACCGCAAGACTTCGAACGGGTCGGCGAGCGCCTCGGGTTCCCGTTGGTCTTGAAGATCCCCGATGGTTGCTTTTCCCGTGGGGTCATCAAGGTGGAAAGCCAGGCAGCCTTGCTCAAGGCCACCGCCGAGTTGTTCGAACATTCGGTGCTGTTGCTGGCCCAGGAATTCTTCTACACCGAGTACGACTGGCGCATCGGCGTACTCAACCGCAAGCCGATCTTTGCCTGCCAATACTTTATGTCCAAGGGCCATTGGCAGATCTACAACCACAAGGCCATCGGCCAGGCCATCAACGGCGAATGCCGCACCCTGGCGGTCCACGAGGCGCCCAAGGCGGTGGTGGAGTTGGCCGTGAAGACCGCCAACCTGATCGGCGATGGCCTCTACGGCGTCGACCTCAAGCAGTCCGGCGACAAGGTGGTGGTGATCGAGGTCAACGACAACCCTAACCTGGACGCCGGCATCGAGGATGCTTACTTGCAGGACGACCTGTATGGCCTGGTGCTGGAGGAATTCGTGCGGCGCCTGGAGTTGAAGCGCCAGGGCCAGGTGTGGTGACTCGGTGATGTTGTTCAACAACCCCGGGATGAAACGGATAGCGGGTACGACGATGTAAATGTGGCGAGGGAGCTTGCTCCCGTTGGCGTGCGTAGCGCGCCTTTCTTTAGGGCCGCTGCGCAGCCCAGCGGGAGCAAGCTCCCTCGCCACAGGTCATTCGCCAGTCTGCACCTGCAGGGTCAGGACTTCAAAACCATCCGCCGTCACCGCCACGGTATGCTCCCACTGCGCCGACAAGCTGTTGTCCTTGGTCACCACCGTCCAGCCATCCTTCAGGCTGCGCACTTTGGCGCTGCCCTGGTTGAGCATCGGCTCGACGGTGAACACCATGCCTTCACGCAGTTCCAGCCCGGTGCCGGGACGACCGAAGTGCAACACCTGCGGTTCTTCATGCATCTGCCGGCCGATGCCGTGGCCGCAATATTCGCGCACCACGCTGTAGCCGTTGGCCTGCGCGTGGCTCTGGATGGCATGGCCGATATCGCCCAGGCGGGCGCCGGGCTTGACCTGGCGGATGCCGGCCCACATGGCTTCGAAGGTCATCTCCACCAGGCGCCGGGCTTTGGGGGCGACGGTGCCGATCATGTACATCTTGCTGGCGTCGGCGATATAGCCACCTTTTTCCAGGGTGATATCGATGTTGATGATGTCGCCGTCCTTGAGAATCTCCTTGGCGCTGGGCATGCCATGGCACACCACCTCGTTGATCGAGGTGTTGATGGAGTAGGGGTAGTCGTATTGGCCGAGGCTGGCGGGACGGGCTTTGAGGTCATGGCGGATGAAGGCTTCGACGGCGCTGTCCAGCTCCAGGGTGGAGCGGCCTGCGGCCACGAAGCCATCGAGCATGGTGAAAACCTGGGCCAGCAGGCGTCCGGATTCACGCATCACGGCCAGTTGTGCGGCGGTCTTGATCATCAATGGCGCCCCCGGATCAGGTCGGGCTTATCCAGCAACAGTTTGTTGATCAGCTCGTTGTAGGGCAGGCTGGGATTGAGTTCGGCGAGCAGGCCGATCTTGATCCAGAATTCGGCCTGGGCGTTGATGGAGCGGTCCATCGCGGCGCTGGCCAGGCGCAGTTGTTCATGCAGCTGGTCGGTGATCTTGACGATGCCCATGGTCTTCACTGTGCGGTAGGGATATACAAAGCGTATACGTTTCGTATATTAAACGTAACCCCCAGCACCACGAAATGGCGCTTGGCCATTGACTTGCCCGCCAGTCGCCGGTTAGTTTCGCCCTATGACTTTTCAAGCCTTCCGCAGCCAGCCAAGCATTATTACCGCCATTCCTCATTTGGCGGGATAGCGCACGGCTGTACCCAAACCCGCCCTAGAGGCGGGTTTTGTTTTTCCGTCTCCAGGGTCTTTGACAAAAAGCCAGGAGACACCCATGAGCACCTGCACCGCGCCCCACACCGCCGACCCGGGACTGCTTGAACATTATGTGAAAAAGATCCTCGCCGCCCCGGTCTATGACCTGGCGGTGCGCACGCCCTTGCAGGCGGCCCCGGCCTTGTCGGCGTTGCTGGGCAACCAGGTGTTGCTCAAGCGTGAAGACCTGCAACCGACGTTTTCCTTCAAGATCCGCGGCGCCTACAACAAGCTGGTGCAGCTCACGCCGGAGCAAAAGGCCCGCGGGGTGGTCACCGCGTCGGCGGGCAACCATGCCCAAGGTGTGGCCCTGGCGGCGCGGGAGCTGGGGATCAAGGCGCGCATTGTGATGCCCAGCAGCACGCCGGAACTCAAGGTGCTGGGCGTGCGTTCGCGCGGTGCGGAAGCGGTGCTGCACGGCGCGAGCTTCCCCTTTGCCCTGGCCCATGCGTTGCAACTGGCCGAGCAATCCGGGGGCACCTTCGTTTCGCCGTTCGATGACCCCGAGGTGATTGCCGGCCAAGGCACCGTGGCCATGGAGATCCTGCGCCAACAACAGGGGCCCCTGGATGCGATCTTCGTACCGGTGGGCGGCGGTGGCCTGATCGCCGGGGTCGCCGCCTACGTCAAATACCTGCGGCCCGAGGTGCGCATCATCGGCGTCGAACCCGAAGGGTCCAGCTGCCTGTTGGCGGCGCTGCGGGCCGGTGAGCGGGTGGTGCTGCCCAGTGTCGACGGGTTTGCCGACGGCACGGCGGTGGCGCAGGTCGGTGCTTATGGGTTTGAGATCTGCCGCGACTGGGTGGATGAAGTCATCACGGTCAGCAATGATCAGTTGTGCAGCGCGATCAAGCTGATCTACGACGATACGCGCTCCATCACCGAGCCGTCCGGAGCGCTGGCGGTAGCTGGCCTGCGTGAATACGTGACCAGTCACAATTTGCGCGGGCAGACCCTGGTGGCGATCAATTCCGGGGCGAACATCAACTTTGATAGTTTGCGACATGTTGCTGAAAGGGTCGCCGCGCAAGGTGCCGTTTAAACAAACATGCAGGGTTAAACGTTTAATCGCAGCGGTTCGGCGACGATTTAGTCGATACGGTTTAACTTATATAAACAAGCACAGTGCTTATGAGGAATGGTTACAACAGGGGCCGATTTTGCCGAGTAGGCTTGGGTGTTGTAAGCGTCTTCCAAGGTCGGTAAGACGTGGCGGGCAAGGGCCCGCGGGATTAATAACAATCTGTTGGCAGTCTCAGGAAAGGAGAGGTTGACCATGCTTTCGGAATTAGAACTTCGCAGCATTATTGAAGGAAGTTTCCTGCCCAAACGGTGCGAATGCACCAAAGCCGAAGATGCGTCGCTGACGATCAAGGTCTACGACGAGCGCGACCGTGACCGGGTGGATTTGGAAGTCAAAGGCATCAACGCGGAAAAACTCGACAGCAGCCGCGCCATTTGCAACCTGATCGCCGGGTTGCGTGAAGACCTCAAGCACACCCATGCACCCGCCCTGCAACGAGCGGGAGGGCGCAGCCTCTACTAGCTGGACGCTTGAGTGTGATGCACCGAAGACCTGTGGGCCTGGATGAACGCCAGGCCCAATACGGTTTCCGTTGCCACCGCCAGCAAGATGCCCGGCCCGGCATTCCCATTGATCCACTCACTGAACCCCAGCACCGCCAGCACCAGGCACCCGGCGATAAACCCGGTGGTGAGGGCACGACGCGTGTCTGAAGGCGGCGCGTGACGTGCGCGGTAGAACATGATGCCGATGCCCAGGAACAGCGCGGCGTTGCGGCGCGACACCAGCCCGGTGCCACTGGAATACTCGACACTCCACACCCACAGCAGCAGGTCGGGACGCAGGCCCCAGATAAGCGCGAGGGCGAAGCACAGCAGCGCGGTGAAGGTGGCGAGGGTGCGGAAACTCAACAGCATGGCGAATCCTTTCAGCCTTAGGACAAGCCCGCAAGACTACTCCTATTTGCGCGGGCTTGGCGTGTTTGCCTCATCGACTCAGTTCTGGAAATCGCAGGCGTCGGACATTTTCCGATAGCTCACGTCTTCCACCTTGCCCGCCTTATCCAAGAACTTGATATCCGCCTTGATGACTTTGCATTCGTCAGTTGGGGTTTCGTTCATGGCCAGGACCTTGTCGATATTCATCGGCATGCCGTACCGGTAAGGCACGGGTTTGGCAGCGGCAGGTTGATCGTCGGCCTGGGCCAGGCCTGACACCGCTGCCAGCGCCAGGCTGGCGCTGAGCATTAAGGTGCGCAGTTTCATGGTGGTTCTCCGCAAGTGGGTACAACTTCACTCTCGACGTGCGGGATTAACCATCGATTAATGTTTAGCTGGCTGACAAAACCTTCATCCAAGCTGTTGGCGATACGGCAGGTCCGGCCCGGTCTTGGTGCAGGTCAACGCCGCGGCGCGGATGGCAAAGCCCAGCATGGCGTCGATCTGCGCACGCGTGAGCTGTTGCAGGCCTTCCACTGAATCCAGTTGCTGCTCGGTCAACCAGGCAATCAACGCGGCCTGGAAGGTATCACCGGCGCCCACCGTGTCGGCCATCACCACCTTGACCGCCGGTGCAGACCAGTGGCCATGCTGGCGGCTGTAGACGCTGGCGCCCTCGCCACCACGGGTCAGGAAAACCAGTTGGCAACGGTGTTGCAGCCAGCCCTGCAGCACGCTTTCCGGCGACTGGTCGGGGTAGAGCAGGTGCAGGTCTTCGTCGCTGACCTTGATCAGGTCGGCATGCTTGACCAGTTCCGCTACGCGGTTGCGCCACAGCTGGATATCGGGCTGCGGGTTGAGCCGCACGTTGGGGTCGAGGCTGATCATGCGCTTGCCGCTTTCGCGCTTGACCAAACTCAGCAGGGTGTCGCCGATCGGTTGCACCACCAGCGAAAACGAGCCGATATGCAGGCCGCGAATGTCAGCCCCCAGCGCGGGCAGGTGGTCGATTTCCAGCAGGCGGTCGGCGCAGCCTTCGCCACGGAAGTTGTACTGCGGTGAACCATTGGCACCCACGGCGACCATCGACAAGGTGGTCGGTGCGGCGAATTCCACCAGGAACTGCTCGCTGACACCTTCGTCCTTGAGCACCTGCAACAAGCGACGGCCAAGGAAGTCGGTGGACACACCGCCGAACAATCCGGCGTCGATGCCCAGGCGACGCAAGCCCACCGCGACGTTGAACGGCGAACCGCCGGCAATCGCCTTGTAATTGACCTTGGAAGCCTGCCCGCTGGCGTCTTCCTCGCTGAAGAAATCAAACAGCGCTTCACCACACACCAGATACATAGTCGTTCGCTCTTAAAGGGTTGCCACGTGCTGTTGATAGCGCTCGTAAGCCTGTTGATAGGCGCTGACGCTGGTCGCCACCGGCAGGGTCCGGCTGGCCGGGTCGACGCTCACGCATTTGTCGCACAGGCTGGCCAGGGATTCGCCGGACTGGCTCCACGCCGCCTGGATCGCCGCGCCCAGGGCAGCGGCTTCGCTTTGTTCGGTGCAGATCACTTCGGTGTTCATGATATCGGCAACCATCTGCCGCCATACCGGGCTTTTCGAGCCACCGCCGATCAAACGGATGCTCTGGCTTTGCAGGCCGGTCTGGCGCAGCAGGTCGAGGCCATAGCGCAGACCGAAGGTGGTGCCTTCGACCACCGCACGGCACAGGTTGGCGCGGGTCAGGCTGGTCATGGTCAGGCCGTGCAGGCTGCCGGTGGCGTGGGGCAGGGCAGGCACGCGTTCGCCGTTGAGGAACGGCAGCATGCTCACGCCGTCGGCGCCGATGGGGGCCTGTTCGACCAGGGTGTTGAACGCGGCCAGGTCGAGGTCGAACAGCTCGCGGATCACCCCGGTGGCGTTGGTCAGGTTCATGGTGCAGATCAGTGGCAGCCAGCCGCCGCTGGACGAGCAGAACGTCGCGACCGACGCCTGCGGGCTGACGTTGGGCTGGTCGGCAAATGCATACACAGTGCCCGATGAACCCAGGCTCATGGTGATCACGCCGGGGGCAATGTTGCCGGTGCCGATGGCGCCCATCATGTTGTCACCGCCGCCACTGGCGACGATAGCGTTGGGGTTGATGCCCAAGCGTTCGGCGATGGCGGGCAGGATGCTGCCGACCGCCTGATCGGCCTCAATCAACGGCGGCAAGGCCTGTTCCAGGCGACCGCTCGGATCGATGTGCTTGAGCAGTGCCACGTCCCACTCACGGCTGCGCACATTGAAATAGCCGGTGCCCGAGGCATCGCCGTATTCCGCCACGGCGCGACCGGTGAGCCAATAGTTGAGGTAATCGTGGGGCAGCAGGATATGCGCGATGCGCGCGAAAATGTCCGGGTGCTGCTCGCGGGTCCAAAGCAGCTTGGACACGGTGTAGCCCGGCGCAATCGCTACGCCGAGGCGTTCCAACGAGCCGCTTTCGCCGCCGAGGTAGGCCAGCAGGCGGTCGTTCTCGGCGGCGGTTTCGGTGTCGCACCACAGTTTGGCCGGGCGCAATACCGCGCCGTGCTCGTCCAGTAGCACCAGGCCGTGCTGTTGGCCGGATACGCCGATGCCAAGGATGTCCTGACCGTCCACACCGGCTTGTTGCAGGGCGCGGTGGGTGGCTTCGGTGAAGGCGTCCAGCCATTCCTGGGTGTGCTGTTCGCGACGGCCATTGGCGCCGCTGATCAGGGTGTGGCTGGCGGCGCCCAGGCCCAGGACTTTGCCGCTGGAGGCGTCGAGGACGATGGCCTTGGTGCCTTGGGTGCCGCAGTCGATGCCGAGGTACAGGTTTTGCTGGGTCATGAGGGTGTGCTCAGCAGTTTATTGTTCGAGTTGGCAATGCATTCCAATGTGGGAGGGGGCAAGCCCCCTCCCACATTGCTAAGCCGGTTTCTTCAGGAGTTGCTGCAGTGTTTTGGTGACGCCGTTATCGCGCAGGCTTGCATAGCACCGCTCGAACGCTGCCACAAACTCAGGCGAATTGGGAATAGCCGTACCGAAAATTTCCTCCACCCCCAACAGCCGCTTGCTGATCAACGCCTCATCACTCACCAGCCCCTGGCAAAACGCGGCACGCGGATCCGGGATCGTGTAGCGCACGCCGTTCTCATCCACACCCTTCAAATACAACGCCCACGCCGCTACCACCAGCGCCGCGCGCTCGGTCTCGCGCCCATCCGCAATCAGGCGATTGATCGTCGGCACGGTGAACTTGGGAAACTTCGACGAACCATCCGAGCACACCCGCTCCAACTGGTCGGCAATCGCCTGGTTGGAGAAGCGGTCCACCAGCGTTTGCTTGTACTCGGTCAAGTCGATACCCGGCACCGGCGCCAGGTTCGGCGTGACGTCCAGGTCCATATACGCCCGCATATACGCCACGAACACCGGATCGTTCATGGTCTCGTGCACGAACCGATAGCCCTTGAGAAAGCCCAGGTAGGTCAGGGCCAGATGGCTGCCATTGAGCAGGCCGATCTTCATCTCTTCATAGGGCGTGACGTCATGGGTGAACTGCACGCCGACTTTTTCCCAGGCCGGGCGACCGTTGACGAATGTGTCTTCCAGCACCCATTGCACAAAGGGTTCGCACACCACCGGCCAGGCATCGTCGATCGCGTGCTCGTCGTGCAGTTGCTGGCGATGGGCGGTGCTGGTCATCGGTGTGATGCGGTCGACCATGGCGTTCGGGAAGCTCACGTTGGCCTTGATCCAGTCATGCAGTTCGGCGTTGTGCAGGGCGGCGAAGGCCAGCAGTGCCTTGCGCGTCACGGCGCCGTTGTGCGGCAGGTTATCGCAGGACATCACGGTGAAGGCCGGGATGCCGTTGGCGCGGCGTTGGGTCAGGGCGGCGCAGATGAAACCGAACACGGTTTTCGGCGCGCTCGGGTGGGCCAGGTCGTGCTGGATCTGCGGCAGGTGGGCCATGAACTCGCCGTTGCTGTCGTCGATGCAGTAGCCGCCTTCGGTGATGGTCAATGACACAATACGGATGGCCGGGCTGGCGAGTTTATCGATCAGCGCCTGGGCGCCGTCTTCGGCCAGCAGCATGTCGCTGATCGAGCCGATCACGCGCACTTCGGTGTCGTCGGTATCGCCCAGTTCATACAGGGTGAACAGGTAGTCCTGGCCGGCCAGGTCGTCGCGGGCCTTGCGGTCTTCAGCGCGCAGGCCGACGCCGCAAATGCTCCAGTCCAGGCCTTCGCCGGTATTCATCAGTGCATCGGTGTAATACGCCTGGTGCGCGCGATGGAAACCGCCGACACCAATATGAGCGATGCCTTGGGTGGTGCTGGCAATGGCGTAGGCCGGCAGTTTTACTTCCGGCGCCAACTGCGTGAGGGTGTGTTTATTCAGCTTCATAACGTCATACTCGCGATATCAGGCGGCGGCGCGCAGTGGGCGGGCCACGGCCACGCCGTCGGTGTCGAACAGATGGCAGTGCGCCGGGTCCAGGTGCAGGTGCAACGTCTCGCCATACTGGCTGGCCATGTCGCCGCGAATCCGCAGGGTCAACGGTTCGCCGGTGGCGGTGATGACGTGGCAGAAGGTGTCGCTGCCCAGGCGTTCACCGACATCGGCGGTGACGGTCAGGGTGTTCTGAGCTACTGAGCCAGAGGCGTCGGCGATTTCCAGGTGCTCCGGGCGAATGCCGAGCGTGACGGCACTGCCCATGCTCAGGGTTGCGCCGCTCAAAGGCAGGCTGATGGTGGTGCCGGCGTCCAGTTGCACTTCGCAACCCTGGCCCTCGACACGGGTGACTTTGCCCTTGAGGAAGCCCATCTTCGGCGTGCCGAGAAAGCCCGCCACAAACAGGTTGGCCGGCTGGTGATACAGCTCCAGCGGCGAGCCGACCTGCTCGATACGGCCACTGTTCAACACCACCACTTTGTCGGCCAGGGTCATGGCTTCGACCTGGTCGTGGGTCACGTAGATCATGGTCGCCTGCAGCTCTTTGTGCAGGCGCGACAGCTCCAGGCGCATCTGCACGCGCAGGGCGGCGTCGAGGTTGGACAGCGGTTCGTCAAACAGGAAGATCTTCGGGTTGCGCACAATCGCGCGGCCGATCGCCACACGCTGGCGCTGGCCGCCGGACAGTTGCTTGGGCTTACGCTCCAGCAGCGGGCCCAGCTCGAGGATGCGCGCCGCTTCGCTGACCTTGCTTTCCACCAGCTTCTTGTCGACGCCGGCCAGGTCCAGGGCAAACGACATGTTCTTGCGCACGCTCATGTGCGGGTAGAGCGCGTAGGTCTGGAACACCATCGCCAGATCACGCTTGGCCGGGGTCACTTCGGTGATGTCGCGGCCATCCAGTTCGATGGTGCCTTCGCTGACTTCCTCCAGGCCCGCGATCAGGCGCAGCAGCGTGGATTTACCGCAGCCCGACGGGCCGACGAACACCACGAATTCCTTGTCGTTCACTTCCAGGTCGATGCCTTTGATGATCGAGAAGCCTTCGAAGCCTTTTTGCAGATTCTTGATTTTCAGGTTGGCCATGATGGGCCTCCACGTACAGAATTTTTATAAGAAACCGTTACTTCACGGCGCCGAAGGACAAACCGCGCACCAGCTGTTTCTGGCTGATCCAGCCAAAGATCAGGATCGGCGCGCAGGCCAGGGTCGAAACGGCGGACAATTTGGCCCAGAACAACCCTTCGGGGCTGGAGTAGGAGGCGATCAACGCGGTCAACGGCGCAGCGGTGGATGAGGTCAAGTTCAGCGACCAGAACGCCTCGTTCCAGCACAGGATCAGCGACAGCAACACGGTGGACGCCAGGCCGCCCTTGGCGATCGGCAGCAGCACGCGGACCATTTCCTGCCACAGCGTGGCGCCATCCAGGCGGGCGGCTTCAAGGATGTCCTTGGGGATGTCCTTGAAGTAGGTGTAAACCATCCAAACCACAATCGGCAGGTTGATCAGGGTGTAGATGATGATCAGCGCAATGCGCGTGTCCAGCAGGCCGAAGCTCTTGGCTAGCAGGTAGATCGGCATCAGCACGCCCACCGGCGGCAGCATCTTGGTGGAGAGCATCCACAGCAGCGTGCCCTTGGTGCGCTGGGTCTCATAGAACGCCATGGAGTAGGCGGCCGGCACCGAGATCAGCAGGCACAGGGCGGTGGCGCTGAAGGAAATCAGCACCGAGTTCCACGCATAGCTGAAGTAGTTGCTGCGTTCGTTGATGTGCAGGTAGTTCTCCAGCGTCGGCGTGAAGATGAACTGCGGCGGCGTAGCGAATGCGTCGATTTCGGTCTTGAAGCTGGTCAGCACCATCCAGAAGATCGGGAAGAAGATCAGGATCGCGATGGCCCAGGCCAACGTGCCGAGCAACAGGCTTTGCAGGCGGCGGGATTGTTGAAGCGTCATGGCGCGGCCCTCAAGGCTTGTCAGTCAGGTTTTTGCCGATCATCCGCACCAGGATGATCGCCGCGATATTGGCGATGACCACGGCAATCAAGCCGCCGGCCGAGGCCATGCCCACGTCGAACTGCACCAGCGCCTGGTTGTAGATCAGGTAGGCGAGGTTGGTC
This sequence comes from Pseudomonas sp. QC2, assembly GCF_002859085.1. Lineage (NCBI taxonomy): Bacteria > Pseudomonadati > Pseudomonadota > Gammaproteobacteria > Pseudomonadales > Pseudomonadaceae > Pseudomonas > Pseudomonas sp. QC2. The sequence goes on from NZ_PKKS01000008.1 coordinate 83,172, forward strand.
GAGGCGTAACCGGGGCCACCGTTGGTGGTGGTGAAGATTTCGGCGAACACCGAGAGCAGGAAGATCGTCTCGATCATCACCACCACGGCAATCGGGCGGGCCAGGTGGGGCAGGGTCAGGTGCCAGAAGATCGCGATGGCGCCGGCACCGTCCAGGCGCGCGGCTTCCTTTTGTTCCTGGTCGAGGGACTGCATGGCGGTCATCAACAGCAGGATCGCAAAGGGCAGCCATTGCCACGACACAATGATGATGATCGACAGCAGCGGGTAGTGTGCCAGCCAGTCCACGGGCTCTGCGCCGAAGAACTTCCACACGGCGGCGAGAATCCCCGACACCGGGTGGAAAATCAGGTTCTTCCAGATCAGCGCGCCGACGGTGGGCATGATGAAGAACGGCGAGATCAACAACACCCGCACCAGGCCGCGACCGAAGAACTCACTGGCCTCCAGCAGGGCGCTGATCAACACGCCGAACACCACACTGATCAGCAGCACGCTGCCCACCAGCAACAGGGTATTGGTGGCGCCGGGCAGGAAGCCCGAGTCGGTGACGAAGTAGGTGAAGTTCTCCAGCCCCACGAATTGGTTTTCACCGGGGTAGAGCAGGTTGTAGCGAATCAGCGAGAAGTACAGGGTCATGCCCAGGGGCACGATCATCCACAGCAGCAGCAAGGCCACCGAGGGGCTGACGAGGAACCAGCCGGGGTTGGCCAGGCGGTTTTTGGCGGGTGTATTCATGGTATTCACGACCGGTACAGAGCAAGAATCGGAGTGCGGTCAGTGTGGGAGGGGGCTTGCCCCCGATAGCGGTGTGTCAGTCACAAAATCATCAACTGGTAGATTGCTATCGGGGGCAAGCCCCCTCCCACATTTGACTGTGGGTGGGTCTGGGTTATTTGGGGTAACCCGCCCGCTTCATTTCACGCTCGGTGGTGGTCTGCGCGGCGGCCAAGGCTTGGTCCACCGTTTGCTGGCCGGTAAGCGCGCCGGAGAAGAACTTGCCGACCTGGGTACCAATGGCCTGGAATTCAGGAATGGTCACCAACTGGATACCGATATACGGCACCGGCTTGAGCGTCGGCTTGGTCGGGTCCGCGACTTTCAGCGATTCGAGGGTCACCTTGGCAAACGGCGCGGCCTTCATGTACTCGTCGCTGTAGGTCGACTTGCGCGTGCCTGGCGGAACGTTGGCAACGCCGTCGGTCTTGGCGACCAAGGCGCCATATTCCTTGGACGTGGCCCAACTGGTGAACACCTTGGCGGCGTCCTTGGCCTTGGAACTGGTCGGAATTGCCAGGCTCCAGGAGTACAGCCACGAGGTTCCTTTGTCGGTCTTCTCGTGAGGGGCAAAGGTAAAGCCAACATGGTCAGCCACTTTGCTCTGGGTCTTGTCGGTGACGAACGAGCCGGCCACGCTGGCATCGACCCAGATGGCGCACTTGCCGCTGTTGAACAGCGCCAGGTTTTCGTTGAAACCGTTGCTGGAAGCCCCCGGCGGGCCGGATTTCTTCATGTTGTCGACGTAGAAGTTCAGCGCGTCCTTCCATTCAGGGTCGCTGAATTCAGGTTGCCACTTTTCATCGAACCAGCGCGCACCGTAGCCGTTGGCCAGGGTGGTGATCAGCGCCATGTTCTCACCCCAACCGGCTTTGCCGCGCAGGCACAGGCCGTATTGCTCTTTGCTCTTGTCGGTGAGTTTGGACGCGAATTCGCCGATCTGAGTCCAGGTCGGGTGCTCGGGCATGGTCAGCCCGGCGTCCTTGAACAGGTCGGTGCGGTAGTAGGTGATCGAGCTTTCGGCGTAGAACGGCAGGGCGTACAGCGAACCCTTGACTGACAAACCGTCACGCACTGAAGGGAATACATCGTCGAGGTCGTAGGACGCAGGCAGGTCCTTCATCGGCTCCAGCCAACCTTTGGCGCCCCAGAGTGCTGCTTCGTACATGCCGATGGTCAATACATCGAACTGCCCGCCCTGGGTAGCGATGTCGGTGGTCAGGCGCTGGCGCAACACGTTTTCTTCGAGCACCACCCAGTTCAGCTTGATCTCCGGATGCTCAGCCTCGAAGGTTTTCGAGAGCTTTTGCATGCGGATCATGTCGCTGTTGTTGACGGTGGCAATGGTCAGGGTCTGCGCGCCAAAGCTGACGGCGCTGAGGGTCATGCAGGTGGTCATGCAGGTAGAGACAAGCAGTGCTTTTGCTGTGAACTTCATCGCGCACTCCATTTCCGCGCCCAGGGGGCTACAGAAGGACAGTTATTGTTGTTGTGTCTTCCTACAGGTCGTCAGGAAGAGTGTGCGTTGATTACAGCCTTCAAATGGGGTTATGACAAATCCTTGGGCGCACTGGGACTGATACTTTTTTGCACTCGTTCACACAGCAGCTGAAACCATTAAGCCAGGTTCTGCTCGGTCAAGCGCTGCACCGCCAGGCGCCGGTAGTGGGAAGGGGTCATGCCTTTAAGCTGTTGAAAACGCCGGTTGAAGTTGGAGATGTTGTTGAAGCCCGATTCAAAGCACACATCGGTCACGGCTTTATCACCATCGGCCAACAGCTCACACGACTTGCTGATGCGCAGCCGATTGACGAATTCGATAAACGTGCGCCCGGTGGCCTGTTTAAACACCCGTGAGAAATAGGTGGGCTTCATCCCCAGGTATTCCGCAACCTCTTCAAGGGACAGCTCACGCGCGTAGTGGGCAAAGATGTAGTCCACCGCGCGGTTGGTGCGGTCGATACTGTGCTCGTCGGCCAACTGCGGTGTCGTCACCCCTGAAAGCAACTGGTAGTCCTCACACGCACTCAGCACTTCCAGCAGGATAAAGAAGTGCCCCAGGCGCGCCATGCCCTGGGCGTCTTCGATGCGCTGCATCAGGGGCATGGCCTGGGCGATGGTCTTCTTGCAGCGGAACTCGATGCCGTATTGCGCGCGCTCCAGCAACGGCGCCAGGCTCTTGAGTTCGGCGAAGATGTGGCTGCCTTGCTCGAACAGCTCATCGGTGAAGTTCACCAGCATGTCGCGCTTGGGCACCACCTCGTCTTCCTCCACCTGGCTGATCCAGTTGTGGGGTAGGTTGGGGCCGGTGAGGAACAGGCTTTCCGGGTAGAAGTTACCGATATAGTCGCCGATGAACACCTTGCCGGAACTGGCGACGATCAGGTGCAGCTCGTATTCCTTGTGAAAGTGCCAGCGCACCAGCGGGCAGGGGAAACCGTGCTGGCGATAGATGATGGACAGGCCGTTGTGGTCGTCCATCAGCTCGTAGGAAGGGTCGGTGATGCGCGTTGCTCGGGTCATGCTGCCGTCGCTTTATTGTGGTTGCTGCGTAGGATAATGCCCCCTCGCGCGCGACCTCGCCAGGGCCGCTGTTTATACCAAACGGTTTTTCGCCTCGATCCACTGGGACATGTACTGCGTACTTTTATGCGCGTGGTGGCGCAGCATGCTGCCGGTGAAGTTGTCGCGCCGATGGTCTGCGAGGTGGCGACGGCAGTGTTCCAGGCACGCCACCAGCGCCGGTCCGTGAACAGCCTGGTCGTAGCGGCGGACCAGCAGTTGGCGCCCGTCTTCCTGGGCCTGGTTCCAGCGCTCGCGGTCCTGGTAAAGCGCTACGGCAGCGGCGGCGAGGGCCGGCGCGCTGTGTTCGATCACGCCCGGCCATGGCTGTTCATCACCCATGGCCTCGGCGCCGATGGGCGTGGTGATATTCGGTGTGCCGCAGAGCATCGCATCCGCCAGCTTGCCCTTGATGCCGGCGCCGAAACGCAGGGGCGCCAGGCAGATACGCGCGGCAGTCATCACCTGCAAGGCGTCTTCGGCCCAGTTCATCACATGAAAACCCTGCGTCGGGTTGTGTAAGGCCGTGGCCTTGGGCGGGGTGTAGGCGCCATAGATGTGCAACTGCGCCCCCGGCAATTGCTGGCGGATCAGCGGCCACAGGCTGTTTTTCATCCACAGCACCGCGTCCCAGTTGGGCGCGTGGCGGAAGTTGCCGATGCTGAGAAAGTGCGCACGCTCTTCAAACGGCGCGAAGGCTGCGGTCGGCGGTTCCAGCATCAGCGGGCACCAGTGGAGCAGGGCGGCCGGGACCTTGAAGTGCTCGGTGAGCAGGCGGATTTCCACGTCGGAGATCATCAGGCTGATGTCGCAACGGTAAATCGCGGCGATTTCGCGCTTGGCCAGGTCGGATTCGGCCATCAAGTGGAATTCCTCCTGCAGCGCCGGGGAAAACAGCGCGCTGAAGTCGTCGCTGTCGGGGTGGGCCTTCAGGTGATCCTTGAAGCGCTGGTGACGTGCATCGCGCAGGCTTTGCAGGTCGGAGGTTTCCAATACGCGCAGGGCGTCGGGGCAACATTTCTCGACACGCCAACCGAACTGTTCTTCCATCATGAAGCGGTCGAACAGCACGATATCCGGGGCCAGTTCGCGGATAAAATCATCGAAACTGCTGTTATTGAGCGCGATGGCGCATTCGGCGATGCCCAGCGCAGGCAAGTCGGCCTTGTGCTCGCCGAGGGTTGCGGGGCTGCTGAAGGTGATGTCCCAACCTTGCTTAAGAAAACTTTCAAGAATTTGCATCATATGCCCGCCTGCGGCCGAGGAACGCGGTTCCGGCCAGACATAACCAATGACCAGGACTTTGGTGGCAGGCTGATTCATCAATAACAGGTTCCTTGAAGGGCAGGGCGGAAGGCGCGCAATTAAACCATAACCGGCGACATGACAATTTATGTCTAGCGGTAGGTAGCCATCGCACTTTGTGGTTAACTTCCGCTTCTCGAATTCGTTTTATCAAACCCAGCATAAGGATTCTGTTCATGGCCCAAGTCACCCTTCGTGGTAACCCCGTCCAGGTTGAAGGCGAACTGCCGAAAACCGGTTCCACCGCCCCTGAGTTCAGCCTTGTCGCTGTCGACCTGTCGGAAGCTTCCCTGGAAACGTTCGCCGGCAAGCGCAAAGTACTGAACATCTTCCCAAGCGTTGATACCCCGACCTGCGCCACCTCGGTACGCAAGTTCAACGCCCAGGCCAACGACGTGAGCAACACTGTCGTGCTGTGCATCTCGTCTGACCTGCCGTTCGCCCAGAAGCGTTTCTGCGGCACCGAAGGCCTGGACAACGTGCTGAGCCTGTCGGACTTCCGCAACGCCGACTTCGCTGTTGACTACGGTGTGTCTCTCGCCGACGGCCCATTGCAAGGCCTGACCGCCCGTGCCGTCGTGGTATTGGACGAAAACAACAACGTGCTGCACAGCGAACTGGTCAGCGAAATCGGCCAGGAGCCGAACTACGAAGCAGCCCTGGCTGTTTTGAAGTAACTGTTTCGGTACGTTACTGCCGTTTTGCAGTAACACGCTTGCTGCATAATTGCGGCCTGGCCTAGTCCAGGCCGTTTTTATTTGTGCCTCAGGGGCTTAGCGAAATAGCGAACGGACTAAGCCCAGAAGTTAAAAGTTGTAAGCCCAAGGTAAATAGCCGGTAAAGGCGCTTTTCTTAATGCGCCCCAGTGCTTATCTTTCAGCCTCCCAAAGAAGAAGCTCTCGCGCCCAATGGTTGATCAATCCATGCAATCCTCCCCCCGTAAGTCCCGCCGCTGGCTGTTTGGCATGCTCGTGCTGCTGGTTATCGCCAGCCTGTGCTGGAAATTCTGGCCCGGCAGCCACAAGGAGGGTGCCGAGCAGAAGCCCGCCGGGCATGCCGGCAAGTCGGGGATGATGCGCCCGGGTTTCGGTGGCTCCACCGGCCCGGTGCCGGTGCGCGTGGCACCGGCGGTGCTGGGGGAGTTTCCGGTCTACTACAAGGCACTGGGCACGGTCACCGCGCTCAACACCATCAATGTGCGCAGCCGGGTGGGCGGCGAGCTGGTGAAGATTGCCTTTGAAGAAGGCCAGATGGTCAAAGCCGGCGACCTGCTCGCCGAGATCGACCCGCGCAGCTACCAGAATGCTCTGCTCCAGGCCCAGGGCACGTTGATGCAGAACCAGGCCCAGCTGAAAAACGCCCAGGTCGACGTCCAGCGTTATCGCGACCTGTACGCCCAGGACAGTATCGCCAAGCAGACCCTCGACACCGCCGAAGCGCTGGTGCTGCAATACCAGGGCACGGTCAAGACCAACCAGGGCGCGGTGGATGACGCCAAGCTCAACCTCGAATTCACCAAGATCCGCGCACCGATCAGTGGCCGCGTGGGCCTGCGCCAGGTGGACGTGGGCAACCTGGTGGCGGCCAACGACACCACCTTCCTCGCGGTGATCACCCAGACCCAGCCGATCAGCGTGGCCTTCACCCTGCCGGAGAACACCCTGGAAACCGTGCTCGCCCGCTACCACGCCGGCAATAAGCTGCCCGTGGAAGCCTGGGACCGTGGCGACGTGAAAAAACAGGCCACTGGCGTGCTGCAGAGCCTGGACAACCAGATCGACGTCACCACCGGCACCCTGAAATTCAAGGCCCGTTTCGATAACAAGGACCAGGCGCTGTTCCCGAACCAGTTCGTCAATGTGCACCTGCTGGCCGACACCCTGCACGACGTGGTGCTGGCACCCTCGGCGGCGATCCAGTTCGGCAACACCGGCACCTTCGTCTACGTGCTCGACGGTGACAAGAAGGTCAAGGTGCAACCGCTGGTGGTGGGAGACACCGACGGCGACAACACCGTGATCAAAGAGGGCCTCAAGGCTGGCGATCGGGTGGTGCTGGAAGGCACCGACCGCCTCAAGGACGGCAGCGAGATCGAAGTGGTCAACGACAGCAGCGAAGTGCCGACCACCCCGACCGAACACCTGCAAGGCAAGCCTGCGGCTAAAGGGGAGACCGGCAGCACCGCCGGCAAGGCGCAAAAGGTCGGTTCATGAACCTGTCGCGGCTGTTTATCCTTCGCCCGGTCGCCACCACGCTGAGCATGCTGGCCATTGTACTGGCCGGCATCATTTCGTACCGCCTGCTGCCGGTATCGGCCTTGCCCCAGGTGGATTACCCGACCATCCGGGTGATGACCCTGTACCCCGGCGCCAGCCCGGATGTGATGACCAGTGCGGTCACCGCGCCGCTGGAACGCCAATTCGGGCAAATGCCTGGCCTCACGCAGATGGCGTCCACCAGCTCCGGCGGCGCGTCGGTGCTGACCCTGCGTTTCAACCTCGACATCAATATGGATGTCGCCGAGCAGCAGGTGCAGGCTGCGATCAACGCTGCCACCAACCTGCTGCCCAAGGACCTGCCGGCGCCGCCGGTGTACAACAAGGTCAACCCGGCGGACACCCCGGTGCTGACCTTGGCAATCACCTCCAAGACCATGCTGCTGCCCAAGCTCAATGACCTGGTCGATACGCGCATGGCGCAGAAAATCGCGCAGATCAGCGGCGTCGGCATGGTCAGCATCGCCGGCGGCCAGCGCCAGGCCGTGCGTATCAAGGTCAACCCCGAGGCCCTGGCGGCCAACGGCCTGAACCTGTCGGACGTGCGCACCCTGATCGCCGCCTCCAACGTCAACCAGCCCAAGGGCAACTTCGACGGCCCGACGCGGGTGTCGATGCTCGACGCCAACGACCAGTTGGTGTCGCCCCAGCAATACGCCGAATTGATCCTGGCCTACAACAATGGCGCGCCGCTGCGCCTTAAAGACGTGGCACAGATCGTCGACGGTGCCGAAAACGAACGCCTCGCTGCCTGGGCCAACGAAAACCAGGCCGTGCTGCTGAATATCCAGCGTCAGCCGGGGGCCAACGTGATCGAGGTGGTGGACCGTATCAAGGCATTGCTGCCGAGTATCACCGACAACTTGCCGGCCGGCCTCGACGTGACGGTGCTCACCGACCGCACCCAGACCATCCGCGCCTCGGTAAAAGACGTGCAGCACGAATTGCTCATCGCCATTGCCTTGGTGGTGATGGTGACTTTCCTGTTCCTGCGTCGGGTCAGCGCCACGATCATTCCCTCGATTGCCGTGCCGCTGTCGCTGGTGGGCACCTTTGGCGTGATGTACCTGGCGGGTTTCTCCATCAATAACCTGACGCTGATGGCCCTGACCATCGCCACCGGGTTTGTGGTGGACGACGCCATCGTGATGCTGGAAAACATCTCCCGTTACATCGAAGAAGGCGAAACGCCGCTGGCCGCCGCGCTCAAGGGTGCCAAGCAGATCGGCTTCACCCTGATTTCCCTGACGCTGTCGCTGATCGCGGTGCTGATCCCGCTGTTGTTCATGGCTGACGTCGTGGGGCGGCTGTTCCGCGAATTCGCCATCACCCTGGCGGTGGCGATCCTGATCTCCCTGGTGGTGTCCCTGACCCTCACGCCGATGATGTGCGCGCGGTTGCTCAAGCGTGAACCCAAGATCGAGGAGCAGAGCCGCTTCTACAAGGCCAGCGGCGCCTGGATCGATTGGCTGATCGCGCGTTACGGGAGCATGTTGCAGTGGGTGCTCAAGCACCAGCCGCTGACCCTGCTGGTTGCCATTGCCACGCTGGGCCTGACCGTATGCCTTTACCTAGTGGTGCCCAAGGGCTTCTTCCCGGTGCAGGACACTGGGGTGATCCAGGGCATTTCCGAAGCGCCGCAGTCGATTTCGTTCGCGGCCATGAGCCAGCGCCAGCAACAGTTGGCCAAGATCATCCTGGCCGACCCGGCGGTGGAAAGCCTGTCGTCCTATATTGGCGTGGATGGCGATAACGCCACCCTCAATAGCGGGCGCTTGCTGATCAACCTCAAGGCCCACGGCCAGCGTGACCTGAGCGCAGCCCAGGTGATCACCCGCCTGCAGCCGGAAATCGACAAGCTGGTGGGCATCCGCCTGTTCATGCAGCCGGTGCAGGACCTGACCATCGAAGACCGCGTCAGCCGCACCCAGTACCAATTCAGCATGTCCTCGCCGGATGCCGAGCTGCTGGCGCTGTGGAGCGACAAGCTGGTCCACGCGTTGAGCCAGTTGCCCGAACTCACCGACGTGGCCAGCGATCTGCAGGACAAGGGCCTGCAGGTGTATTTGGTGATCGACCGCGATGCCGCCTCGCGGCTGGGCGTGAGCGTATCGACCATCACCGACGCGCTGTATGACGCCTTCGGCCAGCGGCAGATTTCCACCATCTACACCCAGGCCAGCCAGTACCGCGTGGTATTGCAGGCCCAATCCGGCGAAACCCTGGGGCCCGAGGCGCTGAACCAGATCCATGTGAAGACCACCGACGGCGGCCAGGTGCGCTTGTCCAGCCTGGCCCATGTGGAACAGCGCCAGGCCCAGTTGGCGATTGCGCACATCGGCCAGTTCCCGGCGGTGATGATGTCGTTCAACCTGGCCCCCGGCGTTGCGCTGGGCAAAGGCGTGGAGCTGATCAACCAGACCCAGAAAGACATCGGCATGCCGGTGGGCGTGCAGACCCAGTTCCAGGGCGCGGCCCAGGCGTTCGAGGCGTCGCTGTCGAGCACCTTGCTGCTGATCCTGGCGGCGGTGGTCACCATGTACATCGTGCTGGGTGTGCTCTACGAGAGCTATATCCACCCGATCACCATTCTCTCGACCTTGCCTTCGGCGGCGGTGGGGGCATTGCTGGCCCTGCTGCTCAGTGGCAATGACCTGGGCATGATCGCGATCATCGGCATCATTCTGCTGATCGGTATCGTCAAGAAGAACGCGATCATGATGATCGACTTCGCCCTCGACGCCGAACGCAACCAGGGCCTCGACCCGCAGACTGCCATCTACCAGGCGGCGCTGCTGCGTTTCCGGCCGATCCTGATGACCACCCTGGCGGCGCTGTTTGGTGCGGTGCCCTTGATGTTGGCCACCGGTTCCGGCGCGGAATTGCGCCAACCGCTGGGTTTGGTGATGGTCGGCGGCTTGCTGGTAAGCCAGGTGTTGACGTTGTTCACCACCCCGGTGATCTACCTGTACTTCGACCGTCTCGGCCGCCGCTGGCGCAAAGAGCCGCAAAGCCTGGAGCCGGTTGAGTCATGAACCTGTCCGGACCTTTCATCCGTCGGCCGGTAGCGACCATGCTGCTGAGCCTGGCGATCATGTTGCTGGGCGGTGTCAGCTTCAACCTGCTGCCGGTGTCGCCGCTGCCGCAGATCGACTTCCCGGTGATCGTGGTGTCGGCCAGCTTGCCCGGCGCCAGCCCCGAGGTGATGGCGTCTACCGTGGCCACGCCGCTGGAGCGCTCGTTCGGCGCGATTGCCGGCATTACCACCATGAGCAGTTCGTCGAGCCAGGGTTCCACCCGGGTGATCCTCGCGTTCGATTCCGACCGCGATATCAACGGCGCGGCGCGGGAAGTGCAGGCGGCGATCAACGCCTCGCGCAACCTGCTGCCCAGCGGTATGCGCAGCATGCCCACGTACAAGAAGATCAACCCGTCCCAGGCGCCAATCATGGTGCTGTCGCTCACCTCGGACGTGCTGCAGAAAGGCCAGCTGTACGACCTGGCCTCGACCATCCTCTCGCAAAGCCTGTCCCAGGTGCCGGGTGTAGGCGAAGTGCAGATCGGCGGCAGCTCCCTGCCGGCGGTGCGCATCGAGCTGGAGCCCAAGGCGCTCGATCAGTACGGCGTGGCCCTCGACGATGTACGCAACACCATCGCCAACGCCAACCAGCGGCGGCCCAAAGGCTCCCTGGAAGACAGCCAGCGTAACTGGCAGATCCAGGCCAACGACCAGTTGGAGAAAGCCAAGGACTACGAGCCGCTGCTGATTCGCTACCAGAACGGCGCAGCCCTGCGCCTCGGGGATGTCGCCAAGATCAGCGACGGCGTGGAAGACCGCTACAACAGCGGCTTCTTCAACAATGACTCGGCGGTGCTGCTGGTGATTAACCGCCAGTCCGGTGCCAACATCATCGAGACCGTCCGCCAGATCAAGGCACAACTGCCCGCGTTGCAGGCGGTGCTGCCGTCCAGCGTCAAGCTCAGCCTGGCGATGGACCGCTCGCCGGTGATCACCGCCACCTTGCACGAAGCCGAGATGACCCTGTTGATCGCGGTGGGGCTGGTGATCCTGGTGGTGTACCTGTTCCTGGGCAACTTCCGCGCTTCGTTGATCCCGACCCTGGCGGTGCCGGTGTCGTTGGTGGGCACGTTCGCGATCATGTACCTCTACGGTTTCTCGCTGAACAACTTCTCGCTGATGGCGCTGATCCTGGCCACCGGCCTTGTGGTGGACGATGCCATCGTGGTGCTGGAGAACATTTCCCGGCACATCGACGAAGGCGTGCCGCCGATGAAGGCGGCGTACCTGGGGGCCGAGGAAGTCGGCTTTACCCTGTTGTCGATGAACGTGTCGCTGGTGGCGGTGTTCCTGTCCATCCTGTTCATGGGCGGGATTGTCACCAACCTGTTTCGCGAGTTTTCCATCACCTTGTCGGCGGCGATCATTGTGTCGCTGATCGTCTCGTTGACCCTCACGCCGATGCTCTGCGCGCGCTGGCTCAAGCCGCATGTCAAAGACCGGATGACCGGTTTGCAGCGATGGAGCCAGAAGATCAACGACCGTATGGTCGCCGGCTACGCCACCAGCCTGGACTGGGTGCTGCGCCATCGTCGCCTGACCCTGCTCAGCCTGTTGCTGACCATTGGTATGAACGTGGCGTTGTACGTGGTGGTGCCGAAAACCTTCATGCCCCAGCAGGACACCGGCCAGTTGATCGGTTTTGTGCGCGGTGATGACGGGCTGTCGTTCAGCGTGATGCAGCCGAAGATGGAGACCTTTCGCCAAGCGGTGCTCAAGGACCCGGCGGTGCTCAGCGTGGCCGGCTTCATCGGCGGCAACAACGGCACTAACAACGCGGTGATGCTGGTACGCCTGAAGCCTATCAGCGAACGCAAGATTTCCGCCCAGGCGGTGATCGAGCGCCTGCGCAAGGACGTGCCGCTGGTGCCGGGCGGTCGTCTGTTCCTGATGGCCGACCAGGACCTGCAATTTGGTGGCAGTCGCGACCAAACCAGCGCGCAGTATTCCTACATCCTGCAAAGCGGCGACCTCGCGGCACTGCGCCTGTGGTACCCGAAAGTGGTCGCGGCCTTGCGTGAGCTGCCGGAGCTCACCGCCATCGACGCCCGCGAAGGCCGGGGTGCGGCGCAGGTCACGCTGATCGTCGACCGCGACCAGGCCAAGCGCCTGGGTATCGACATGGACATGGTCACGGCGGTGCTTAACAACGCCTACAGCCAGCGGCAGATTTCCACCATTTACGACAGCCTCAACCAGTACCAAGTGGTGATGGAGGTCAATCCCAAGTACGCCCAGGACCCGATCACCCTCAACCAGATGCAGGTGATTACTTCCACGGGTGCACGGGTGCCGTTGTCGACCATTGCCCACTATGAGAACAGCCTGGCCGATGACCGCGTCAGCCACGAAGGCCAGTTCGCCTCGGAAAACATTGCCTTCGACATGGCGCCCGGTGTGACGGTGGAGCAGGGCACGGCCGCCATCGAGCGGGCGATTGCCAAAGTCGGGTTGCCGGAAGACGTGATCGCCAAGATGGCCGGCACCGCCGATGCCTTCGCGGCCACGCAGAAGGGCCAGCCGTTCATGATCCTCGGCGCGCTGGTGGCGGTGTACCTGGTGCTGGGCATTCTGTATGAAAGCTACATTCACCCGCTGACGATTCTCTCGACCCTGCCGTCGGCGGGGGTCGGCGCCATGCTCGCGATTTACCTGACGGGGGGCGAGTTCAGCCTGATTTCCTTGCTGGGCCTGTTTCTGTTGATCGGGGTGGTGAAGAAAAACGCGATCCTGATGATCGACTTGGCGTTGCAGTTGGAGCGCAACGACGGCCTGGGCCCGCTGGAATCGATCCGCAGCGCCTGCCTGTTGCGTTTGCGCCCGATCCTGATGACCACCCTGGCGGCCATCCTCGGCGCCTTGCCTTTGCTGCTGGGCACGGGTGATGGCGCGGAAATGCGTCGCCCCCTGGGCCTGACCATTATCGGCGGCCTGGTGTTCAGCCAGGTCTTGACCCTTTACACCACCCCGGTGGTTTACCTTTATCTCGACCGCGCGCGCCATCGCTTCAACGCCTGGCGCGGCGTGCGGACCGATGCTGCCCTGGACACTGCGCTATGACCGATCCAATCAACGCCCCCGTAGGCACCGGTATCCTGTGGAGAGGGAGCTTGCTCCCGTTGGGCTGCGCAGCAGCCCCCAAAATGCTGGGGAGCGCTTCGCACTCCAGCGGGAGCAAGCTCCCTCGCCACAATACGGGTGCCAAACTGTTGGTGATGGTGCTGTGTGGCGTGTTGCTCAGCGCCTGCGCCATCGGCCCTGACTACAAGCGTCCTGACGTCATCGAACCGGCCCAATTCAAGGAAGCCCAGGGCTGGCGCCAGGCTACCCCAAGTGACTCCCTGGCCCGTGGCGCCTGGTGGGAATTGTACGGCGACCGCCAGCTCAATGACCTGGTGCTGCGCCTGAACACCTCCAACCAGACCGTGGCCCAGGCCGAGGCCCGTTTCCGCCAGGCCCAGGCCCTGGTGCGCAGCTCCCGCGGGGCGTTTTACCCCAGCGTCGACCTGAGCGTCGGGAAAACCCGTGCCAGCCAGGGCACCGGCAGCAGCAGCGCCAGCCTTAGCAGTTCAAGCAGCGGCATCCGTGACACCCTCAACGCGCAATTGGGCGTGAGCTGGGAGGCGGACATCTGGGGCAAGCTGCGCCGTGGTCTGGAAGCCAACGAGGCCAGCGCCGAAGCCAGCTCGGCAGACCTGGCGGCGATGCGCCTGAGCCAGCAGTCGGAACTGGTGCAAAGCTACCTGCAACTGCGCGTCATGGATGAACAGACACGTTTGCTGCAAGCCACCCTCGAGACCTACCAACGCTCCCTGCAAATGACCGAAAACCAATACCGCGCCGGTGTGTCCGGCAAGGATGCGGTGGCCCAGGCGCAAACCCAATTGAAGACCACCCAGGCCAGCCTGATCGACCTGATCTGGCAGCGTGCCCAACTGGAAAACGCGATTGCCGTGCTGATCGGCGAGGCGCCGGCCAACTTCAACCTGGCGGTGAGCAAAGACATCCCGGCGCTGCCGCAGATTCCAGTGAGCCTGCCCTCGCAACTGCTGGAGCGCCGCCCGGACATTGCCTCGGCCGAACGCTCGGTGATCGCCGCCAACGCCAATATCGGTGTGGCCAAGGCCGCCTACTACCCGGACCTGAGCCTGAGCCTGGCCGGTGGTTACTCCAGCAGCACCTACGCCGACTGGATCAGCCTGCCGAACCGCTTCTGGTCGGTAGGGCCGAAGTTGGCCATGACCCTGTTCGACGGTGGCCAGCGTTCGGCGGAAGTCGACCGTACCGTGGCCTCCTATGACGAGACCGTGGCCAAATACCGCCAGACCGTACTGGATGGTTTCCGCGAAGTGGAAAACTACATGGTGCAACTCAAGGTGCTGGAAGACGAGGCGGTGGTCAGCAACGAAGCGCTGGAGGCCGCACGCGAGTCGCTGCGCCTGACCCAGAACCAGTACAAGGCCGGCCTGATTGCCTACCTGGACGTGGTCACCGTACAAGCCACCGCCCTGAGCAACGAACGCACGGTGCTGACCTTACTGCAGACACGCCTGGTGGCGAGCGTGCAACTGATCGCGGCATTGGGCGGTGGTTGGGACGGGCAGACGCCAATCGCCGACAAGAATTAAAGATGAACGCAATCCAATGTGGGAGCGACCGCACGCCCACATTTTGAACTCAGCCAGCCCTGGTATTTGAGTCGTTACTGAGCCATACGATTGGCGTCAAAAAGCCACTAATGGCCCTCTGATAATTAATCAAGTACTCAAGAATTATTCTCGCTACAATCGCCCGCTTTGCCACTTGGCACGGGCGTCTCAGGCCCGTGGCGCACGAGAAGTCCCATGCTCATCGGTAGTTATTCACCCTCACTGGTCGTGATTTCGCTGTTCGTCGCGATCCTGGCTTCCTACACCGCGCTCGACCTTTCCGGCCGGATCGCCACCGCCAAGGGACGCGGTGTCTATTTATGGATAACCGGCGGCGCCATGGCGATGGGCGTGGGCGTGTGGTCGATGCACTTCATCGGCATGCTGGCGTTGCGTTTGCCGTTTGCCCTGGGGTTCGACGTAGGCATCACTGCGTTGTCGTTGTTGATTGCGGTGTTGTCCAGCGGCTTTGCCTTGTGGCTGGTCAGCCAGCCGCGCTTACCGGCCTGGCAGCTGGCATTGGGCGCGCTGATCATGGGCACCGGCATTGCCAGCATGCATTACACCGGCATGGCCGCGATGCGGATGACGCCGGGTATCGACTACGACCCCGCCTTATTCGGCGCTTCGCTGCTGATCGCGGTCGCGGCGTCCGGCGCTGCGCTGTGGATCGCCTATAACCTGCGGCGCAATACCCCGTACGTACGCCTCGCGCGCGGTGGGGCGGCGGTGGTGATGGGTTTTGCCATCGTCGGCATGCATTACACCGGCATGGCGGCGGCACGGTTTGCCGATGAGAGTTTCTGCGGTGCTGCGCTGAACGGCCTGAGCGGCAAGGGCTTGGATAATCTGGTGCTGGTGACGACCCTGGCGGTGCTGGCCATCGCTTTGCTGACGTCGTTGCTCGATGCGCGTCTGGAAGCCCGCACTGCGGTGCTTGCCGACTCCCTGACCCAAGCCAACCAAGAGCTGACCCACCTGGCCCTGCACGACATGCTCACCGGTCTGCCCAACCGCACTTTGCTCGCTGACCGTATTCAGCAAGCCATGCAGGCGGTGAAGGAGCAGGGTGGCTGCTTCGCACTGATGTTTATTGACCTGGATGGCTTTAAGCCGGTCAACGATGCCTTCGGCCATCATATGGGTGACCAGTTGCTGAGCGAAGTTGGGTTGCGCCTGCGCGAAGACCTGCGCAGCCAGGACACCCTGGCACGCATCGGCGGCGATGAGTTTGTGTTGCTGGTGCAACTGACCCAGCCGGACGATGCCCTCGGCCTCGCCGAACGCCAGGTGGTGCTGATCAACCGCGCCTTCCGGGTGGCCGAGCATGAGTTGAAGATCTCCGCCAGTGTCGGCATCGCCATGTTCCCCGGCAATGGCAATAGCCCCCAGGAGCTGTTGATGAACGCCGACGCCGCGATGTACCACGCCAAGGGCATGGGCAAGAACGGCTACAGCTTCTTTGATGCGTCGATGAACACCAATGCGCGCAAACAATTGCAGTTGTTGCAGGACTTGCGCAACGCGGTGGAACAGCAGCAGTTCCGCCTGTACTACCAGCCCAAGTTCGATGCGCTCAGCGGTATCCCGGTGGGTGCCGAAGCGCTGCTGCGCTGGGAGCATCCGCAGCAGGGCCTGCTGCTGCCGGCGACGTTTATCGAAATGGCGGAAAAGACCGGGCTGATCATTCCCATCGGCGAATGGGTGCTTAACGAAGCCTGTCGTCAAATGAGCCTGTGGTATGCAGAAGGTTACGAACACTGGCGCATCGCCGTAAACCTGTCCGCGTTGCAGTTCTGCCACGTAGGGCTGGTCAAAAGCGTGGCGGCTGCCCTGGAGCGTCACCAGTTGCCGGCCAACAGCCTGACCCTGGAAATCACCGAAACCACGGCCATGAGCGATGCCGATGCGAGCATGACCGTGTTGCAGCAGCTGTCGGACATGGGTGTCGATTTGTCCATCGATGACTTTGGCACCGGCTACTCCAGCCTGATGTACCTCAAGCGTCTTCCGGCCAATGAGCTGAAGATCGACCGCGGTTTTGTGCGCGACCTGGAGCACGACAGCGACGACGCCGCCATCGTTTCGGCCATCGTCGCCCTTGGCCAGGCCTTGGGGTTGCGGATTGTTGCCGAAGGCGTGGAAACCGATGTGCAGCAGAGTTTCCTGACGCGGCTGGGGTGTAACTCCCTGCAAGGTTACCTGTTGGGCCACCCGCTGCCGGCTGACGTTTTCATGGCCGATATCGTGCGCGCCGAAAACGCCGTAGAGCCTGACAAAAGCCGTGCGTGACGGGTATTCTTGGATCCGACCCTAAACACCAGGTTGAATCAGGAGACCGCACGCATGGACAAAGTCCTCATCATCACCGGGGGCAGTCGTGGGATTGGCGCCGAGACGGCATTGCTGGCCGCTCACCAGGGCTATCGCATCTGCATCAACTACCAGTCCGACGAAGAAGCGGCTCACCGCGTGCTTGAGCAAGTGCGTGCGTTGGGCGCCCAGGCCATTGCGGTGCGGGCGGATGTGAGCATCGAGGATGAAGTGATCGCGCTGTTCAATCGCGTCGACAGCGAACTGGGCCGGGTCACCGCGCTGGTCAACAATGCCGGCACGGTGGGGCATAAATCCCGCGTTGATGAGATGTCCGAGTTTCGCATCCTGAAAGTCATGAAGACCAACGTGCTCGGGCCGATCCTGTGCGCCAAGCACGCGGTGCTGCGCATGTCGCCCAAGCATGGCGGGCAGGGTGGCAGCATCGTCAACGTGTCGTCGGTGGCCTCGCGCCTGGGTTCGCCGGGCGAGTATGTCGACTATGCGGCGTCAAAAGGCGCGCTCGATACCTTCACCCTGGGGTTGTCGAAAGAAGTCGCCGGCGAGGGCATTCGCGTCAACGCGGTGCGCCCCGGCTATATCTACACCGACTTCCATGCCCTGAGCGGCGACCCGGACCGCGTCAGCAAGCTTGAGTCCGGCATTCCCATGGCCCGAGGCGGGCGCCCGGATGAAGTGGCGGAAGCGATTATCTGGTTACTGTCGGATAAGGCCTCGTATGCCACCGGCACGTTTTTGGACCTGGGGGGCGGTCGTTGACCGACTGACGCTATCGCGGGCAAGCCCGTCTCCCACGTGGAATGCGTACCCTGTGGGAGCCGGGCTTGCCCGCGATGGCGCCAGTGCAGGCGACCCTTGGCTCAGAACGACCGCACAATCCGCCCCAATGTTTCCATGGCCTTTTCCGACGCCTCGGTCCACGGGCTGCCATAGTTCAGGCGAATGCAGTTGCGAAAGCGCTGGGTCGCCGAGAAGATCGGCCCCGGCGCAATGCTGATGCCTTGCGCCAGCGCCATCTGGAACAACTTCAATGAATCCGTCTGCTCCGGCAACTCCAGCCACAGGAAGTACCCGCCGGCCGGCTGGCTGACGCGGGTCTGCGCCGGGAAGTAGCGCGCGATGGCGGCCAGCATGGCGCTTTGCTGTTCTTCCAGGGCATAGCGCAATTTGCGCAGGTGCCGGTCATAGCCACCGTGCTGCAGATAATCGGCAATCGCTGCCTGGGCCGGCATTGACGGGCACAACGAGGTCATCAATTTCAGCCGTTCGACCTTCTGCGCGAAGCGCCCGGCCGCGACCCAGCCCACCCGGTAACCGGGGGCGAGGCTTTTGGCGAACGAGCCGCAATGCATCACCAGGCCTTCGGTGTCGAAGGCCTTGGCCGGTTTTGGCGCCTGTTGCCCGTAATACAGCTCGGCATACACGTCGTCTTCGATCAGCGGCACTTGATGGCCCCGCAGCAGCTCCACCAATGCCTGTTTCTTGGCTTCCGGCAGGGTCGCGCCCATGGGGTTCTGGAAGCTGGTCATGGTCCAGCAGGCCTTAATCGGATAGCGCTCCAGCGTCTGTGCCAGGGCATTGAGGTCGATGCCATCGCGCGGGTGCACGGGAATTTCCACCGCCTTGAGTTTCAAGCGTTCCAGTACTTGCAGGCAGGCATAGAACGCCGGGGCTTCGATGGCCACCAGGTCACCGGGTTCAGTGACGGCTTGCAGGCACAGGTTCAAGGCCTCCAGCGCGCCATTGGTGATCAGCAGTTCCTCCATGGGCAGCATCAGGCCCCCGACCATGTACCGCAGGGCGATTTGCCTACGCAGTTGCGGGTTGCCCGGCGACATGTCGGTGACCACCAGGCGCGGGTCCATCTCACGGCTGGCGCTGGCCAAGGAACGGGCCAGGCGCGGCAACGGGAATAGCATCGGGCTGGGGAACGCCGAACCGAAAGGCACGGTGTTCGGGTCTTTGATCGAGTCGAGCACCGAGAACACCAGCTCGCTGACATCCACCTCGGTGGACTCATGCACCTGTTCGCTCACCTCCGGCTCGGAAAACGGGCTGGGCGCATGGGTGTTGACGAAGTAGCCGGAGCGCGGCCGCGCGCGGATCAGGCCACGGCGCTCCAGCAGGTAGTAGGCCTGGAACACCGTGGACGGGCTGATGCCGTAAGTCTGGCTGGCATAGCGCACCGAAGGCACCCGCTGGCCGGGGCCAAGCACGCCGGTGCGGATCAGTTCAGCGATGTCGTCGGCGAATTTTTCGTAGCGTTTCATGGGGGCCTAATCACTTTCTTAAATTGTACGCAGGGCTAAATGGGGGAGCTGGCTCGCCTGACAGACCTCAGCGGTTCAGCGGCGCCACGAAGCGACTCTCGGCAGCACTGTAGATCCCGGGCTCATCCACATCCGAGACCTTGAAGCGCAAGGTCTGCGAACTGCTCGCCGGTTTATCCGCCAACAACGCCACCGACACCGGCACATCGCTGATTTCCCCCGCTGCCAGGCTGATTTCCGTCTTGCCTTGCAACTGGAAGCCATCGGCGTCCACCAACGCCAGGCGGTAATCCTGGCGCTGCTGGGTCTTGTTGATCACCTTGAGGCTGTAGATGTTTTCGATCTGGCCCTGAGCGTTCTCGCGGAACAGGCCACGGTCCTTGGTCACGTCCAGCGACACCATCGGCCGTTCCACCAGCGCCACCACCAACGCCGCGATCATCACCAGCAGTACGGCACTGTAGCCGATCAGGCGTGGCCTTAGCAGGTGGGTCTTGCCGCCTTGCAATTGATGTTCGCTGGTGTAGCTCACCAGGCCACGCGGGTAGCCCATTTTGTCCATGATCGAATCGCAGGCGTCGATGCACGCCGCGCAGCCGATGCACTCCATTTGCAGGCCGTCGCGGATGTCGATACCGGTGGGGCACACCTGCACGCACAGTTGGCAGTCGATGCAATCGCCGAGGCCGACATCGGCGGGTTTGACTTCACGCTTGCGCGGGCCACGGTGTTCGCCGCGCGCCACGTCGTAAGAAATGGTCAAGGTGTCTTTGTCGAACATGACGCTCTGGAACCGCGCATACGGGCACATGTGCATGCACACCGCTTCACGCAGCCAGCCGGCGTTGAGGTAGGTGGCACCGGTGAAAAACAGCACCCAGAACAGGCTGACGCCGCCCATTTGCCAGCTCAGCAGTTCGGCGGCCAGGGGGCGGATCGGCGTGAAATAGCCGACAAACGTCAGCCCTGTCAGCACGCTGATACCCAGCCACAACGTGTGTTTGGCCGAGCGCCGCGCCAGTTTGTTCAGGCTCCAAGGTGCGGCGTGCAGCTTGATACGCTGGTTGCGCTCGCCCTCGGTGACTTTTTCGCACCACATGAACAGCCAGGTAAACGCGCTTTGCGGGCAGGTGTAGCCGCACCACACACGGCCGGCAAACACTGTGATCGCAAACAGGCCGAACGCGCAGATGATCAGCAGCGCCGAGAGCAGGATGAAGTCCTGGGGCCAGAACGTCGCGCCAAAGATGTGGAATTTGCTCTCAGCCAAGTCCCATAGCACCGCTTGCCGGCCGTCCCAGTTCAGCCACACGGTGCCGAAAAACGCCAGGAACAGAACGCCTGCACCGGCCACGCGCAAGGTGCGGAACAGGCCGGTGAAACTGCGGGTATGAATCAGGTTGTCGCTGGATTTGGCCTTCACCTTCTTTGGGTGCAAGGGCTCAAAGGTGTCCACGGTGGGGATTCTTTCGCTCATGGTCGTTCGCTCATCAGCCTCCATCAGGCGGACGAACTATGCGCGTGGGGCTGTGTGCATAACAGACTCAGGTAGGGCGATAAAAAGCGGATCAGATGACAAGGGCGCAAGGGCCTGCGTCAATGTGCTGCACCCCATGGCGCCTGGGGTGCAGCAGTGTCTGGGGGGGAACTGATACAGATCAATTAAATCAGCGAACCAGGTTCGTCGGCCTTTACATGCTGGCGGCCATCGTGCGCCCCGGCGACCGTCAAGGCGTCGGCCTCGGCTTCGGTGATGTAGATGCGCTCGGCGGCCAATTCGACGTAAGACATGGATTTTTCAGTGTCGGTCACGATATTGACTCGGGTCGCCGGCACGCTCTGTTCCTGGCCATTGTCATCGAGCATGAAGTAGCACAGCTGGTTTTCGATACGTAGGGGCATGCCGTTCTCCTTATTCGTGAGCTATGTAAGGTTAGGGGCCGCCGATGTGCAGGGGTTCAAGGCAACTGACTGGCGGTCGCTGCTGTCCATCCTTTACCAACAATGACAAAGGACGGCATCCATGGACGCCTGGTGGCATGAAGTGTGGCAAACCCTGCAGGCCGAATTCGCCGATATCGGCGACGCGAAGCAGCTCACCCAGATCACGGTGCGCCTGCTGATTGCCGCGATCCTGGGCGGCATCCTGGGGTTTGAACGCGAGAGCAAGGGCAAGGCCGCCGGGGTGCGCACGCATATGCTGGTGGCCTTGGGGGCGGCACTGTTCGTGATGGTGCCGCAGATGTCCGGTAATCAGGCGGATGCCATGAGCCGGGTGGTGCAGGGCGTGATTGCCGGGATCGGCTTCCTGGGCGCCGGTACCATCATCAAGGGCAAGGATGATGAAGAGGGCCATGTCAAAGGCCTGACCACCGCAGCCGGTTTGTGGATGACCGCTGCGATTGGGGTCTCGGCCGGGTTGGGCCGGGAATCGACAGCGGTACTGAGTACGTTGCTGGCCTTGGCGGTGTTCAGCGTGATGCCAAAAATCGTCAAGCGCTTTGAGAAGGACTGACGATCACCGGTGGCATGGTCGTCGGCGGTTCTTCAACCGGCGGCGGCTCATTCTCCGGCGGTTCCTTTTCCGGAATCGGTGCGGGCTCGGTGGGCGGCAGGGTGGGGTTGTCGATATTCGGGTCGGGTGTTTCAGCCGGGATCGGGATATTCATCGGTGTGGCCTCCTTTGTGCTTTGCTCTACCGGTGGACAGTGGGCCGGGCGAATTGATTCCCCGCTCAATGGCGACACATCCACCTGAACTTTTATCGACGGCACAGGTTCGGACCTATTACGGCCGTGCTCAGGGAGAGCTCGGCCGCCTGAAGAATTCGGATCAAGCAAAGAGCGTCCACAGGGCGTAAGGGGAAGATGCTCGATGACTGCTGAAACACAGGTTCCAGGCACGTCCATATTGCCGCTGTCCCAGGCGCTGTTGCTGCCCAGGATCGCCATCGAAAGCACCACTCCCGTGATTGACGGCGGCGAATTCGCCGTCAAGGCCGTGGTCGGCCAACGGGTCAACGTCACCAGCAAGGTGTTTGCCGACGGCCATGACAAGCTCGCCGTGCTGATCCGCTGGCGCCCGCTGCAGGATGAAAGCTGGCACAGCGTCGTGATGACCGATGTGGGCAACAATGGCTGGGAAGGCGCGTTTACCGTCACCCAGCAGGGCCCTCATGAATATTGCATTGAAGCCTGGATCGATACCTTCGCCAGCTTCTGCTACGAGTTGCGTAAGAAACACGAGGCCGGCGTACCGGTCAGCCTGGAATTGCAGGAAGGCCGCAGCCTGGTGCTGCAAGCCGCCGAACGCAGTGACAACGAGCTGCGCGATCGCCTGATGCTGCTGCACCATGAACTCTCTGGCCTGCTGGAAACCGAGCAGGTTGCGCAGTTCCTGCACGAAGACAGTGCACATTTGATGACGCAGGCCGATCACCGTGCCTATCTGAGCATCAGCACCGTTTACCCGATTGACGTTGAGCGTGAGGCTGCGCTGTTTGCCAGCTGGTACGAGTTGTTTCCACGTTCGATCACCGACGATCCTGCGCGCCACGGCACGTTTAATGACGTGCACTCGCGGTTGTCGATGATTCATGACATGGGCTTCGACGTTCTGTACTTCCCGCCGATCCACCCGATCGGGCGCAGCCATCGTAAAGGCCCGAACAATTCACTGACCGCCGGCCCCGATGATCCGGGCAGCCCCTACGCGATTGGCAGCGAGGACGGCGGCCATGAGGCCATCCACCCGCAGTTGGGCAGCCGCGATGACTTCCGCCGCCTGGTGCAGGCCGCCGCCGACCACGGCCTGGAAATCGCCCTGGACTTCGCCATCCAGTGCTCCCAGGACCATCCGTGGCTCAAGGAGCATCCGGGCTGGTTCAACTGGCGCCCCGACGGCACGATCAAGTACGCGGAAAACCCGCCGAAAAAGTACCAGGACATCGTCAACGTCGACTTTTATGCGGCGGACGCCATCCCGGGCCTGTGGACCGAGCTGCGCGACGTCGTGGTGGGTTGGGTGGAAGAGGGCGTGAAGACCTTTCGCGTCGATAACCCTCACACCAAGCCCCTGCCGTTCTGGCAATGGTTGATCAGCGATGTGCGGTCCAAATACCCCGAGGTGATCTTCCTCGCCGAGGCGTTTACCACGCCGGCGATGATGGCGCGCCTGGGCAAGGTCGGTTACTCCCAGAGCTACACCTATTTCACCTGGCGCAATACCAAGGCCGAGTTGAGCGAATACCTGACCCAGTTGAACCAGTCGCCTTGGCGCGAATGCTACCGGCCGAACTTCTTCGTCAACACGCCGGACATCAACCCGCCGTTCTTGCATGAATCCGGGCGCCCGGGCTTTTTGATCCGTGCCGCGTTGGCCACCATGGGCTCGGGCCTGTGGGGCATGTATTCGGGGTTCGAACTGTGCGAAGCGGCGCCGGTACCGGGCAAAGAGGAATACCTGAACTCGGAGAAGTACGAGATCCGTCCACGGGACTTCACCGCCCCCGGCAATATCATCGCCGAAATCGCTCAGCTCAACCGCATCCGCCGGCAAAACCCGGCGTTGCAGACGCACCTGGGGCTGAAGCTCTACAACGCCTGGAATGACAACATCCTGTATTTCGGCAAGCGCAGCGAGGATGGCAGCAACTTCATTCTGGTGGCGGTGAACCTTGATCCCTATAACGCCCAAGAGGCCAACTTCGAGCTGCCACTCTGGGAGCTGGGCCTGCCGGACGATGCCGAGACTCAGGGTGAAGACTTGATGAATGGCCATCGCTGGACCTGGTATGGCAAGCACCAGTGGACGCGTTTGGAGCCGCAGATGCCGTTTGGGATCTGGCGTATCACCACCCCTTAATCCCAGCGCGGTTCACGTATTCCAGGAGCTTCCAATGGCGAAGAAACCCAACGCTGCCACTTTTATCAAAGACCCGCTCTGGTACAAAGATGCGGTGATCTACCAAGTCCACGTCAAATCGTATTTCGATTCCAATAACGACGGTATCGGTGATTTTCCAGGCCTGATCGCCAAGCTCGACTACATCGCCGACCTGGGTGTGAACACCATCTGGTTGCTGCCGTTCTACCCCTCGCCACGCCGTGACGATGGCTACGACATCGCCGAGTACCGTGGCGTGCACAGCGACTACGGCACCATGGCCGATGCCAAGCGTTTTATTGCCGAGGCGCACAAGCGCGGGCTGCGGGTCATTACCGAGCTGGTGATCAATCACACCTCCGACCAGCATCCCTGGTTCCAGCGTGCGCGCAAGGCCAAGCCCGGCTCGGCGGCGCGGGACTTCTACGTGTGGTCGGATGACGACCAGAAATACGACGGCACCCGCATCATCTTCCTCGACACCGAGAAGTCCAACTGGACCTGGGACCCGGTTGCGGGCCAGTATTTCTGGCACCGCTTTTATTCCCACCAGCCCGATCTCAACTTCGATAACCCGCAGGTCATGAAAGCGGTGTTGTCGGTGATGCGCTACTGGCTGGACATGGGCATCGACGGCCTGCGCCTGGACGCCATCCCATACCTGATCGAACGCGATGGCACCAATAACGAAAACCTGCCTGAGACCCACGATGTGCTCAAGCAGATCCGCGCCGAGATCGACGCTCATTACCCGGACCGCATGCTGCTGGCCGAGGCCAATCAATGGCCGGAAGACACCCAGCTGTATTTCGGTGACAAAAAGGGCGACGACGGCGACGAATGCCACATGGCCTTCCATTTTCCGCTGATGCCGCGCATGTACATGGCGTTGGCGCAAGAAGACCGCTTCCCGATCACCGACATTCTGCGCCAGACCCCGGAGATTCCCGCCAATTGCCAGTGGGCGATCTTCCTGCGCAACCACGATGAACTGACCCTGGAAATGGTCACCGACAAAGAACGCGACTATTTGTGGAACTACTACGCCGCCGACCGTCGCGCGCGTATCAACCTCGGCATCCGCCGGCGCCTGGCGCCGTTGATGGAACGTGACCGCCGTCGTGTCGAACTGCTCAACAGCCTGCTGCTGTCGATGCCCGGTACACCGACCCTGTATTACGGCGATGAAATCGGCATGGGCGATAACATCTACCTGGGTGACCGCGATGGCGTGCGTACGCCGATGCAGTGGTCCATCGACCGCAACGGCGGTTTCTCCCGCGCCGACCCGGCCAGCCTGGTGCTGCCGCCGATCATGGACCCGCAATACGGCTACCAGTCGGTGAACGTCGAGACCCAGGCCCAGGACCCGCATTCGTTGCTGAACTGGACCCGGCGCATGCTGGCGGTGCGTAAGCAGTCCAAGGCGTTTGGCCGTGGCAGCCTGAAAATGCTCTCGCCGAGTAACCGGCGCATCCTCGCCTATACCCGCGAGTTCACCGGTGAAGACGGGCGCAACGAGATCATCCTCTGCGTGGCCAACGTGTCGCGCAGCGCCCAGGCGGCCGAACTGGACCTGTCGGCGTTTGCTGGCATGGTGCCGGTGGAGATGCTGGGCGGGAATGCCTTCCCACCCATCGGCCAACTCAATTTCCTGCTGACCCTGGCGCCTTACGGCTTCTATTGGTTTGTGTTGGCGCCGGAAAACCAGATGCCCAGCTGGCATGTGGAACCGGCCCAGAGCATGCCGGACTTCACCACGTTGGTATTGAAAAAACGCATGGAAGAACTGCTGGAAGAACCCTGCCGCGCCTCGCTGGAGCAAACAGCACTGCCGGCCTGGCTGCCCAAACGCCGCTGGTTCGCGGGCAAGGACACGGCGATCGACAGCGTGCGCATCGCCTATGGTGTGCGCTTTGGCGACCCGCAGCACCCGGTATTGCTCAGCGAGCTTGAGGTCAGTGCGGGTGGCCAAATCAGCCGCTACCAGCTGCCGTTCGGTTTCCTCGGTGAAGACCAGTTCACCAGCGCCTTGCCTCAGCAATTGGCCTTGGCCCGTGTACGCCGGGTGCGCCAGGTGGGTTTGGTGACCGATGCCTTCAGCCTCGAGCACTTTATCCGCGCCGTGATCCAGGGTTTGCAAGCGGGCACCGTGCTCGACTCAAGCGAAGGCGAGCTGCGCTTCACCGCTACGCCTCATCTGGCCAAGCTGCAACTGACGGATGAGTCCGAGGTGCGCTATTTGTCGGCCGAGCAGTCCAACAGTTCGGTAGTGGTGGGCGAGAGCCTGGTGCTCAAGCTGATCCGCAAAGTCGCCTCCGGCGTGCACCCTGAGTTGGAGATGAGTGCTTACCTGACCGAAGCCGGCTACCCGAACATCTCGCCGTTGTTGGGCTCGATGATTCGCCACGACGCCGAGGGCCAGGACAACCTGCTGATGATTGCCCAAGGCTACCTGAGTAACCAGGGCGACGCCTGGGGCTGGACTCAGAACAACCTGGAACGGGCGATTCGCGACGAGCTGGCCGAAGCCATCTCCGAGCAGGAACAGCACTACAACGCCCTGGGCGAGCTGGCGGATTTTGCCGGGTTGCTCGGCCAGCGCCTGGGCGAAATGCACGGGGTGCTCGGCGCGAAAACCACTAACAAGGACTTCAAGCCTGAAGTCACCACCGCCAAGGACACCCAGGCCTGGGCCAAGGATGTCGGCGCGCAGCTGGACCGTGCGTTGCACTTGCTCAACCTTCATCAAAACCAGTTGAACCCGGCGGATCAAGCGCTGGTCACTGAGTTGCTGGCGCAGAAAAAAGCCATCACCCGCCATGTGCAGGCGCTGGCGAAAGCCACCCTGGGTGGGTTGCGTATTCGGGTGCATGGTGACTTGCACCTGGGCCAGGTGCTGGTGGTGAAGGGCGATGCCTACCTGATCGACTTTGAAGGTGAGCCGGCGCGACCGCTGCACGAACGACGCGGTAAGCACAGCCCGTATAAAGATGTGAGCGGCGTGTTGCGCTCCTTCGATTACGCGGCGGCCATGGCTCTGAATGTACAAGGGGTGGATCACTCGCCCGAAGCGGACCAGGCGCGCAAACGTGTGACGGACCGTTACCTGAAAGAAGCACGCCAGGCCTTTATCCAGGCGTATCAGTCCGCTACGTCTACACTGGCGCATGACTGGCAGGATGCCAAAGGCCAGGACGCAGCGCTGACGTTGTTCAGCCTGGAGAAGGCCGCGTATGAAGTGGCTTACGAAGCGGAAAACCGCCCGACTTGGTTGCCGGTGCCCCTGCAAGGGTTGCACGGACTGTTGAGCGGGCTTGCACCTATATCGAACACTGCACGCGGTGGGGAGACGTCATGAGCTTTACAAATAAAGAACCGCTGCAAGCGAAGTTGACTGCATTGCCGGCGTCCAAGGACGTCGAAGCGCTGGTACGCGCCGAGCATCACGACCCGTTTTCGATTCTCGGGCCGCACGATGATGAGCACGGTGGCCAGTTTATCCGCGCCTTCCTGCCGGAGGCCTTGAGCGTCCACGTGCTGGCACGCGACAGCGGTGAACAGCTCGGCAGCCTGGACGCGAGCCAGGTGCCGGGGTTGTTCGTCGGCCAGTTCAAGACCCGCGAACCCTATTTGTTGAAGATCCAGTGGGCCGGCGGTGAGCAGATCACTGAAGACCCTTACAGCTTCCAGCAACTGTTGCTGGGGGAAATGGACCTGTACCTGTTCGGCGAAGGCAACCATCGTGACCTCAGCAGTTGCCTGGGTGCCCAGGTGACCAGCGTCGATGGCGTGCAGGGTGTGCGCTTTGCCGTGTGGGCGCCGAATGCGCGGCGGGTGTCGGTGGTGGGCGACTTCAATATCTGGGACGGCCGCCGTCACCCGATGCGCCTGCGTCATCCGTCCGGCGTGTGGGAGATCTTTATCCCACGCCTGCAACCGGGCGCGGCCTACAAGTACGAAATTCTCGGCGCCAATGGGATCCTGCCGCTCAAGGCCGACCCCATGGCGTTGGCCACCCAGTTGCCGCCGGACACCGCCTCGAAGGTGGCCGAACCGTTGCAAGTGGACTGGCAGGACCACGCCTGGATGCAGTCACGGGTCGACAAGCAAAAGCCCACGGCGCCGCTGTCGATCTACGAGCTGCATGTGGGCTCCTGGCAATGCGAGTTGGATGAAGCGGGCGAAGTGGCCCGCCAGTACAACTGGCGTGAGCTGGCTGAGCGCTTGGTTCCCTATGTGCAGCAACTGGGCTTCACCCACGTCGAGCTGATGCCGATCATGGAGCACCCGTTTGGCGGCTCCTGGGGCTACCAGGCACTGTCGCAATTCGCCCCGACGGCGCGGTTCGGCTCGCCGGAAGATTTCGCCTATTTCGTCGATGCCCTGCACCAGGCCGACATCGGTGTGATCCTCGACTGGGTGCCGGCGCATTTTCCCACCGATACCCACGGCCTCGCGCAATTCGACGGCACCGCGTTGTACGAATACGCCAACCCGCTGGAAGGCTTTCACCAGGATTGGGACACGCTGATCTACAACCTGGGCCGCACCGAAGTGCACGGCTACATGCTCGCTTCGGCGCTGCATTGGCTCAAGCACTTCCATATCGACGGGCTGCGTGTGGATGCCGTCGCGTCGATGCTCTACCGCGACTACTCGCGCAAGGCCGGCGAATGGGTGCCGAACCGTCATGGCGGTCGCGAGAACCTCGAAGCGATTGATTTCCTGCGCCACTTGAACGACGTGGTGGCCCTGGAAGCGCCCGGCGCACTGGTGATCGCGGAGGAATCCACGGCCTGGCCGGGTGTTAGCCAGCCCACCCAACAGGGCGGCCTGGGCTTCAACTACAAGTGGAACATGGGCTGGATGCACGATTCCCTGCACTACATCCAGCAGGACCCGGTGTACCGCGCCCATCACCACAACGAATTGAGCTTCGGCCTGGTGTATGCGTGGTCCGAGCGCTTTATCCTGCCGATTTCCCACGATGAAGTGGTGCACGGCAAGCACTCGCTGATCGACAAGATGCCCGGCGACCGCTGGCAGAAATTTGCCAACCTGCGCGCTTACCTGGCGTTCATGTGGATGCACCCCGGTAAGAAACTGCTGTTCATGGGCTGCGAATTCGGCCAGTGGCGCGAGTGGAACCACGACCAGCAACTGGACTGGTACCTGTTGCAGTACGCCGAACACAAAGGCGTGCAAAAGCTGGTCGGCGACTTGAACCGGCTGTACCGCGAAGAACCGGCCTTGCATGAGCAGGACGACGCGCCGCAGGGCTTCCAATGGCT
The DNA here is from genome assembly GCF_002859085.1 of Pseudomonas sp. QC2. Taxonomy (NCBI): domain Bacteria; kingdom Pseudomonadati; phylum Pseudomonadota; class Gammaproteobacteria; order Pseudomonadales; family Pseudomonadaceae; genus Pseudomonas; species Pseudomonas sp. QC2. The sequence goes on from NZ_PKKS01000008.1 coordinate 112,601, forward strand.
GATCGGCGACGACGCAATCAACAGCGTCTATGCCTGGCTGCGCTGGAGCAAGGACGGTAAGCCGGTGCTGGTGGTCGCCAACTTCACCCCGGTGCCGCGTGAGGGTTACAAGGTCGGCGTGCCCTTTGCTGGGCGTTGGAGCGAAGTGATCAACAGTGACGCCGACATGTACGCAGGTTCCAATTACGGTAACGGAGGCGAGGTGTTTACCCAAGATGAACCGAACCATGGGCAAGCGGTGTCACTGGCGTTGAATCTGCCACCATTGGGGGTACTGATTCTGCGGCCGGAACCGCTTTAAAGGCTCTATCTTGCTGGATTCTGTTGTCCACGCTGGTGGCAGGGTGCCACAATGGCGCCTTTGTCGTGGCAGTCGAATCAGGCGGATTTCATGAATGGCCTTGGGCGTGGGCAGGACCAGGATTGCTTTATAGAGGAGCAGGTGCGGACTGACCGTTTGCACCAGCTGTTCCGGCAATCCTTTGCCGCGATATTCGGCAGTTACCTGGCCGCTCTCATGCTCTGCTGGCTGTGCTGGGACCGGTTTGACCATCAGGTCATCCTGGTCTGGCTGGGCGCGTTGGCGGTGTCCTCGCTGTTGCGCGTGAAGATGTTCATGGAGTGGTTTCGCTGCCCCAACGCCGAGCGCACGCCCGAGCGTTGGGAGCGACGTTACTGGCTGACGCTGATGCTGTCTGCCGGGATCTGGGGCGCCGGCGCCCTGGCGGTGATGCCCACCGATGACCGGCTGTCCCAGGCACTGGTGATGTTGTTCACCGTGGGCATGTCCGTCAGCGCCGTGTCCTGTTATTCGGCTTACCGCTACATGACCCTGGCCTCTATGGCCTTCGTGCTGCTGCCATGCACTTTGTGGCTGTTGTTCCAGCCGTCTTCCATGCAAGTCGGTGTGGCCATCGCGGTGCTGGTGTTTTCCACTTTTGTGATCAGCGCCACGCGCAAACTCTCGGATGCCTTGGAAAAGGCCTTCCGCCTGACCCGGCAAATGGAACGGGCCCACACTATTTCCACCCGCGCGGCCCAGACCGATGAACTCACCGGCCTGATGAACCGCCGTGCGTTTTTCGAACATGCCCAGGTGCTGTACGAGCAATGCCGCCACAACCGGCAACCGCTGTGCGCGCTGATGATGGACATGGATCACTTCAAGCAAATCAACGACACCTACGGCCACCAGGCCGGTGATCAGGTGCTGCGCCAGATTGGTGGGGTGATCAGTGCGTCGTTCCGTCAGGCCGATGTGTACGGACGCTTGGGCGGCGAGGAGTTTGCGGTACTGCTGCCCAATACGTCGTTGGACACCGCGCGCACTATCGCCGAGCAGTTGGTCAAGGCGATCTCGGGCCTGGCTTCCGAGCCGGTGCATGGGTTGAGCGCCAGCCTGGGCGTTGCGTCCACCCACACCCAGGACCAGGACCTGCACGGGCTGATGAACACCGCCGACAAAGCGCTGTACCGCGCCAAGGCCCAAGGCCGCAATCAGGTGGCAGTGGCGGAGTAGGGCTCAAAGCATCGCTTTGGCCAGGGCCCGCGCAACCTGATCGGCGGAGTAGGGCTTGGCGAGGAATTCGAACCCTTCGTAGCCGCTGTCGGCCAGCTCTTCGCTGTAGCCGGAGGTGAGCACCACCGGCAAGTCCGGGCGCCGTTGGCGCAGCACTTTGGCCATGGCCACGCCGGTCATGCCCGGCATCACCACGTCCGAAAAGATCCCGTCGAACGCCAGGGCATCCGCGCCGGCCAGCGTGAGTGCCTGCTCGGCATCGGTGGCCCAAGTGGTCTGGTAACCGAGGTCCTGAAGGATCTGGTTGGCAAAGCGGCCGACTTCGAGGTTGTCTTCCACGATCAGGATATGGCACTGCGCCGTATCATGGGTGGGCGACTGGCTTTCCGGAGTCGGGTCGGGCTGCGCCATCTGCTGCGCCACTTCGGGCAGGTACAGGGTGAACACGGTGCCTTCGCCAGGGCGGCTTGCGACGTCGACGTTACCCCCGGACTGCTTGGCAAACCCGAAGACCTGGGACAGCCCCAGCCCGGTGCCTTTGCCTACAGCCTTGGTGGTGAAGAAAGGCTCGAAAATGCGCTCGAAGGTATCAGAGGAAATACCTGTGCCGGTATCCGCCAGGGAAATGCTCACAAAGGGCTGGTGTGCCTCTTCATCGCCACGGATACGCGGCATCGAGTCCACATTCGCCACGCGTAAAGTCAGGGTGCCTTGCCCGTCCATCGCGTCGCGGGCATTCAGGGCGATGTTGATCAGTGCGGTCTCGAATTGGCTCGCGTCGACGCGCACGTGGCAAGGGCGCTCTGGCAACTGCACCTGCACATGGATGCGCGCACCGGTAACGCTTTCGAGCATCTCGCCGATGTTCTTGACCCGTTGGCCCGCATCGAAGACTTCCGGGTTGAGCGGTTGGCGCCGGGCGAAGGCGAGCAATTGGCTGGTGAGCTTGCTGGCGCGCTCCACCGTGTCGGACACCGCGCCCATGTAGCGCTGGCGCCGTTCCTCGGAGAGTCCGGGCTGACGTAGGAAGTCCACCGACGAACGAATGATGGTCAACAGGTTGTTGAAGTCATGGGCGACGCCGCCGGTCAATTGGCCGATGGCTTCGAGTTTCTGCGATTGGCGCAGCGCGGCTTCGGCCTGGGTGAGGGCGTTGGTGCGCTCTTGCACCCGCTGTTCCAAGGTGGCGTTGAGCTCGGTAAAGGCTGCCAGGCCTTCGCGCACAGCGACGTCGGCGCGCACCCGCTCGATATGGGCCCACGAGCGCTCGGTGACCTCGCCGACCAGTGCCAGGTCGTAGGGCGACCAGGCGCGGGCCGTTTTGTGGTGCACGGCCATCAGTGCGGTCAGGCGACCGTCCTTGATCAGCGGGAAGCACACGGTGGCGAGCGCGCCCAAGGCCTGATAACTGGCGGCGATTTCGGGAGCGAATTCGAATCGGTTGTCCTGGACCACCAGCGGCTCGCCCGCGCGCAGGCGCTGCACTGCCAATGCGCCGAATGACGCCAGGCTGTAGTGGCCCAGGATGCTCGGGGAGCCAGGCGCCGCCCAGTTGCCGCGAATGGTGAAGCCGTCTTCATTGGCATCCATGTCGGCATACGCACAGTTGGACACCTGCAGGTGCTCGGCCAGCAGGCGCGTGGTGGTGGACATGATACTTTCGGCGTCGGTGGCATTCGCCACGGCGCTGCCGACGGCATCCAACACCGCCAGGCGGCGGTTCAGGAAGACGGTGGTGGTGGTTTCGGTGACGGTATCCAACATCCCCACCACCTGGCCCTGAGGGTCGCGGATGGGGCTGTAGCAAAAAGTGAAATACGCCTGCTCCGGCCCGTCGCCACGCTCGATCATCAGCGGGAAGTTTTCAATAAAGGTCGCATGCCCGTTGAACGCCGCGTCGGCGATTGGGCGCACCTGCTCCCAGACTTCGCGCCAGGTTTCGCTGAACGGGCGCCCCAGGGCGTCGGGTTTGTTGCCCAGGATTGGAATAAACGCATCGTTGTAAAGGGTGGTCAGGCTCGGCCCCCAGATGATGGCCTGGGGGAAGCTCGACGCAAAGCACAGCGCCGCGGTGGTCTTGAGCACATCCGGCCACTCTTCCAGCGGTCCCAGCGGCGTACTCGCCCAATCATGCAGGCGGACCCGCTCAGCCATGTCGCTGCTACTTTGCAGCCAATTCATCATCGCAAGAACACCTTGTTTGCCACAGTCTGTCGAACGCCTGAGAGGGTCAGGTCAGCAATCAACAGACCGGCATGGCCGCTGCCAAGTTCAGCGGCATTATCCATGAGATGGCAAATTGATGCCTCCTCCGTTCGGATAGATCTGTGAGCGTGTTTATTGCGCGCCGAAAACCCCTGTCCAATAAATCCCGGCATCACTTTTCGGGTCCATGGCATACGCCGCACCCAGTTCGCGAAATTGCGGGTTCATCAGGTTGGCGCAATGGCCCGGACTGGCCAGCCAGCCGTCCACCACCTTGCGCGGCGTATCCAGGCCGGCGGCGATGTTTTCGCCAATATTCTTCGCGCTATACCCGGCCAGTTCGGCGCGGTCACCGGGGGTGCGCCCGTCGTGGTCGAGGTGGTCGAAGAAATTGCCGTTGGCCATGTTACGCGTGTGGCTGTTGGCGGCGTCGGCCAGGGCGTCATTCCAGGACAAGGGTGTGGTTGCGGTAAACGCCTGGGTGCCGCATTGGCGCGGTTGCGCACGCGCGGTGTTGATCAGGTTGAGCAGTTGTTTGCCTTCGGTCTGCCAATCGCCCAGGCCGCTGGTCAGCAGTGGGCGGGCAAGCACGATGCGCCAGTCCTGGCCACTGTTGCTTACGCCGATATCGACAAATTGCGGGTCCAACACCACCCGACAGAAGCTTTCGCGCACGGCCTTCATGGCTGACTGGGCATCCTTGGGCCCGGACAGGCTGATGGCCTGCACGTTGACCATCGGGTACGCGGCCCGGGCCAGCGCTTGCTGCAAATCGCCGACGTTGGTGGCCGGCAGCACCAGCCGCGTATCGCTGGCCAGCGGTGGCAGTTCCTGGGAACCCTGGTCGCCGCAGCGTTGTACCTGGCTGCGGTATTGGTTGATCTGTTGTACTAACTGACTCTCTTCATTCGCCATCGCGCTGGCGCAGAACACCGTACTGGCGGCCAGCGTCGTGAGACCCATCATCAATGACAGAACGCGCATGGACGTTACCCTTGAGCTTGAAAGTGCCCATGATGCGCGATGTAACCCGGTCTGGTGCAACGCCTTTTTTGTTTTTTTGCCTCAATGGGTGTTCTTGGCGGTATTAAAGGCGCTGGCGCGGCGCAATGCCATCACACTGGCCAGCAGGATCAAGCCCAGTGCCACGCTGAAGGTCACATGCAGGCCATGGGCCACGGCTTGCGGGAGCGCACGGGTGACATCCGGACTGGCCCACGCGAACACCGCCCCCAACGCTGAAGCACCGAGGATCAGGCCTAGATTGCGTGACAGGTTCAGCAGGCCCGACACCGTGCCGCGATGCGCCGCCTCTATATCGCTCATCACCACCGTGTTGTTGGCCGCCTGGAACAGGCTGTAGCCCGTCGTCAGAATGACCAGTGCGGCCAGATAGGCGATCAGTCCAGACGCCAGCGACAGCAGCAGCGCCCCACACCCCAGCACGCCCAGCCCGGCGAGTGTCATGCGCAGGCTGCCGAGGCGGTCGGTCAGGCGGCCGGCCGGGATGCCGGTGAGGGCCGCCACACAGGGTCCGACGGCCATGGCCAGGCCCATCCACTCCGGGGCCAGCCCCAGGCCCCTGGACAAATAAAAGGGCCCGACCACAAAGGTGGCCATGATCACAGCGGCCACCAAGGCACTCATGGCCAGGCTGCTGCGCAATGGCGCGTCCTTCAGTAAAGACCAGACACCAGAGGCCGCACCGGCGGGTGCCTGCGCACGATCAACCGGCAAACAGCGATAAGCGAGGGCGGCGGCCAGCAGCCCCAACGGCACCCCGACCAGGAAGATCGCGCGCCAACCCCACAGGCTCAGCAATACCCCGCCCAGGCTGGGACCCATGGCAGTGCCGACGGCCGACATCGTGCCCAGCCATCCCATGACCCGGCCGGTACGTTCCCGGGTGACGGTATCGCCCACCATTGCCAGGGCCATGGCCATCATCACTGCTGCGCCGAGGCCTTGCAGGACGCGCGCGGCAACCAGACCCTCCAGCGAGGGGGCCAGCCCGCACAGCCCGCACGCCACGGCGAAGAGCAGCAAGCCGGTGAGCAATCCGCGTCGACGGCCCCAGCGGTCACCCAGGCGCCCGGCGCTGACGATCACTGCCGTGATTGCCAGCAGATAGGCCAGCACCACCCACTGCACCGCGTGAAACGACGCATCAAACGCCTGCGCCAGGCTGGGCAGGCTGACATTGGCGATGCTGGTGCCGAGGGAGGCCAGCAACATGGACAGGGACAGGCTGACGAGGCTGCCGCGAGAAGAGGGGAGCATGGGTAATCCTTGAGCGAAGGCAACTGTCACAAATCTACGGCGTGACCTACCATGGCGGAAGACGCATGGGTTGCAGTTAATACCTGCATCTGACGCCTGATAAGGAGCACCGATGGCCGATTTAAATTTGCTGGTCACCCTGGATGTATTGCTCGCCGAAGGCAGTGTGGCCGGCGCGGCCAGACGCTTGCGCCTGAGCCCCTCGGCGATGAGCCGCGCTTTGGCGCGTTTACGCGAAACCACCGGCGACCCGTTGCTGGTGCGCGCCGGTCGCGGCCTGGTGCCTACGCCGAGGGCGGTGGAACTGCGCGAACAGGTCAGCCGCCTGGTGCAGGACGCCAGCGCCGTGTTGCGGCCCGTGCACACGCTGGACATGGCTCAGGTCGAGCGCACCTTTACCCTGCGTACCAGCGAAGAGTTCGTCGAAAATGTCGGTGCGGCGTTGTTGGCACGTACGGCGCGGGAAGCACCCGGTGTGCGCCTGCGCTTCATCCATAAAACCGACAAGGACAGTGCGCTGCTGCGTGACGGCAGCGTCGACCTGGAAACCGGCGTGGTTGACCCTGCGGCCAGCCCCGAAGTGCTGACCCAGGCGCTGTTCCGTGACCGTTTGGTTGGGGTGGTACGCAGCGGCCATGCGCTCAGCCAGGGCGACGTCAGCGCCCGGCGGTATGCCGAGGGCCAGCACGTCTACGTATCACGCCGTGGCCAGGACCGTGGCCAGATCGACGATGCGCTTGAGGCCCAGGGCCTGACGCGCCAGATCAGTACCATCGTCGCCGGGTTCGCCACCGCCATTGCCATGGCCCGCGACACCGACCTGATCGCCAGCGTGCCTGAACGCTACACCTTCCATCAACGGGAAGGCCTGCATCGCTTTGAGCTGCCGGTGGCGCTGCCGACCTTCACCGTCGCGATGCTGTGGCACCCCAGGCTCGATGCCGACCTGGCCCATCGCTGGTTGCGCGGGTGTTTGCGCGAGGTGTGTGCCGAGCAGGTACAATCCGCGCTGCCTTGATGCTTAACCCCAGGAATCTGCATGTTCAGCCTTACCCGCTACACCACACCGTGCCCGGAGCCTATCAATGCTCAGATCCTGCAGATGGTGGTGGACAACCTCACCGACATCAGCAGCGTGGCGCTGCCGCCGAGTAACCTGCTGTACAACATCTACCAGTACGCGATTGGCTTTGAGGTGCATCTGTACCTGGAAGCGCTGGACGGTTCAAAGGGCATTGCCGTCGAGTTGGTCGTGGCCACCGATCCGCAAGACCCGCAGAAGGTGATGGGCTTTGTGCTGTACCTGCCGGTGAAGGAGGCTCCCGAGGCCTGCGGAATCGCTTTCATGGCGGTGCAAGTCGGCTATCGGCGCCAGGGCGTGGCTCGCGGGATGATGCGCGACGTGCTGAGCCGTCATCCCCATGCGGAACTGGCCTGCTCCATAGAGAAGGTGCCAGCGTTTGAAAGCATGGGCTTTCGGGTACGTGGCGCACGTGAGACTCAAGTGCTGATGAATACGCGGGACTACGGCACCGACGGCCTGATGGGCGTGCTGGATGTGGCGGCGATCTATCGCTCGCTGGAGGTGCGGCAGATTCATACCTACCTGCTGCAAAAGCACGGCAAGCGCGCGATGGTGGATGCCGAGAAGCAGCGTGACCGCCACCTGGATCAACTGGCACGTAAGGTCCAGGCATTTATTACTCGCGGTGAACACGGCCGCGATTGACCATCGCCAGGATAGTCGCCAGCAATTCCTGCTGCGCTTCTTCACGGCTGATCTCGCCACTGAACGCCGCCTGGGACAGCGCTTCCGCAGCGCCCAGCATCGCCCTTAAGCCAGCCTTGGACACGTGGCCGAAGGGCGATAGCGCGTCGCGACACTTATCGAGGAAGATCGCCTCGTAGTGGCGCTTGAGGGTTTCCAGCTCCGGCGAGCTGCTCAAGGCTGCAATCACCCCCGGGATTTCCCGGCCCTGCAACAACACGCACTCTACATAGGACGCGGCGATCACCCCGGCGCGATCCTCAAGGGTGGCGCTGCTGGCCTCTATGGCGTCGACAAACACTTGGTTCTGACGCGCATCGAAATCCTCATACAACGCGACCAGCAACCCCGCACGGGTGACGAAATGGTCGTAGACCACCGGCTTGGTCACGCCCGCCAGTTCCGCCAGGCGTCCGAGCGTCAGTGCTTCGGTGCCTTCATCGCGCACCAGTTGCCAGGCCACATCGAGTAATTGACGCAGGCGTTCTTCACGGGACAGGCGCCGACGTGGGGCAGGGGATTCGCTGCTTGACATGCTTATATACCAAAAGTAACTTACTAATCGTAACTTAAGCCCAGCGTAACCCCAAAGGGAGTCCTTGTCATGCACGCACTTATCGTTGTTGCACATCACGACCCGCAATCCCTCACCCACAGCGTGGCTGCGCAGGTGGCCGCCGGGCTCACTGCCGCTGGCCACACTGTTGAAATCGCCGACCTTGCCGCCGAAGGTTTTGACCCGCGCTACACCGCCGCCGACCATGCGGTTCACCGAACCCGCTCCACGCCACCCGCCGACGTGCGGGCCGAACAGGCCCGCATCGACCGTGCCGACGCCCTGGTGCTGGCGTTCCCGATTTACTGGTGGTCATTGCCGGGCCTGCTCAAAGGCTGGATCGACCGCGTATTCATCAACGGCTGGGCCATCGAATACGGCCCCGATACGCCGGTGGTGAAAAAGCTGCGGCACCTGAACGTGCATCTGCTGGCCTTGGGCGCAGCGGATGACGATGCGTTTGATCGACACGGCTACGCCCAGGCGATGCGCACGCAGATCGACTACGGGATCTTCGATTACTGTGGCGCGCAGGTGCTGACCTCGGCGCTGTTGCTCGACTCGGAAAGCGGCGGGGCGCAGGCGCATTTGGAGAAGGCGTGGGCCGTGGGGCAGGGTTTGTTCGACGTCGAGACAGTCGCCGGTTGATTCAACCTTCGCGAATCCAGCAGACGGGCAGTGAAGAGGGTGTGGCGGGCATGGAACTTGGAACGATTGGACGATCACTCATGGTGTTCACACACACTTGAGATAAAGTTAATGACGTCAATTTCTTCTGCACCTGGAACCGCGTTCATTGCCCCCACCATCGATACGTCTTACGGAAAGCCCACGCAAGATCAAGTGAGGCAAGATCAACAAAACGATGCGAAAAAAAACCATCCCTTTCCGAACGTCTCGCCTGAACAACTGCAGACCTTGAACAGCGAGCAACTGCAGAGGCTCAACAAATTTCCCGATATGAGCTATCAAGACGTAAGGGGTGGGCATGGAACGGAATTTGCCAATGGTTTCGTCTGGTAACGGGTTTAGCTACGACAGACGCTGTGCCTGCGGCAACTGGGTGCTGACGCGTTTAAAGAACTGACTACTGTCCAAACAGGTCATGTGCATCAAGCAACCGATAAGCAACCTCCGGCCGTTTTTCCATACCTTTACGGATTGCGGCCGGAATCGACAACCGAGTCTTGCGACACAAGCCTGGCAGTTTGTCGATCACAATCTGAATCCCACGCATGCTTTTGACTTCAGTGTGGCCGGGTGCGACATGTACGCGGATACCCAGTTGCAGGTACATCAAGCGCTGCATGTGTTCCAGGTCTTCCAGGCTTTGAAGGTTTTCCAGGCGCTCCAGCAGCTTCTTCTCTTCCTGGCGAGTCAGCCGCAGGATGCGTTGGTCTGCCGAGGGGGTGCCAAGCAGTTGTTCGCGCTCGCAGTCACATAACGCAGGTGGGCAGGGTTGGCGAATTGTCATGATCACTCCCTCCCCACACCGTTGCCGACAGATTAGTAGGTCAGTTGAACGCCCAGGCTACCCAGGGCATTCCAGTATTCAGGATAGGTCTTGCCCACGCAGTCGGGGTCCTGGATCTTGACCCCTGACACTTTCAAGCCCGCCAGCGCAAAGCACATGGCGATGCGGTGGTCGGCGTGGGTGTCGATCAGCGCGGTGCAGGAAGTGCCGGCCAGGGCCGGGTCGCTGGCCACCAGCAGGTCATCGCCCTCGATGGTCGCCAGGCCCGGACGGATTTCGTTCAGGCCATCATGCAGCGCCTGGACGCGGTCACATTCCTTGACGCGCAGGTTGGCCAGCTCAGTGAAGCGCACCGGGGTGTTGTTGAACGCAGCCAGCACCGCCAGGGTCGGGATAGCGTCCTGCATCTGCGAGCCAACCACCGTGGCTTGCATGTTCGGGAACTGCGCGATCACGGCCTGGGCCTTGGCGTCCGGCTGGGTGAAATCCTGCGCGGCCACGCCGATGTCGATACGGCCACCGGTCAGCACTTCTGCGGCCCACAGGTAAGTGGCGGCGGAGGCGTCAGGTTCGATCAGGTAATCATGGGCGGTGTAGCCGCCAGGGGCGACGCGCCAGGTGGTGTCGTTGACGGCTTCAACCTGGGCTCCGAAGGCACGCATGCAGTCCAGGGTCAGATCCACGTAGCCACGGGCGCCGATGTCCTTGCCGGTCAGCGCCACTTCAATCGGCGCTTCGCCGCAGGCTGCGAGTATCAGCAGGGCCGATACGTATTGGCTGGACAGGCCGCCGTCGATCTCGAAGCGCTTGGCCTTGATCTTGCCCACGCCGTGCACGGTGACCGGTGGGCAACCGGTGGGGCTGTCGACCTGGATACCGTTCTGGCCGAGGGTCTCCAGCAGCGGGCCGATTGGGCGTTTTTGCATGTAGTCATCGCCGTCGAGCACCACGGTGCCTTCAACGGTGGCCACGGCGGCGGTGAGGAAGCGCATGGCGGTGCCGGCGTTGCCGAGGAACAGGGGCTGCGGCGGCAGTTGCAGTTTGCCTTGGCCGGTGACGACGAAGGTGGTGTCGTCTGGTTCGTCGATGGTGACGCCCATTTGGCGCAGGGCCACTGACATGTGGCGGGTGTCGTCGCTCTTGAGGGCGCCGCTGAGGCGGCTGGTGCCCTTGGCCAGGGCGGCCAGCAGCAGGGCGCGGTTGGTGATGGATTTGGAGCCGGGGGGGGCAACCTTGCCGTTGAGGGGGGCGTTGGGCGGTGTAACGGTCACGGTTTTCTGCGAACTCAAGGTACAAGGCTCCTGATTCAAGGCAAGGTGGGATGGAGTGGCCGACGGGCGGATTTGAATGATCGGGTATAGGTGTGGTGCTTGTCGAGCTTGCGATGGCGGTGGTGCGGTGTGCCTATCCGTTATTTGGGGGGGCCGCCCCCAAATCCCCGTCGAATCCCGGCCAGCGTGTTTGACGGGGCGCTTGAGATCAAGATCTACAGCACGTATCGCTTTGCCAACCAATAATCATGCAACGCCCGCGCTGCCGGTTCGATTTCACTGACGCGTTGCTGGTGTGCTTGTACGTCCAGGTCGGCGGGCAGTTCGAAGTTGTCTTGTTCGGCGCACCAGGAGATTTTTTCCAGCAGGGCGGCCTGTTCTGCCGGCAGTTCCGGCCAGTTGCCGATGGCGGCGCCGCGGATGTAGCCGAAGCACCATTCTTCGGCGAGGGTGACGTTCTGGCCCTGGTGTTCGGTTTCGTCGAAGCGGGCCTTGAAGCCTTGCGCGTCGGTGGCCAGTTGGCTGGCCAGGGTGTTGATGTGGCGCACGCACAGTTCGAGGAAGCTTTGCGCTTCGTCCATGTTGTCCCACTCGGGGTTTTGCCCGCCCCAGATCGCCGGGAACCACTCTGCCACATCCACTTGGACCGGGCTGGAGACCAGCGCGGTGAAGTAGCCGTCGAGTTCGGCCAGGTTCAGGACCGAATGGTCGTCGCCGTACTTAAGCAGGGTGTCTTCGATGAATTCGAAGTCGGCGGCGGTCAGGGGGTGGGCGTGCATGGGCATATCCTTTAAACGTCGAGCGCCGCAGGTGAGGCGGCTTAAAGCGCGAAGGATGGCGTGTGTGCAGGGTTTTATCCAGCGCTTTGCAGGGTTTTTACCTGCGCGGCTGGCACAGCTTGCTCACGCAGACCGAACCGACCACGGCGAGGATGATCGCCAGCAGTGCGCCATTGGCCAGGTCGATAACGGTGCGCCCACAACATTTCATTACGTTTGCCCGTCCTGTTTTTGGCTGATGCGTCGTGGTGCACCCTTGTTATAGTTCGGGCCTCATCACTCGCCAGTCAGGGATCACTGCCATGTCCGAATACCAAGCTTTCGTCGTCGAACTCGCCGGCAACGTTGCCCATGTGCAGATCAACCGTCCGGAAAAGATCAACGCGATGAATGCGGAGTTCTGGACCGAAATCATCGACATCTTCCAATGGGTCGAAGACACCGACGCCGTACGCGCCGTGGTGCTCAGCGGTGCCGGCAAGCATTTCTCCTCCGGCATCGACCTGATGATGCTGGCCTCGGTGGCCAACGAGTTCGGCAAGGACGTGGGCCGCAACGCACGCCTTTTGCGCCGCAAAATCCTTGAACTGCAAGCCTCGTTCAATGCCGTCGACAACTGCCGCAAGCCGGTGCTGGCGGCGATCCAGGGCTATTGCATCGGCGGTGCCATTGACCTGATCAGCGCCTGCGACATGCGCTACGCGGCTGAAGGCGCGCAGTTCTCGATCAAGGAAATCGACATCGGCATGGCGGCCGACGTCGGCACCCTGCAGCGCCTGCCGCGCATCATCGGTGACGGCATGCTGCGCGAGTTGGCCTATACCGGCCGCCAGTTCGGCGCCGAGGAGGCGCGCAGCATCGGCCTGGTCAATCGCGTTTATCCCGATCAGGACAGCCTGTTGGCCGGGGTGATGGAAATCGCCCATGAAATTGCCGCCAAATCGCCGATTGCGGTCACCGGCACCAAGGCCATGATCAGCTACATGCGTGACCATACGGTCAATGACGGCTTGGAATACGTTGCCACCTGGAACTCGGCTATGTTGCAATCCAACGACCTGCGCGTGGCCATCGCGGCCCATATGAGTAAGCAGAAACCCGAATTCGTGGATTGACTGACATGACCCCAGGCTGGATTACCACAACGCTGCTGGACAACGACACCCCTGGCGGCTGGGCCGTTGCCCGCAGCCGCGACGGCTTTTTGCATGACACCAATGGCCCCTTGTTCCCCCGGGAATGGCTTAAGCGCCAGGACCTGTCGGTGTTCGCCGAACACGGCATCGGCCACCTCGACGGTGAGCCGGTGTACCTGCTGGAACTCAATAGCGCGGGTGAAGTACCGGGCTGCAGTTGGCAAGGCCTGCGCGGCTTCATGCTGCAAGGCGATCACACCTTGTACAAAGTGCTGGGTTACGCCGCGCAGATCGGTACGTGGGCGCGCGAGCATCGGTTTTGCGGCAGTTGCGGCCAGCCCATGGTCCAGGTGCCGCGCGAGCGTGCGATGTATTGCCAAGCCTGTGACCTGCGCAGCTACCCGCGGATTTCGCCGAGCATGATCGTGCTGGTGACCCGTGGCGACGAGATCCTGCTGGCGCGTTCGCCACGCTTTGTCACGGGGGTGTACAGCACGTTGGCGGGGTTTGCCGAGCCGGGTGAGTCGGCCGAAGACTGCCTGATCCGCGAGGTCCGCGAGGAAGTGCAGGTGGAGGTCAAGAATATCCAGTACATGGGCAGCCAGTGCTGGCCGTTCCCGCATTCGATGATGCTCGGCTTCCATGCCGAGTACGCCGGTGGCGACATCGTGCCCCAGGCTGACGAGATCGAGGACGCGCAGTGGTTCAACATCCACAATCTGCCGCCGCTGCCGGCGTCACGCTCGATTGCGCGTTACCTGATCGACCTCTACCTGGCCCGTCGCCTAGGCCACGCTGAACCAGTGCTGCCAGGCTAGGCGCACCGTCAGGCCGAGGACCACGGTGATGAACACCGGGCGAATGAATTTGGCGCCGCCGCTGATTGCGCTGCGTGCGCCAAAGAACGCGCCACACATCACCGATACGCCCATGGCCAGGCCGACGATCCAGTCCACCGAGCCGTTGAAGATAAACACCGACAGTGCCGCCGCGTTGCTGACGAAGTTCATGCTGCGCGCCACGCCGCTGGCCTTCACCAGGTCGATGGGGTGCAACAGCATCGTGCTGACGGTCCAGAACGCGCCGGTGCCCGGACCTGCCACGCCATCGTAGAAGCCCAGGCCGAAGCCTTGGGTGGATTGCCACTTCTTCTTGATCGGCGCGTCGGCATCCAGCGGCGCCTTGGGCGTGCCGCCGAACAACAGGTAAAGGCCGCAGCCGAACACAATCACCGGCAGCATCTTGTTCAGGGTTTCAGCCGGCAGGTAGTGGGCGACTACCGCGCCAGCGAGGGCGCCAATCAGCGTGCCGACAATGGCGTGCACCCACTGGCGCGGGTGGAACAGCTTGCGGCGATAAAAGGTGAAGCTGGCGGTGGCCGAGCCGAAGGTGGAGCTGAGCTTGTTGGTGCCCAGTACCAAGTGCGGCGGCATGCCGGCGGTGAGCAGGGCGGGCGTGGTGAGCAAGCCCCCGCCGCCGGCGATGGCATCGATGAAACCGGCGATAAAGGCGACCGCCGCCAGGATGGCAAGGGTGGTGAGGTCTACGCTGAGTTCGAAGGGCATGGTCAGGGCTTATTGTTGGCAGGGCGCTAAGCGAAAGGCCGCCATCTTACTCGCGGGGAGTCTGCAAATCCAAATGTGGGAGGGGGCTTGCCCCCGATGGCAGTGCTCCAGCTGACTCATCTTTAGCTGGCCCACCGCTATCGGGGGCAAGCCCCCTCCCACATTTACAGAATGTTCACCGGGTCATTTGTGTGTTCCCAGCCACTCCAGTGCCGTGCGCCAGATACAAATCCCGAGGAAATACGCCGACATCAGCGACCACAACCCAAACGTCCACGGGTTGGTGTTGGGATAGTCCACCACCATCAAGAAGCTGCACAGCAACCAGATCGTGGTCACGGCGATATTGATCGGCATGAACCGCTTGACGCGGAACGGGTGCAGGAACTTCATCGGCGTCACCGTCAGCAGCGCCAGGCCAATCACGGTGAGCAAGGTCACCCAGGCTTCCGGCTGGATGATATAGACGCACAGCGCAACCACGTTCCACGCGGCGGGGAAGCCGACGAAGTAGTTGTCTTTGCTCTTCATGTTCACGTTGCAGAAGCAGAACAGCGACGACACCAGGATCACCGACACCGTCAGCAGGTGGGTAAATTCCGGCAGGTCGATATAGCGGTAGATAAACAGTGCCGGAATAAACACGTAGGTGAGGTAATCGATCACCAGGTCGAGCACCGAGCCGTCGAAACTGGGCAGTACCGTGCTGACATTCACCCGTCGCGCCAGTGAGCCGTCGACACCGTCCACCACCAATGCCAGGCCCAGCCAGAGCAGGCAGGCCTTGGGTGAGTTTTCCAGCAGCGCCAGGGTGGCCAGGAAGGCCAATACCACACCGGTGGCGGTGAAGCCGTGGGCGCCCCAGGCTTTGAGTCTGGCTACATGCAGGGTCGATATCACGGGCGGATCTCCAAAAGGTGAAACAGGGCAGCCGACGACGTGACGCCGTCGAGTCTGGCCGGGGGATGCAGGTATCGACCGGGAAGGGGGTAAGAAGGTTCACCACCCGGCGTATCACTTAGCGTAGCAAGCGTAGGCAGTTTCGGCATCAGCCTTGGCGGAACACCAGTGCCTTTAAGCCACTTTGCGCGTCAATATCAGGAAATTCCGGCGGGTTTTGCAGCCGTTCGGCAAAGCGCAGCCCAGGGGCCTCGCGTGTCACGCCGTCGATCAGGAAGTCTTCGCCAAAGGCCGGGTCGTTCATGCAGGCCAGTACCGTGCCCTGTGGCGTGAGCAGATCCGGCAGGCGACGCAGGACGCGCTGGTAGTCCTTGGTCAGCAGGAAGCTGCCTTTCTGGAACGACGGTGGGTCGATGATCACCAGGTCGTAGGGGCCGCCATGCGTGACCTTGGCCCAGGACTTGAACAGGTCGTGGCCCAGGAAGCTGACCTTGCTCAGGTCATGACCATTGAGGCGATGGTTGTCGCGGCCACGGCTCAGGGCGCCACGGGCCATGTCCAGGTTCACTACGTGGTCGGCGCCCCCTTCGATGGCTGCTACCGAAAACCCGCACGTGTAGGCGAACAGGTTGAGCACCCGCTGGCCTTTAGCCTGTTCGCGCACCCAATTGCGCCCGTAGCGCATGTCGAGGAACAGCCCGCTGTTCTGTTTTTTACCCAGGTCGATCAGGTAACGCAGCCCGCCTTCGGTGATGGTCAGCTCGTCGACGGGGCCGCCCACCAGCCATTCGGTGGTGCTTTGCGGCAGGTAGCGGTGTTGCAGGGCGACGGTGTAAGTGCCGAATCGGGTTTGCAGCAGTTGCTTCAAGGCTTGCAACTGCGCCGCTTCCGGCGCCTTGAACAACGCCACCAGCAGCACGCCTTGCAACCAGTCTACGGTCAATTGCTCCAGGCCCGGCCAGCAGCGGCCACGGCCGTGGAACAGGCGCCGGGTTTCCGCCGGTGGGGTGGCCAGGGCTGTGAGCAAGTGGGCGTGCAGGGTGGCGAGTGCGTCTGGGTTCATCATTAAACGTCGTTCGTTGAGCGGGCGGCATTTTAAACACAATTGCCGGTGCGAGGGGGCTGGATGAATGGCGCGATGCCCTGGCTTCGCTGCTGGCCAACGCCGGCCCCGCGCGGGCGCGGCAGGTCTTTGACCTGCTGAGCGATGCAAATCCAAATGGGGTGTTGTCTAGAACGTGGCGATCAGGGCCGGCCCAAACGCTTCCTTGAGAAAGCCCGGCGCGATATACCGCTCGTAATGCGCTTCGGACAGCAGGAAAAATTCCCGGTCAATCGCATCGCGCAAATCCGCCAGGCTGCGCTCACGAAATTCCGGCAGCAACGCCAGCCCATATGCATCCAGCTTGGAAATCACCCGCGCACCCCGGGCAATCAGCTGGTACGCCCAGCAATACGGCGATTGGTGCGGTACAAAACGGATCTTGCGATTTTCCAGTTGCTGGCGCAGCAGGTGCGCATCAAACACCTCGAGTTTGCTGGCCATCACCTGCACCAGCAATTGCTCCAGGCGCAGCCACACCGCTTGTTTTTCCTCGGCGTTGTAGCCATTCCACTGGATCACTTCATGGTGATAACGCTTGCAGCCCCGGCAGACCAGGTCCCCGTAAACGGTGGAGCACAGGCCGACGCAAGGTGTTTTGATGGTTTGATTGGGCATAAGAGGCAATTTGCAAAGATCTATAGCGCACCGCAACCCCTGTGGAAGGGGGCTTGCCCCCGATCGCGGTGCATCAGTCACTGAAGCTTGAACTGAACGAACATCATCGGGGGCAAGCCCCCTCCCACATGTTGGGGTCTCGTCCGTGGATCAGTCCCAGCTCAACGCGCCGCCGGTCTGGTATTCGATCACGCGGGTCTCGAAGAAGTTTTTCTCTTTCTTCAAGTCCATGATCTCGCTCATCCACGGGAACGGGTTGGTGGCGCCTGGATACTCTTCCTTCAAGCCAATCTGCGACAGGCGACGGTTAGCGATGAACTTCAAGTAGTCTTCCATCATCGCCGCGTTCATCCCCAACACGCCGCGTGGCATGGTGTCGCGAGCGTATTCAATCTCCAGCTGAGTCCCTTGCAGGATCATCTGGGTCGCTTCTTCCTTCATCTCGGCATCCCACAAATGCGGGTTTTCGATTTTGATCTGGTTGATCACATCGATACCAAAGTTCAGGTGCATCGACTCGTCGCGCAGGATGTACTGGAACTGTTCTGCCACGCCGGTCATTTTGTTGCGACGGCCCATGGACAGGATCTGGGTGAAGCCGCAGTAGAAGAAGATGCCTTCCAGGACGCAGTAGTAGGCGACCAGGTTACGCAGCAGCTCTTTATCCGTCTCGACGGTGCCGGTTTCGAACTTCGGATCGGAGATCGAACGGGTGTACTTCAGGCCCCAGGCAGCCTTTTTGGCGACCGATGGAATCTCGTGGTACATGTTGAAGATCTCGCCTTCATCCATGGCCAACGATTCGATGCAGTACTGGTAGGCGTGGGTGTGGATTGCTTCTTCGAAGGCCTGGCGCAGGATGTACTGGCGGCACTCCGGGTTGGTGATCAGGCGGTACACGGCCAGCACGAGGTTGTTGGCCACCAGGGAGTCGGCGGTGGAGAAGAAGCCGAGGTTGCGCATGACGATGCGGCGTTCGTCGTCGGTCAGGCCTTCGGGGTTTTTCCACAGGGCGATGTCGGCGGTCATGTTGACCTCTTGCGGCATCCAGTGGTTGGCGCAGCCGTCGAGGTACTTTTGCCAGGCCCAGTCGTACTTGAAGGGCACGAGTTGGTTGAGGTCGGCACGGCAGTTGATCATGCGCTTTTCGTCGACGGCGACGCGGGCGGCGGAGCCTTCGAGTTCGGCGAGGCCTTCGGCGACGTCGAGTTTGTCGAGGGCGGCCTTGGCGCGGATGATCGCAGCGGAGTCGTTGGCGGTCACGTTACGGGCTTCCAGCGCGGCGGCGGCGCCGGCACCGTCGAGGCGGTCCATGTTGGCTTCGCTGGCGTGGCCGGCGTTGGCGCCCTTGATCACCGCTGCACCGGTGTCTTCGTTGTCGACTTCATCCCAACTCAGCATTGAAATACTCCCTTCTGGTCTGTTCTGACGGCCTATGGAGCCGTCCAAAATATAAAATTTGCAGGCGGTTAGGCATTGAAATACGGCGCATAGTGTGGTCGGTATTTACCGATACTGCACACTATGTAGTGGTCTGTTCTGTTTGTGGGCACACTATATGGGGTGTGATGACGATGGTCAACGCACAAGATGTGCGGTCTGGGGTCGCTGCCGGGCGCCTGATTGACGCCCTGTCCAGGACTGGATATGTTGTCTTGCATGAAAAAGCCCCTGCCCGAAGACACCCACCTGATCAGCCAGCTCGAACAGATCGCCGAAGGCTTGAGCAAAACCTTCAGCCCGTTCTGCGAAGTGGTGCTGCACGACTTGCGCGACCCGCAGCACGCGATCCTGGCCATCCATAACAACCTCTCGGGCCGCCAGTCTGGCGACCCGGCCACTGAGCTGGGCCTGGCGCGGATTGCCGATCCCGATTACCCGCCAGTCATTGCCAATTATCAGAACCAGTTCGCCGACGGCCGCCAGGTCAAGAGCACCTCGATCGGCATCAAGGACACCCGCGGACAATACGTCGCGGCCTTGTGCATGAACGTCGACCTCTCGTTGTTCCGAGGCTTGCAGGGCATGCTGGAACAGTTCGGCTCCGTCAGTGGCGACACGCCCCGTGAGTCTCTCGACCCGTCCGGCGCCGACGCCATTCGTGCGCGCATCGATCAGTTCGCCGCACGCCTGGCCACCACGCCGCGCGCGCTCAAGACCGCGGACCGGCGTGCCTTGATGCGTGAGCTCAAGGATGCCGGCTGCATGGATGTGCGTCGGGCCATGGAAACCGTAGCCTCGCACCTGGGCGTGTCGCGCGCGGCGGTCTACACCTACGCCAAGTAACGCGCGACGGCTTCAATCTCCACCAGATACCCGTGATGCAACTCGGGCACCGGCACTACCGCGCGTGCCGGGCGGTGATCACCCAGTGCGCCGGCGTAGACCTGGTCGAACGCCGGCCAGTGTTCGACCCCCGCCACGTACACCGTGACTTTCACCAGATCCTGCGGCGTGCCGCCGGCCGCCTTGAGGATTTCCAACACATTCGCCAGTGCGACCTGGGCCTGTTCGGCAAACGGCGCCGACAGGTTATGCCGCCCGTCCGGGCTGACCGGCAGTTGCCCGGAGATATACAGCGTGTCGCCGTGGCGGATGGCCTGGGAATAATGGCCGGCAGGCTTTGCCGCCGTGGGGGTGTGGATGATGTTCATGGCGCCTCGCTGAGCAGGGTGGCGTACTTCTGGAGATCGACGTTGCCGCCGGTGACGATGATGCCCACGCGCTGGCCCTTGAGCTGGTCGCCCAACGCGTGCAGTGCGGCCAGGCCCAGGCAGCCGGTGGGTTCCACCACCATTTTCATGCGCTGCATGAAGAACTTCATCGAGGCCACCAACTGTGCGTCCGACACCGTAAGGATGTCGTTCACCTGCTCGCGGATGATCGGGAAGGTGTAGTTGCCCAAGTGCTGGGTCTGGGCGCCGTCGGCGATGGTCGCCGGGGTGTCGATATGTACGATGTTGCCGGTGCGAAACGAGCGCTGGCCGTCGTTCCCCGCTTCGGGTTCGACGCCGTACAACTGGCACTCCGGCGACAAGGCGCGGGTCGACAGCGCCGTGCCCGACAGCATGCCACCACCGCCCAGGCCGACGAACAACGCGTCCAGGGGGCCGGTGACTTCCAGCAGTTCCTTGGCGGCGGTGCCTTGGCCGGCGAGGATATGCGGATGGTCGTAGGGCGGGATCAGGGTCATGCCGTGTTCGTTCGCCAGGGTACGGCCGATCTGCTCGCGGTCCTCGGTAAAGCGGTCATACAGCACCACGCTGGCGCCATACTCGCGGGTGGCCGCGACCTTGGCGGCAGGCGCATCGCCGGGCATCACAATCGTTGCCGGTATGCCCAGCAAACGCGCCGCCAGGGCAATGCCCTGGGCATGGTTGCCCGACGAGAACGCCACCACCCCGGCTTCGCGTTGCCGTGCGTCAAACTGCGACAGTGCATTGAAGGCGCCGCGAAACTTGAATGAGCCGGTGCGTTGCAGGTTCTCGCACTTGATGAAGACCTCGGCGCCGGTCTGTGCGTTGAGCGTTCGAGAGGTGAACACCGGCGTCAGGCAGGCAACGCCCTCCAGGCGTTGGGCGGCGGCGATGACGTCTTGGTAAGTCGGCAGGTGCATGGGACGGACCTCAATGGCATGTCTGGATAAAATATCCATAACAAGACAGATAGTAAAGATTCGTGTGGGAGTGCTGGCGTTTCGAACCTCTCTGATCGCGGCAGGATACGATGTTGGTCCGACTCGCCGACTGCATCGCCCACTTAGCGCAAGGTTGAAAAGATCATGGTGTCTGACTGCGATATTAAATAGAATGAATCTCATTTGAGACTCACTCGCGCCGCGCAGGTCGCTTGCCATGAATGATGCTGTTGTTTCGACCCACGCCCCCGAGCTGACGTTGTCGAGCCTGTACCGCGACCATCGCAGCTGGCTGGAAAGCTGGCTGCGCCGGCGCTTGGGCAATGCCTGGGATGCCGCGGACCTGAGCCAGGATACGTTTTTACGGGTACTCGCCAGCGCCCAGCCGATTGCGCAGATGCAGGAGCCGCGCGCGTATCTGGTGACCGTCGGCAAGCGCCTGCTGGTGAATTTCCATCAGCGGCGCAGCCTCGAACAGGCCTATCTGCAGGCCTTGGCGAACCTGCCGGAAGCCTGTGTGCCGTCGCCCGAGCAGCGCTGGCTGGTGCTGGAAACCCTGCAAGCCCTGGATGAATTGCTCGATGGCTTGCCGGTGCTGGTCCGCCGCGCCTTTCTCTGGAGCCAACTGGAAGGCCTGGGCTATCGGGAGATCGCCGAGCGCCTCGACGTCTCCGAACGCACGGTAAAACGCTACATGGCCCAGGCTTACGAACATTGCCTGTTGGTGGACCTGTGAGCCGTGACGTGGCCCGCGCCGCCGCCCAATGGCTGGCGCTGTTGGAGTCTGGCGCGGCCACCGAGCATGATCACGCCGCCTTGCAGCACTGGCGAGACAGCCACCCTCAGCACGAACAGACCTGGCAAAAAGCCCAGACCCTGCGCCAGCGTTTCAGCGCCTTGCCCCAGGCCCTGGCGATGGCCAGCCTCGACCGCCCGCAACCGGGACGCCGCGCCGTGCTCAAGCGCGCGTTGGGTATCGCGGCCTTGGTGCCGACGGCCTGGTTGGTCAGCCGTCAATTGCCCATCGAGGTATGGCGCGCCGACCTGCACACCGCCACCGGTGAGCGCAAGCGTATCCAATTGGATGACGGCGGCAACCTGCAACTCAATACCGCCACGGCGGTGGATGTGGACCTGGCACAGCGGCGTATCACGCTGGTGGACGGTGAGTTGGCGCTGAATTTACCCGGCGCGACCGCGATGACCGTGCAGACCCGCTACGGCGAGTTGAGCGTCAGCCAGGCCGACGTGTGCATACGACAACAGGCGGCCGGCTGCCTGGTGTCTGTGCTCAAGGGCGCAGTCCAAGTGCGCGACCGGAACGGGCAGATGGCGACCCTGCAGGGGGGGCAGCAAGCGCCGCTGAAAGCCGGCGGGCTGGGTGCCTGGGTGCCGTTTGATGTGTCGCAGCTGGGCTGGCGCGACGGTGTGCTGACGGCGCAGAACCAGGCGCTGGGCGATTTTTTGCGGGAGCTGGAACGTTATCGGCCAGGTGTTTTGCGTTGGGAACCGAACCTGGAGAATTTACGTGTGACCGGCAGCTTCCGCCTCGACGACACCGACCGTATCCTCAATTTGCTTGCCTCGACCCTGGGGCTCGAGCTGCAGGCGCGGACACGGTATTGGGTGACATTGCGCAAAGCAATGAGCTGATCACCCCGTTTGTGTAGTGAGCGGGCTTGCCCCGCGCTGGGGCGCGAAGCGGCCCCAATAAAAACACCGCGGTCTGTCAGACAGAACGCGGTGTTTGGTTTTAGGGCCGCTTCGCAGCCCAGCGCGGGGCAAGCCCGCTCACTACAAGTCTCAGTGGTGTTAGATCACATGGGCGCGGTGCAGCTCGGTCAAGGCCAGTGCCTTGAGCCGGGCCAGCAGCGGATCACGCCGGTCCCTTGGGTGCGGCAGGTCCACCGCCAGTTCCTGGCGAATGCTGCTGGGCCGGTTGTCCATCACCAGCACACGGTCGCTCAGGTACAGCGCCTCGTCCACATCATGGGTCACCAACAGCAAGGCGATGGCATGGTGTTGGGCCAGTTGCAGCAGCAGGTCCTGCAACTTCATGCGGGTAAACGCGTCCACTGCGCTGAAGGGTTCATCCAGCAACAACACCTGCGGGCGTGAATACAGGCCCCGCGCGATGGCGACCCGCTGCGCCATGCCGCCGGACAACGCCTTGGGCAGTGCCTGGGCAAACCCCTTGAGGCCGACTTCCTCGATCAGTTGCGTGACCCAGGCCCTGTCGTAGTGGTTGTCATCGCTGAAACCGATGTTCTGTTCCACCGTGAGCCAGGGCATCAACCGGGGTTCCTGGAACACAAAGGCGACTTCGCCCTCCGGGCTGTGCAGTTCGCCTTGGAAGTCCTTTTCCAGGCCGGCGACGATGCGCAGCAAGGTGCTTTTGCCGCAGCCGCTGGGGCCCAGCAGGCTCACGGCTTCCCTCGGTTGCAACGTCAGGCGCACCTCGTTCAGCACGGTGGTGTGGGCGAAGCTTTTACGCGCCACGTGAATGTCCAGCAGAGGCTGTGCGCTCATTGTCCGGCTCCCTGAAACGTATCGCGCCAGGCCAGGCAGCGCTTCTCCAGTGCCGCGAGCAGGCCATCGCTGACCTTGCCCAGCAGCGCCAACACAATGATCGCGGCCAGCACGATATCCGGCCGCGAGGTTTCCCGCCCGTCGCTGAGCAAATAACCCAAGCCCTTGGTGGCCGCGATCAACTCGGCCGCCACCAAAAACATCCACGCCAGGCTCAAGCCGCTGCGCAACCCGGTAAACAGGCCGGGCAGGGCGGCGGGCAATAAAATGCGGCGCACCAGGCGGCGGCGATTGAAACCATGCATTTGCCCGACTTCCACCAGCTTGCGGTCGATATCGCGGATGGCCGCAATACCATTGAGGTACACCGGGAAGAACGCGCCGATTGCTATCAGCACGATCTTCGACGTTTCGTCGATGCCCAGCCACAGCAGCAACAGCGGCACCCAGGCCAGGCTCGGGATCGAGCGCAGCCCGGCGAAGGTCGGTTCCAGATAGGCTTCGGCCTCACGGCTCAAGCCGACCCACGCGGCAAACACCAACGCCAGGCTGGCGCCGATGGCAAAGCCCAGCAGCACCCGGCCGAGGCTGGCGCTGATGTGTTTCCACAGTGCACCTTCGGCGAGGTCCGTCAGGGTCACGGCGATTTCGCTGGGCGCCGGCATCTGGTACGACGGCAGCCAACCCACACGTACCACCACTTCCAACACCAGCAGGATCAGCGCCGGCACCACCAGGCCCTTGAGCCGTCTCGGCCAGGCACTGCGGTTGATCGCCACGGGCGCGGCAAGGGGCAATGCTTGGGTTTTGCTGGTCATCACGCGCTCCTTCTCCTTAGTGTCAGTGGCCGAACGAGGTGTCGATCAACTGGTCGATCACCTGGTCCACATTCACGCCTTTGCGCACCAACTCTTCGGACACCAGGATCGGCGCGGCGGCCTTGGACGACAGCACATCCTTGCTGCTCAGGAACGGCGTGCTCAGGTCGGTGCGCGACAGTTGCAGCTTGGCCACTTCCAGCGGCAGGCCGGATTCGTCGGCGAGCAGCTTGGCGAATTCATCCGGGTGCTTCGCCGCCCAGTCGCGGGCCTTTTCATAGGCGCCGAGCACTTTGGTGATGGTCTGCGGATGCGCTTTGGCAAATTTTTCGGTGACGCTGACCACGCCATAACTGTTGAAATCCTTGTTGCGGTACAGCAGGCGCGAACCGGCCTGGATTTCGCTGGCGGCCATGTGCGGGTCAAGACCGGCCCAGGCGTCCACGTCACCTTTCTCCAGGGCGGTGCGGCCATCCGGGTGTTGCAGGTGTACCAGCTCCACATCGTCTTTTTTCAGCCCGGCCTTTTGCAGGCTGCGCAGGGTGAACAGGTACGGGTCGGTGCCTTTGGTGGCGGCGATTTTCTTGCCCTTGAGATCGGTGACGCTCTTGAACGGCGAGTCCTTGCGCACTACCAGGGCCGTCCATTCGGCGCGGCTGTACACATACACCGATTTGATCGGGCTGCCGTTGGCGCGGCTCAACACCGCCGACAGGCTGGCGGAGGAAGCGAAATCCACGCCGCCACTGTTGAGGTATTCCAGCGACCGGTTGCTGCCCTGGCTCAGGACCCAGCCGACCTTGCTGTTCGGCAGGGCCTGTTCCAGCCAGCCAAAATGCTTGAGCACCAGGCTGACGGGCGAGTAGTAGGCATAGTCGAGATTGACTTCAGCGGGGTCGGTGTCGGCGGCATGGGCCAGCGGTTGCAGGCAGAGGGCGAGGGCGCAGGCGCCGAGTAAGCGTCGGGTGAAGGGGGTCATGGAACAGCTCCGGCAAGGCGTTGAGAGAAGGCTTTTCTTATATCCAGAAAAATTAAACGGCATGTTCCATCATGCTTTTCGGGAATATGCAGTCTCTGTGCCATCTGGTTCGGAGGCGTGTTTACGGGGCTTGAAGGGGCTAAAGCTGTAGCGCGAATGCGCAAACTGTTGATCAGCTGTTGGTGATGCAACAGTTCTTATATATCTGTATCGAATAAATAAAGAGTTATATATTCCTTTTAATGTCTTCGTGGGTGGCGCATGTTGAGGGCCTGCGCATTCGTGCGGATTGACCCAACAGCCAAAAGGAAAGCCGACATGACCATTAAAGCGATCAACGTGCGCAACCAGTTCAAGGGCGTCATCAAGGAAATCCTGCTGGGGGAAGTGGTGTCGGAAATCGACGTGCAGACCGCGTCCGGCATCGTCACCTCGGTGATCACCACCCGCTCGGTGCGTGACCTGGAGTTGAAAGTGGGCAGTGAAGTGATTGCCTTTGTGAAATCGACGGAAGTGTCCATCGCCAAGTTGTGAACCCAATCGAATGAGGGCGCTGGCAAGCCGGAGCCCTCATTAATAGATGCACGCTTCAGCGTTGGCGAAGGGCGCGTTCCATGCGTTGCAGGCCTTCTTCCAGCATCGTTCGTGGGCAGCCGAAGTTCAGTCGCACGAACTGTTGGCTGTCATCGCCGAACTCGATACCGGCGCTCAACCCGACCTTGGCCTGCTCCAGGAAAAACTGCTGCGGATCATCCAGGCCCAGGGCGCTGCAATCCAGCCACGCCAGGAACGTGCCTTGCGGCACCTGCATCACCACGCCGGGCAGGCGGGTTTGCACGGCCTCGAGCAGGTAGTCACGGTTCGCTTGCAGGTATTGCACCAACGCATCAAGCCAGTCGCCGCACTGACTGTAGGCGGCGCGGGTGGCCTCCAGACCCAGGGGGCTGACGCTGTCGACCATGCCGCAACGCGCCTGGTTGAAGCGCTCGCGGATCTCGGCGTTCTGGACCACTGCAAAGCAAGTTTTCAGGCCAGCGACGTTATACGCCTTGCTCGCCGACATCAGCGTGATCGTGCGCTGGGCGATCTCATCGCTGAGGCTGGCAGTGGGAATGTGGCGACGTCCGTCAAAACACAGCTCGGCGTGGATTTCGTCGGAGATAATCAGCGCGCCGTGTTCCAGGCAGGCGTTGGCCACGGCCAGCAGTTCTTCGCGGGGGAAGACTTTGCCCATGGGGTTATGCGGGTTGCTCAACAGCAGCGCGCCGGCACCGGTCAGCGCCTGACGCATGGCGGGCAGGGGCGTGAGGTATTCGCCGTCGACCAGCTCGAAGGGGACTTCGATGCGCGGCAGGTTCCAGTGCCCCGGCGCCAGGCGGATCGGCCGGTAGTTGGGAGTTTGCAGTACCACCGGTTGGCCGGGTTGTACAAAGGCGTGCAGTGCCATGTTGAAACCCGGTTCGACGCCGGGCAGGAACAGCAACTCATCCGGCTGTACGCGCCAGGCGTACTTGGCCCACAAATCGGCAATGATCGCCTCACGCACATCCGGGCCGGCGACGCTGTAGCCGAGCACCTGCTGGTCGAGGCGCGCGTGCAAGGCTTGCAGCACGGCGGGTGGGGCGGCGATGTCCATGTCGGCGATCCACATCGGCAAAACGTCGTGCGGGTAGCGGTTCCACTTGGTGCTGCCGGTGCCTAGGCGGGGGTGGATTGTGTTGAAATCAAAGCTCATGGGGGGCTCGTGTCAGGGCGTCGGGCGCGGGAATGGGGCTGATTCTAGCGTCATTATTTTTATAGGCCAGGGTTGATTGGTGCTTACCGTTGTTGAGGTGTGCCGTAGTGGGTTAAAACTGTGGGAGGGGGCTTGCTCCCGATGGCGGTGTGTCAGTTGATGCATCTCTGGCTGTTCCACTGCCATCGGGAGCAAGCCCCCTCCCACAGTTTGATCTCCATACATCAGGTAACGGATATACCCCTTGAGAAACGCGCGCTTCCACGCAAGGCGCGGGCGCACAGGTCGACCGCGACAAGCAGCGCATAGCGTTTCAAGAAGCCTTGCAGGTTGATTTATCCGCAAAAAGGGTTGTTATCAACGGTTCACCAGTTTCGCCGGCAAGGCGATGACCAGGAAGCTGCTGAGAATCAGGCAGCCGGCGAAAAACCATAAGGCACCGGCGCTGCTGCCTGTGACGTCGATCGCAACGCCCATCAACGAGTTGCTCACCAGGCCGGCGATATTCGCCAGCGAGCAGGCCAGGGCAAAGCCGGTGGCCGCCGCCGTACCTTTGAGGAAGGTCGCCGGCAGGCTGAAGAACACCGGCACCGCGCCGATGATCGCCGCCGAGGCAATCGCGAACAGCGCCACGGTGGCCGCCACGTTATGAGTAAAGAAGGTGCTGGTGGCCATGGCCGCCGCGCCGATGAAAAACGGCACGATGATGTGCCAGCGGCGCTCGCGGTGCTTGTCGGAACTGGCGCCGATCAGCAGCATGCCGAGCAGGGCGGCAACGCTCGGCAACGCGGTGAGCACGCCGATATGGAAGGTGTCGATGACCCCGGCATTGCGGATGAAGGTCGGCATCCAGAAGCCCATGGCGTAAGCGCTGAGCAGGATCGAGAAATCGATGCCGCCGAGCATCCACACCTTGAGGTTGAAGAAACCGTCGCGAAAGCTGTGCTTGCTGTCGGCGCCGTCGGCGTCATCCTTGCGCAGTTCGGTTTCCAGCAGGGCCTTTTCCTCGTCCGACAGCCATTTGGCTTGCTGGTAGGTGTTGGGCAGTGCCCAGAAGGTCAGCACGCCGAGCAATACGCTGGGCACCGCTTCGATCAGGAACAGCCACTGCCAGCCGCGCAGGCCGCCCATGTGGTCGAAGTGGCCCATGATCCAGCCGGACAACGGGCCGCCGATCACGCTGGACAGCGGCAGGCCGATCATGAACAGCGCGATGATCCGCCCGCGTCGGTGAGTGGGGAACCAGGTGGTCAGGTAGTACAGGACGCCCGGCAGAAAGCCCGCTTCGGCAGCACCGAGCAGAAAACGCAGGATGTAGAACTGGGTGGTGGAGGTGACCAGCATGGTGCAAGCCGAGAGCAGGCCCCAGGTGATCATGATGCGCGCGATCCAGATCTTCGCGCCGACCCGTTCCAGTACCAGGTTGCTCGGCACTTCGAACAGGATGTAGCCGACAAAGAACAGGCCGGCACCGAGGCCGAACGCGGTTTCGCTGAACTGCAACTGGTCAAGCATCTGCAGTTTGGCGAAGCCGATGTTGATGCGGTCGAGGTAGGCGGCCAGGTAGCAGAAGCACAGGAACGGAATCAGCTTCCAGGTGATCTTGTGGTAAAGCGTGTTGACCGGGTCGGCGACGGTGGTCGCGGGCGCTGCATTCGCAATGGGCATTGGGTGTCTCCTGGCGGTGACTTATGGTTTTTATACAGCCGCTTTTGTTCCAGCACTTCGGAGTGCTGTAGAAGCGACTTCCAAAGGCAGTGTCAGAAGACTGAGGTCTTTCGGTTTTGCATTTCAGGCCTCAGTTTGTTCAAGACCGCGCTCTATGGCGCGGTTCTCGGTACCGTCTTATGGCTCCCTGAACTTGCTCATCGCCTCCTGCTTGCTCACCACGTCGCCATACTTGCTGTCGATATCGAACAGGTTGGCCTCATGGGGCGCCGGGTGCCGGTCGCCGACGCATTCGCGCACGACGATGGTGCGAAACCCGTGTTGCACCGCATCCACCGCCGTGGCGCGGATGCAGCCGCTGGTGGAACAACCGGCCAGCACCACGGTGTCGATGCCCTGGGCATGCAGCATCGGCGCCAGGCTGCTGCCGAAAAACGCACTGGCGTACTGTTTGGTGATCACCACTTCATCGGCTTGCGGCAAGACTTCGGCGCAGAACGCGGCCAGTGGGTTGCCTTCGACCATGTCTTTCATCACCGGGGCCTTTTTGACCCAGATGCCACCGTCGATGAAATGGCCGGGATGGTAGCGGATATTGGTGTGCACCACCGCAATCCCGTGCTCGCGTGCGGTGGCCAGCAGCTCGACGCTTTCGGCCACGGCCGTGACCACGCCCGGCGCGAATAATGGCGCGCCTTCGGTGGTGTAGCCCTGCATGAAGTCGATCATCAGCAGCGCGGCTTTTTTGCCGAAACCAATGCGGTTGCCCCAGACGCCCTGATAATTGGCGTCGGCGGATTGTTCGCTCATCTTCCCAATCTCCTCATTCATAGCTGTGGTGAGCGGTTTATTTGTGGTGAGCGGGCTTGCTGTGGTGAGCGGGCTTGCCCCGCGCTGGGCTGCGAAGCGGCCCCAAAAAAGCGGGAGCGCTACGCACTCCAGCGCGGGGCAAGCCCGCTCACTACAAAAAACCTGCTCACCACAGATGCGGTTTCAGTAGGCGCCGGAGAGCAGCGCGCCCGCGCCGGGAACGATGGGTTCCAGGTCCAAGGCCTTGAGCATGGCGTAAGTGGTGGCGATCGCGGCCGTCAGCACCGGCTTGCCGGTTTGCGCCTCGACCTTGGCCACCACCGGCAACGATTGCATCTGCACGCAGGCGGACAACACGATCACGTCGACACCGTCCAGGTTCATCCCGGCGACGATGGCCGGCAGGTTGGCCGGGTCGTGGCGGGCCACTTCGAGGTTGTCGGGGATCTCCAGGGCACGCCAGTCCACGACCTCAAAGCCTTCTTCGCGGATGTAGTTCACCACCAGTTCGGTCAGTGGCTTCATGTACGGCGCGACAATCGCGATGCGCTGGGCGCCCATTACTTTCAGGCCTTCGATCAAGGCCCCGGCGCTGGTGATGACCGGTGCATTGGCATCGTTGTCGGCGGTGGCCTTGCGCAGGCGTTGTTCGGAATTGCGGTGATAACCCAGGCCCATGGCCATGATCGCCACCAGGCACGCATAACCCAGCACATCGACCTTGGCGTCGGACAGTTCGACGGCGCAACGGTCGGACTCGCCGTCCATGGCCGCCAGTTCTTCCTTGCGCACTTGTTTCATGCGCATGCGGCTGGAGTGAAAGGTAAAGCGCTCGGGGCGGATCGCCTGGCGGGCGGTGAGCATCGCCGGGATCTCGGTTTCCATGGTGGTGTTGGAGCTCGGCACGATCTGGCCGATGCGGTAGGGCTTCTGCATGGTGGTCTCCAGGGTTATTGTTCGAGGAAGTCGCCGAGGGCGTGGAAGAAACCGTCGAAGTCATCCCACGGAATCATGTGCCCGGCATTCGGTACGCGGGCCACCTGGATGGCCGGTTGCAGGTCCTGGATTTCGGTAATGTCCTCGTCGAGGATCACGCCGCCGCGCCCGGCCACCATCAGCAGGGCCGGCGCCTTGAGAGACGGCAAGTGCTGATGGAAATCCACCGTGTGAAAGTCATTGAAGGCGCGCACGATGGCGGGCTCATAGCAGGTGTGCAGCCATTCGGCGCGCAGTTGCAGTTGCTCGTCGGTCCAGGTAGCGCAGAAGGCGCGCATCGCCTCGGCGTCCATGCCGATCAGGGATTGGCGAATCGAGTCGACGTACCACGGCAGCTTGCTTGGGTATTCGCGTCGGCCCGGGCCGGACACCGGCGGGTCGATCAACACCACGCGATTGACGCCCTGGGGATGCAGCACCGCGCTGCGCAGGGCAAAGCGTGCCCCCATGGAGTGGCCCATCAGGTGGTAGCTGTGCAGGTTCAATGCATCGGCAAACGCGCCGATGTCCTCGGCGCAGGTATCGGTGCTGTAATCCAGCGCGGGGCCGGTCGAGGACAAGCCGCGACCGCGCACATCCAGCACGTAGGTGTCGAGCCGCGCGCCCAGGCGCTCGGCCACGAAGCCCCAGGTGATCGCCGGACTGGTGATGCCGGGAATCAGGATCAGCGCCGGGCCCTTGCCGCCATAACGCAGGTAATGCTGGCGGATGCCATTGGCCTGCACGTTGCCGCCGTAGAGGAAGGTGCTCACGCGGCCACCCCCGATTTCAGTTCCTGGGCGTACAGGTCATAACCGTAGACCCAGGCCGGGTCTTCCTGGGTGCGCAGCCAGGTGTTGGCGTTGGACACGGCTTGTACGCGTGACGCACGTTCCTTGCGGTTGGCTTCGTAGAGCTGGAACGCGGTGCGGTAGTCGCTGATGCCGGTTTCCTGCAGGCAGCGAGTGAGCATCGCCGCGTCTTCGATGGCCATGCCGGCGCCCTGGGCCATATGCGGCTTCATCGGGTGGCAGGCATCGCCGAGCAGCACCAGGCGGCCACGGCTCCAAAGCGGCAGCGGGTTACGGTTGCGCAGCGGCCATTTGGTCACGCTTTCGGTGGATTCGATCAGGGCTTGAACGGTGGGGTGGTAGCCCTTGAAGGCGTCGAACATCTCTTCGCGGCTGCTGTCGACGAATGCGCCCTGGAAGTCCCATTCGGCATGGGGCACGCCGGTGACGTAGTAGTACTCGTCGCGCTTGCTGGTGGTGTAGTAGACCATCATGTGGCGATCTTCGGTCCACCACTTGATGCAGTCCTCGAACTTCAGGTCGTACTTGGCCAACTGGTCGCCCCGGATCAGCGCACGGTGGGCGACCCAGCCGCTGTACAGCGGTTTTTCCACGCCGAGCAGTTCTTCGCGGATCTTGGAGTTGATGCCGTCGGCACCGATCACGATGTCGGCGTAAGTCACCTGGCCGTCGGCGAAGGTCAGGCGCACCTGGGTGTCGGTTTCTTCAAGGGTTTCCAGGCGCTTGTTGAAGTGCAGGGTGCCGGGCTTGAGAGTCGACATCTGCAACGCGTGCAGGTCGCCACGGTGCACGGTGATGTAGGACGCGCCGTAGCCGGTGAGCGGGATGCGCGAGAGGTAGTCGCCGGTCTCGCCGCAACGGCTGAACCAGTGCTCGGGGTGCGAGCCCATCAGGTCCAGCTGCTTTTCGATGCCCATGCGGCGGAAGATTTTCATGATGTTGGGGCCCATGTGGATCCCGGCACCCAGTCGGGAAAACTCCGGCGCCTGCTCATACACATCCACGTCGAAACCAGCTTGTTGCAACAGGGTGGCAGCGGCGGCACCGCCGAGGCCGGCGCCGACGATGGCGATTTTCTGAGTGCTTCCCATGGGGCGTGTTCCTCTGTCTTTTGATTTTTCGGCGGCGTCTGTCCGCAAGGTTTTTAAAGTGTATACGCTCATTTTTTGAAATGGGAAGCCTATCTCTGCAAATATATTTTTTGGCGATAGTTGTCCTGTGTAACTTGATTTGGCCAATAAATACTGGAATTGTTTCGATAGGTAACGTTTTGGTGCGCCGCTTGCAGTCTGTCTGTAATTCGGGTCTTATCGTTATTAAATGGCGTATACGCTATAAAAATGCACTAGAGTGAAGCGCAGTGCTTGAACTTGGTGCAGGCCCACAGGAGACAGGAAAATGCCGGTAAGCGATTGCGAACTGACCCAGATGTTTGAACACGTGTTGACGCTGTCCAAGGTCGACCCGACCCAGAGCGTTGCCGTGCTCAAGAGCTATTACTCCGACCCGCGCACCGTGCGTGCCGCGATGGATGCCGCGCAGCGCCTGGGGGCCAAGGTGTATGCGGTGGAGTTGCCGTCGTTCAACCATCCCAAGGCGATGGGTAACGACATGACCGCCTACTGCGGCGACACTGCGCTGACCGGCAATATCGCGGCGCAACGCGCGCTGGAAGCCGCCGACCTGATCGTCGACACCATGATGCTGCTGCACTCGCCGGAGCAGGAGCAGATCCTCAAGACCGGCACGCGCATCCTGCTGGCCGTGGAGCCGCCGGAAGTGCTGGCGCGGATGCTGCCCACCGAAGAAGACAAAGTGCGCGTGCTGGCGGCGGAGCAGTGGCTGAAAAAGGCGCGCTCAATTCAGGTGACGTCCCGCGCCGGCAGCGACTTCCGTGCGGCCTTGGGGCAATACCCGTCGGTGACGGAATATGGTTTCGCCGATGAGCCGGGGCGCTGGGACCATTGGCCGAGCGGTTTCCTGTTCTCCTGGCCCAACGAAGAAACCGCCGAAGGCGTGCTGGTGCTGGACATCGGCGACATCCTGCTGCCGTTCAAGACCTACACCCGCGAGAAGATCACCCTGGAGATCGAGAAGGGCTTCATCACTAACATCCATGGCGGTTTCGAGGCCGAATATCTGCGTGACTACATGAAGTATTTCAATGACCCCGAGGTGTACGGCATCTCCCATATCGGCTGGGGCCTGCAGCCACGGGCGCAGTGGACGGCCATGGGGCTGCACGACAAAAACGACGGCATGTGCATGGACGCGCGGGCGTTCTATGGCAATTTCCTGTTCTCCACCGGGCCGAATACCGAAGTGGGCGGAACGCGCAAGACGCCGTGCCATATGGACATTCCGCTGCGCAATTGCGATGTGTATCTGGATAATGAGGCCGTCGTTATTGCGGGGGATGTGGTGGCGCCGCGAGCCTCTCTCGCGCGCTGATCATCGGTATGGGGATGGAGTATCATGCCTCCCCACTTTAACCACCCACCGAGCTGCGCCGTGCCTGATTCCTACGTCTTTTCTGAACAAGTTGGCCACCTGCTGCGCAAGGCCTACCAGCGCCACCTGGCGATCTTTCAGCAGAATGTCGGCGACTCGCAGCTCACCGCCGTGCAATTCGTGACCTTGTGTGCGCTGCGCGATCACGGTGCAAGTTCCCTGACGGAACTGGTCAAGGCGACTGCGGTGGACCAGGCGACCATTCGCGGTATCGTCGAGCGGCTGAAGGCCAAGGCGCTGATCAGCCTGGAGCCGGACCCGCAGGACAAGCGCAAAGTGGTGGTCGACCTGTCCCCGGAAGGCGCCGAGCTGGTTGCCCAGACTGCACCTCGCGCCGCGCAGATCAGCGAACTGACCATGAGCAACCTCAACCCCGCCGAACGCGTCGCGGTGCTGTTCCTGTTGCGCAAGATGATCGACGACCCGCAGGAATAAACAGCCCACTCACCATACGGTCTTTTGGCACCGTTTTTGCTCTGAGTTCATGTAGTAGTCACTTCATCAGTCAAGTGTGTCGTGAGGCCCCAGGTCCGCGATGCTTTTTTTTGACTGTTTCATGTAGTGCCTGCTTCATCAACTGTTACGGGCGAAGCGAATGATCAGCCAGCACATCACGGTAGCGCTTGAGGTCAACGGGCACGTCAGCGAAGTCAGCGCCATGGCGGACACGCCGCTGTTGCTGGTGCTGCGCAATGACCTGCAACTCAATGGCCCCAAATACGGCTGCGGCCTGGGGGAGTGCGGTGCCTGCACCGTGATCATCGATGGCGTGGCGGCGCGCTCATGCGTGTTCCCGCTGGCAGGTGCGGTGGGGCGCGAGATTCTCACCCTTGAAGGCCTGGGCACGCGGCAGGCGCCGCACCCGGTGCAACAAGCCTTTATCGATGAGCAGGCCGCGCAATGCGGCTACTGCCTCAACGGCATGATCATGACCACCAAGGCCTTGCTCGACCGTAACCCCCACCCCAGCGAAACCGAGGTGCGCAACGCGCTATCGGGCAACCTCTGCCGCTGCGGCACCCATATCGAAATCCTGCGCGCCGTGCTGCGTGCGGCCCGCTTGATGACCGTGGATTGATGACCATGACAGACACTCCGCTTTCCCGTGACCAGTGGCTGGCCAAGGCCGGCGTCTTGCTGATCGTCGATGACGTGCTGCCGCCCTCGGGGCCGGTGGCCAAGGGTGGCACGCCCACTGTGAAACCCAAGGAACTCGGGCTGTTTATCGCGGTGAGCGATGACGGGCGGGTCTACGCATTCAATGGCCATGTGGACCTGGGTACCGGTATTCGCACGTCACTGGCGCAGATCGTGGCCGAGGAACTCGACCTGACAATGGAGCAGGTGAAGATGGTGCTCGGCGACACCGAACGCGTGCCCAATCAGGGCGCGACCATTGCCAGTGCGACGCTGCAGATTTCCGCCGTACCCCTGCGCCATGCCGCCGCCGAGGCGCGGCGGTTTCTGCTGGCGCGGGCGGCGGGGCGCTGGGGCGTGAGCACCGCCAGTCTTAAGGTGGACGCCGGCGTTATTCAGGCGGCGGACGGGCGCACCACCAGCTACTTTGAACTGGTCAGCGGCCAGCACGACCAACTGCGCATCAGCGGTGATGCGCCGCTGAAGGCGGTCGAGGAGTATCGCCTGGTGGGCAAGGGTGCCGCACGGGTGGATATCCCCGGCAAGGCCACCGGCGAGCTGACCTACGTGCACGACATGCGCGTGCCGGGCATGCTCCATGGCCGCGTGATCCGCCCGCCGTATGCCGGGCTTGATTGCGGGGAGTTTGTCGGTAATAGCCTGCTGAGCGTGGACGAATCGTCCATCGCCCATATCCCAGGCGTCGTTGCGGTGGTGGTGATCCGCGATTTTGTGGGCGTGGTGGCCTTGTGGGAAGAGCAGGCGATCAAGGCGGCCGCCGACTTGCAGGTGCACTGGAAACCCTGGAACAACGCGTTGCCGGACATGAGCGATGTCGAGCAGGCCATCCGCGACAACCCCCGTGTGCGGCGCACCGTCCTCGACCAGGGCAACGTCGATGCGGCCCTGGCCAATGCCAGTCAACGTATGCCCCGCACTTACCTGTGGCCGTACCAGATGCATGGCTCGATCGGCCCCTCCTGTGGCGTGGCCGATTACTCGCCTTCCGGCAGTCGCGTATGGTCGGGCAGCCAGAACCCGCACCTGTTGCGCGCTGACCTGGCGTGGTTGCTGGAGTGCGAAGAAACCCTGATCGACGTGATCCGCATGGAGGCCGCCGGTTGTTACGGGCGCAATTGCGCCGATGACGTGTGTGCGGATGCCTTGCTGTTATCCCGTGCGGTCGGCAAGCCGGTGCGCGTGCAACTGACCCGCGAACAGGAACACCTGTGGGAGCCCAAGGGCACCGCGCAGCTGATGGATGTGGACGGTGGCCTCAACGCCGATGGCAGCATTGCCGCCTACGACTTTGAAACCAGCTATCCCTCCAACGGCGCGCCGACCCTGGCGCTGTTGCTGACAGGCCGTGTCGAGCCGGTGGCGGCGATGTTCGAGATGGGCGACCGCACCTCGATCCCACCCTACGACATCGACACTATGCGTGTGACCATCAACGACATGGCGCCCATCGTGCGCGCCTCGTGGATGCGCGGCGTATCGGCCTTGCCCAACACCTTTGCGCATGAATCCTATATCGACGAACTGGCCTTTGCCGCCGGCGTCGACCCGGTGGAATACCGCCTGCGCTACCTCAAGGACGAGCGCGCCATCGACCTGGTGAAATCCACCGCCGAACGCGCCAACTGGTCACCGCGCACCGCGCCGATGCAAACCGCCAACGAAGACCATCTGCTGCGTGGCCGTGGCTTTGCCTACGCGCGCTACATCCACAGCAAGTTTCCCGGGTTCGGCGCGGCCTGGGCGGCTTGGGTGGCGGACGTGGCCATCGACAAGCAGACCGGCGATGTGTCGGTGACGCGGGTGGTGATCGGCCATGATTCGGGGATGATGATCAACCCGGCCGGGGTGCAGCATCAGATCCATGGCAATGTGATCCAGTCCACCAGTCGCGTACTGAAGGAGCGCGTGACCTTTGAAGAGTCGACCGTGGCGAGCAAGGAGTGGGGCGGCTATCCGATCCTGACCTTTCCCGACGTGCCGCAGATCGACGTGATGATGATGCCGCGCCAGGACCAACCGCCCATGGGCGCCGGTGAGTCGGCGTCGGTGCCCAGCGCGGCGGCGATCGCCAATGCGATCTACGACGCCACCGGCATTCGTTTTCGCGAGTTGCCGATCACCCCGGAGCGGGTGCTGGCGGCGCTGAATGCGGCGACCCTGGGTGAGCCGGTCAAGTCGCCGGAAAAACGCCGAAAATGGTGGTTCGGCGCGCTGTTCGCCACCTTGGGCGCGGTGCTGGCGACAGCCTGGCCGTTCCAGGCTGAAATCGCACCGATTGCACCGCCCAGTGCCGGCACCTGGTCCAAGGCCACCCTGGAGCGCGGGCGTTTGTTGGCGGCGGTGGGCGATTGCGCGGTGTGCCATACAGCGCCCGGTGGCGCTCCCAATGCCGGTGGGTTGGCCATGGAAACGCCGTTCGGCACGTTGTACAGCAGCAATATCACCCCGGACGTGAAGACCGGGATTGGCGCCTGGTCGTACTCGGCGTTCGAGCGGGCGATGCGTGACGGCATCGGCCGTGACGGGCGCAACCTGTACCCGGCGTTTCCCTATACGGCGTTTCGCAATATCACCGACGCGGATATGCAGGCGCTGTACGCCTACCTGATGTCCCAGGCGCCGGTGAGCCAGGAGCCTACGCCGAACGCCATGCGCTTTCCGTTCAATATCCGGCCGTTGATGGCGGGGTGGAATGCACTAAATGTGCGGCGCGGTGAAATCACGCCGCAGCCTGAGCGCGGTGAGCAATGGAATCGCGGCAATTATCTGGTCAACGGTTTGGGTCACTGCGCCGCGTGCCATTCGCCGCGCAACGTGATGGGGGCGGAGAAGGGCGGCAAGGCATTCCTGGCGGGCGGCATGGTCGATGGCTGGGAGGCGCCGGCGCTCAATGGCTTGTCCAAGTCACCGACGCCGTGGACCGAAGAGCACCTGTTCGCTTACCTGAGCACCGGCTATTCCGACGCCCACGGCGTGGCGGCAGGCCCGATGGGGCCGGTGGTGAGTGAGTTGTCGAAATTGCCCAAGGCGGATATCCGCGCCATGGCGGTGTACCTGGCATCGCTTAACGGCAATGCGACGGCCGACGTCCCGGTGGCCGCTGCTGTGACCGTACCCAACCCCAATGGCCGAAGAGTGTTCGAAGGTTCGTGCAAGGCCTGTCATGCCGACGGCCTGGGGCCGAAACTGTTTGGGGTGAGCCCGTCGTTGGCGAACAATACCAATGTGCACAGCGATCAGCCGGATAATTTGATCAAGGTGATTCTGCAGGGCATCAGCAACCCGGCGACCCGGGATCTGGGGTATATGCCGGGGTTCAAGGACAGTTTGTCGGACAGCCAGGTGGCGGACCTGGCGGCGTACCTGCGCGGGCAATTCGCGCCGAATGCGCCGCAGTGGAAGGGGGTGGAACAGAAGGTGGCGCATCTGCGCGCCAACCCCGGTACGCACTAGGGCGTGACGCCGCGCACCACCAGGTCACTGATAAACCCCAGCCAATCCTGCTGCGGCCCTTTGTCCGCCAGGTCTTCACCGAGGAACGAGCTGAGGGTATGGCGGTTGGAGTTATAGAAGTAGCACAGCGAGGCAATCATCAAGTACACGTGCTTAAGGTCCACATCCAGGCGAAACACGCCTTGCGCCTGGCCGGCTTCGATAATCGGCTTCAGCACGCCCACCGCTTCCCCCGACAGCCTGCGCATCTCGCCGGACTGCTGGGCATGCTTGCCCTGGTGCAGGTTCTCGATGCTCAGGATCGCCACGAATTCCGGATGCTTGACGTAGTAATTCCAGATGAACGCCACCAAGTCGCGCAGGGCCTGCTCGGGTGCGTCCAGGCTCAGCTTGAGCTTGCTTTCGGCTTTGTTGAACTGTTCGTAGGTGTGTTCCAGCACGCAGACGAACAGGTGTTCCTTGCTGCCGAAATAGTAATACAGCATGCGGTCGTTGGAGTCGGCTTCCTTGGAGATGGTATCGACACGGCCGCCTGAATAACCGTCACGGGTAAACACCTTGACCGCCGCCTGGAGGATACGCGCGCGGGTCTGGTCGGCCTGTTGGGCGCGGATGCCGGTTTTCTTGATCGCCATATCCCTCTTCATCGCCCTATCAGGGCGCCTTGCACGACAGTCAGGGCGCGGAAT
Organism: Pseudomonas sp. QC2; assembly: GCF_002859085.1. Taxonomy (NCBI): domain Bacteria; kingdom Pseudomonadati; phylum Pseudomonadota; class Gammaproteobacteria; order Pseudomonadales; family Pseudomonadaceae; genus Pseudomonas; species Pseudomonas sp. QC2. The sequence goes on from NZ_PKKS01000008.1 coordinate 151,548, forward strand.
ATAGCATGGGCTTTTTCGCGTCCGTTCTATGACCGACAAGTTCTGTAATAAAAACGCCATTGCGCTGGGGATTACCTGTGCGCCGGGCTATTTTGGTGCGTCTCAATAACTAGAGTAGCCATGGATGAAATACCAACCCTTCAGCCGTACCTTGATTGCCACAGCCCTGGTGTTGACGGTCAGTGGTGTGCACGCCGCTTCCCAGGCCCCGGTGGCCGGTGAAAATGGCATGGTGGTGACGGCCCAGCATTTGGCCACTCATGTGGGCGTGGATGTGCTCAAGGCCGGCGGCAACGCGGTCGATGCTGCTGTCGCGGTGGGCTATGCGCTGGCCGTGGTGTACCCGGCGGCGGGTAACCTGGGGGGTGGCGGTTTCATGACCGTGCAACTGGCAGACGGGCGCAAGACCTTCCTCGATTTCCGCGAAAAAGCCCCGCTGGCGGCCACCGCCGATATGTACCTGGACAAAGACGGCAACGTCATCGAAGGCCTCAGCGCCAAGGGCCACTTGGCCGTCGGCGTACCCGGCACCGTGTCGGGGATGGAACTGGCCCTGAGCAAATACGGCACCCTCAAGCGCGCTCAGGTCATCGCACCGGCGATCAAGCTGGCGGAAAACGGCTTTGCCCTGGAGCAGGGTGATATCGACCTGCTGCACACCGCCACCGGCGAGTTTGAAAAAGACAAGGACATGCGCGCGATCTTCCTGCACAACGGCCAGCCGCTGCAGGTGGGTCAGAAACTGGTGCAGAAAGACCTGGCCAAGACCCTCAAGGAAATCTCGGCCAAGGGCACCGACGGTTTCTATAAAGGTTGGGTCGCCAAGGCGCTGGTGGATTCCAGCCAGGCCGGCAAGGGCATCATCACCCAGGCGGACCTCGACAAATACAAGACCCGTGAGTTGGCACCCATCGAGTGCGACTACCGTGGCTACCACGTGGTCTCGGCACCGCCACCAAGCTCGGGTGGCGTGGTGATCTGCCAGATCATGAACATCCTCGAAGGCTACCCGATGGCCGACCTCGGCTATCACTCGGCCCAAGGCCTGCACTACCAGATCGAAGCCATGCGCCACGCTTATGTGGACCGTAACAGCTACCTCGGCGACCCGGACTTCGTGAAGAACCCGATCGAGCACCTGCTGGATAAAAACTACGCGACCAAACTGCGCGACGCCATCGAACCGCAAAAGGCCGGGGATTCCCAAGCCATCAAGCCGGGCGTATCACCTCACGAAGGTAACAACACCACCCACTATTCCATCGTCGACAAGTGGGGCAATGCGGTGTCGGTGACCTACACCCTCAACGACTGGTTCGGCGCGGGCGTGATGGCGAGCAAGACTGGGGTGATCCTCAACGATGAAATGGACGACTTCACCGTCAAGGTCGGCGTGCCGAACATGTACGGGCTGGTCCAGGGTGAAGCCAACGCCATCGCGCCGGGCAAGGCGCCGCTGTCGTCGATGAGCCCGACCATCGTGACCAAGGATGGCAAGGCTGTGATGGTGGTGGGCACGCCAGGTGGCAGCCGCATCATTACCGCGACCTTGCTGACCATCCTGAATGTCATCGACTACAAGATGAACATCCAGGAAGCCGTGGACGCGCCGCGTTTCCACCAGCAGTGGATGCCGGAGACCACCAACCTCGAGACGTTTGCCGTGAGCCCGGACACCCAGAAGATCCTGGAAAGCTGGGGCCACAAGTTTGCCGGTCCGCAGGATGCCAACCACTTGGCGGCGATCCTGGTGGGCGCGCCGTCGCTGGGTGGCAAGCCGGTGGGTAACAACCGCTTCTATGGGGCGAATGACCCGCGTCGTAATACGGGGCTGTCGCTGGGGTACTGACGGGGGCGCGCGGGCTTGTCGAATCTTCGCACCGCCCGCGCTGGGCTGCGTAGCAGCCCCAATAAAAACACCGCGTTCTGCCTGACAGAGCGCGGTGTATGGTTTTAGGGCTGCTACGCAGCCCAGCGCGGGGCAAGCCCGCTCACTACAACAGCTGTTCTACTGCGGTGAATGCGGCGCTCCGGCGTTCTTCCCAATTTCCCCTGATGACCACGACGGGTTGCTGGTGCTGCTGCATCCAGTCCAGGCTGTCCTGGAAAAACGCCCTGCGGTCGGCCAGCTCTGGTTGGCAGCGTTGCCCATCGGCCGTCCACTCCACATCTTCCGGCGACAACAGCAGGTGCAGGTCGTAGTGCCGAGCCAGCAGTTCGTCGTCCAGCCAGGCCGGGTAGTCGCCAAACAGGGTCTGGCTCCACAGTTTGTTGGTCAGCAAGTGCGTATCGAGGATCAGCAGGCGGGGCTGTTCGGCGCGGGCGGCGTCTTCCCAGGCGAGTTGGCCACGGGCGATGGCCGGGATATCCGCAAGGCAGGTATCACGCTGGTGATGGTCGATGAATTCACGCACGTATTCACGCACCATCAACCCGCCAAACTGCGCTTGCAGCTCTGTCGCCAGCCAGCTTTTACCACTGGATTCCGGCCCGGCCAGTACCACCACCTTCATGCGTGCAACGCCGGGTCGGCGCGCCATTCGCGCCAGCCTTGCACGGCGATCACGGTGAACAGCGCGTAGAGCGCGGCGGTGAGGTAGAGGCCTTTGTAGACAAACAGCCCGACGAAGATCACGTCCACGGCAATCCACAGTGGCCAGCACTGCACGCGCTTCTGCGCCATCCACAGTTGCGCCACCAGGCTGAAACCGGTCAGGGCGGCATCCAGCCAGGGTTGGGCGGCGTCGGTCCAGTGCGCCATCGCGGCGCCGAGCAGCAAGCTGCCGATTGCCCCCACCGCCAGGCTGGCCATGATCGCCGGCACACCGAGGCTGGTCACTTGGCGGCCCTGCTGGACCTCGCCGGCGCGGGTCCACTGCCACCAACCGTAGACTTGCAGCGCGGCGTAGACCACCTGCAAGAGCATGTCGGAATAGAGTTTTACGTCGAAGAACACCCAGGTGTACAGCAACACCATCACCAGCCCGATAGGCCAGCACCAAGGGTTCTGCTTGACCGTCAGCCATACGGCGATCACCCCCAGGGCGGCGGCGAACAGTTCAAGCCCGGACATGGTGGTTCCTTGGGAGAGTGGGAGAGGGCGGGGATTGTAACCAAAGAAGGTGGGTCTAGGAATTGGCTGTTGTAGTGAGCGGGCTTGCCCCACGCTGGGCTGCGCAGCAGCCCTAAAACCAATCGCCGCGTACTGTCAGGCAATACGCGGCGTATTTATTGGGGCTGCTACGCAGCCCAGCGCGGGGCAAGCCCGCTCACCACAACAAGCCTGCTCATCACAATAGGCCCGCTAACCACAATTGGCTTGCTCACCACAACAAGCCCGCTCACCACAAAACTACACTTTGAATTGGCGCAGCAGGCCGTCGAGTTGTTCGCTCAACCCGCGCAATTGCGCACTCGCCACGCTCGACTGTTCCGCCGCCAGCGCCGTGCTGTGGGACAAACCGGCGGCCTGGGTGACGTTCTGGTTGATGTCTTCCACCACATGGGCCTGTTGCAGGGTGGCGCTGGCAATCGACGCATTCAGGCCGTTGAGGTTATTCAGGGCTTGCCCGATGGCGGTCAGGCTGGCGCCGGCCTGGCCGGCCTGTTCGATGGTCAGTTGCGAGGCGCTGTGACTTTCGCTGATCACCTTGACCGCCGCTTCCGAGTGGCCTTGCAGGCGCTCGATCATGCCCTGGATCTCGGCGGTGGACTTTTGCGTGCGCTGGGCCAGCAGGCGCACTTCATCGGCCACCACGGCAAAGCCACGGCCTTGTTCGCCCGCGCGTGCCGCTTCAATCGCCGCGTTAAGGGCCAGCAGGTTGGTCTGGTCCGCGATGGAGCGGATGACCTCGAGCACGCTGCCGATCTGGGTACTTTCGGCGGACAGGGTGCGAATCACTTCCACCGCCTGGCTGATGGTGCCCGAGAGCTGGTCGATCTGCTGCAGGCTGCCGTCGATGTTGACCTGGCCTTGCTGCGCCTGGGCCTGGGCATCGCGCATTTCGCTGGCGGCGTGTTCGGCGTTCTTGGCCACGTCCTGCACGCCGTAGGTGACTTCGTTGATGGCCGTGGCCACCAGCTCCATCTGCTGGGACTGTTGCTGGCTGCGGTCATGGGCCTGGGTGGCGTTGGCGCCCAGCTCTTGCGAGGACTGGCCCAATGCGTTGGCGCATGCCTGCAACTGGGTTACCACCAGACGCAGCTTGGCGGTAAAGCTGTTGAAGTGTTGGGACAGTTGGGTGACTTCGTCCTGGCCATGGGTATCGAGGCTGCGGGTGAGGTCGCTTTCGCCGCTGGCGATGTTGCCCATGGCATTCACGGCGTCCTGCAACGGCCGTACGATGCTGCGGGCGATCAACGACACCAGCAACGCCATGACCACCGCGATGCCCAAGCCGATAAACGAGGCTTTCCAGACCTGGGCGCTGAACTCGGCCTGTACATCATCCACGTAGACCCCGGAACCGATGATCCAGCCCCACGGCTCGAACAGTTGGATATACGAGGTCTTGGCCACGGGCGCTTCGGCACCCGGCTTCGGCCAGCGATAGTTGATGATGCCCGCGCCCTTGGCCTTGGCCAGGATCACGAATTCGTTGAACACGGCAAACCCGTCGGGGTCGCGGATCGCCGACAGGTTCTGGCCGTCGAGCTTGGGGTTGGCCGGATGCATGATCATCACGGGCGTGAGGTCGTTGATCCAGAAATAGTCGTCATGGTCGTAGCGCAAGCCGCGCACCGCGTTCATGGCTTGTTTCTGGGCGGCTTCGCGGGTCATCACGCCGGTGGTTTCGAGGCTGTGATAAAACGTCAGGATACCGCTGGCGGTCTGGACCACGTGTTGGGTCTGCAGGCTTTTGGCCTGGTAGAGGTCGTCATGGATCTGCTTGAGCATCAGCAAACCCAGGGCCATCAGCATCAGCACGGCGACTATCAGGATCAGCCAGAGCCGTCGGCTGATCGACATATTGCGCAAACTGTTCATCGTCCTGTCACTCCGGGCTTTTTATAATTGTGGGCGCCACATCGACTTTTACGCCTTGTCTGATAGGCTTTCGGCCTGTAATCGAAAAACCTGAGTACTGTCTGATTTTTCACAGGATTTTTGCAGCGTGGGGTTGAAACTCAGCGCTGTGTCTTGTCGTCAGTGAACCATTAAAAAGATTAACAAGGCTTGCCGTAGAGCAAGACCTTTGGGGGAAGTATGGATTTTTGGACCGCCATTCAGGCAGTGATTCTTGGCGTTGTGGAGGGGCTTACCGAGTTCCTGCCGATTTCCAGCACCGGCCACCAGATCATCGTCGCCGACTTGCTCGACTTTACCGGCGACCGTTTCAACGCGTTCAACATCATCATTCAGCTGGGCGCCATCCTGGCCGTGGTGTGGGAGTTCCGGGGCAAGATTTTCGAAGTGGTCAGCGGCCTGCCGACCCAGCGCAAGGCCCAGCGGTTTACCGTCAACCTGCTGATCGCCTTTATGCCGGCGGTGGTGTTGGGGGTGATTTTCGCTGACGTGATTCACCACTACCTGTTCAACCCGATCACCGTCGCCACGGCCCTGGTGCTGGGCGGCATCGTCATGTTGTGGGCCGAGCGTCGTGAACATGAAGTGCATGCCGAGACCGTCGATGACATCACCTGGAAAGACGCGCTCAAAGTCGGCCTGGCGCAGTGCCTGGCGATGATCCCGGGCACCTCGCGTTCGGGCTCGACCATTATCGGCGGCCTGTTGTTCGGGCTGTCACGCAAGACCGCCACCGAGTTTTCGTTCTTCCTGGCCATGCCAACCATGGTCGGCGCGGCAGTGTATTCGGGCTACAAGTACCGTGACCTGTTCCAGCCGGCGGACCTGCCGGTGTTCGTCATCGGCTTCGTGACCTCGTTTATCTTCGCGATGATCGCGGTCAAGGGCCTGCTCAAGTTCATTGCCAGTCACAGCTATGCCGCGTTTGCCTGGTACCGCATTGCGTTCGGTTTGCTGATCCTGGCGACCTGGCAGTTCGGCTGGATCGACTGGACCGCGGCCAAGGCATGATGATTCAGCACCCACGCCTGAAGGCGGCGATCTTTGTGCTGCTGTGCGCGGCGCCGTTGTTGGGGTCGGTATTGGTGTGGCAGCGTGGCGAGACGCTGATTCCGCTGGTGGCCTATGGCGTGGTCAGCGTGATCGCGTTCTTCCTGTACTGGAGCGACAAGCGCAAGGCGCGCACCGACAGCTGGCGCACGCCGGAAAATATCCTGCACGCCGTCGAGCTGGCAGGCGGTTGGCCGGGCGCGTTGATTGCGCAGCAGGTGTTCCGGCACAAGACGCGCAAGGTGTCCTACCAGGTGCTGTTCTGGGTGATCGTGTTGCTGCACCAGGTGTTTTGGCTGGACCAGATGTTCCTCGGCGGTACCCTGGTTTCAATCCTCTAGCAACAACCCGATCTGCGTGCGCTTGGGCAGTTTGCTCACCACCAACTGGTGGGAGCGCTGCAACAAGCCACGCAGCTCCTCGGCGCCCAGCGGGTAGGGCGTGTTCATGATGATCCACTGCGCACGTGCCAGGTACGGCGCCGGGTGGATGCCTGGGCGGTCCACATGGCCGAGGAACAATTCCTTGTCGACCTTGAACGCCAGCGAGTCACCGCGCAGGTTTTGCAGCGCGAACATCTTGTTGCCGGCAATCGAGAATACCCGCACGCCGCCCCATTTGTAGTCCTCCCGCGCGCCGGGCAGGCTCAGGCAGAAGGTCGCGACTTGGGCTTCGGTCATTTTCATAGCAGGCGGTCTCCACAGCCTTTGAAACCTTCTTCCAGGTAATCGATCCAGGCGCGGATGGCCGGCAACACGCCACGGCGATGCGGGTACACCGCTTGCAGCCAGCCGCCCGGCAACGACCATTCCGGCAGCAGTTGTACCAACTGGCCGCTGGCCAGTTCGGCTTCACAGTACATCATCGGCAGTATGGTGAAGCCCAGGCCCATGATGGCGCTGGTTTTGCGCACGATGAAGTCGTCGATACCCAGCCGGGCCTCCATCGCCAGCTCGTGGGCATGGCCCTGCGGGTCGATAATGCGCTGATGCACCAGGCGATCCGCCTCCAGCGCCCCGAGGATCGGCAATTGCTTGAGGTCCTCAAGGCTGGCCACCTGACGACCGAGCATCAACGCGGGGCTGGCCACCAGCACGGTCTGCGCCTGACGCAGGCGCTTGGTGACCAGCAAGGGGTCTTCATCACCGAGCTCGCGCACACGCAGGGCCACATCGATGCCCTCGGCCACCAGGTCGACGCGGCGGTTGACCAGGGTCATCTCCAATTGCACCTGAGGGTGGGCTGCGAGAAAACCCGCGACGATTTCCGGCAGGATGTGCTGGGCCATGCCCACCGGACAGCTCACCCGCAGCCGCCCACGGGGCTCGCTGGACATGCTGGCGACGGCCTCATCGGCCATTTCCGCTTCCAGCAGCATCGCCTGGCAATGCCGCAGGTAACGCTCGCCGACGGCGGTAAGCGTCAATTGGCGGGTGGTGCGTTGCAGCAGGCGCGCGCCGAGGCGTTCTTCCAGCTCGGCGATGCGTCGCGACAACCGGGACTTGGGAATCCCCAGCAGGCGCCCGGCCGCCGCGAAACCGCCGGCTTCCACGACTTTGGCGAAATAGTAGAGGTCGTTGAGGTCTTGCATGGTCAGCCTATTGTCCTGTCAGTGGGACAAACTATCGCATTTGAGCTGACTTATCGACTATTCGTTTGATGCGTAGGATCACCACCATCTGATCGCCACTGTCGATCCCACCTCGGAGATCCACCATGAAACTGTTGCATATCGATTCCAGCATCCTCGGCGACAACTCGGCGTCCCGTCAGCTCAGCGCCGGCGTGGTCAAGGCCTGGCAAGCTGCGGAGCCGGGTGTGGAAGTGACCTACCGTGACTTGGCCAGCGAAGGCATCAACCACTTCTCCGGCGCGACCTTGGGCGCCCTGGGCACCGCTGCCGAGCTGCGTGATGCCGCGCAAAAGCATGAGGCCGAGCTGAGCGCATCGTCGCTGGCCGAGTTCCTCGCCGCCGACGCGGTGGTGGTGGGTGCGCCGATGTACAACTTCACTATTCCAACCCAGTTGAAAGCCTGGATCGACCGCATCGCCGTCGCCGGCCAGACATTCCGCTACAGCGAAGCCGGTCCGGAAGGCCTGTGCGGCAACAAGAAAGTCATCATCGTGTCCACGTCCGGTGGCATGCATGCCGGGCAAGCCACGGGTGCCGCCCATGAAGGCTACCTGAAACTGCTGTTTGGCTTCCTGGGCATCACCGATATCGAGATCGTGCGTGCCGAAGGCCTGGCCTACGGTGACGAAGTGCGCAGCAAAGCCCTGAGCGACGCCAACGTACTGATCAACGAACAATTGTTCGCCGCCGCGTAAGGCTTGTGTAAATTTCGCCCTTCCTCGGTTTCAATCTGAAGCCGGGCGCCTAAACTCTGTATTCTGCTCGCCTGAAAACGACCGGAGTACGGAGTTTTTTCGTTTACCCGCTGTCATTACTTTGGCCCAGGTTGTGCAAGCATGGGTTTAACAACCTGGACGTTTCTTCGATATGTCGGTTCTCACGCAGCAAAGGTGGACATCCCCATGATGCGTCTTTGTGCTGTTATGGTTCTTTCCCTGCTCGGCGGCCTGATTTCAGTGCACGCTGCGCCGGCACCGCACCCGCATTGGAGTGTGGGTTTCCATCGCATGACGTTTCTTGATCCGCTGGACTTGCAGCCGATGAAGGCCGTGGCCTTTTACCCGTCCACCGGGCTTGAGCACACCACACAATTGGGTGCGTACCACGTTGCTGCCACCGAAGACTCCAAGATTGCCATCGGCCGTTTCCCGATGTTGATGTTGTCCCACGGCAACACTGGCACGCCCCTGGCCCTGCATGACCTGGCCACCTCATTGGCGCGCAAAGGCTTTGTGGTGGTGGCGGTGTTGCACCCCGGCGACAACTACAAGGACCACAGCCGCCTGGGCACGGTGAGTAACCTGTATGGCCGGCCGATCCAGATTTCCGAAGCGATCACCGCGACCTTGGGCGACCCGATGCTCTCGCCGTTCGTCAACATCGATCAAGTGGGGGTTATCGGTTACTCCGCCGGGGGCGAGACCGCGTTGATCCTGGCCGGTGCCAAGCCGGACTTCGACCGGTTGCGCCGTTATTGCCAGGAGCGCCCGGAAGACCGCGACGCCTGCACCACCAAGGGCGAACTGGTGGTGGACCGTGACGACCTGCAACCGCAGTCCGACCCGCGTATTCATGCCTTGATGCTGATGGCACCGCTGAGCCTGATGTTTGGTCGCCACACCCTGGCGGATGTGCATGTGCCGGTGCTGCTCTACAGCGGCGACGGCGACAAGCTGGTGGCCGTGGACAAGAACGCGGCGGCCCTGGCGCGCAAACTGCCGGAACCGCCGGACTTCAAACTGCTGGCCGGGGCCGGGCATTTCGTGTTCATGGCGCCGTGCGACAGCGATCAGTTGGCCGCAATGCCGGCGATTTGCACCGATGCCGATGGCGTCGACCGCGAGGGCATTCACCGCGACCTGATTTCCGAGGCGGGGCGTTTTTTCAGCCACACCCTCGGCCAATCCACCCGCGCCGGTTTGCAGACGGCTGATCAGTAAGCGCGGCGCTTGAGCAGTAGCGTCAGGCCCAGTGCGGTCACCGACAGCAGTGCCGCGCAGAAGAAGATCCAGCCATAGCCGAGGTTCAGCGCCACGGCGCCCATCAATGGCCCGGCAATCGCCAGGGCCAAATCAAAGAACACCGCATACGCACTCAGTCCCGCGCCTCGGCTGCTGTTGGGCACCTGCTTGATGGCTTCCACACCCAGCGCCGGGTACACCAGTGACAAGCCAAAGCCGGTCAGCCCGGCCCCCATCAATGCCACCCCGGTGGACGGTGCGAGCCAGAGCAGCGTCAGGCCCAAGGTCTCGATGGTCATGCAGGCAATCGCGGCGCGGAAGCCACCAAAGCGGCTGATGGCCGAGATAAACACTAGACGCGACAGGATAAAGCACACGCCGAACACGGTCAGGCAGTACGCTGCGCCGGCCCAGCCGCGATTGAGGTAATACAGGGTAATAAAGGTGGTGAGGGTGCCGTAGCCGATGGACGCCAGGCACAGGCTGGCGCCAAACGGTGCGATACGCCCGAACACCGCCCAGAACGGCAGGCGCTCACCGCGCACTACCGGCACCGAGGGTTTGTTGCGGATCAGCACCAGGCCCAATGCGGACAACACCGACAGCGCAATGCCGAGGCTGTTGTAGCCATACTCGGCCACCATCACCACGCCCAGCGGCGCACCGATGGCGATGGCACCGTAGGAGGCGATGCCGTTCCACGAAATCGAGCGCGCCGTGTGTTCGGCGCCGACGGCGCCCATGCACCAACTGATGGTACCCACGCCGATCAGCCCTTGGGCTACGCCCAGCAACAGCCGCGCGACGATCAGAATGCCCAGGCTCAATGACGGCAAGCTATCCACCAGCGTCGCGAAAAACGTCAGCACACCACTCACAAGGATCCCGGCCAGCCCCAACACGATCGCGCGTTTGGTGCCGACGGTGTCGGACATGCGCCCGGCCATGGGGCGGCTGAGCAGGGTGGCCAGGTATTGCGAGCCGATCGTGACCCCGGCCACCACGGCGCTGAAGCCCAGTTGTTCGTGCACATAGCCTGGGATCACCGCAATCGGCAGGCCGATGCAGATAAAGGCGATGAAGGTGTAGAAGACGATGGAGACGATCTTCAGGGTGATCGACATTGAACTGGGAGCGGCGGCAGGCATGGGCACTCATTCGCGGGCGGGCGGTGAGGGCATGATGGCAAGGGCCAGGGGGAAAAGAAAGCAGGCTAACTACTTTGCCTGATGAACAGGTGTGTTGTTGTGGTGAGCGGGCTTGTTGTGGTGAGTGGGCTTGCCCCGCGCTGGGCTGCGAAGCGGCCCCAATAGAAAACACCGCGTTCTGTCGGACAGAGCGCGGTGTTCTTTTTAGGGCCGCTTCGCACCCCAGCGCGGGGCAAGCCCGCTCACCACAACAAGCGCGCTCATTACAAGCGTGTGTTTTAGAACACCACGCCTTGGCTGCGCAGGTAGTCGTCGTAGGTGCCGCTGAAGTCGATCACGCCATCGGCGCTCAACTCGATGATGCGGGTGGCCAGGGACGATACGAACTCGCGGTCGTGGCTGACGAAGATCAGCGTGCCTGGGTAGTTTTCCAGCGCCAGGTTCAGTGCTTCGATGGATTCCATGTCCAAGTGGTTGGTCGGTTCGTCCATGATCAGCACGTTCGGCTTTTGCAGGATCAGCTTGCCGAACAGCATGCGACCTTGCTCACCACCGGAGATCACCTTGACCGATTTGAGGATCTCGTCGTTGGAGAACAGCATGCGGCCCAGGGTGCCACGGATCACTTGCTCGCCTTGGGTCCACTGGCCCATCCAGTCGAACAGGCTCATGTCGTCTTCGAAGTCGTGGGCGTGGTCCTGTGCGTAGTAGCCCAGTTCAGCGGCTTCGGTCCACTTGATGCTACCGGCGTCCGGCGTCAGTTCGTTGACCAGGGTGCGCAGCAGGGTGGTCTTGCCAATGCCGTTCGGGCCGATGATGGCCACGCGCTCGCCCGCTTCAACCTGGAAGCTGAAGTCCTTGAACAGCGGCTTGCCATCGAAGCCTTTGGCCATGCGCTCGACGATGACCGCCTGGCGGTGCAGCTTTTTGGTCTGTTCGAAACGGATGAACGGGCTCACGCGGCTCGAAGGCTTGACCTCGGCCAGTTGGATCTTGTCGATCGCCTTGGCACGGGAGGTGGCCTGCTTGGCTTTCGAGGCGTTTGCCGAGAAGCGGCTGACGAAGGATTGCAGTTCGGAGATCTGCGCCTTCTTCTTGGCGTTGTCCGACAGCAATTGCTCGCGGGACTGGGTCGCCACGGTCATGTACTCGTCGTAGTTGCCCGGGAACAGGCGCAGCTCGCCGTAGTCCAGGTCAGCCATGTGGGTGCACACGCTGTTCAGGAAGTGACGGTCGTGAGAGATGATGATCATCAGGCTGGAGCGCTGGGTCAGGATGTTTTCCAGCCAGCGGATGGTGTTGATGTCCAAGTGGTTGGTCGGTTCGTCGAGCAACAGCACTTCAGGATCGGAGAACAATGCCTGGGCCAGCAGTACACGCAGCTTCCAGCCTGGGGACACTTCGCTCATCGGGCCAAAGTGCTGTTCCAGGGGAATGCCCAGGCCCAGCAGCAGCTCACCGGCCCGCGATTCGGCGGTGTAGCCGTCCATCTCGGCGAACTCGGTTTCCAGCTCGGCCACGGCCATGCCGTCGTCTTCGCTCATTTCCGGCAGCGAGTAGATACGGTCGCGCTCGGCCTTGACCTTCCACAGCTCTTCGTGGCCCATGATCACGGTGTCGAGCACGGTGAACTCTTCGTAGGCGAACTGGTCCTGGCGCAGTTTACCCAGGCGTACATTCGGCTCCAGCATGACCTGGCCGCCGGACGGATCCAGGTCGCCGCCGAGGATTTTCATGAAGGTCGACTTGCCGCAACCGTTGGCACCGATCAAACCATAACGGTTGCCGGCGCCGAACTTGACCGAGACGTTCTCAAAGAGCGGCTTGGCGCCGAACTGCATGGTGATGTTAGCTGTGGAGATCAATTACTTTACCTATCAATGGGTTGCGAGCGTGACGGCAGGAGCCTTCAGGCATGCGTCAACAGCGACATCAAGGCGCGAAACCCGGTCGCTGAGCAGAAAATTTGGGATGTGTGTTGGAATTTGGCGCGCATTGTCGCATATGTCAGGCGACAGTTGTATGTCGAGCGAAGGAAGGTTTCTCCAACGTCTCCGGCATCGCCAGCCATAACAGCGCCAAGGCCAGCGCCGCCACGCCGGCCAGGGTCAGGAATGCCGCGTTGTAGCCGGCCTCTTGCACCACAAAACCTGCCAGGCTGCTGCTCAGCGCCGCGCCCAGGCCAAAGACGGTGGAGAGGGCGCCCAGGCTGACGTTGAACCGGCCGGTGCCCTGGGTCAGGTCCTTGACGATTACCGGGAACAACGCGCCGAAGATACCTGCGCCGATGCCGTCGAGCATTTGCACGGCCACCAGCCAGTAAGGGTCGCTGGACAGGGTGTAGAGCACGCCGCGCAACGGCAGGATCATGAAGCCGGCCATCAGCAACGGCTTGCGTCCCCAGATGTCGGCCTTCAACCCAACCAGCCAGGCCATCGGCACCATCACGAGTTGCGCGGCGACGATGCACGCCGACGTCAGCGGGGTGGCCATGTGCAGGTTGATCTGCGCCAGCTTTTGGCTGACCAGCGGCAGCATCGCCGCATTGGCCAGGTGGAACAACGCGCAGCAGATGGCGAACAACAACAGCGGGCGGTTCGCCAGCAATACCTTCATGCCGGACGGTTGCTCATGATCGGTGTGATGCGCCGGGTCGAAGCCTCGGGCGACGTCGTGGTCGATCGCCTCGGCCGACACGCAACTGATCGCGACGATACTGGCCACCGCCATAAAGGCCATCAGGTAGAACACCACCACCGGCCCGAACAGGTAGGCCAGGCCGCCGGCCAACAACGCGGCCACGGCATTGCCGGCGTGGTTGAAGGTTTCATTGCGCCCTGTGCGGCGGGTGAACGCGCGGGGGCCGGTGATGCCCAGGGAGATCGCGCTGATCGCTGGGGCAAACACGGACGCGGCAACGGCGCTGGCAGCCTGGGTAAGGGCGACCAGGCTGAAAGAACTGACAAAGGGCAGCAGCAGGCAACTGGCGGTGACCACAATGGCGGCCAGCGCAATGACCGCGCGCTTGCTGTGGGTACGGTCGATCAACGCACCCGCCGGCCCCTGGGTGAGCAGCGCGGCGATACCCGCCAGGGTCATGACCACGCCGATACTGGCCGGGTCCCATTTGTGCACGGCCAGCAAGTAGATGGCGAGGTAGGGACCGAGTCCGTCGCGCACATCCGCCAGGAAGAAGTTCAGGCTGTCCAGGGACAGGGTATTACGCAGGTCGGAATGTTTAGCCACGGCAAGAACTTCTGAGGCGGCGTTCAGGGGTTGAACACTCACAGCGTTAATGACCTACAGGCGTGGCGTTAAGTTTCGCCCGTTTCTCGGGGTTTTAATCCGCAGGCACTTGGCTTATTTTCAGAGCCCCACTCAATGGATTATCTGGAGACGCAATGGACATGCCCTCAGCTCAACAGGCGGTCGCCTGCAACAAGGACGCCTGGGACCAATCTGCCAGCCTGCACAAAACCACCGACACTTGGAACGCGCTGCTCAGCGGTGTCGGCAAGCCTGGTTTTTCATGTCTGGACCCTACCATCACCGGCGTGCTGCAAGACGTAGGCGTGGCCGGCAAAGACGTGGTGCAACTGTGTTGTAACAATGGTCGCGAGAGCCTCTCGTTGTTCAGCCTGGGCGCGCGCTCGGTCGTGGGCGTGGACCAATCGCCGGCGTTTCTGCAGCAGGCCCGTGAACTGGCGGGTGTCTCGCCGCACAACCCTGAGTTCGTGGAGAGTGATATCCACCAGCTGCCGCACGCGTTGCACGAGCGTTTCGATATCGCCTTGGTGACCATCGGTGTGCTGGGCTGGATGCCGGACGTGGCGCTGTTCATGCACCACGTTGCCAGCACCCTGAAACCCGGCGGCACGCTGGTGATGTACGAAACCCATCCGTTCCTGGAGGTGTTCGATCCTCGCGCGCAAAACCCATTCCTGCCGGCCAGCTCCTACTTCCAGCGCGAGCCCTTTGTGCTGCAGGAGTCAATTGTTTATGAAGGCCAGGGCGAGATTGCCGGGCCCACCTCTTATTGGTATGTGCATACCTTGGGCGACCTGGTAAACGCCGCGATCTGCGCGGGCTTGCAGATCAGCCACTTGGAGGAATATGCCCATTCCAACCGCGAAGAGCTTTACGACCAGTACGAAGACCAGCCTGCGCAATTGCCGATGTGCTTTACCTTGACGGCCATCAAGCGTGCTGATTGAGGCGTCATTCCACAGGCAAAAAAAGCCCACGAAAAGACGCGGGCTAAGGGATTCACTGGAGATTCACTGGAGTAGGTAGGCTTCACCCTATAGACCCGAAAGTGAAGGCCCTGTGAAAATACTGTCACAGGTTCGTAAGGCGTCGTTCAGGAGCGCCGCACGAACGTGCGCATGGTTTGACCTGGGCCAGTACTGAATACGATTGGCCTGGGCATACTTTCATCGGCTGCAATGAACACAAACTCATCCCCTTCGAGGCGATAACTGGCAGGCAAGTGTTTGCCGGCGTCATCCCCTATGGAGTCGACCCAGGTAATGCCCTTGGGAACGGTGCTGCCGTCCAGGAAAAACCGGCCAGCCAGCAACACCTCGCCACTGACGGTTTTCACTTCGAAGCGGTCGCCGCTAATCGTGGTGATTGCGCCGGGGGCGCTGTGCGCGTCGACGGGATTAAGCACGCCACTGTCTTCGAGTGAAGTTTGCTCCCAGGCACCTTGGAGGGCTTGAAGGTCTGGGTCGGAAATGGATGACATACAAATTCCTTTTTGCTGAGGGGGTGAAGGCCTGATGCGTAATCAAGCGTAGGAAGGGTCCTGTTTTTTATTTTCTTATGCAATTTTTCGTTATGAACACAGGCAATTGGCGTACTTTGCCTGCCCTCCGGGTAACGTCTTGTAACGGAGCGTCTATGTTCTGGGTGTCTGTCACTAATGACACCCGTGTCACTGAAATGAAACCGCTTGCTGCTTAGGCTGACGTTTCAGTGAATTGGGTGGCTCCGTTACCGCAGAGGGCCATGCGTGTCGTGTGGCCGGACGTTGCCCCCTGTTTATTCAGTTGTTGATCAGGTCTGTTGTCGGACGCTGAATTTCAACTCACCAGGGTGTAAGACATTTGAACAACACTCCCCAGCTGCATCAATATTTGCCTACGGATGAAATCGATCTGTTTGAACTGTTTCACGCGATCTGGAAGCAAAAAAAACTGATCATCGGTTGCACGATTCTGGCGGGCCTTCTGGGAGTAGGCTACGCGTTCCTTGCGCCGAGGGTTTACCAAGTCAGCAGTGTGTTGCGGCCTGCGGCAATCAATGAGCTGGATGCACTCAACCGCTCCGAAGTCTACAAGTTGCCGCCGGCCGATGCGCTGGCCAAAGTCGGTGCACAGCTGGATTCCTACGAAACGCGGCTGGGCTTCTTCAGGGCCAACCTGCCTTTGTTCGAGGCCTTTCAACAACCTGGGCGAAGCCTGGAACAGAGCTTTGAAGCGTTCAATCAGAACGCTATCAACTTGGTGGGCGCAGATCCCAAGAAGCCCGACGCACTCAACAATTACCTCCGCTTGGAAATGCAGTACCCCAATGGGATTGATGGGGTGGCGATTCTAAACGGGTTAGTAGCCTATGCGATCACGCAGCAACGCGAGCAAGTGGGCGCGGACCTCAAGGTGATCGTGAACAACCGCCTGAACGAGCTCAAAGGCAAGATCGACGCGGCACGCGCCAACTACGAAACGGGCAAAGCGTCAAAAATCGCCAGGTTGCTGGAGGCGGATAAGGTCAAGCGCGCTCAATTGAAGGATGAACTCTCCGCGCTGCGCTTGCAGATGAAAATGCAACGCGTCAGCCGCTTGGCAGAATTGGCCGAGGCTATTTCCATCGCCAAGTCCATCGGCATCAACAACCCCACCACGCCTTCCGCCATGGGAGCCAGCGCGGTTCGTGGGGCCGGCCAGGTGATGCGCACCGAAGTCACCAACCAGAAAATCCCGCTGTACTTCATGGGCACCGAGGCGCTGGAGGCCGAGCGCACAGCGTTGGCGCAACGTTCCAATGATGACTTCACCAACAATCGGGTTGCCGAAATCAGCAAAGAGTTGCGCATGCTTGATGTCAATCGCGAAGTGGAGGTGCTCAACAGCCGTAAGGATGAGGACATATTCCTGCAAGGTGTGGAGCCACTGTGGGCGGAGGAGGCCCGGCTGCGGGGCCTCAGTATCGATATGAGCGCGCTGAAGTTGGTGACGGTGGACCGCCAGGCGCAGGAACCGCTGGGGCCGATCAAACCGAAAAAAGCCCTGATTATTGCATTGAGCCTGATGGCAGGGCTGATGCTGGGTGTTTTGGTGGCGTTGATTCGGCATTTCGCACAAGTTCGCTGGGAGAACGGGCCATTTTCGGTGATCAATGAGCGTCGTTTACCCCCTCGATAAGATGGATTAGCCGCACCGCGGGCGTGCCCCTGAGCAAGCCCGCTCAACACATTCAGAAGACAGCTTTTCACAATTCTTAGTTAACTTTTGGTTACAAACTGTGGCTAAATAACTGCCAATGGCAACGCACCGATCTCTCAGACGGTGGTGCCGATTGTGTGAATTGTGATTTCAGGTGCTGCTATCCATCCTCGGCCGTCGTGGGCACGCAGGAGCAGCCTGTTCTCTTCTGACGTGTGACGAAATCCCTTGAAGCTCATCATTGTTGTTCTTTACGTTGCCTCGATTGCGTATGTCCACCTGCGTGGCCGGGTGCGACACAAGCTGGGTCGCCAGCTCAGTGATCATTCGACCTTTCTCGCCCCGATCAACTGTTTTCTCTATCTCTTCTCCAAGCTGCCCAGCCGGCCCTACCTGTCGCCCAGCGATTTTCCCGACCTGAGCCCGCTCCAGGAACACTGGGAAGAAATCCGCCAGGAAGGCCAGAACCTGATGCGCGCCGGGGAAATCAAGCGTTCGGACCAATACAACGACGTCGGCTTCAATTCGTTCTTCAAGTCGGGTTGGAAACGCTTTTACCTGAAATGGTATGGCGACAGCCATCCGTCGGCGATGAAGCTGTGCCCGCGCACCACGGCGTTGGTCCAGAGCATCGGCTCGATCAAGGCCGCGATGTTTGCCGAGCTGCCGCCGGGCTCAAAATTGGTACGCCACCGTGATCCGTATGCCGGCTCGTATCGCTATCACTTGGGCCTGGATACGCCGAATGACCCAGGTTGCTACATCAACGTGGATGGCGAAAGCTACTCCTGGCGTGATGGCGAGCCGGTGATGTTCGACGAGACTTATATCCACTACGCGGAAAACACCACACAGCAGAATCGCATCATCCTGTTCTGCGACATTGAGCGTCCGATGAAGTACCGCTGGGCGGCGGCTTTCAATCGCTGGTTCAGCCGTACCGTCATGGCCGCTGCGGGTTCGCCCAATGATGACGGTGACAAGACCGGTGGGCTCAACCGCGCGTTCACGCGGCTGTACAAGATCCGTCTGCGTGGTAAAGAGCTGAAAAAGCGCAACCGTACCCGTTATTACCTGGAAAAGTGGGCGATCTTCGCTGGTTTGGCAGCGATCTTCCTACTGATCTGATCGTCACGTTGGGCGCCATTCACACCGGTGGACGGGCGCCCAATTTGTCCCACATCTTCTTGCTGAGTTTCTGTCGGTTGGTATACCCGGCCCAGGGATCAGCCTTCAAACCGTTCAACCGCTGCTGCACATTGGCGACAGTCCATTGCTGCGCGCTGCGTAAACCCTTCAACTCCTCACGGCTGATCGGCACCGACACCGGCAGGCCTGGGCGTGCCCGCACGGAGTAGGCCGCCACGGTGCTGGCGCCCCGCGCGTTGCGCAGGTAGTCGATAAAGATCTTGCCGACGCGGTTTTTGGGCCCTGACGTCGCGGTAAAACGCTCGGGCAGTTGCTCGGTCATAAACTGCGCGATGGCCTTGGCGAACGCCTTGACGGTGTCCCAACCGTCGCGGCGCGCCAGGGGCACGACCAGGTGCAGTCCCTTGCCTCCGCTGGTCTTGACGAACGCTTGCAGCCCCAGTTCATCCAGCACCGACAGGGTCAGTTGCGCCGCTTCCAGCATGGCTTTCCAGGGCAGCGCCGGGTCCGGGTCGAGATCGAGCACAAACAGGTCGGGAGTTTCGATCTTGTCTGAGGTGGCGCCCCAGGTGTGAAATTCTACGGCACCCATTTGTACGGCACCGATCAACGCGGGGGTGCTGTCGATTTCCATCAGGCGCGCATGCCCTGGGTCGAGTGCCTGATCCAGGTGCTTGATGTTGGGAATGGCCAGGTGCTCCGAGTGTTTCTGGAAGAATGACTCGCCTTCGATGCCTTCAGGCGCTCGCAGCAATGAAACAGGGCGGTGGCGCAGGAAGGGCAAGATCCACTGGCTGATGCTGTCGTAGAACTGCGCCAGGTGCTGCTTCTGTGTGCCGCTTTGCGGGTCGATCACCCGGTCGGGGTGGGTGATCGTTACCGCAGCGCTGTTTTTTTTCGCGGGTTTCATGGCGTTGGCCGTTCGTGGTTGCTCGTGAATGATCTCGGCGGCCGGTTTGTCGCTGCGCAGACCCACGAATGCCGCCTGGCGGACCACACCTTCCCGGGTCCATTCGGCGAATTGCACCTCGCCAACCAACGTCGGCTCCACCCAGTGCACGCCACGGGCCTGGGCGCTGCTCAGCGGCTTTTCCAGCGGCGATGCCTTGCGTTCCATGGGCTTGAGTTGCGCATAAATCGCTTTCAGTGCCGCGTGATCAAAGCCTGTGCCCACACGCCCGGCATACACCAGCCCGGCATCGTCATTCACCGCCAGCAACAACGCGCCGAAACCACTGCGTGAACCCTGTGGCCGGGTGTAGCCGACGATCACGAACTCCTGGCGCAGGCGGCATTTGAGCTTGATCCAATCGGCACTGCGACTCGACACATAGGGGCTGCCCAGGCGCTTACCGATCACGCCTTCCAGGGCGAGGTCACAGGCACTTTCGAAGATATCGCTAGGGTGGGCGGTGAAGGCTTCGGAGAACCGCAGCAACTTGCTTCTGCTTACGGCCAGCGCGTCCTTGAGCGCGGCGCGGCGTGCCTCCACAGGCGCCTGGCGTTGATCCTGGCCGTTGAGGAATGGCGCATCGAACAGGTAGTAGACAATGTCCAGGCTGCGGCCGATATCGAAGGCGTTTTGCAGCGCCTGGAAGTCCGGCAGGCCGTCGCCGTTCAGGCTGACCACCTCGCCGTCGAGCCAGCTGTCCTTGAGCTTGAGGGCCTGCAGGGCCTTGACCTGGCGTGGCAGGCGTTCGGTCCAGTCATGGCCGTTGCGGGTGAACAGGCGCACCTCGCCGTCACGAATGCGCGTGAGCATGCGGTAACCGTCGAACTTGATTTCGTACTGCCAGTCGCCTTCGGGGGCGCGGTCGACCAGCGTGGCCAATTGTGGGTTGAATTGTTCGGGGAGGGCGGTTGCCGCTGCTTGTTGTCGCGTGGCTTTGGTGCTGGGCTTGGCGTTGTATTTAACGTTGAATTTAACGTTGGATTTACCTGCCGAGGCGTCGCTGACCACGCTGTCCGGTTGAGCCTGAACGATGTCGTAGTCGTCTGCCGGGCGTGCCTGCGCGTCCTTTTCCTTGATCAACAGCCATTGTTCCTTGTCGCCGCTGCCCTTCAGGCGGGTGCGCACCAGCGCCCAGTCGCCGGAGAGTTTCTCGCCGACCAGGGTGAATGTGAGCTTGCCGGCGGCGTAGGCCTTACGCGGGTCATCATGGGGTTGCCAGATGCCGCGATCCCACACGATGACGTCGCCGGCGCCGTATTGGCCGGCGGGAATACTGCCTTCGAAGCTGCCATAGCTGAGGGGGTGATCTTCCACGTGGACGGCCAGGCGCTTTTGGCTCGGGTCCAGGCTCGGGCCCTTGGGCACCGCCCAACTGAGCAGCACGCCGTCGAGTTCCAGGCGAAAGTCATAGTGCAGGTTGCGCGCGTCATGTTTCTGGATCACAAAAGACAGCGCCGACGCGTTGCGTTTGCCGGCAGGTGCACGGCCTGCCGGTTCGCCGGTAACGCCGAAGTCGCGCTTACGGTTGTACTCGCTGAGGGGCTTTGGCATGGGTCATGAGGCCTTGGTGGATTTCTTCGCCGCCGGCTTCTTGGCGGGCTTGCCGGCCAGGCTGCGCTTGAGCAGTTCCGTCAGGTCGATCACGTCGGCGGACTTGCGCGCTTCGCTGTCCTGGCTGGTTTCCACGTCTTCGATCTTGCCGGCCTTGGCCTTCTTGGCCACCAGCGCCATGATTTTTTCCTGGAAACTGTCACGGTAGTCATCCGGCTGCCAGTCGGCGCTCATGTCTTCTACCAGGCGCTTGGCCATGTCCAGTTCGCCCTTGGCTAGGCTGGGTTTGGTCACGTCGCTGTCCAGTTCCAGGTCGTCCAGGCTGCGGACTTCGGCGGGCCAGCGCAGCATCACCAGCACCAGCGCCGATTCCAGTGGCATCAAGGCCGCCAGATGCTGCTTGGTGTGCAGCACCACATTGGCCAGCGCAACTTTGCCGGTTTTTTTAAGGGTTTCCCTTAGCAGCGCGTAGACCTTGCCGCCCCGTTTATCCGGCGCGAGGAAGTAGGGGGTGTCGATGTTCTGCAACGGGATCTGGTCACTGGCGACAAACGCGATGATTTCGATGGTCTGGGTCGACTTGGGGTGGGCCGAGCGGATTTCCTCTTCGCTGAGCACCACATAGCGGCCTTTTTCGAACGCAACGCCTTTGACGATGTTCTCTTTCGTCACCTCTTTACCGGTGGTCTTGTTGATGCGCTTGTAGCCCACCGGGTCCATGCTGCGCTTGTCGAGCCAGTCAAAGTCCACGCCCTGTGATGACGTGGCCGAGACCAGCGAGACCGGGATATGCACCAGGCCAAAGCTGATGGCGCCTTTCCAGATTGCCCGTGGCATAGGTGCGATTCCTTAAGTAGAGGCTGTGTTCTGGTGACTCGGACGCTGTACGAAAAGTTTCCACCGACAGATGCGCGGACAGATCGTGTTACACCTGATGAGAAACTATTTAGTGTCGAAAGCCGAACCCTAGGCGTAGCGTGTTATCGAAAGCAGGTAATCCTCGCCCTGAGAGGTTTCGTCATGAATAGCGGTATGCGTCACGTTGCAGCGCTGCTGGTGGGCCTAGCCCTTGCGCCTTTGGCGCATGCGCAAAACCTGCCCGGCAACAACAACGCCAACAACGGCCCGATCCACCGGGCCAACCCCAATAGCATGCAGGGCACTCAGCCCAATGCGCCGGCCATTCGCGGTATCCAGACCGGGCCGACCACGCGCACGCCGACCCTGGAGAACGGCGGTATCGGCAACCGTTACCCGCAACGCGATGCCGCCCCCAGCCGTCCGACCACCGAAACCAAAGCCCCCACCTATGATGCCAACGGCAATCGCCGGTAAGGATTCAGCCTTATGTTTCTACGCAAAACCCTTATAGCCGCCCTGTGTGCAACCACGTTGCTGCCGTTGACCACGGTTTTCGCCGCCGACGCCCAGCAGTTTCCCAGCGAACAAGGCAGCATTACCGCCACCCCCATCGCCAAAGGCCTCGATCACCCGTGGGCCGTGGCCTTTCTGCCGGACAAGCAAGGCTTCCTGGTTACCGAACGTCCTGGCCACCTGCGTTTTGTCAGCCCGGACGGCAAGCTCTCCGCGCCGCTGAAAGGCGTGCCTGAAGTATGGGCCAAAGGGCAGGGCGGCCTGTTGGACGTGGTGCTGTCGCCCGACTTCAAGCAGGACCGCATGGTCTACCTGTCCTACGCCGAAGGCGGCGGCAAGGGCGGTACGGCCGGCACTGCGGTGGGCCGTGGTCGCCTGGCGGCTGATCTCAGTGGCTTGACCGACTTCACCGTCATCCTGCGCCAGGAGCCGAAGCTGTCCACCGGCAATCACTTCGGTTCACGCCTGGCCTTTGACCGTGATGGCTACCTGTTCGTGACGCTGGGGGAAAACAACGATCGCCCGACCGCCCAGGACCTGGACAAATTGCAAGGCAAGGTCGTGCGCATCTATCCGGATGGCCGCGTGCCGGACGACAACCCCTTTGTCGGTCAAGAAGGCGTGCGCCCGGAGATCTGGTCCTACGGCCAGCGCAACCCTCAGGGGCTGGCGTTGAACCCCTGGAGTGGCACGATCTGGGAAAACGAACACGGTCCGCGTGGCGGTGATGAGATCAACATCATCGAGCGGGGCAAGAACTACGGTTGGCCGCTGGCAACCCACGGCATCAATTATTCGCTGACACCGATTCCCGAAGCCAAGGGCAAGACGGTGGAAGGCACAGTGCCGCCGCATCACGTCTGGGAAAAATCACCGGGTATCAGCGGTATGGCGTTTTATGATGCGGATCGCTTCAAGCCCTGGCAGCACAACGTGTTTATCGGTGCGCTGGTCGACCAGGAGTTGATCCGCTTGCAGTTTGATGGCGACAAGGTGATTCACGAA
This sequence comes from Pseudomonas sp. QC2, assembly GCF_002859085.1. NCBI lineage: Bacteria > Pseudomonadati > Pseudomonadota > Gammaproteobacteria > Pseudomonadales > Pseudomonadaceae > Pseudomonas > Pseudomonas sp. QC2. The sequence continues at coordinate 174,843 of NZ_PKKS01000008.1, forward strand.
GAGCGCTTGCTGGGAGGCTTGAAAGCGCGGATCCGCGATGTGCGGCAGGGGCCGGATGGGTTCTTGTATGTGCTGACGGATGCGGATGATGGGGTGCTGTATCGGGTAGGGCTGAATCAGGACTGAAGTGCCGTAGCCGCGCGTGAGGGGGCAAGTCGAATCGTCGCACCGCCCCCTCACACATTTGCCAGGTCTTAAAGCCCCAGATCAGAAAGCCCCGGATGATCATCCGGGCGCCGCCCCAGCGGCCAGTGGAACTTGCGTTCGCTTTCCTTGATCGGCAGGTCGTTGATGCAGGCAAAACGATTGGCCATCAGGCCGTTTTCGTCGAACTCCCAGTTCTCGTTGCCATAGGAACGGAACCAGTTGCCGGAATCGTCGTGCCATTCATAGGCATAACGCACCGCGATGCGGTTGTCGGTAAACGCCCACAGCTCTTTGATCAACCGATAATCCAGCTCCTTGGCCCATTTGCGGGTCAGGAAGCCCTTGGCGTCTTCGCGGTTGTAGGCAAATTCGGCGCGGTTACGCCAGTGGGTGTCGAGGGTGTAGGCCAGGGATACGCGGTGCGGGTCGCGGGAATTCCAGCCGTCTTCGGCCAGGCGGACTTTTTCGATAGCCGACTCGCGCGTGAACGGCGGCAGCGGCGGGCGTGTTTCTGCGGCGGATGACATGGGCATTTTCCTCAAGACAATAAGGTTTCAGTCGAAAGTTGCGCTGACCTGTGCGTTCACAGTCCCAATAACGTTCGCGCCATGCATTGCGCATTATCGGCAGCTGTTGAATCACCCATCACCAGGGCAACGGTGATGGCGCCATCGATCAGGATCAGCAGTTGCGCGGCCTGCTGTGCCGGGTCGGGGGTGCCATGTGCTTGACAGAGTTCAAGTGCGTACTCGAACAGTTTCTGTTTGTGGGCCTTGGCCAGCAGGCGCACCGGGTCGTGCGGGTTGCCGGTTTCGCCGCTGGTGTTGATAAACGCACAGCCGCGGAAATCCGCTGTGTCGAACCAGGCCTTGAGCGCGCTGAACACCGCGAGCAGCCGTTCACCCGTGCCTTCGCTGCGTTCCACTTCGTCGCGCAGCCACTGCATCCAGCGCTCGTCACGACGTTGCAGGGCGGCAATCACCAATTCGTCTTTGTTGGCGAAGTAGCGGTAAACGCTTTTTCTCGAGACGCCGGCGGTTTTCACCAGGAAGTCCATGCCCGTGGCGGCGATGCCATGGCGATAGATCAACTTTTCGGCCACGTCGAGGATGATGTCGCGGGTTTCATTACCGGTCATATCGTTCATGTTGCAAACAGTAGAACGATCGTTCTTCTTGGTCAATAAATTTTTACATGCCGCGCAGCAAGACCTGAGCACCCCCATGGTGTAAGCTCGGGGACTCTTCGGATTCGACCCATTGCGAGCCTTATGCCGTCGTTCTTCAAACGCTCCCTGTTGCCCAAACTGCGCGGTTTCCCCCTCACTCCCGATGCCCTTGAGGTGCTGTCCGGCGCCGACGCGTACCGCCGTTGCCTGCTGGAAAAAATCGCCCAGGCCACGCGGCGTATCTACATCGTCGCGCTGTATCTGCAGCAGGACGAAGCGGGGCAGGAGATCTACGATGCCCTGCACGCGGCCAAGGCTGCGCGGCCGGAGTTGGAGATCGTGGTGGTGGTCGACTGGCTGCGCGCCCAGCGTGGCTTGATCGGTGCCGGTAAACAGCCGGGCAACAGCGCCTGGTACCAGGCCATGACCCAAAGCCACATCAGCGACGTGCCGGTGTATGGCGTGCCGGTGCAAACCCGCGAGCTGTTCGGCGTGCTGCACCTCAAGGGCTTCGTGATCGACGACAGCGTGCTGTACAGCGGGGCTAGCCTGAACAACGTGTACTTGCACAAGTTCGACAAATACCGTTTCGACCGCTACCACCTGATCCACAGCAAGCCCCTGGCGGACTCGATGCAACACCTGGTGGAACACGGGCTGATCGCCTCCAAGGCGGTTAATCGCCTGGACCTGCCCAACCCACCCACCACGCGCAGCTTGCGCAATGATATCGGCGACTTGCGCAGCCGCCTGAAACACGCGACCTATGACACCACGACGGGGCAGTTGCCCAATGGTCACCTGTCGGTCAGCCCGTTGCTCGGGGTGGGCAAGAACAACCCGCTGAACCGGGTGATCCTCGAACTGATCGCCAGCGCCCAGCAGCAACTGACCATCTGCACGCCGTACTTCAACCTGCCGCTGCCGGTGACCCGCGAGATCAACCGTGCCCTGGCGCGTGGGGTGAAGATCGACATCGTCGTCGGCGACAAGACCGCCAACGACTTCTACATCCCGCCGAGCGAGCCATTCAAGGTCATTGCCGCGCTGCCGTACCTGTACGAAATCAGCCTGCGCCGCTTCGCCAAACGCCATCAGCCGATGATCGACAGTGGCCAACTGAACCTGCACCTGTGGCGCGACGGCGACAACACCTACCACCTCAAGGGGATGTGGGTCGACCAGCGCTACACCTTGCTCACCGGCAACAACCTCAACCCGCGCGCGTTCCGTCTCGATTTGGAAAACGCCTTGTTGATCGATGACCCCCAAGGCCAGTGGCTGGCGCCGCGGCGCACCGAGCTGGCGCAGATTTTCCAGCACACCACGCGCATCGAGCGTTATCAGGATTTGCAAACGCTGCCTGACTATCCGGAAGCGGTCGGCAAGTTCCTGCGTCGGGTCAGCCGCGTGCGCATCGAGCGGTTGCTGTACCGGATCCTGTAAACTGGCAGGCAAAAAAAAGACCCAGCCCCTTCAACAGGGCTGGGTCTTTTTTTGTGCGGCGTTTAGTTCAAGCCCAGCTTGCCACGCAAGGTGGACAGGTCCTCCGCCAGGGTATTGACCGGACCCACCAGGGCCTTGCGGTCGTTTTCCTTGACCTTGTCGTAGGTCTCGAAGCCGCCGTCCTTGGTCTTGTACTTGGCCAGGATCTTGTCCACGTTGGCGAAGTTTTTGTCGACCTTGGCCAGGAAGGCCTTGTCTTGTTTCTCGATCTGCCCACGGAACAGGTCGACGATTTTCTTCGCGCCGTCGATGTTGCCCTGGAAGTCATACAGGTCGGTGTGGCTGTAGCGGTCTTCTTCGCCGGAGATCTTGGTGGCGGCGACTTCTTCCAACAGTGCTGCGGCGCCGCCCACGACTTTCTCCGGTGGGAAGGTCAGGCCGTCGACGCGGGTCTTGAGGTCGTTGACGTCGGTGTTGAGCTTGGCGGTGAGGGTTTCCAGGCCTTTGGTGGTGTTCTGTGAGAACAGCGCGTATTCGATGCGGTGGAAGCCGGTGAAGTCTTCGGCGGTCACGCCTTTTTCGTGGTCGTCGACGCGGGAGTCGATGGATGCATCGAGGTCGCTGAACAACTCGGCGATTGGCTCGATGGACTCATAGTGCACACGGGTCGGCGCATAGAGTTTCTTGGCGGTGGCCAGGTCGCCTTTGTTGATGGCGTCGGTGAACGCTTGGGTCTGGGTGACCAGTTCACCGATTTCTTCGGTGACGTAGATTTTGTAGTCCGACACCGGCCCTACCAAATCCAGCGGCGCGGTAGCGGCGAAGGCTGCCAGCGGCGAAAGGGTCAGCAATAACGACAACGCGATAAACGACTTTTTCATGGGAGGGTTTCCGCTCTGGGGTTTGTTTTAGGTAGGGGCAGTGGTGTGAGGGTGCGTTGCAGCCAGCAGCGTGCGCCCGAGGAAATCCTTCGGTCCCGTGACCCCCGGTAGGGTGAAGAAATACCCGCCGCCGACCGGCTTGAGGTATTCCTCCAGGGGCTCGCCGTTGAGCCGGGTTTGCACGCTGATAAAGCCTTTCTCCAGGTCAGCCTGGTAGCAGATGAACAACAGCCCCATGTCCAGCTGACCGTTTTTGTTGACGCCGTTGGAGTAGTTGAACGGCCGGCGCAGGATCAGGTTGGCCTGAGTCTGCGGGGTGCGCGGGTTGGCCAGGCGGATGTGGGCATCGAGCTTGGTCAACTTGCCTTCCGGGTCCTTGCTGTAGTCGGGCACCTGGCTTTCTTTGTCGCCGTCCATAGGCGCGCCGGTGGGCTTGATGCGGCCGATGATGCTTTCCTGCTCTTGCAGCGGGGTACGGTCCCAGCGCTCAACGAAGTTGCGGATGATGCGCACGGCCTGATAGCTGCCGTTGGCCGCCCAGGCCGGTTCGTCGCTGCCAGGCTGCACCCATACAATCTGGTTCATCGCCTTGTCATCGTTGGAGTTCGGGTTGGCCGAACCGTCACGGAAACCGAGGAAGTTACGTGCGCTCTGGGCCGGCTCGTCAGGTTTGGCAGGCGCCTGGGGCGGCACGCTGCCTTCCTGTTTCCAGCGCACCAGCAGCAGGTCCGGCAGGTTCTTCACGATGTCGCGCAGGGCGTGGATATTGGTGTCCGTGGTGTTGGAGCTGAATTGCAGGCTCAGGTCGCCGTGGCACTGCGCCGGTTCGAGCGCATCGTTGGGGAAACCGACCATGCGGCTCAAGCGCTTGGGCTTGACCGCCGCGAGGCCGAAGCGCTCATCGAACAGTGATTCGCCGACGGACACGGTGATGGTCAGGTTGTCCGGTGTGACCACCGGGCCGAGGATCCCTGAGTCGGTGGGCGGCAGTTTCGGGTCGACTTGCGGCACGGTGCCGCCGGTCATCAGGAAGGCGATGCGTTCGTTCAAGGTGCGGAACAGGCGCTCCAGGTCTTCACGATCACTGGCCAGTACGTCGAACGCCACGAGCATGCCGCAGGCCGGGCGTGGGGTGACGATGCCGGTTTGGTGCGTGCCGAAAAAGTCGTGGTGGTCCTGGGTTTTATCACTGCGTGGCGCGGTGGTGACTTGCTCGGCGGCGGCGGCCATGGCTGGGCAGGTCAGGCTGCTGCCGGCTATGGCGGCGCCGGTGGCCGCCATGCCCAGGAGGACACGCCGGCGTTGGGGGTCAAACTGTGCTGAATCGCTCATGTATGCGGTCGTCTTCACTGCAGGCCGGAAAGGCCAAGGGCGGGGTCGATTCCATCGAGTGCAACGGCCAGAGCCTTGGCCTTGTCGGCGATCTGCTTGCGCTGATCGGCGGTAATGCTGTCGTAGGTGGCATAGCCCTTGTCGACCTTGAAGCCCTGGAGTTCGGCATCGAAGGCGGCGAGGGCGCTGTCGACCTTGGGCAACAGGTCGGCGGCAGATTTACTCAGCAGCGGTCGCATCAACTCGACGACCTTGTGGGCGGCCTCCAGGTTGGCGGCGAAGCCATTCAGGTCGACGTGGCTGTAGCGCTCCTCTTCACCGCTGATGGCACGTACATCGGCCAGGCTGTTGAGGTTGCGTACCACGATGCTCACCAGTTGCTCCGGCGGCAGCGACTGGGCCAGCAATTGTTGCTTGAGGGTGGTGACGTCGGTTACCAGGCGCTGCGCAATCGGCGCCAGGCCGTCGAGGCTGCGTTGCTGGAACAGGCTGTACTCCACGCGGTGGAAGCCACTGAAGGCCGGGTCCTGTTCGCGTTTTTCAAAGTAGTCGGCGCGGGCGTTGATCGCATTGTCCAACTCCGCCAGGCGTTGAGACGCCGGGGCCAGTCGCTGGTAGGCCTCACGGGCGGGAACATAGAGCGCTTGAGCCTGGGCGAGGTCGCCGCTGTCGATGGCTTGCTGCAAGGCGGTCACCGCCTTGATCAGCGCGCTGCCCTGGCTGCTCAAGTACACGCGGAACTCCGACAGCGGGCCAATAAAAGCCACCATCGACGGCTTGGCCTTGGCCTGTGCGTCGGATTCGGCGGTGGGCGTCACGTGCAAGGTGCCACGTGGATTGCTCAGCAGGCCGCAGGTGATTGCATAGTCGCCGGGCAACAGGTTGGCATTGATCACCTGGCTGAGGCCGGGGGCGATGTTTTCCCGTTCTTCGACCACCAGCACGCCGTCGAGGATTTCCCATTCCACCGCACGGTCGGAGCGGTTGATGATGCGGAAGCTGGCGCGGCCGGCCGGTACCGTCAGTTCATTCGGCTCACAGGCGTGGCCATGAATGGTCACGGCAATTTCATTGTGGTTGGTCTGGCGCTTGCTGGCCGCCAACTGTGAGGCGTAATAGAACAGGCCACCGGCGGCGATCATCACGACCACCGAGCCCGCCACGGCCCAGCGCAGGGCGCGGGGTGGCGAAGCCGGTTGAGGAGTTGGGTTGGACAAGGGACGGTCCTTACTGGCTGGAAACGGAAGAGTGCGCGGTGGCAGGCTTGGACGGCGCGGCGGGCAGGAAGAACATCACCAGGGCCACCACCAGGTAAATCAGGTAGGCGCCGAGGGTGCTGATGGTGGGGGCTTCCTGATAGCCGAACATGCCGGCAAGTACCGAGCCCAGCGGGCTGTCCATTGGCAGCGCGGCGCTGAAGTCGAACAGCACGGTCTGCAGGTGATTCCACACGCCGGCTTCGTGCAGCGCTTGCACTGAATTGGCGAGGATGCCGGCGGCCACCACCAGGATAAACAGGCCGGTCCAGCGGAAAAACGCAGAGAGGTTCAGGCGCATGCTGCCGGTGTAGATCAGGAAACCCACGATGATCGCCAGGATCAGGCCGAGCAGGGCGCCAATCGGTGCGCCTGGGCCTTCGCTCTGCTGGAACACCGCCAGCAGGAAGAACACGGTTTCCAGGCCTTCACGGGCCACGGCGAAAAACACCATGAGAATCAGGGCGGTGACTTGATGCTTGGAGCCGGCCAGCGCGTGATCAAGGGATTCGTGCAGCGAGTGCTTGATGGAGCGCGCCACTTTGCGCATCCAGAACACCATGGAACTGAGGATGCCCACGGCGACCAGGCCGACGATGCCTTCGAACAGCTCCTGCTGCTTTTGCGGGAATTCGGCGCTGACCAGCTCCAGGCCGCCACCGACCAGCAGGGCCAGCGCAGCGGCGAGAAACACGCCGATCCACACGGCGGGCATCCACTGGCCCCGGCCGGTCTGCTGCAGGTAACTGGCGATAATGCCAACAATCAATGCGGCTTCAATGCCTTCGCGCAGCATGATGAGAAAAGGAACGAGCATTCGGCACCGCGTCACAACTAGATAGGAGGCTAAGTTGTAACATAATGATACTCATTACTAAACAGGCAATCTTGACATTTGCTGAACCGTGGCTGAACAGCTGTTGAGCGCGTGTCAGCCACGCCTGCCGAACAACCGCTGTGCGACACCCAGGCCCTGCAGCGTCGCCACGTAGCCGATAAAGGCGTAAAGGCCAAGGATGATCCAGATCAACGCACCCAACAGCCAGCACGGCAAAATCTCGCGGATGAACAAGGGCGAGGGTCGGCGAAAGCTCAGCCAGCGCGACAGCGGCGAGAGTCCGTCGTCGATTTCACCGTAGCCATCGGTGGCGGGACGCCAGATCGCCAGGATCAACAACGCTGGAATGGCAATCAGGAAGGCCCAGGTTGGCGCCATTCCGAGGGTTTCCATCAGGGTATGGTCGGTCACCTGTTGGTCGTGGATCGTCCAGCCGGCGGCCATGCCCAGTAAAGCTACGAACATCGGCCACGGTCGGGTGGCACGTTCCCAGTCGCGCCAGAAATACGGATCGCCGCCGGGCATCAGGGCGCAGAGTGACGGGTACTGGCTGAGGATGGTTTCGCTGAGCGTACGGCAGGCGTTCCAGTCGGACTCGCCAAAGCGCCGGGCGAAACGTTGCCGTTGCGCCAGTGGCATGTCGCCAAACAGCAATTTGGCTGCGCGACACTCCGCATCGCGCGAGTCCAGGCTGGCCTGCGCGAGTGCATGCGCCTTGAAACGCTCCAGCGCATTGCGCGCCTGGAGCTGCGACCATTCAGGCTCGGGGCAGGGGTTTTCCAAGTCCTTATCGGACCAGGCTTGCTGGGCGCACAAGGTGTCGAACAGGTCCTCGGACCAGCATCGGCTCGCCAGTAGGGCACGGGCCAGCACGTCGTTGATCCGCGCGTGGCGAGGCAGCGGCTTGAGCCATTCAGTGTGGTTCAGTTCGCTCAATGCGGCCTTGAAGGCTTCGACCTGTTGTTGATCGAGCAGCCCGACCAACCGTTGCTCAACGTGCGCAAACATCTGTTCCAGCAGCGCATCAAGGCGGTATGCGGGCAAGCGTGCGGGGGCTTCGCGTAACCAGGGGGTCAGCCAATGCAGGTGGGTGACGGCCCACTCGCTGATGGCGGGGTCTGTCGACGTCAGGCAGCGCTGCAACAGCAGGGCCTCAAAGGCGTCGGCGCACTCACTCTCCCTGGCTTGCTGATAGAGGTGACGCAGATCACTGGGAGTGGCCTGCGCCACCAAGGCGCGGGCCTGTTCGACACGCGTGTCCGGTTCGGCCGGGGCAGGTTGCACGCTGTCGACGGGCACCGGCTGCGGTGTGTCAGCGGGCGCCTCTAAACGGCTCCACTCGAGGGCATGCTCATACGCCTCGCGCAAGCGCTGGAAGCCGCTGGGGTCCTCATCCGGACGATGCTGCTTGAGCAAGACGGCGTACTGACGCTTGATTGTGCGAGTGTCAGCGTCATGCGGTAGCCCAAGTACTTCCCAACAACTCATCAGTGCAACTTCCTGTCAGTAAATATCCCGGCGCAGAATACCCGAGACCGGTTGCGCGGCGCCTACTCTTTTGTCGCGCGACTGCCTAAGATGGCGGCATTTCACGCCACCCAGGGCACGGACCGCGCCAATGTCGGAAAAAGACACCATCTCCCTCCACCTCGTGCGCGAAGCCTTGTTGCAAAGCTGCGCCCCTGGGGCGGCCACTGCCGAAGTGCTGCTTAAAGCCGGGATCGAACCGCAACGGTTGGCCGAGCCCGGCGCGCGGGTCTCGGCCACGACCTATGCACGCCTGTGGCGCCTGCTGGCACGGCGCCTGGATGATGAGTTTTTCGGCATGGACCCACGCAAGCTCAAGTCCGGCAGCTTGGCGTTCCTCTGCCATGCGGCGATGGCGCAGCCGACCTTGGCCACTGGCCTGGAAACCGGCCTGGGGTTTCTGTCGTTGATGCTCGAGCGCCTGCCCGCTGAATTGGTGCGTCAACAAAGTCTGGCGGAGATTGTGTTGCTCGAACCCGAGTCTGAACCTAACCGTGCCTTCACTTACTTTACCTACTGGATGATCGTACACGGCGTCGCCTGTTGGCTGGCGGGACGGCGGATTCCGATCCTGGCGATTGAACTGCGTTGTGCGAAACCGGATTTCTGCGACGACTACCAAGTCATGTTCTCCGACAACCTGCGTTTCGATCGGCCGCGTACCCGCATGATCTTCTCCGCCGACTGCCTGGACCTGCCGATCAAGCGAACCGCTGAAGAACTCAAACGCTTCCTGGCCCACGCGCCCGCCAACATCCTGGTCAAATACCGCGACCCCGACAGCCTCGCCACCCGCATCAAGCACGACCTGCGCCAACTGCCCCCGGACACCTGGCCGGAAACCGAAGGCCTCGCCGCCAGCCTGTGCATCTCTGCCTCCACCCTGCGCCGTCGTCTGGCGGAAGAAGGGCAGACGTATCAGGGGCTCAAGGACAGTGTGCGCAAAGAGCTGGCGATTGTGTGGCTGGCAGAGCCGCAGATCAGTTTTGCCGAGATTGCGGAGCGGTTGGGGTTTGCTGATACGAGCTCGTTTTATAAGGCGTTTCGTAAGTGGAGTGGGTCTAATCCTGGGCACTATCGGAGTTTGATATTGAATGATGCTACATAAAGCATTAGCGCGCAGATAAGGCTCTACTCCCTTCATGCGGTCGCGGTTCAGAAAAAACATCACAAGGTCGAACACGGCAAATTTGATGTCCAATTCGACCAAGACCGCCAAGCTGCGGATGGATTTCCAAAATCCATATTCAGGCTTCTTGTCTTGTTAAATCGTTTTTTTTGCCACCTAAGAGCAATGTTGTGCTAATACCAAACAAGCCAACAAAACAGGTGGCTGCAACTATGATCAAAGTCAGCGAGAAGCCATACCTATCTAATAGTCCTCCGAAAACAGTGTAGGAGATACCGATGATGACTGAGTTAACTAGATTTGCAACTGAGAGACAAGACGCTCGGATACGTGACTCAATATTGTCGTGAATATAGGTTTCATATGCGGTTTCATATATGGCAGGGAGCGACATTATTAGAAGAAAGGTTGCAATTGAAGTGATTACTCCGATATTTAAAGATAAAACAAAAAGAAGAAAGGTGACGGCGCAGGTCGTAGTGAGAGCAATTGTGCCGAGAGAGAGCCTGGAACAAACGTAACCAGCAACCATGAACATTAATGCAGATATAGCTTCAACCGTAGCATAAATACCAGCGATCATAGGCACGTCTAAACCCTGCAGGGAGAAAAATGGCTGGCCGTAGATGAACAAAGGAATTGTTGAAAGCTCAAATAAAGAATATCCAATAAACAAAGGTATAAGGAAGGCACCTTTTTTAGAGCGGAAAAAATTAATGAGTAGAGTAAAAATCCCCTCTGTTTTTTTATTGTTTATACCTGATTGTTTGATCGGGTTAAGTGACGTGTGCGGGAGTTTTATTTCTGGGATGAGTGTTACAGCAAAAGCTCCGATAAGCTTGGATAACGCAAAAAATATATATACGCTATTCCAGTCAAAAGTATCTTGCAATACGCCACCAAGAAGCATAGATACACCTAACGAAACCGCGCCAATGGCACGCGCCCGCGATATTATTTTAGGGTAGTCTTCCGCTCGATGCTCAGCTAGTAAGTTGTCATACAATAGTGCTCTGTCTGACCCGGAGCCCATAGCGATACTGGCGCCGAATAAGCAAAATATAATTGCGAAAGGAGTGAAAGAGGAAAATAATAAAAACCCAATGCCGCTTATAAATAATCCTAAAAAGCTAATGATAAGAGAAAATTTGCGGCCGTATCGATCGGCGAGTAAACCAGACGGGATCTCTAACGCTACTGAAGAAAAGAATAGAAAAGATTGAAGAATACCTATCTCTCCTTGTGTGATACCAAGCTGCAGCAGGTAAAGCACAAACAAACTTCTTTGAACATCAAGATTCATGAGTATTGATAAGGAGTAGTATAAGTTATCGTTCTTGTTTTTTAGTATGTTTGAAATCCCCATTTTATTGTTTGAATACCTGGTTTTTTGTAAGCTCGAAAGACTTGAAGTTTGAGTTTAAAGATGCGTTCTCGACTCCTGAACTAATCGGCGCACCTTGATTAAAAAAGGCTATGTTATCAGTCTTGCGCAAATGTGCACTTTGTAATTTATGTATCGCATCTCCAATCGGAGAGGTGGCTGCATTGATAGAAAATACTTCACTCTCTCCGCAAGGCGCAGTGCGGTATTAGGAAATTACTTACTTGGGACTTCTGGTTTGTCTTACGGAAGTAACCTTCCATATTTTAGGACGTTCCAAACAAAAAAAGCCCCGTGACCAAATGGATCACGGGGCTAAAAATTGGCTGGATGCGACCAACCAAAGGAGCTCTTTACATCACTTGGCGGTAGCGACCACCGTATCCGGCTTCCACCCACCCCCCAGCGCCTTGTAGATCGCCACAATCCCGCGATACAGGTCCACTTCGGCCTGGGCCTGGGAGTCCTCGGCTGCCAAACGCTCACGTTGCGCGTCGAGCAATACCAGGAAGTCCACTGTGCCTTCGCGGTAGCGGATCGCGGCCAGGTCGGCGGCAGCGCGGCTGGATTCGCTTTGGCGGATCAGCGAGACCAGGCGTTGTTGACGCTTGCCGTAGTCGCTGAAGGCGTTCTCGGATTCTTCCAGCGCCAGCAACACTTGCTGCTCGTAGCTTGCCAGGGCGCCATCGGCCTCGGCATCGGCGCCGCGCAAGCGGGCGCGCACGCTGCCCAGGTCAAACGCGGCCCAGGTGATGCTCGGGCCCAGGGCCCAGGCATTCGCGGCGGATGAGCCGATCTGCGAGCCGCGCCCGGCGGTAAAGCCAAGGAAGCCGCTGAGGCTGACGCGTGGGAACAGGTCGGCCTTGGCCACGCCGATACGCGCGGTGGCGGCAGCCAGTTTGCGTTCGGCGCTGAGAATGTCCGGGCGACGTTGCAGCAGTTGCCCCGGGTCGCCGATCGGTAGCGCCTTAGCAATCGCCGGCAGGTCTTTTGGGCCCAGGTCTACGGTGAGCTTGTCGGGTCGCTGGCCGAGGAGGGTGGCGATGCGGTTACGCTCGCGCACTTGTTCGGCCTGCAGTTGCGGCACGCTGGCTTCAACCGCCGCGAGGCGTGCATCGGCACGCTCCACGTCGAGTTGGTCGCCCACACCGGCATCGCGCAGGCTGACGGTGATGGTGCGCGATTCCTGCTGGTTCTTCAGGTTGTCCAGGGCAATGCGTTCACGCAGTTGCGCGCCACGCAGTTGACCGTAGGCGTCCACCAGTTCGGCGATCAGGGTGACTTGCAGCTGGTACAAGTCAGCCTCGGCGGCCTGCTGGTCGGCGTCGGTGGCTTCCAGGTTGCGCTGGATGCGGCCGAACAGGTCGAGTTCCCAGGCCATGTCCAGCCCGAGGTCGTAACGCTCGGTCTTCACGCGGCGAGTGGTCTGGCCCGGAATCTGGCCTTTGCCCTGATCACTGCTGGCCCGGCTGGTGATGGTCGGCATGGCGTCATTGCTGGCGTCATCGCGGATCGCCCGTGCGGCCCGCAGGCGGGCAAAGGCGACGCGCAGATCACGGTTGCCTTGCAGCGACTGCGTGACCAATTGGTTGAGCGTCGGGTCCTCGAACTGCTGCCACCAGATGCCTTCGAACTTGGCGTGATCGTACTGCTTGGCATCGGCAGCGGCCGTGATATTGGCCGCCTCCGGGGTCTGGGTTTTGTAGTCCGGGCCTACGGCACAGGCGCTCAGCGCCAGTACCAGCAAGCTCGGCAGAAAGACTTTCACACTCATTGCTGTGTCTCCAGCTTCAAGGCCTTGGCCGCTTTGCGCGCTTCGCTGCGCTCCACATAGCGACGGATCAGTACGTAGAACACTGGCGTCAGCAACAGACCGAAGAAGGTCACACCGATCATCCCGGAGAACACCGCCACGCCCATGGCATGACGCATCTCGGCACCGGCACCGCTGGACAACACCAGTGGCACCACACCCATGATGAAGGCGAACGAGGTCATCAGGATCGGCCGCAGACGCAAACGGCAGGCTTCCAGCACCGCGGCGAGCGGGTCGAGGCCTTCGGCCTGTTTATCCTTGGCGAACTCGACGATCAGAATCGCGTTCTTACACGCCAGGCCCACCAGTACGATCAAGCCGATCTGGGTAAAGATGTTGTTGTCGCCGCCCGAGATGATCACCCCGGTAATCGCCGACAGCAGCGTCATCGGTACGATCAGGATCACCGCCAACGGCAGGCTCCAGCTTTCGTATTGGGCCGCCAGTACCAGGAACGCCAGCAGTACGCAGAGCGGGAACACGAACAGTGCAGTGTTGCCCGAGAGGATTTGCTGATAGGTCAGGTCGGTCCACTCGTAGGTCATGCCGTTGGGCAGTTCCTCTTTCAACAGTTTTTCAATCGCCGCCTGGGCCTGGCCGGAGCTGTAGCCCGGTGCCGCGTTGCCGTTGATTTCAGCGGTGATAAAGCCGTTGTAGTGCATCACGCGGTCCGGGCCCGAGGTGTCGCTGACCTTGATAAAGGTCGCCAGCGGGATCATCTCGCCTTTGTTGTTGCGCACTTTCAGCTGGCCGATCTGGTCTTCATCCAGGCGGAACTGTTGCTCAGCCTGCACGTTGACCTGGTAGGTCCGACCGAAGCGGTTGAAGTCGTTGGCATACAACGAACCCAGGTAGATCTGCAGGGTGTCGAAGATGTCGCTGATCGCCACGCCGTGGGTCTTGGCCTTTTCACGGTCGATGGCGGCATCGACCTGGGGCACGTTGACCGTGTAGCTGGTGAACAGGCCGAACAGCTCCGGCGTGGTGCGGCTCTTGGTGATGATGTTCTGCACTTCTTTGTACAGCTCGTCATAACCCAGGTTGCCACGGTCTTCGATCTGCAGGCGGAAGCCGCCGATCGTCCCCAGGCCCTGAACCGGCGGCGGTGGGAAGATCGCCATGTAGGCTTCCTGGATGTCGCTGTATTTGCCGTTCAACGCGCCGGCAATCGCACCGGCGGACATGCTCGGGTCTTTACGCTCGTCGAACGGCTTCAAGGTCACGAACACGATGCCGCTGTTCGGGCTGTTGGTGAAACCGTTGATCGACAGGCCTGGGAAGGCCACGGCGGCTTCCACGCCCGGCTGTTTCAGTGCGATGTCGGACATACGCTTGATCACGTCTTCGGTGCGGTCCAGGCTGGCGGCGTCCGGTAACTGGGCGAAGGCCACCAGGTATTGCTTGTCCTGGGCCGGCACGAAACCGGTCGGGGTATGGGCGAAACCAAACCAGGTCAGCACCATCAACCCGGCGTACAGGAACAGCGCGATACCACTGCCGCGAATCACACGGCGTACGGTGGCGACATAGCCGTGGCTGGCTTTGTCAAAGAAGCGGTTGAACGGTTTGAACAGCCATCCGCCGAAGAGCTTGTCGAGAACCTTGGAAAAGCGATCCTTCGGCGCGTCATGGCTGCGCAGCAACACGGCGGCCAGGGCCGGGGACAAGGTCAGCGAGTTGAAGGCCGAAATCACCGTCGAGATCGCAATGGTCAAGGCGAACTGCTTATAGAACTGCCCGGTCAAGCCGCTGATAAAGGCCGCCGGAATGAACACCGCACACAGCACCAACGCCGTGGCGATGATCGGACCGGTCACTTCGCTCATGGCTTTTTCAGTCGCCGCAAACGGTTCCAGGCCCAGCTCGATGTTGCGCTCGACGTTCTCCACCACCACGATGGCGTCGTCCACCACGATACCGATGGCCAGTACCAGGCCGAACAGCGACAACGCGTTGAGCGAGAAGCCAAACAGGTGCATCACCGCAAACGTACCGATCAAGGATACCGGCACCGCTACCAACGGAATGATCGAGGCGCGCCAGGTTTGCAGGAACAGGATGACGACCAATACCACCAGGATCAACGCTTCGAAGAGGGTATGCACTACGGCTTCGATGGAGCCACGCACAAAGATGGTCGGGTCATAGACGATGCTGTAGTCCATCCCTTGCGGGAAG
This sequence comes from Pseudomonas sp. QC2, assembly GCF_002859085.1. Taxonomy (NCBI): domain Bacteria; kingdom Pseudomonadati; phylum Pseudomonadota; class Gammaproteobacteria; order Pseudomonadales; family Pseudomonadaceae; genus Pseudomonas; species Pseudomonas sp. QC2. The sequence goes on from NZ_PKKS01000008.1 coordinate 189,945, forward strand.
CTCTTTTTCAGCTCATCCATCTTGCCGCGGACTTCGTTGGAAATCTCGATGGCGTTGGAGCCTGGGCGCTGGAAGATCGGGATCGCCACGGCCGGCTGGTTGTTGAGCAACGAACGCAGGGCGTATTGGCTGGAACCCAGCTCGATCCGCGCGATGTCTTTGAGGCGGGTGATTTCACCGTTTGCGCCTGAACGAATCACGATGTTCTCGAACTCTTCCTCGGTCACCAAGCGACCTTGGGTGTTCACGGATAACTGGAACGCGGTGGCAGTCGGCGCAGGTTGTGCACCCAGCGCACCCGCGGCCACTTGACGGTTCTGCTCGCGGATCGCCGTGACCACATCGGTCGCGGTCAGGTTACGCGAAGCGGTCTTGTTCGGGTCCAGCCAGACACGCAGGGAGTAGTCGCCCATGCCGAACAGCTGCACATCACCCACACCGCCCAGCCGCGCCAGCTCATCCTTGACGTTGAGCAAGGCGTAGTTGGACAGGTACAGCATGTCGTAGCGCTGATCCGGGGAGGTCAAGTGCACCACCATGGTCAGGTCGGGGGAGGCCTTGTCCACGGTGATACCGATGCGCGTCACTTCTTCAGGCAATTTCGGCTGAGTCCGGGTCACGCGGTTTTGCACTTGCACCTGCGCGTTGTCCAGGTCGGTGCCCAGGGCGAAGGTGATGGTCAGCGTCAGCTTGCCGTCGGCGGTCGACTGCGAGGACATGTACAGCATGTTCTCGACGCCGGTGATCGCCTGTTCCAGCGGCGCGGCCACGGTTTCACCGATGACTTTGGGGTTGGCGCCCGGGAAGTTGGCGCGTACCACCACCGTCGGCGGCACCACTTCCGGGTATTCGCTGATCGGCAATTGGAACAGCGAGATCGCACCGGCGATCAGGATCAACAGCGAGAGCACCGCTGCGAAGATCGGCCGCGAAATGAAGAACTTGGAAAAATTCATCTTGAGTCGTATCCCTTAACCGCGTGGAGTCGCAGCGCTGGCCAGTTTGGGCGCGGTTTTTTCCGGCGCCACTTGTTCCAGGTTGCTGGCTTCAAGCGCTTGTCGTTGTTGGGCCAAGGCGGCGAGGGTTTCCTTGCTGGCCATCGGAATGGTTTCCGGGGCGACCGGCGAGCCAGGGCGCACGCGTTGCAGGCCCTTGACGATAATGGTGTCGTCTTTGTTCAAGCCGCTGCGCACGATGCGCAAACCTTCGATCTTCGGCCCCAGTTCCACCGAGCGATAAGCCGGCTTGTCGCCTTCCATCACCAGCACGAACTTCTTGCCCAGGTCGGTGCCGACCGCTTCGTCGTTGATCAACACGGCGGAGTAGGTGCCGCTGCCGACCAGCTTCAAGCGGGCGTACAGGCCAGGGGTGTATTCGCCTTTGCTGTTATCGAACACGGCGCGACCGCGGATGGTGCCGGTGGCCGGGTTGACCTGGTTGTCGACGAAGTTCATCTGGCCCAGGTGCGGGTTGCCGGTTTCGTTGGACAGGCCCAGGTACACCGGGGTGGTCGCACCACGACGGCCTTGGCGAGCCAGTTCGGTGTACTTGAGGAAAACGCGCTCATCGGCGTCGAAATAGGCGTAGACCTTGTCGGTGGAGACCACGCTGGTCAGCGCCGTGACATCGGCGGTCACCAGGTTGCCGGCGGTGATTTCGGCACGGCTGACGCGGCCGCTGATCGGCGACGTCACGCGGGTAAAGCTCAGGTTCAGCTTGGCCAGGTCCAATTGCGCCTGGATCCCGGCGACGGCGGCGCGGGCTTCCTGGGCGGAGGTGGTGCGCGAGTCGGCCAGTTCGGCGGAGATCGCATTGCTCTGGCGCAGGCGTTCGCCACGTTGCGCTTCGTTGTCGCTACGGGTGGCAGCGGCGCGGGTTTGTTGCAACTGGGCTTCAAGGCGACGCACTTCGGCCTGGAACGGGCGTGGGTCGATCTGGAAAAGCAGGTCGCCTTTCTTGACCAAAGCGCCTTCAGTGAAAGCGACTTGGTCAATCTGGCCAGAGACCCGTGGACGAATCTGTACGGTTTCGGGCGCTTCCAGGCGACCGGTGAATTCATCCCACTCGTTGACCGGTTGTTCCAGCACCTTGGCCACGCTGACTTTGGCCGCTGGCATGGCGGCCGCTTGGTCCGGGGTCTTGCCGCACGCGCTCATCACCACCACGGCCAAAATCGCCAGGGGGAAGCGCAAATGTTTGAGTGACTGTTCCATGAGGTGTATCCGCCAATGTATTTGAGATGGGCGGATCATGCGCGGCGAGGGGGTATGTCACGAATCGAATGAAGCAAAGGTAACTATCATTCGGAATGATATAAGCGAGGTGTTAGCCCTCTAGCATGGGGGTTTCGTTAGGGGGCTATCAATAGGAATGATGACAAAAGACTGTTGCGGTGTGCGCAACAGGTCCCGTCAGCCTGAACGCTTAATCGTAATGGGTGAGGGGTTCAGCGCGAACGTAGGTGCCAAACACATGGTCCCACAGCGGCGACGACACCCCGAAGTTCTTCTCCACACCTTGGCGATGGTGCAGGTCATGATTGGCCACCAGCGTCGGCATAAAACGGTAAGCCCAATGCGCGGGGCGGTGCATCACGTAGTGCACCGAGATGTAATAAAAGTAACCCGCTACCACGCCGATAAAGGCCGAGGTCAGGCCGCTGTACCAGGCAACCAGCAACAGCGCGGAAAAGGTCGAGCTGGTTTTCCAGCTCGACACACCGATGTAGGCGAGTACGTCGATATGGTGGGTCCAATGTTCGCGGCGATACAGTGAATGGAACAGAAAACGGTGTGCCGAGTATTCCACCAGGCTCCAGGCCAGCAGGCCGGCGATGGCCAGTGCGGGATCGAAGGGCGCCAAGTAAATAGCGAGGATAACGAAGAGAGGAGCGGTGAAAAAATCGAGGTAATACGCGAGCGATGACATCAGCCATTTATTTGAAGCGGCCATGTGCGGAATATCCCTGTAGTGCGCAATGGAGGGGGGGGGGATTCTCAGGTGCGGCGCCGCCGCAGGCAACCGCGTCATGAGGGCTGTGTCACAGATTCAGAAGATTGCGAACGGTTGTCGCTGCGAGAACCAGGCCAACGCCTGAGCCTTGAACGCTTCGGCGGGCGGCGTCAACGGGTAGCGCCGGTCGTAGGCCAGCACGATGCGTTGCGTGGGCAACTGCTGTTTGATGGGTCGACACACCAAAGGCTGGCCATCGTAGCTGTGATCGCCGAAAGGGCGGGTGTAGGTGAGTGCCACGCCAAAGCCGTTGGCAACCAGGCTGCGCTGAAATTCAAAGCTGTGGGTGGGTTGGACGCTGCCCGGTGTCAGGCCAAAGCTGTTGAACAAATCCAGAATGTGCTGCCAGCTGTGGATCTGATCCATCACCACCAGGTTGCATGCACTGAGTGCGGCCATATCAACGCGTGTTTCCTGCGCCAAGGGGTGATCTGCCGCCAGCAAGGCGTGGGCAGTCAATTGGCACAGTTCGACGCGCTCCGTGTTGACCGGCAAGCCCAGGTCGTAGGTCAATGCAAGCTCCAGCGTGCCTTCACCGAGGCGTTTTCCCAAATATTCAAACCCGCCTTCACGCATATCCACGCTGATGCGGGGCGACACCTGCTGCAAGCGCCTGAGAATCTGGGGCAGGCAGTAGGGGGCAATATCGGCATAGCAACCCAGTACAAGGTCTCCGGCAAAATCGTCGGGTTCGCTGCCTATATCTGCAAACGTTCGCGCTTCAGCGAGTACGCGTTTTGCCTGCGCCATCACCGTTCGACCAAACGGCGTCAACGACACACCCAGACCGCGTTGGCGCACAAATAGCGGTTGGCCGTAAAGGCCTTCAAGCTCAGTGATCGCGGTGGATATCGACGGTTGGGAAACGTGCAGTTCCTCGGCAGCCAGGGTGAGGTTGCCGTGCTTGGCCGCAGCCAGTGCGTAGCGCAATTGACGCAAGGTGAAGTTCATTGGTTTTTCTTGGGTGATAAATCAAGAGTTGTTATTTTATCTTATTTGAGCGGCATGGAATATTGGGCCTGCACACCCTTCATCTTGTTATTGGGAGTTTCAGGCCATGACCCACCGTTCATACACCGTCGACCCAAAAGACATCGACGCCTTCCAGCGTGATGGCGCGGTGTGCCTGAGAGGCGTCTTCAGCGACTGGATCGCACACATTGCGGCAGGCATCGAGCGCAACCTCGCAGAGCCTGGCGGGTACGCCAGCCGCTACGTCGAGCAAGGTGACGACTCGTCCGGCGGTTTTTTCGATGACTACTGCAACTGGCAGCGTATTCCTGAGTTTCGCGCAATCATCGAACAGTCGCCGGCAGCGTCCATCGCCGCGCAGGTAATGCAGTCGCGCACCGCGCAGTTCTTCCATGACCATGTCCTGGTCAAAGAGCCCGGTGCGCAAAAAGCCACACCCTGGCATCAGGACATTCCGTATTACTTTCTTGAGGGCAGCCAGTCCGTGAGTTTCTGGATTCCGGTGGACCCGGTACGTGAGTCAACCCTGCGGCTGTTGCCCGGCTCCCATCGTTGGGAGCAAGGGATAAGGCCGGTGCGCTGGGCCGATCAAAGCGACTTTTACCAAGGGGCCGACGACTATCGAGATGCACCGGATCCGGATGCGGAGGAGGGTATGCCGGTACTGGAATGGGAAATGCAACCCGGTGATGCGGTGCTGTTTGATTTTCGAACGGTGCATGGCGCCAGGGGCAATGGTTCCGCACAGCGTCGCCGGGTACTGTCGCTGCGCTGGGTAGGTGATGACGTTCGCTACCTCGAACGCCCTGGTCGCACCTCTCCACCGTACCCGGGGCACGCCATGCAAACAGGCCAGCGGCTGCGTGAAGACTGGTTTCCTACACTACATAAAGCTGGCTGACACATAACTTTTCAGAGCGTATTTCGCTGCCATCTGCCCCTCCCTGATCTGACCCTTTCACTGCATAGGTGCACCGATGATGAAGCTGAATAGAAACGTGATGGCTGGCCTGCTCTCGCTTGGGCTGTTTACGGGCAGCGCAGCGACCCAGGCTGCCGGTTGGTGCGATTCGGGCAAACCGGTGAAGTTCGCCGGATTGAATTGGGAGAGCGCCATGTTGCTGACTGACGTGCTGCAAACCCTGCTCAAGGAGGGCTATGGCTGTACGGTCGATACCTTGCCTGGGAACTCCATCACCATGGAGAGCGCGTTGAGCAGTAATGACGTTCAGGTGCTGTCCGAAGAGTGGGTGGGGCGCAGCGAGGTCTGGAACAAGGCCGCCGCCAGCGGCAAGGTCGTAGGGGTGGGCGCACCCATCCTTGGCGCGACCGAAGGGTGGTACGTGCCCCGCTACGTGGTGGAAGGGGATGCCAAGCGCGCGCTGAAAGCCAAGGCGCCAGCGCTCAAGACGATTGCCGATCTGGCGCAGTACGCCGAGCTGTTCAAGGACCCGGAAGAGCCCGGCAAAGGCCGTTTCTACAATTGTCCGGCGGGATGGACGTGCGAGCTGGAGAACAGCGAAATGCTCAAAAGCTATGGCCTGGAATCGCGCTATACCAACTTTCGACCGGGTACCGGCCCGGCTTTGGATGCGGCGGTGCTGTCGAGTTACAAGCGGGGTGAGCCGATCCTGTTCTATTACTGGACGCCTACGCCGTTGATGGGGCAAGTCGACCTGATCAAGCTGGAGGAGAAACCGGGGGTGGATAAGAAGATCAGCATTCAGGTGGGTTTATCCAAAGCTTTCCATGAGCAAGCACCTGAACTGGTCGCGGTGCTGGAAAAGGTCAATTTGCCGATTGACCTGCTCAACCAGAACTTGGCACGGATGACCAGGGAGCACATCGACTCTCCCAAGCTGGCAAAGCTGTTCCTCCAGCAACACCCGGACATCTGGCACGGCTGGGTGAGTGAGGCGGCAGCCAAAAAGATCGACGCTACGCTGTAGCCGGTCGGATTAACAACGTCGTATCGCCGGTGAACCCGGCCCTCCCTCAAGCGTGCTGGGCGCGGTCATAGTGCCGCGTCGTTGCAACAACTCGATCTGGTCCGCCGGCACCCGCGTGCGCAAGGTTTTGTACAGCACGCGGGTTTCCAGCAGGTTCCATACCCGCAGCATGGTTTCCAACGCATCCAAGGGTTTGCTGATGAAGTCCCTGGCACCGAGTGCCAGGGCGCGCAGGCGGGTGTCGCGGGTGGCGTCGGCGGTCAGCACCAGGATCGGCAGGTATTCACCGTTGGGAATGCGTCGGTTGAGTTGCTCCAGCACCGCAAAACCGTCGAGCTCGGGCATGTGCAGGTCAAGAATGACCAGGTCCGGTTCGAAGCTGTTGAACAGCTCCAGGGTGCGCAATGGCTCGGTGCTGCTCAGTACGTTGGTCAGCCCTTCACGTGCCAGCAATTGTTCCACCAGCTCAAGGTTCGGGCGTTGGTCGTCGATGATCAGGATGCGCAGGTCAAGGTTCACGCGGGCTCCGGAAAGTACTGGTCGAGGTGGGCTAAAAAGGCCGGCACGTTGATCGGCTTGTGCAGAATGGCCGTCGCGCCGGCTGCGTGCAAGGCTTGGCGGGTGAGGTCGCTGGCATCGGCGGTGAGCATCAGCACCGGTGTGTCCTGGGTGATCGCGGAGCGGCGCAACCGCTGCAGCACGGCCAAGCCGTCGATGTCCGGCAGTGACACGTCCAGCAGAATCAACCGGGGCGCATGCTGCGCGGCCAGGTCCAGGCCGAGTTGGCCTTGCATGCTGGACAGCAGTTTTATCCCCGGCCTGCGGTGCAGCAACGTCTCGATCAGCGCGAGGCTGGAGAGGTTGTCTTCGATATACAGCACCTTGCCTTGGGTGGCGGGGGCGACGGGGGCAGGGCGTATCGACACCGTGTCGGCGACGGCGGCGGGCAGGCCATTGGATGCCTGCACACTCACGAACGGCAACTCCAGCGTGAAGCGTGAACCGATGCCCTGTTGGGTGTGCACGCTCAGTTGGCCATCCATCTTTTCCAGCAGGCTTTTACTCAGCGCCAGGCCCAGGCCGCTGCCTTCCACATTCGGGTCGGCGCCCAGGCGCTCGAACGGTTTGAACAACTGCCCGAGCTTGTCCGCCGGGATGCCTTTGCCGGTATCGCACACCGCCACGCCGATGCGCGGCCCTTCGACCTTGACCTCAATGCTCACCTGGCCCTGCGGCTGGTTGTATTTGATCGCATTGGACAGCAAGTTCAGCAGCACCTGGGTCAAGCGTTGAGGGTCGGCCGCGATGCCGATATCCGCCGCCAGCGCAGGCAGCGGCTGCAACTGGATACCGGCGTCGGCGGCCATGGGAGACACCAGCGCCAGGGCTTCCTGCAGTGCGCCCGCCAACCGGATCGGCTCGATGTTCAACGGCAGACGTCCGGCCTCGATCTTGGCAATGTCCAACACTTCGTTGATCAGCGTCAGCAGGTGTTGGCCGGCCCGCAGGATATGCCCGACGTGCGCTTTTTGCCCTGCAGCCGAGTCCATGTCGAGCAGCTGTGCAAAGCCCAGGATCGAGTTGAGCGGGGTGCGCAGCTCGTGGCTCATGCGCGACAAAAACTCGCTCTTGGCCCGGCTGGCGCGCTCGGCCTCCTCACGGGCGTTACCCAGCGCCATCTCCGCCGCGCGGCGGTCGGTGATGTCGCGGGTGATCTTCGAAAAACCGCGCAAAGCCCCGGTTGCGTCGAACTGTGCCGTGATCACCACGCTGGCCCAAAAACGCGTGCCGTCCTGGCGCAGGCGCCAGCCTTCTTCCATGTAATGCCCGTGGCGGGTGGCCTCATCCAGGGCCATGGCCGGGTGTTGCGGGCATTCCTGTGGCAGGTAGAACACCGAGAAATGCTGGCCGATGATTTCCTGCTCGGTGTAGCCCTTGATCCGCTCGGCCCCGGCGTTCCAGCTGGTGACGTGGCCCGCCGTGTCGAGGGCGAAAATCCCGTAGTCCTTCACCCCGTCGATGATCAGCCGTAAACGTTCTTCGTTCTCGCGCAGCGCGCGTTCGCGTTCCGCCAGCAGCAAGCCGGCCTCCACCAGCCGCGTGCCCAACTGGCCAATCTCGTCATGCTCCGGCGGTTGTGGCAACAGCGGTTGGCCGAGGGCCAGGCGTTGTGCGTTGCCTTGCACATTCTGCACACGCGCCACAATGCCCTTGGACAAGAACAGCACCGCGACAATAGCCCCGAACAACCCGCAGATCGCCGCCAGCCACGTGGACAGTAGTAACCGCTGGCGCGTCTCGGCCGCAGCGGCGGTGCGCTCGGCCAGCAACGAGTCCTCCAGCATGAGCATGTTGGCGATGTGTTGGCGCAGGGCGTCGAGGATGTGTTTGTTGCTGACCAGGATCTCGGTCATCGTGGCGGTGCTGGTCGTCGGGTCGCTGAGCATGTCTTCCAGCCCCTCGACTTTGCTGTTGATCAGCGGCCTGATGGCGACGAGTTGTTCGCGCACGCGCTGATCGCGCACATTGCCGTCGAGCCGCTGCAGGGCCGCTGCAATCTGTGGCTTGGCGTTCAGGTAGCCTGGCAGGAAGTCCTCGCGACGCGTCAGCAGGTAGCCACGCACGCTGGCAGCCGCCTCGGCCAACAGCGTGTGTACGGCGCGGATATCGCTTTGCACGCGCAATACCCGACGCACGTCTTCTTCGGCGCGTGCGGTCTGCCGCTCGGTGGTGTAGATCAGCACCAGCGACAGCAGCAGCACCACCAGCGGCAGGGAAATCACCACCAGCGCCTTGCCGCGCAGGGGCAGGTCGGCCCACCGTCTTTTCATGACTGTGTCACCAGGCCCAGTGCGATGCCGCGCACAGCCGCCTGGGTTCGATCGGCGGCACCGAGCTTGCCGATGACCCGTTCAACATGGGCCTTGGCGGTGCCGGTGGTAATCCCCAGGTGCTCACCGATTTGCCGGTTGCTCATGCCGTTCGCCACCAGCCCGAGCACCTGGCGCTCCCGTGGGGTCAGGTGCTCGGTGGGTACGCTGCCGGCGGCGTTGCGTTCGGTCATGCGTCGCAACAACCGCGCGCTCACCGCCGTGTTGAGCGCTTCTTCACCGGCGGCGACTCGTTGCAACGCCTCGATCACCTCGTCGCGGCTGGCGTCTTTGAGCAGGTACCCCACGGCCCCGGCGTTCATCGCGGCTTCCAGATGGTCGGGGCTGTCGTCCATGGTGAAAATTACCACCTTGATGGCCGGCAGGCGCTGTTGCAGCAGGCGCGCCGCGCCCAGTCCATTGAGCACCGGCATCCGAATGTCGAGGATGACGATATCCGGCAGCAGCTGTTCACACAGCTCCACCGCTTGCTGCCCATCGCGGGCCTGGCCGACGACTTCGAACTGCGGGTGACCCGCCAGCAGTGCGACAAAACCGGTGCGTGTGACTTCATGGTCGTCCGCCAGCACCAGGCGCAAGAGTCGGCTCATTGCGGCATTCCATTCAGAGGGGCAGGCACGCGAGCGTGCAGTTGAGTGCCACCACCGGGGGCGCTGGTGCAGATGAACTGCCCGCCCAGCAGGCTGGCGCGCTCATGCATGGTGGCGAGGCCCAGGTGCTGCGCATCCTGGGCGTCGAGCGGTTGGCCGGGGTCAAAGCCTTTGCCGTTGTCGTCTATGCGCAGCGAAACCTGGCCGTCGTGCAGTGCCAGGGCCAGTTGCACATGGCCAGCCTGCGCATGCTTGAGCACGTTATTGATGGCTTCCTGGCCGATCCTGAACAGGGCGATTTCCACCTGGCTGGGCAAGCGCTCCGCGTAGCCGGTGGACCATTGCACGCTGACGCCGGCTTCGCGCAGGCGGTCAGCCTCTTTGTCGAGCGCCTTGAATAATCCGAAATCGTCCAGCACAGTCGGGCGCAGGCCGGCGATCAGTTGCCGGCCTTCACCCACCGAATGCTGGGCCAGGGTCAGAATCGCCTGCAGGTCCGCGTTCAAGGTGCCTGGCAGCGTCGGGCAGCGCCCGGCAAACCCTTGCAGGCGCTGATGCAACCCCGCGAGGGTTTGCGCCAACCCGTCGTGCAAGTCGTAGGCCACGCGTTTGCGCTCGTCTTCCTGGGCGTGCAGCAGCCGGTTGACCAGATCGGACAGCGTCCTGTCCCGCGCCTTGAGGGTGGTCAGCAGCCGATCGTTCTGCAGGTGCGCGGCCAGCAGCGTGGCGAGCAATTGCAGTGATTCACTGTCTTCGTGGTCGGGCGCGCGCAGGCTGACGCTATTGCCCAGCACCAGCACGCCCAAGGCATCGCCGTCGTCACCGCGCAACGGCACCTGCAACACACTGGGCAGGGCACTGCCCGGCAGCTCCAGCCAGCAGGGATTGCGCAGGCGCCGGTCAGCGACGGCGGCAAGGCTGCTGAGGCGATCCTGGCTGCCATGACGCGCGGTAACCGTGATGCCGCCCTCGGCATCCCACTCCTGAATCAACCCATGGTCCATCGCCAGGAACGCGCATGCCCGCGACAGCACGCGCTCACGCATGGCCTCCGGCGCCAGTTGGGGTAGCGCCTGCCCGGTATCGACCAGCAACCGCAACCGCGCGGTACGACTTTCGGATTGTCGATAATGCGCGCGGATAGCCAAGGCACTCCCGGGATCGTGTGGTGTGTTTTGCATGCTTGGGCTCCGCTGTCGACACAGTTTCGCAGGCGCGAGGGAGGCTATTAAACCTTGGCGAGCGGGTTGGGCGCCATCTGCCAAATGGCATAGGCAAATGGCTCCGGTTGGCCGATGTCGGCCGGGCAGGCGATTGGCAAAGTGGGCTCACTCACAACAGGAGCATCCCAATGAACGTTAAAGCCGTGTCGATCGCCGTGATTTTTGCCTTGAGCGCCCCCTTTGTGCAGGCGGCCCAGACCGCTCCCTACGTCTACCGCGACGTGGCCCAGGCGCCTGCCAATGCGCAAGACCGCGAGATTGCCGGGTTGTTTGACCGTTGGAACAGCGCGCTGCAGACCGGTAACGTCAAGTCGGTGGTCGACTTGTATGCACCGGGCGCGGTGCTGCAGCCGACCGTGTCCAACCAGGTCCGTACCACCCCGGAGCAGATCACGGATTACTTTGATCACTTCATGACCCTCAAGCCGGTAGGCCAGATCAATTACCGTGAAATCCGTCAACTGGGCAGTAACGTGGCGATGGACAGCGGGGTCTACACCTTCACCCTGACCGAGAAGAACGGCAAGGTGCGTCATGTGCAGGCCCGCTACACCTTTGTCTACGAGCAGGTCGGCGGCCAGTGGAAAATCCTCAACCACCACTCCTCGGCGATGCCCGAGGTTCAGGCGAAACACGCCAAGCAGTAACCGCAGATCGAAAAGTCCACGCCCTGACGGGTGTGGACTTTTTTGCGTGTGCGCCGATCAGAAATCCAGCGTCACCCCGCTGTACAACGCACGCCCGTCACCCGGTGAGTGCAGTGACGCACGCGCACCGTCCGGGTCATACCAGACGTACTCGTAGTAGCGGTTGGTGAGGTTTTTCAGCTGCAGGTCAACGCTCACCGACTCGGTCACCTGATACGTCGCCCCCAGGTTCATCAGGACATAGCCGCCGTAGGTGCCCTTGGTGTTCTCGCGCTCCAGGTAGTAGTTCGTCTGGCCGTTCATCCAGGCGGTCAGTTGCAGCGACGGCGTGGCCTTGTAGCTGACGCCCGCGTTGTACAGGTGATGGGGGATGTGGTCGATTTCCTGACCTTTACTGTTGGGCAGCGTGGCGCTGGCCTTGAGGATTTTCGAGTACTGCCAGGCGTAGGCCATCCAGATGTCGGTGCGCGCGTTCGGGTGCAGGTTTAACTGGGCGTCGTAGCCCCAGCGGCGGGTTTCGCCGACATTATCCGACTCGCCACTCGGGTCGTTGAGCCGGCGGCTGACTTCGCCACTGGCGTCCTGTTGCCAATACGCCACACGGCCGTCGATCCAGTCGGCAGGGGTGAATTTAATGCCGGTTTCCCAGCCTTCATTGATCGACGGCGCCAGGTCGGTGTCCCTGGGCGGAATCTTGTAGGCCGCCGCGCCGGTGCCCACCTGGAAGGTACGTCCCCAGTTGGCGTACACGCTGGCCACCTCCCAGGGTGAATACACCACGCTGAGCTTGGGTTGTTTGATCAACCCATAGTCATTGATGTCGTAATCCAGGCCGGTCATTTCATTGGTGAAGTCCCCCTGGATCTTGTCGACGCGATACGCCGGGATGATCTTCAGCGACTCGAACGGTTTGATCTCGGCCTGGATATAGGCACCGTAAGTGTCGAAGTCAAATTGCTGGTCGCGGGTTTGTGCCTGGCGCGCCCGGTCACGGGTGCGGTAGCGCTCGCTCTTGTTCTGTTGCTGCTGCATGTCCGCGCCGCCTTCCAGGGCGAAGTCGTACAGCCAGCTGACCTGCGGGCGCCAGGTCAGGGAGGTGAGGGCGCCGTACTGGGTTTCGTAGGCGTCGCGTTCCTGCTGGGCGCTGGTGCTCCAGTATTGCGTCCAGCGCCGGTCGTCGAAGGTGTTCACGTAGGTTTTCGCCGACCAAGCCAGGGTCTCGGCCAGCTCGGTGTCGACATGCACACTGAGCTGGTTCATGCGCCGCGTGCCTTTGTCGGTGGCGTTGTAACTGTTGGTCATGCGCGGATGCTGGTGGGTATCCTCTTCACTCAAGTAGCCGGGCTCCTGTGCCTCGGTTTCATAATGCCGGGCGATCAGGCCGATACGGTAGCTGTCGTCGTCCGGCGTATAGAACCATTTGCCGGACAGCGAGAATTTGTCCGCCTCGGCATGATCGCGGTAGCCATCGGACTTCTGGTAAGCGAAGAAGTAGTTCTGCGTCCAGTTGCTGCCTTGGATGCCTTTGGCGAGTTGAGCTTCCTGGGTGTTGTAGCTGCCATAGCGCAGCCGTGCCCGGGTGTATTCGCCGCCTGTGCGGGTGAGCATGTTGACGTTGCCGGCGATATTGTTGAGGCCATAGCGCGCATCGCTGGTGCCGCGCACCACCTCGATACTGTCGAGCTCCAGCGGGAAGATCATGTCCAAGAACGGCATGTTGCCGTCGTTGCTGTTGCTGGGGATGCCATCGATCAGCAGCTTCACCGCATTCACTTCGCCTTCGCCATTGAAGCCGCGAAAGGAGATTTTGCCGGACGTCGTGCCTTGGTTGAACTCGGTGAGCATGACCCCCGGCGCGCGGCTGAACAGTTCCCAGCTGTAGTTGACCGGCATTTTTTCCAGGATGTCCGCGCCGAGGATATCCACCGAGCTGAGTACGCTGGCGGTGCTCAGCGGGCCGCTGGCACCCGTTGCGCCTTGCACCGTGACGGTACCGAGGGTGAGGGTCGAATCCTCAGTGTTACCAACGGCGGCAAGCGGGTGAAGAATGAACAGGCCGGTGGAAAGCAGCGGCCACAGGTAACGCGAACCCGGGCGACGTTTTGCGCCGGGCACAAGGAATGGAGCAGGCATAAGCCAGACCTCTTGATGACCAAAAGACGAACACAACGAAGGTGGGGTCGATCAGGCAACAGGGGAGGCGCGCGGGGTCAAGTTCGGCCAGCGAACCCTGGGGTGCAGCGCGGGCAGTGTCGGGTTGTCGAGGACGGTATCCGGCGTGAAGCGCGGCAGCCAGTGCCGGTAATAGTCGGACGGCAGTGCGGCCAGCCCGGCATGACCACAGCAGCAGTCGCTGTGCTTCATCGCGGGTTTGGCGGGGCCGGACTGCGAGAGGTCGATCAGCCGGTCAAACCCCGGCGGCAGGGCCTGGGAGGCGCCCCCGGAACAGAATCCGCCCCACAGCATCAAGCCGGTATCCGGCGTCTGCATGGCACGGCTCAGCGGCATGGCCAGCATGTTCAGCAGCAGGGCCAGGCAGGCGATCCAGGGGCTGATGCGTTTGAACGTAGCCATCAGAGCAGTCGACGCAAGGGGGGCAGATATTTAGCCGCAGTTCGGGGATGAAGTAAAAGTGCTTTCCCGCGCCATTTCGCCGCAGGCCTGGCGAATGCAGTGTTGGTGGCGCAACAGACATTCAATAAAGTGCCCGATTTTGCGGGCCGAGGGCTCCCACGGTCGCGCGTGAGCACCTGAGTTTGAGGGCTTGAGGGGTTGGCATGGATTGTGTTGTGAGGTGATTGGCGCTGACCCGACCACGGGAGGGAAATCCCCAACCTTTTCATAAGAAACCATACCCATGCACAACGTCTTGCAACGCACTGTTTTCGCCAGCCTGCTGGCACTCGGCGCCCTGGGCGGGCCATTGTCCACGCTCGCCCAGGCGGCCAACGACCGACAGTTCATCCCACTGGCCACCTACCGCGTCGGGGCCTATGCCTCCAGCGGGATTCCGTGGTGGGCAGGGGAGATCGACTATTTCCGCTACATCAACGAAGTCGAGGGCGGCGTGAATGGCGTCAAGCTGGTCTGGCAGGAATGCGAGACCGAATGGAAAACCGACCGCATCATCGAATGCTACGAACGCTACAAAGGCGGCCTGGACGGCGCACCCACCGCATTCTTCTTCACTCACAGCACGCCGGCTTCCTACGCGTTGATGGACCGTGCGGCGGTTGATCACATTCCGCTGATCGACGGCGCGGGCGGGCGTACCGAGTCGACCGATGGCCGCGTGTTCCCTTACGCCTTCCCGCTGCTGCTCAACTACTACGGCCAGGCGTCGGTGGGGATCAACTACATCGCCCAACGCGAAGGCGGCCTGGACAAGCTCAAGGGCAAGAAAATCGTGACGGTCTACCACGATTCTGCCTACGGTCGTGAAACCCAGGCGGCCATGCAGCTGCTCGCCGAAAAGTACGGTTTCGAGAACATTCAGATCCCGGTCGCCGACCCCGGTAACGAGCAGTCCACCCAATGGCGCCAGGTCCGCCAGCTCAACCCGGACTGGGTGTTCTTGCGCACCTGGGGCGTGTCCACGCCGGTCGCCATCAAGACCGCCGTGCGCTTTGGCGTGCCGGTGGACCGCCTGATCGGTGATGTGTGGGCAGGCTCCGAAGCCGATGTGATTCCCGCCGGCACTGCCGCCAAAGGCTACCAGGCCCTGGCGCCATTCCCCGGAGGCGACACCTTTGACATCCATAAGAAGCTCAAGCAGTTCATCCTCGATCCCGGCAAAAGCAACCTCAAGGACGCCAGCTACTTCGGCAAGGTCTACTACAATATCGGCCTGATCAACGCGGCGATTGCGGTCGAAGCGCTGCGCACCGGCCAGGCCAAGTTTGGTCACCGTGCGCTCAATGGCGAGGAAACCCGCTGGGCCTTCGAACACCTGGACATCGACGCCGCGCGCATCAAAGCATTGGGCCTTGAAGGTTTGCTGGCGCCACTGAAGTTGACCTGCGCCGATCATGAAGGTGGCGGTTCGGCCCGCGTGCAGCAATGGGACGGGCAAAAGTGGGTGCTGGTGACCGACTGGCTACAAGCCGACCGCGCCACCCTGCGCCCGCTGATCGAGGCCAAGTCCGCCGCGTATGCCCAGGAGAAGGGCATCGTGGCGCGGGACTGTTCGGCGCCGTAGCCCTCAGGCGGCGGTGGCGGTCACGTGCCGGCCAGGGATGGCGGCAATCAGTTCACGGGTGTAGTCGCTGGCCGGCTGGTTGAAGATGTGTGCGACCGAACCCTGCTCAACCACGCGGCCATTGCGCAGCACCAGCACCTCATGCGCAAAGTTAGCCACCACCGACAGGTCGTGGGACACCAGCACATAGGCAATCCCCATCTCCCGTTGCAGCTCTTCCAGCAGGTCGAGAATGTGCGCCTGCACCGACACATCCAGGGCGCTGACCGGTTCGTCGAGCAGCAGCAGGTCGGGTTTCAATGCCAGGGCCCGGGCGATGGCGACCCGTTGGCACTGGCCGCCGGAGAGTTCGCGCGGCAGACGATCCAGAAAACTCACCGGCAAGTGCACGCGGCTGATCAACTCCCGTGCCGCCTGCTCCAGGGCCGGGCCCTTGAGCACGCCGAACGACACCAGCGGCTCGACGATGCTGTCGAACACGGTGAAGCGCGGGTCGAGGGCGGCAAACGGGTTTTGCTGCACCAGTTGCAGGCGTTGGCGCAGCGGGCGGAATTCGCGCCAGCTCAGGTGAGTGACGTCCTGCTGTTCGAACCAGACCCGACCTCGTGTGGGTTGTTCCAGGCCCAGGGCGATGCGCAGCGCGGTGCTCTTGCCCGAACCCGACTCGCCGACGATGGCCAGTGTCTGGCCGGGAAACACCTGCAGGCTCAGGTCTTCCAGGGCCACGAAGGTCGAGTCCTCACCCTTGACCTTGGGCAAGGTGAACGTCTTGCCGACGTTTTGCAGGCGCAGGATCGGCGCCTGCAGCGGGTCAATCTTGATCAAGGGTTCGCGACGCTTGGCGAACGCCGGTGCGGCGGCAATCAATGCGCGCGTGTAGTCATGCTGCGGTGCGTTCAGGATCTGCCGTGGCGGGCCTTGCTCGACCACTTGGCCTTGTTGCATCACCAGGATCCGGTCGGCGCGGTCGGTGGCCACGCCCAGGTCGTGGGTAATGATCAGCAGCGAAATCCCGCGTTCACTGACCAGGCGTTGCAAGTGGTCGAGAATCTTGCGCTGCACGGTGACGTCCAACGCGCTGGTGGGCTCGTCGGCGATGATCAGGCGCGGGTTGCCGGCCAGGGCGATGGCGATCAGCACGCGCTGGCGCATGCCGCCGGACAGCTCATGGGGGTATTGGCGGGCGCGCAGCACCGGTTTGTCGATGCCGACCTGTTGCAGCAACTCGACAATGTCCGCATCCACCGCGGGGTAGCGTTTGCCTTTGGCCAATATCAGCGCCTCGGCGATTTGCTGGCCGACGCGCAGGGTCGGGTTGAGGCTGACCATTGGGTCCTGTGGCACCAGGCCGACGGTGCGGCCGCGCAGGGTGCGTTTCTGCCGCTCGCTGGCGTGGGTCAGGTCGTGACCGTCGACCCATAATTGCCCGGCGCTGATCTGTGCAGTGTCCGGCAGCAGGCCGAGGATGGCGTTGGCCAGGGTCGACTTGCCCGAGCCGGACTCGCCGACAATCGCCACGGTCTCGCCTTGGGCGATGGCGAACGACAGCGTGCGCACCGCTTGGTTGACTTGCCCGCCGGAACGGTAGGTGACACTGAGTTGGCGAACATCCACTAAAGCGCTCATCGCTGGATCTCCTCGAAGGTGCGGGCGATATGGTTGAGGCTGAACACCACGGCGACCAGGAACAGGCCGGGCAGCAGCGACACCCACGGGGCGGTGATCAGAAAGTGCCGGCCGTTGGCGATCAAGGTGCCCCATTCGGCGGCCGGTGGCGCGGCGCCAAAACCGAGGAAACTCAGGCCGGCAGTGGCCAGGATGGCCGCGCCAAAGTCCAGGGTCGCGAGTACCGCCACCGGTCCCCAGGCGTTGGGCAAGATGTGCCGCAGCAAGGTGCGCGCCCAGCTGGCGCCGCCCAGGCGCGCGGCCTCGACGTAGGGCAGGGTCTTGACCCGCAGCACTTCGGCACGGGTGGTGCGGGCGAACCCTGGGATAATGCCGATGCCCACGGCGATGGCCACCGGCACGGTACCGAAGCCGATGGCCGTGACGATTGCCAGGGCCAGCAGCAGGCCGGGCAGGGCCAGCAGCACATCGACGAAGCGCATGATCACGGCATCAATGCGGCCACCGGCAAAGCCCGACAGGATGCCCAGGCCCAGGCCGCCCAACAGCGCGATACCGACGGCCAGGAACGCCGCGAGTACCGACAGGCTGGCGCCGTATACCACGCGGGTGTACAGGTCGCGGCCCAGCTCATCGGTGCCGAACCAGTGGCTCAGGTTGGGGGCGCGCAGCTTGTCGAGGGGGGACGTGGCGTAAGGGTCAAAGTTGCTCAACAGGTGCGGCGCGACGGCCGCCACCAGAGAAAACACCACCACCAACAGCGCCAGGCTGAACCCCGGCCGGCGCAGCAGCGGCAACACCACCGCCGTCGCGCGTTGAAGGCGGCTGCGGCGCCGCCAGAGTGCGGGGCTGGCCGGGATGGCCTTGCGGCCCAGGTTCTGCTCAAGGATGGTCATGGTCTAGGACACCTTTGGCGTGTGGGAGATACGCGGGTCGAGCCACGGGTAGAGCAGGTCGACCAACAGGTTGACCAGGACAAACGCCGCCGCCGACACCGCGACAATCGCCAGCACCACTGGAATGTCCTGGCGCAACACCGCCTCCTGGGCCAGGCGGCCAATGCCGGAGCGGGCGAAGATGGTTTCCACCAGCACCGCGCCCGACACCGTGTTGCCGACCTGCAGGCCGATCAGCGTGAGGATCGGCAGCGCGGCATTCTTGAACCCGTGGCGCGCCTGCACCTGGCCACGGCTCAGGCCCTTGGCGTAGGCGGTGGTGATGTAGGACTCTTTCCAGACACCCTGGAAACTGCGTTGCAGCACCTGGGCGTACACCGCCGCGCTCGGAATCGCCAGGGTGATGGCGGGCAGCACCAGGCTTTCAACGCCCCGGCTGCCGGTGGCGGGGAACCAGCCGAGGCCGAAGGCGAACACCTGGATCAACAGCAGGCCCATCCAGAACACCGGCACCGAAAAACCCAGGGACGGCAGGCGCGCCAGGGCTTTTTTCAACGGTTGCCAGCGGATATAGGCGGTGAGGTAGGCCAGGCCGATGCCACCCAGTAGCGACAGCACGATGGCCAGGCCTGCCAGGGACAAGGTTTGCGGCAGGCGTTCGGCGAGCAGCTCGGCTACCGGGCGGTTAAGCGAGAGTGACTGGCCAAAGTCGCCCCGCAGTGCGCCCAGCAGCAGGTCGAAATACTGTTCGAACAGGCCCTTGTCCAGGCCGTAGTAAGCCCGCGCTTTTGCCAGGTCTTCCACCGACAACGAGTCGGCTTCCATGCCCGAGGCGCTGAGCATGATCGACAGCGTGTCGCCCGGCAGCAGATAAAGGATGAAATACGTGATGCTGTAGGCGCCCCACAGCACCAGCAGCGCTTGGCCCACCCGACCGATCAGGTAACGGCTCATGGCGTGCCGATCTCGATATCACCCAGCAGCGCAAAGCCTTCGGCGGTCCAGCGGAAGTTCTTCACCTTGGGCGACGTCGCCGCCTGCCACACGCGTTCATACACCGGGAATGCCGAGCTTTCATCAATCAGCAGGTCTTGCAGGTCGCCGTAGGCCGCGGCGCGCTGTTGGCTTTGGGTCGCGGTGATACCGGCATCAAATAAGGCTTTGGCTTTGTCCAGCGCCGCTGGCTCGTAGGTGTTGGTGGCCAGGGTCGAGCTGTTGGCGCTACGCGGGTCCAGGATGGTTTGCAGGATGATCGGGTCGGCGCGGGTCATGTAGTTGATCGTCAGGTCGTAATTGCCCGCGGAGTTGTTGGCGACCCATTCGGCGCGGGTGACCACGCTGAGTTTCAGCTCGATCCCGACCTTGCGCAGTTGGTCTTGGATCAGCACGTCGCCCGCCGTTTCCGCTGGGCTGATGTTGTAGCTCAGGCTCAGGCGCTTGCCGTTCTTGTGCCGGTAACCGTCCGCACCCTTGGTCCAGCCGGCCTGATCCAGCAGTTGCTCGGCGCCCGCCGGGTCGTAGGCGAGCTTATTGCCCTGGCTTTTGAAGTAAGGCGTGGTCACGTCGAAAATGCCGTCCACCACCGGGAACTCGGCGTTGTAGACGGTGCTGGCGTAGCTCTTGCGGTCGAGCGCCTTTTGCACGGCCAGGCGCACGTGCGGGTCCGCGAGGATGCGTTCGCCACGGGTGTTGGGGTACAGGTTGAGCGCAGGCCCTGGCAGCGAGCGGCTCTGGATGGTTGCGCCCTTGGACTGGAACAGTTTCAGGTCGACTTCCGAGAACGGGTTGCGCGGCCATAGGATGTCGGCCTTGCCTTGCAGGAACAGGCCGTTGCGCACGCTTTCTTCGGGGATATAGCTGATGTCCACGGCGTCCAGGTGCGCTTCTCCCTGGTTTTTCATGTTGGCCGAGGCCCAGGCGTAACCCTTGCGCTTGGTCAGGTGCGCACCGACTTCCGGGGTGTAGCTGGCCAGCACGAAGGGCCCGGTGCCGATGATCTTGCCCAGGGAGCGCTCCTTGACGGTCAGGGCGTAGGAGGCGGGCGCGAGGATCGCCAGGTTGGTCGTCGACGTGGCTTGCAGGAAGCCGGCGTTGGGTTTCGAGAGCACCAGTTTGACGGTGAAGTCGTCCACCACTTCGGCGTGGTCATAACCCGCCAGGTAGGTGGCGCCGAAGGTCGCCGGCAGCTCGGTCGCCAGGGCCTTGTCACTGTCGAAGGCGATCTTCACCGCCTTGGCATCGAAGCGCTCGCCATTGCTGAACGTGACGTTATCGCGCAGGTGGAAGGTGTAGGTCAGCGCGTCGTCACTCACCTCCCAGCTTTTGGCCAGCCAGGGAATGATTTTGCCGGTCTGCGGGTCCTGGTCGGTCAGGGACTCGGCGACATTGCGCAGCAGCACACGGTGTTCCAGCCAATAGACCTGGAACGGGTCGACACTGACCAGGGTGGTGTTGTCGCCGAAGAACGCGATGTTCAGGGTTTTGCCGGCCTGGGTGTCATTCCCGGGCGAGCAAGCGGCGAGGCTTAGCGCCAAGGCGCAGGGGGCCAGCAGACGGCTCATCAAGTTGGAGGTATTCAATGGGGTGCCCTCATGTGGCGTTTCGGGTGCATGCAAGGTGTGAATCAGAAGTCGTAGGCCAGCTTGGTGTACCAATAGCCGCCGCCTGGGTAGAACGGCGGGTTGCCGTAGGCCGCCAGGCCGAGGTTGCTGTACACGGCGTTTTTGTCGGGACGTACGTCGAAGATGTTGGTACCGCCGATGCTGACGGTGACGCTGTCGACGAAGGTGTAGCTGATGTCCAGGTCGGTGATCCATTTGGCGCCGAAGCTGCGGTCGCCGCTGGGGTTGACGGCCAGGGTCTTGACCGCGCCATAGCGGGCGGTTTGCAGGTTGACGGCCAGGTCCTCGACCTTCCAGTTGGCGCCCAGGATCCACTTGGTCTTGGGTGATGCGTCGGTGAGGTCGCCTTCGCGGTCGCGGCCCACCAGGGTCACGCCGGAACCGGCCAGCGCACTCGGCGTGTCGCGGGTGCCTTCAATGGTGGTCTTGTTCCAGTTGAAGCCCAGGCTCCAGCGCACATCGCCCCAGGCGTCCAGCGGGGTGGTGTGGTCAGCCACCACATCCAGGCCCTTGGTGCGCGTGTCAAAGGCGTTGGTGTAATAGTTGACCCAGGTGCCGGTGGGCACGCCTTGCGCGGCGAGGATGGCGTTGATCGCGCCATTGCCGCGGTCGTAGATATTGCTGGTCAGGGCGATACGGTCGTCGATGTCGATCAGGTAGGCATCGGCGGTGATGCTGGTGCGTGGCGCCGGTTGCCAGGTCAGGCCCAGCCCTAAGTTGCGCGACTTCTCCGGCTTGAGGTCATCGCCACCGAGGGCCTTGGCCAGGTTGCTGCCCGACGGCGTCAGGCGGGTCACGGCGGGCACCACATTGCCGTTCACATCCACCGCCACCCGGTTGTCGGCCACGGTGTAGCCGATCTGCGTCAGGGAGGGTGCACGGAAACCAGTGCCCACGGTGCCGCGCACGGCCACGGTGTTGGTCAGTTCGTAGCGCGAATTCACTTTCAGGCCGAAGGTATTGCCGGAGTCATCGTCGTAATGCTCGACGCGACCGGCCACGTCGAGAAACCAACGCTCGGTCAGGTCGAAACCGAGGTCCAGGTAACCCGCGTAGTTGTTGCGGATCAGGCTCACTTGATCTTCCGGGCGAATCGTCACGGCGGCCTGCGCGCCGGAAGCGGCGGGGTAGGTGCCGGTGAGATAAGCCTCGGGGTCGCCGGCGAACGTACTGAAATGCTCCCAGCGATGCTCCAGGCCCGCCGACACCTGCACTGGTGGCGTCAGCTTGAACAGGCTGTCGTAGCGGCGGGTGAAGTCCAGGTTGTTGACCCACTGCTCGAAGCGGAAGGTTGCCAGGTTGTCGAACTGGGTCGGTGATGCGGTGCCCAGCGACGGGTTGATGTTCAGGTCGCTGGAATGGTGCACGTTGTTGCGCCCGTAGGTGGTGCTCAGGTCCCAGTTCCAGTCGGCCACCAAGCCCTTGCCGCCGAACAGGAACTGGTAGTCACGGTCCTTGATGTTGTTCAGCGGGAAGTAACCGTCGGGGAACACCTCAGGCACCGCCGCCGTGCCGGTGGGCAGGCGGAAATAGTTGGCGGCTTCGGCGTCACGTTCACCGTAGGTAGAGAACGAGTACAGCGTGAGGTCTTCCAGGGGCAGTTCGGCGTTGTAGGCCAGGTTGAAGGCCTTCAGGTCGGGGTCGCCGTTCTTGATCGCTACCCGGTCCCAAGCCGCTTCCTTGGCCGGGTCATTGAAGGCCCGCACGCTGTTGTCGGCCTTGTCGTTCCAGGAGGCGCTGCCGCGTTTGCGCGCATCGGCCGAAAGGTGGAAGAAGCCGCTATCACCCCACTTGAAACCCTGGTCGCCCGCGACCTTGATGGTTTCGCCCTGGCCGGTATACAGCTGCCCATAGCTGGTTTCCAGGTGCCCGCCGTCATGGGTGGACTTGAGGATGATATTGATCACCCCGGCCACCGCGTCCGAACCGTATTGCGCGGCAGCGCTGTCTTTGAGTACTTCGATATGGTCCACCGCGCTGACCGGGATCAGGTCGATGTCCACCGCGTTCGCGCCGCTGTTGTCGATGGAACCGCGTTGGCCGGTGGCACCGTTGTGCCGGCGCTTGCCGTTGACCAGCACCAACGTGTAGGCAGGCCCGAGGCTGCGGTTGCTCAGCGGGCGGGTCACCGAGTTGTAGCCGGCGATGTTGGTGCCGAAGTTGAAGGACGGCAACAGCTTGGCAATCGCCTCGGACAACTCGGCGCGGCCGGTCTTAAGCAACTGGTCGCTGTTGATCACATCGATCGGCGCCGGGCTGTCAGCCACGGTGCGTTCCTGGCCACGCAGGCCGGTGGAGATCACCGTCACAGTGCCGAGCTTGGCGTCCTCGGTTGCCGCCTCGGCGAAAGTGGGCGCGACCGCCAGGAGCAGGGAGCTGGTCAGCAGCGACAAGTGAAAGTTGTTGAGCGCGGCGTGAGAGGCGATGTGTGGCATAGCGAGAAGGATCCCTTAAGCCTGGTAGGCTCCTGATGGTCGGAGGTACGTCCTCCACCAGGTATGGGGTCGGTCTGTGAAGCGAAGATAATCCTATAAAAAATCTGAGTGAAAGTCTTTTTTGGAATAAGCTAATTATCAGATAATGTTATTTATATTATTTTTAAGATTACCTATTTTTATTATTGTGGTTGGCATTCAACGGCAGTTGAATCGTTGAATAAGAGGCGCGTGGAGGCTGGTTCACTCAAGCAGCCCGCGTCGGACGCCGGGGCTGTGGGTCAGAACGCCGTGGCAATTGCCTGGGCCAACTGCATGTCAGACATGAGCGGCGTGTTGTAGGTGGAACGATAAAATCGTGATGCTTGTTCAAACCGTGCCCCACGGATCTCACCGCCTGAACCGATAAACGCCAGCGCATCACTCTTGGACGATGTGAACTGCTCTGGAATGGCGGAGGTCAGGGCTGTGGCCCCTGAGACAAGCAAAAAGGGCGCGACCGACGTGAGCATCAGCGCGCCTTGAACCGGGTTGTTGTTTTCGGCCGCTACGACCGGAGTGCCGAGCAATGCCAGGCTGGCGATTGCGATAACCTTGAATGAATCCATTCTGCAGCGCTTCCATGCGTTTTGGGTGGGCGTGACTTTAACAGAGTAGCGGGAGGCTCTTCGAGCCGAAAACCTGTTGCTTTGCCTTTATTCGCGTATCTAGATCACTGATCTACCAAGCTTTTTCAGCTGTTCCGTGGTGCAAGAAAGCTGCCCTGCGAACTTGCGTCGAAGCGGCTGGATCTATATATTCCCAACCCTGCAACACGCGCTACCGCCCGAATGGCGAAACTGGTAGACGCATGGGACTTAAAATCCCCCGCTCGTAAGGGCGTCCCGGTTCGATTCCGGGTTCGGGCACCATCTAAAATCAAGGGTTTGCGGGCGAAAGCTGATGCAAGCCCTTGTTTGTTTCCGCTCCGCAATAAAACAACGGGGCCGCAATTCACTTCGTTGGTGAGACTTTCTTGCCTTTGCGGTTGCGGATGTACTGCTCGGTCATCACGACAGTGGTATGTCCAGAGAAAGCCCTGTGATCCGTTTCCAGACTGTCCGGTAGTAGTGATAACGTCTGCGCTGCAATCCCTGGAGACGGCCAGATGAATCATCAAAGACCCGCTAGCGCCACAGCAACCAATGCTGGCGGGCTAAGTACTGCCCACCCGCCTATTTGGTATTACGGCCCCGAAATACCAATTATCGGAAGCAATGGTATGGGTGTTTTTGGCTTCTCTCTTGCGCTGCTTCTGCTTTTACCGGGCTACGGGCTTGCGACGTTCCTTTTCACAGGGCCGGACGTCATTCAGGGTGTGCAGGCTAACCAGGGTGAGAGCCTCACAGCGTCATCCTTCATTCTGATAATGCTGGCCAGTGCAGTGTTCATTGGTGCGTTCTTTGCGTGGGTTGTCTCTGAGCCTCAAGTGCAGGCCTTCACGTTCGACGAAAACCAGCAGCTGTTGACCCTCACCCTAACTCGTCGTTGTCGAAGCCCCGTTGAAGTACACGTACCGTTTAGCGAAATCATCTCCATCCGCCCTTATGTGATGACATCGTCTGCTCATGATGGACATTTTCGCGTCGTGTATCGCGGAGCGAAGGGCAAGGTTTTTGAGCATCGTCTAGGTGACGGTACTTCTCTCGAAAATATTGAGTTTCATGGTGCGTGGTTGCGTGGAATGTTAGGAGGGCGAATGGGCGAGCTGATAGATCTCGACAAATGAAAGCAGCGTAAGCCAGTCTTGATCCGCACTACGGGTCCCAAAGTAGGGCGAAAGGAATTATGAAAGCCTCGCCTTGTGCGGGGGCGTCTTCGTTTTCTGCCGTTCGTCCAGTGCTCGGCACTCGCTGTGACCTGCCGACTCCCATGTTTGAGCGCGGATATCCCGAGCGTTAGAACGGAGAGCCAGCATGGAAATCAATGAAAATGCACCAGGGAATATTTCCCAGCAGGATGTAACTCGCGGCACTGACAACGAGACAGGGCACGACCCGAAGCGCGATGAAGACGGTATCCCGTTGCCGCCAGACGATGACGCGCCGCTCGAAGAGGACATGTCGGATGTAGACGCCGCTGATTCAGTAGCAAGCGAGCATCCTGACAACTGAGTAAAATCAGCCTGCAAACCCGGCCTTTGAGTCGGGTTTTTTATTGCCCATGGAAAGGGCGATTCAGCAAAAGGAATGTGCAGATGTTGAAAGAATTCAGATGCGGTAACCCACCCTGAATCTTGAGCTGATCAACGCCATCGCCTGCGGCCTTATCACGTTTTGGGCGACCTTGTGCGTACTGAGCGGGAAGGTGAGGGACGGGGCAAAGGTCTGGCTGTGCCGGACGCTGAACTGCGAGTACTGCCTGCACTGTGACAAGGCACTTGGTGGCGTCGAGCGCCGGGTCAAGTGATCCACGCCACGGTTTAGAATGTGCAAAATCGTAGCGCTGGATTTTTACGGTGTATGAGTGGGACTAGATGACGCGGCATAGCAAGCGCGCAAAGTCTGTTGATATTGGTCCATCATTTCTTTAAGGGAGCCAACCCTCTCGGGGTAGTACTTCATTGCCAAGCTGATATCGGACCTTATATCGTCGACATCCGATTTGATGGGCGTGCACCGATCGTTTTCCAACTGACGCACTCTCTCCTCTGAAGCTGCGAGCGTCGCGGCCTGTTTGTTGTACGCCTCTATCCATTGGTTGAGTGAAGTATTTAGGCTGTCGTTTGCCTTTCTGAAGTCTTCGACTCGCTCCCTTACGTTTGTCAGGTCGCTGTCCTGACGACCGTAGTGGGCGGCTGCTCCAGCTATCGTTGTAGCGACCCCCAACGCGAATGACCAAAACGCGATTGTTAGTTTGGGGCGGAGAGGGCCAGCGTGTTGCGTTTCACTCATGTGGACGTCCTTGTGATTTGACAACTATCAATACCGGGAACCATTCACCAACTCAAGGCGGGGTAGCACATCGATGACGACCATTGCCTACGACAGCTTGCCGGCCGACCTCAGAATGAAGCCGCGATTGCCTGGGCCAGCTGCTGGTCAGTCATCAACGGTGGCGTGTAAGTCGTGCGATAAAAGCGCACCGCCTGCTCAAACTCTGCACCACGAATCTCGCTGTCCGAACCGATGAATGCCAGAGCATCGGTCTTGGCGGACTTGAAAATCTTTGGGGGCTCGGTTGTGAGCGATGTGGTTGCTCCAATTAAGATGGTTGGGAAGGAAATTGTGATAAATATTCCTGCCGCGACAGGGTTGACGTTGTCACCTGATACGGCCTGAGTGTTGACCGATGCCAGTAGGGCTAACGCCAGAATCTTCCATGAGTCCATTCTTCGTTGATTCCATTTGCTGTCGATTGGGGCGATACCTTAGCAGAGTGAGTTCCCGCACGGGGAGGAGGAGCTAGGGTAAGCGGATGGCGAACACACCTACCTGTTTGCCAACCAGCGGGCCAACCGCATGAACGTGCTAGTGCATGATGGTGTGGCGAATAAAAGCCAGTTGGGCGAGCGAAATCGATCAATTGCTGCCGCATAAGTGATCGCCGGTTTGATTACGCGAGGCGTGATGGCTGGGCATATAAAAGGGAATGCCGATGCCAAACGGATTACAAGATGGGAGCCCGCAGCAATGAGCTTTGACATTATTATTTTGAAGCCTACAGACCTCAGTGAAAGCGATCTGTCCAACGTCGAGGACGTGCTAGATATTGGATGCCCTGAGGCCGTAATCACATTTCTGGAGTTGGTGTTCCCTGGATGTGCCCGAGGTGCATTTTCGGATGGTGAACGCTACTCGCTCGAGTCTGCTCAGAATGGAGACCCCGTGACCTCCATACACCTGACTCTCAGATACGGCCGAGCCTGGTCTGAGGCATTCAATGCGGAGTTCCTGACCCTGCTCTTGAGGCTCTGCCAATTGCTCCAGTCAGTAGCTTTTGCGGTCTCCGATAACTCAAGGATCACACCTCCCTGCTAAAGACGGCCCATCTTGCTCGCCATAGAGCGGCTCACCTAGCCAATTGGTGCGTGTACTTGATCACATGGTCAGCAAACAACGCTTCATAAAAAGCAGTGGGAATGCCGAGGATACTTATCTCGATGCAATCGGGCAGAAGCTCTTCGGCGTAAGCCAGAATGGCGAATCAAATCAAGGGTTTGCGGACGAAAGCTGATGCAAGCCCTTGTTTGTTTCCGGTCTGCAATTTCAAATATTGCTCCGTAACTCACTTAGTTGGCGTGACCTTTTTGCCGATTCGTTTGCGGATGGAGTTCTCGGTCATCACCACATTGGTGTGCTGGAGTTGATCCCTCGCTTGTAGGGTGCAAAAAGCCCCGGAACATCCAGGGCTTTTTTGCATCAGTGGCCTACACGAAAGGCTGACCACTGAAACCGCGTGGCAAACGCTGCAAGCCGGGCAGGTCGGTGAGGCGTTGTGTCCACGCACTGCGCCAATCAACGGCGGTATGGGTCTTGGCTTTGCGGTTGGCGCGGCGGGCGGCGTTGCGCTGGGTGCGGCGCGCGTCCTTGTAGGCTTCGGTATTGCGGCAGGTACGGCATTTGACTCGGTTCAGCTCGGTGCTGGAAGGGAGGTTGGTGCCGTGATGGCCACAGGCTAAGTGACCTGCGACCTTGAAGTGAATGACCATGTAAGCGTCTCCTTCTTGGGGGTACGCGCATCGGTAGACCCACAATGCACGCGGGGAGGGCGGGGCGCTAAAAAATCCCGGCACCTGGGATTTCGACCCCATTGGCGAGGCAGCGTTCGGTTTTGTTTGCGGGCCTGTTCAACCCCAGGGCCGCTGCCGCGGTGAACGTGTGCGTTCCCGCGTTTGATGCAGAATTCAATCGATCAGCGCCAGCAAGTCCGTAGTGCCCACATCCAGCCCTGCTTGGCTCAACAGGGTGGTTGCCTGGCCCCGGTGGTGGGTCTGGTGATTGAAAAAATGCACCAGCAGGCTGAAGAAGTCTTTATCGGCGGCGACACCTCGCATGTTGTGGTAATGCAGGCGATGGTCCAGATCGGGGTCCTGCACCGTGTGAGCCCAGTCGACGATCAGCTGGTCCAGCCAGGCGCGATGGGCTGACAGCTCACGGATATCGGCAAAGGCCAGTTGCTTGAGATCGGCAGGGGCTGTGATCGCACTCAACGGAGCCAATGCCGCGTAGTTTGCGGGATGCTCGGCAAAACGCTTGAGCCAGACTGTGTCGCCCAAGGCCAGATGATTCAGCGTGCCGAGGATCGAGCCGAAAAACGCCTTGCGGTCCATGAGTAACGCCGCGTCCGACAGCGTGCCGGCCGCGTCATAGAGCTTGCGGTTCATCCACTGGTTATAGCTCGCCATCAATGCGAGGTGCTCAATCCGGTTCACTTGGGTTTTCTCTCACAGGCACGGTGACGCCATGATAGGCCGTGCCCGCCCGGCGGTCATGGTGTTCCGACAGCGGCGGGCTATGGTTGGTAGACGCCAACACTGCGCCCTGGGAGGGTGACACCATGAACACCAGCGACTTACTGGAGCAACTCTTGCGCGCCGGGCAAGGGGGCAGTGCTTCCTCGGGCGGCCTGGGTGGGCTGCTCGGCGGTTTATTGAAAGGTACCAGCACTGGCAATTCTTCGGCCGGTGGCGGTTTGGGTGGTCTGTTGGGCGGCCTGGGCGGTCTGTTGGGAGGTGCCACTGGCGCGCGTCCGGCTCAAGGACGCTCTGGCGGGATGAACTATGCAGCGCTGGCTTCCCTGGGCATGGCGGCATTCCAGGCCTACCAAGCCTGGCAGCGCCAGCAAGCCAATGCACCGCAGCAAGCCTTGCAGACTGTGGACCAGCTTGACGGCGCCGAAGCTGAGGCCCATAGCCATGCGGTGTTGCGTGCCTTGATTGCTGCCGCCAAAGCCGACGGCCGCATTGATGAAAAAGAGCAGCAACTGATTTCCAGTGAACTGGGCCGGCATACCGACGACCCGCAATTGCAGCAGTGGCTTGACGCTGAGGTTGCCAAGCCTCTGGACGCGGCGGACTTCGCCGAATTCGCCAGCGACCCGGCTGTTGCGGCAGAGGTTTACCTGGCCAGTGTGATGATGGTGGATGATCAGCAGGACGCCGAACGCAACTACCTGGACGACCTGGCCGGGCAACTGCAGATCGACCCGCAATTACAGCTGCACCTGGAACAACAGGCCAAGGCCTGAGGGAAAACGGAATTCCAGGCTAAAGCAAATCCCCTGTGGGAGCTGTCGAGCTTTAGCGAGGCTGCGATAGCGTTGTGTCAGACGCTGAAGATGCCCGCAGTGCCGCCGCCTTCGCAGCCTCGCCGGGGCTCGACAGCTCCCACATTTGATCTTCGTCGTGGCTCAAATTGCGCTCGCCGCTACGACCGAAATCCCACTTACAGAGCCGATCCCTTGTGGGAGCTGTCGAGCTTTAGCGAGGCTGCGATAGCGGTGTGTCAGGCGCTGAAGATGCCCGGAGTGCCGCTGTCTTCGCAGCCTCGCCGGGGCTCGACAGCTCCCACATTTGATCTTCGTCGTGGCTCAAATTGCGCTCGCCGCTACGACCGAAATCCCACTTACACAGCCGATCCCTTGTGGGAGCTGTCGAGCTTTAGCGAGGCTGCGATAGCGGTGTGTCAGACGCTGAAGATGCCCGCAGTGCCGCCGCCTTCGCAGCCTCGCCGGGGCTCGACAGCTCCCACAGTTGATCTTCGTCGTGGCTCAAAATGCGCTCGCCGCTACGACCAAAATCCCACTTACACAGCCGATCCCCTGTGGGAGCTGTCGAGATTTAGCGAGGCTGCGATAGCGGTGTGTCAGGCACAGAAAATGCCAGCAGTGCTGCCGCTATCGCAGCCTCGCCGGGGCTCGACAGCTCCCACACTTGATCTTCGTCTTCGATGAAAAATGGTGTCTGTAGGCGCCACCGAAGTACGGGTGGCCGCTAGAAACGCAGCGTGGCGCCGGTGGTCAGCCATTGCGCACGCTCGCCGATCAGGCTGCGCCCGACCACCAAGTCGATGTCGACATATTCGCCCAAATGGAACCTCGGCCCGGCCTGCCAGGCCTGATCACCGCCTTCCTGGCCGTAACGCTCGGCGATCAGCGTCAGCAAGGGCGCTGCCTGGTACTCAAAACCCGTGCCCCAGGTCAGTCGGTGTTGCTGATCACCGTCGTTGTAGGCATGGGACCAACCGGCATTCAGGTTAAGTCGCAGTGCCTCCAGCGGCTGCCACGTCAACGGGATGTTGACGTCGGCGCCATCAAGCCCGTGCCGGCGATCCAGTGCAAAGTGCGCGCCGGCTGCCACGGCCATTTGCAGCCCCAGGTCATCCCGTGACCACACCTGTGCCTTGAGCTGCGGGCTCACCTGGGTTTCGCGCGTGTCTGTGCTGCTGGCGCGTGACAGCGCCGCGCCCCACTGCACCGACGGCATCGCGGCGAAGGTGCAGGCCGGTGACAGCGTTTCATTATGGGTGCTGCCGTCGTGCCGGTTCGCGGTGGACCAGGCGTCGATGTTGCATTCACCTGGCGCATTGATTGCGCCGTCGTCGACCCCATAAGCACCACCGGCCGCGTTGGCTTTTGACAGAACGGCAAGCGTCAACAACGTGCCCAGGGTCAGCCCGATAAAGATCAGGTTGCGCTGCAATGCGCGACGCTTGGCCGGCGGCAGTAGCAGTAAGGTGTGGCGTGCGCCTCGGGCCTGACGCGCACGGTATTTGGCAAACCCGTCCTTGCGCAGTGGAAGGTGTTTTTTGTGCATGATGCACCTCGCTTGAATTCAGCTTTCTACGGTCAGCACCGAAATGCCGTTGGCTTTGGCCTGGCAAACCAGCTCGCAGGTGTCGTCCCCGCCTGGCAAGGCGATGACCACGTCAGGGCGGCTGTCGGTCAGCATGAAATGGTTGCGCTGACGTTCCGCCTGCTTGCCGTGGCGTTGCCAGTTGGGCGGGTAGCGCACCACGTCGATGCCCAGTTCCCGCGCCCACTCCTCGACGTCGCTGCCGAGGAATTGGTTGCCGCCGTGGATCAGTACCTGCACCGGGCGCAGGCGGTGGTAAGCGTCCAGCACTTGGCGGGACATTTTGGTGTCGGCGTAATGACGACCTGCACAGATCAAGACGCGCATAAGGTATTTCCTTGTAGTGCGCGGTGGCGGCCGGGCGACCGCCACCGTTTAAACGGCGGGGGCGATCAGTACCACTGCTTGAAGCGGCGGATGTAGATCGTCTTCATCAGTTGGGCCACGCAGCAGTAGCTGACCAGGGTGCCTGCCAGCCATGGGAAGTACGCCAGCGGCAGCGGTTGCAGGCCCACCAGAGTGCCCAGCGGCGAGAACGGCACGTAGATCCCCAGTACGATCACCACGCAGGTCATCATCAACACCGGCCACGCGGCGGTGCTCTGGAAGAACGGGATCTTGCGGGTGCGCAGCATGTGCACCACCAGGGTTTGCGAGAGCAGGCCCTCGATAAACCAGCCGGACTGGAACAGGGTCTGCATTTCCACGCTATTGGCCGCGAACACGTACCACATCAGCGCAAAGGTGGTGATGTCGAAGATCGACGAGGTCGGCCCGATCCAGATCATGAAGCGACCTATGTTTTTCGCATCCCACTTGCGCGGCTTGGCCAGGTATTCCTTGTCCATCTTGTCCCACGGCAGGGCCAGTTGGGAGATGTCGTACATCAGGTTCTGCAGCAGCAGGTGGATCGACAGCATCGGCAGGAACGGAATGAACGCACTGGCCACCAGCACCGAGAACACGTTGCCGAAGTTGGAGCTGGCGGTCATGTTCAGGTACTTCATGATATTGCCGAAGGTTTCGCGGCCCTTGAGCACGCCTTCTTCCAGCACCATCAGGCTCTTTTCCAGCAGGATGATGTCGGCCGATTCCTTGGCAATGTCCGTCCCACTGTCGACCGAGATACCCACGTCGGCATCGCGCAGCGCTGGCGCATCGTTGATGCCGTCACCGAGGAAGCCCACTGTGTGGCCGTTGGCTTGCAGCGCCTTGAGCACCCGCGACTTCTGCAGCGGCGTGAGCTTGGCGAACACCGTGCGTTCTTCCACGCGGCGCAGCAGGGTGGCGTCGTCCATCGCTTCAATTTCAGCCCCCAGCAGCGGTTGGCCGGGTTCCAGGCCGACCTGGCGGCAGATCTTGCTGGTGACCACGGCGTTGTCGCCGGTCAGTACCTTGACCGCCACACCGATCTGTTGCAGTGCCGCAATCGCCGGGCCAGCGGTTTCCTTCGGTGGATCGAGGAAGGTCAGGAAGCCCTGGATCACCAGGTTGCGCTCATCGGCGGTGGTGTATTGCTGGCGTGCCATTGATTTAGGGATGTGACGGCTGGCCACCACCAGCACACGGAAACCGTCTTCGTTGTAGTCGTTGGCAAGCGCCAATAACACTTCACGGCGACGCTCATCCAGCGGCACGGCTTTACCGGCTTCCATCACATGCGTGGAAATGCTCAGCATCTCTTCCACGGCGCCTTTGCACACCAACAGCTGGTCGTCGGCGGCATCCTTGACCACGATCGACAGGCGACGGCGGACGAAGTCGAAGGGCAATTCATCGACCTTGCTGTACGCGAACGGCACCTGGAACTTCGGGTTCTGCTCGGCAAACTGCACCACCGCCTGGTCCATCAGGTTCTTCATGCCGCTCTGGTGATAGCTGTTGAGCCAGGCCAGGGACAGCACCGCCTCATCTCGCTGGCCGAAAGCGTTGACGTGATGTTCGAGGATGATCTTGTCCTGGGTCAGGGTGCCGGTCTTGTCGGTGCACAGCACGTCCATCGAACCGAAGTTCTGGATCGCGTTGAGGCGCTTGACCACCACTTTGCGCTTGGCCATGGCGGTGGCGCCCTTGGCCAGGTTGGCGCTGACGATCATCGGCAGCATTTCCGGGGTAAGGCCGACCGCAACCGCCAAGGCAAACAGAAAGGCATCGCCCCAGTCGCCCTTGGAGAAACCGTTGAGGAAGAACACGATCGGCACCATTACCAACATGAAGCGGATCAGCAACCAACTGACGCTGTTCACCCCACGGTCGAAGGCGGTTTGCACCCGCGAGCCGACAATCGCCTTGGCCAGGGAGCCAAAGTAGGTGCGCGGCCCGGTCGCGACCACCACGGCTTTGGCGCGGCCGCTGACCACGTTGGTGCCCATGAAGCAGATGTTGGGCAGGTCCAGCAGGTTGCCTTGGTCGGCGGTCACCGGCCCGGCGGATTTCTGCGTGACATCGCCAAGGGTGTCGTACTTCTCCACCGGCAAGGCTTCGCCGGTCAACACGGCCTGGCTGATGAACAGGTCGCGGGATTCGATCAAGCGGATATCGGCCGGGATCATGTCGCCGGCCGACAGTTGCACGATATCGCCAGCCACCAGCTCGCGCATCGGTATTTCGCGCAAGGTCGGTTGGGCGCCCACTTGCTCACGGCGCAGCACGGTGGCTGTGGTGCGCACCATGGCTTTCAGGGCTTCGGCGGATTTGGCCGAGCGGTGTTCCTGCCAGAAGCGCAACAGGCTGCTGAGCAGCACCATGGTCATGATAATGATGACTTTGGTGGGGTCCGCGTCTTCGCCGTCCTGCATCGGCAGCCAGCAATCGGTGAAGAAGCTGATGCCACCCAGGGTCAGCAGCACGTAGATGAACGGGTTGTTCAGTGCCTGCAGGAACTGGACGATGGCGTGAGGCGGCTTGTCGTGGGCGACTTCGTTGTGGCCTTCCCGTTGCAGGCGGGCGGTTGCATCCAACTCGGTCAAGCCGTCTTGGGTGGCACGCACGTTCGCGAGGGTGGCCGACAGCCCGTTGTGGGCTTCGCGGGCGGCACGCATCGACAGTTTGATGTCAGCGGCGGTGCTGGTTTTTTTGTTCAATGGGACGTTTTTTACGGCGCTCATGGTGTGTGCTCCTGTCGCCAACTTTTCGACAAAACATACCCGGTACTTACCTGAATACAGGCGAGCGAAAGCATGCCGAGTCGCTAACTTCGCGATCGGTTTAAATGAGGTGCTTACATAACTTCTACTGGCGCGTTAGTTAACGAGCGCGCAGCGGACTACAACTGGAATGGTTCATAAAGAACTCCAGGGTTTAATCAGGAAACGGCTGTTTCAGTGGGGTTGAATGGCGCGAGCGCTCAGCAAAAACCCAGGCTGAAAACCTTCGGTCTCTGTGGGTCTTGGGGGGAGGGTGCGACACCGGTCGTGCGCTGCGGGAGAAACACCACGCAGGTAACACAATGCTTGGCGCGCAGGGCTGCGGCCAGTGTAGATGGATCGGGCAAAGCATGGGTTTTGAAGGTCATAACACACCTCGGGACCGGACGGGCGACCGGCGAGGCAGTTACGGTGGAGCATCGAGCTCTAGCGCAGCTTACCGGACCGGGAAGCGAGTCCTGTCATATTCTGGGTTTGGCGCCCGATGCCCGCTGATGCGGTGCTCGGACAGCGACTAGATACTGTGTCCATTGGCTTCTTTTGTGAGGTTTAAAAAAGGCCCAAGTTGCGGGCACGGGCAATCTACTCAGACGGTTACAAAATGTCAACGCATGATTAATTAAATGATCCGCTGTTCAGAGTTCATTCAGACAAGAGGCGTTCGAAAGTGAGTGCATATATAACTTCATATACCCAGTGCCGCGAGAACTGACAGATAGATCAGTACTATCCCGCAAGTGCCATAACTGATGCGTTGCCACAACGGTGATGCGTTCTTGCGCAGCAGGTTGACCAGCGCTGCGATCAGAAAACACGACAGCACCGACGCCAGCATGAACCCGGCGAAAAACATCAGCGTCTGCCCGTGGCTCGGCGTGGCACCGACGATGCCCGACAGCGCACTGCCCAGCGCGCCCCAGTAGACAATATTCTTCGGGTTGGCCAGGGAAATCGCCGCGCCCACGGCCAGCGCATTTTGCCGGGTGGTGGTGGGGGCATCGTCTGGTTCTGGCAGTTTCCACGCATCGATCAGGCTACGGACGCCCAGCCAGGCCAGGTACAGCGCGCAGACAACGGTCAACGGCACGCGCACCGCGTCATGCTGGATCAACAGGGCGATTCCGGTCAGGCCGATCACCGCCCACACTGCGTCGCCGACCAGGGAGCCGAACTGCACCAGCAGCGCCGGGGTGAACCCGTGGAGTAAGCCACGGCGCAAAGTCTCCGCCAGCACCGCGCCGGGCGACAGGCAAAACACAAAACCGAATATCAGCGCGTAGAAAAAGATCGTCAGCATGCCCGCATTCCTTCAAGAGAGGGGGGCAGTTTGGCGATAAGCAGGGACGCTGTCTTGGACCAGATTGCGCTGTCAGCGCTTCAACACGCTTTGATAGCGACCGGGTGTGATGCCGTAGGCGGCGCGGAAGTGCCGATTGAGATGGCTTTGGTCGGCAAACCCGAGGTCGTGGGCGATGTCGGATACCGCCACGCCTGCCCGCAACAGGCCCTTGGCCCGACGGGTGCGTAACTGCATGGCCCACTGACGCGGGCTCAGCCCGGTTTCTTTCTGGAACGTGCGCAGCAGGTGGAACTTGGTCAACCCCAGTTCATTGCTAAGCTGCTCCAAGGGCAATGTTTGATGCAGGTGTTCGGCGAGCAATGCCTGGGCGCGGCTGATCAGGTGTTTGCCTGGGGCGGCGCTGCCCGCGAGGCGCACGCCACTGAGGCTGACCACCTCACCGAGCAACAGGACCAAGGCGTCTTCGTTCAGTTCGCGGGCCCGCGCCTCATCGCTCAATGCGCTTCGTACGGTCTGCGCCAGTCGCCGGGCGAGGTCCGGCTGAACACACAGCGAGCGATCGAACTCCACGTGTGCCAGCCCGAGGTCGGCGGCCAATTGGTCGGCGTTGACGTACAGGCTCACAAACTGCCACGGCGCGCCATTCGCTGCACCCCCGCCCTGGATCTGCCCAGGGTTGTACAAGGTAATCGACCCCGGCCCGGCGTCGAATTCCCGGCGGTCCAGCCAGACCTTTTCCTCGCCGACCAGGTTCACGCCGATCACGCATTCATCATGACTGTGGCGGGCAAAGGTCAGGCCGGTGCAGACGGTGCTGCTGATTTCGTAGGGGCCCAGCCAGGCGTGTTGCACGGCGTTCATCGATTCGACTCGGGCAAGGGCAGGGTGGTCATGGTTCCTCCGGTTACAGCAGTGCAATGCGCGCGAGTTCAGCGTTGCGTTCCGCAGGGCTGAGGCGGTCAAATGGCACGGCAAAAAACGCCCGGCAGCGCGTGGCAATGATCGCCAGGGTGGCGTCGAATGCAGCTTGCACACTCGCTTCATCACCGAGCACATCCGAAGGGTCTTCCAAGCCCCAATGCGCCTTCATGGCGGGCCCGAAGTACACCGGGCAGGCTTCGCCGGCCGCCTTGTCGCACACGGTGATCACCACATCCGGCGGGCTGTCTGCAAAGGCCTCGTTACCCTTGCTGTAGAGGCCCTTGGTGCTGATGCCCGCGGCCTGTAGCGTACTCAGGCTACGCGGCAGAACCTGGCCCTTGGGAAAGCTGCCGGAGCTGGTTGCCTCAAAACCCGGCGGCGCCAGGTGGTTGAACACCGCTTCGGACAAGATGCTGCGGCAACTGTTGGCGGTGCACATGAACAGGACTTTCATTGCGGTATCTCCGTCAGACACTCAGGCGCACGGCGAGGGCGGCAAGGGTGATCAACAACACCGGCAACGTCAGTACGATGCCGACCTTGAAGTAGTAGCCCCAGGTGATGGTGATGCCCTTACGCGCAAGAATATGCAGCCACAGCAACGTGGCCAAGCTGCCGATCGGGGTGATTTTCGGGCCCAGGTCGCTGCCGATGACATTGGCGTAGATCATCGCGTCCTTGACCACGCCCACGGCATGGCTGGACTCGATGGACAGCGCGCCGATCAACACCGTCGGCAAGTTGTTCATCGCCGAGGACAGCAGCGCCGTCAGCACCCCTGTGCCCATGGCTGCGCCCCACACGCCGTAAGTGGCAAAGGTGTCGAGCCAGGTCGCCAGGTAGGTGGTGAGGCCGGCGTTACGCAAGCCGTACACCACCAGGTACATCCCGAGCGAAAAGATTACGATCTGCCACGGTGCTTCCTTCAGCACTTTGCGTGTGGAGATCTTGTGGCCCTTGGCGGCGATCACCAGCAGGAGCACGGCGCAGACGGCGGAAATCGCGCTGATGGGAATGCCCAGCGGTTCCAGGGCGAAGCAACCGACCAGCAGGATGCCCAGCACCCACCAGCCGGCGCGGAAGGTGGCGCGGTCGTGGACGGCGCTGGCGGGGTCTTCGAGGTCGGCTGGGTCGTAGGTCTGGGGGATATCGCGACGGAAGAACCACAGCAACACCGCCAGCGTAGCTGCGACGCTGACAAAGTTGACCGGTACCATCACCGCCGCGTATTCGTTGAAGCCGATCTTGAAATAGTCCGCCGAGACGATATTGACCAGGTTCGACACCACCAGCGGCAGGCTTGCGGTGTCGGCGATAAAGCCTGCGCCCATGACGAATGCCAGGGTCGCTGCCGGGGAGAAGCGCAGGGCCAACAGCATCGACATCACGATCGGCGTAAGGATCAGCGCCGCGCCGTCATTGGCGAACAGGGCCGACACCAGCGCGCCGAGCAACACCATATAAGCAAACAGGCGTCGGCCGCGGCCACGGCCCCAGCGCGCGACGTGCAAGGCGGTCCAGGCAAAGAAGCCGGCCTCGTCCAGCAACAGGCTGATGATGATCAACGCGACAAAGGTCCCGGTGGCGTTCCAGATGATGTGCCACACCACCGGGATGTCGGCCAGGCTGATCACGCCAGAGGCCAGGGCCAGGATGGCGCCCATTGTTGCACTCCAGCCGACGCCCAAGCCCTTGGGCTGCCAGATGACCAGTACGATGGTGAAGATGAAAATGCCAATTGCGACAAGCATGGGTTAACGCTCCGATGGCTCAGCAGGTGCTGCTGGCGCGCTGTGGTAGGTGGTGCAGAGCATGGATCAGTTCGCGGACGCAAAGTTCGCATGCCAGAGGGTTCGATAGCGGCATGGCTGAAGTATCGGTCAAATGCTGTATCAATTGATATGGATCAAATCCCTTGAAATCCGCCACAAGTGTTTGAAATTAAAATGAAACATGAATGTCCTAAAGTGCCTCCCCATTGCTGATGAAGGAAGACCCCGCGTGACCCGTGCCACTCGCAACCTGCGCAAGACCCTGGATTCCGTCGCGGATA
Source organism: Pseudomonas sp. QC2 (assembly GCF_002859085.1). Taxonomy (NCBI): domain Bacteria; kingdom Pseudomonadati; phylum Pseudomonadota; class Gammaproteobacteria; order Pseudomonadales; family Pseudomonadaceae; genus Pseudomonas; species Pseudomonas sp. QC2. The sequence goes on from NZ_PKKS01000008.1 coordinate 228,259, forward strand.
ATAACGAAACCGCGGCGTTCGACTTGATGCGCGCGGTCGAAAAACTCGGCGATGAAGTGCTGCGCCAGCGCCTGCTCAATACCATTCACCGGCTCAACCAGGACGCCCACGAATTGCGCGAAGCACGCGACTCGGTGGAGCAAGTGTCTGTCAGGCTCGCCTGAGCAAGATCGTTCAAGACAAGTCCCTTGTTGCGCTGGCATGCTTGTCGACTGTCTGTTGATGAGCCGTTTCCATGCCTACCGCCTTACCTCATTACGCCTTCGCTCGCGGCGCAATCGCCGTGATTCCGCTGTCCCTGGCCTGTGCGCCGTGGGGGCTGCTCGCCGGTTCCATGGCCATTGATGCGCAGTTCAGCCCATTGGAAGCCCAAGGCTTGTCCGCCATCGTGTTTGCCGGCGCTGCGCAACTGGTCGCTATCGGCATGGTCAAGAGCGGCGCCAGCCTGATTTCCATTGTGCTGACCACCTTGCTGCTCACCTCCCAGCATTTGCTCTACGGCATGCACTTGCGCCCGATCCTGTCGCCCCTCAACACCCGCTGGCGCATGAGCCTGGGCTTTCTGCTCACCGATGAATTCTTCGCCCTGGTCAGCCACTACGACCGCGAGACGTTCAATCGCTGGTACGCCCTGGGCGTGGGCCTGACGTTTTATATCGCCTGGAATCTGTTCACCCTGGCCGGCATCGTGCTCGGTAAAAGCATTCCCGGCCTCGATCAACTGGGCCTGGAGTTTTCCATCGCTGCGACGTTTATCGCGTTGATTACGCCGGTGGTGCGTGACATCCCCACGGTGGTCTGCGTGGCGGTGTCGCTGCTGTTTTCGGTGTGGCTGAGTTTCCTGCAGTGGGAGTCGGCGGTGGTGGTGTCCGGCGTGCTGGGCATGAGCGCAGGGTATGCCTGCAAGCGACTGGGAGTGGGGCAGCGATGATCTACATCATGATTGTGGCGATGGGCCTGGTGGTCTTCCTCAACCGTTACCTGTTTATCGAACCGCGCCTGCCGGTGCGTCTCAACCGCGGTGCGCGGGAGTTTCTCGGGTTTGCGGTGCCGGGAATGCTCACGGCGATTTGCGGACCGATCATCTTTCTCGCCGACCACCAGCTTAACCTGAGCCCGGCCAACCCTTATTTGCTGGCGGGTATCAGCGCGGTGGCGTTGATGTTCTGGACGCGTAACGTGCTGATGACCGTGCTGCTGAGCATGACGTTGTTCTACCTGTTCCGCTGGTTGCTCTGACAACCACCCAGCGAAAAAAAAGCCCGCGGGAGAGCGGGCAGAAGGGATACTTCTAAAAATGAGCGTGGCCACTATAGGCCGCGTTTTCCGTCTTTACAGTGAAACAAAGTTCATGCATCCGGCAGTCCGGCGCGCGGCAATGGTACAGTCGCGTTTTTTCCAACGGAGCAATGGCATGCACAAGGTGGTAATTGGCGCACTGGTACTGGCGGCCCTGGCCGGTTGCGCGGGTTCGAAGATGAAAGAGGCGCGTGCAGGCACGCCCTACAAGACCCTGGCTTCGGACAAGGCCACCCTGGTAGTTGCCGAATGCGTCCAGTTCGGCTGGCAGGACGAAAGCGTCTTCGGCGTTGACGCCGGTGGCTTCAAGGAGCCGATCGGCGCGGGCGGTTTTACCGTCTACACCACCGCGGGTGATTACTTCGCCGACGTGCAAAGCGCGGGTACCGGTTCGACCATCAACTACTACGCCGCACAAGACAACATGCCGGCCAAGCGTCGTTTGGCCGCACTCGCGACCTGCCTGTAGGCGAATGCCTTAGTCGTTTTAGGAAATGCCTGGCACGACAGCCGCGAGGCATTAGCTTATGATTCACCGGCTCGCCCGACATGATGGCTCTTTACCAGTACACGGACGTCGAGGCCTAAACGTCGGGCGAGCATCTTCTTTTTTCAGCGCGGCATGTAACCCAGGTGCCAACGGCGCGGGATTTTCAGCGAGATCAGCCCCAGCAACCCCGCCAGTACGCCGCTGACCAGCAGCGCCTTCAGGCCCAGCTGCTGCTCCAACAGCGCGCCAATGACTGCCCCCACGAACATCCCGCCCCACGGGATCAACTGCACACGCCAGCCACTGCGGCGCTCCCCCAGCAGCCAGCGTCCCAGCCCGCGACCAAAGCGGGAAAGCGCGCCGGTGACGTAAGTCAGCCCTACCGGCAGCCCGTTGACCTCTTCCACAGCGGCATTGAGCATGCCCATCGCGACGATCGCCGCCAGCAGCGCGGGCAACGTATCGGCGAACGGCAGGAATGCCGCACCGCATAACAGGGCGGCAATACACAACAGCAAGGGCAACGCATGGCGGCGGCTCAGCCGGCTGACCACTACCCCCAAGGCGTTGCCGACGATAAATGTCGCAACCAGCAACAACAGGCGCCCGGTCAGGCCAAGCTCTCCCGCGCTGATTGCCACCGCCAGGCGCGTGGTATTGCCGCTCATGAACGAAACAAAGTCGCCGCTTGCCATGAAACCGATGGCATCGGTCATGCCCGCCAGTACCGACAGGCTGGCCACCAGCATCAGCCCGACCCGACCACGCCAGCGCTGTCGATGGGCAAGTGCAGCGTTGGCGTAGGGCTTGCGGGGCGAAGGCAGCATAGGACCGGGTTCCTCGGTGAGATTATACGGCCACTACCGTAGGACGCTTTCAGCGCGTATGCAATGACCTCAAACACACTGCAGGGACCAACCCGTGCGATGCCAGTCGAGGTAATGCGTCGGCCTGATCGTTTGCACAAACGCCGGGTCATGGGACACCACAATGATTGCCCCGGTAAACCCCTGCAGCGCCTGCTCAACCGCCGTCACCGATTCCAGGTCCAGGTGGTTGGTCGGCTCGTCCAGCAACAGCAGCTGCGCGGGCTCCTCGCGCCACAGGGCAATGGCCATGGCTGCCTTTAATCGTTCGCCACCACTGAGCTGCCCGACCGGCTGGGTCACCCGCAAGGCATCCAGTTGCAGCAAAGCCAGGCGCGTGCGCAATGGGGCTTCGGCCAGTGGCGTGTCGAGCAGGTTGAGCTGTTCAACGATGGAGCCTTGATCGTCCAGCAGTGCGAGGTGTTGATCAATGTAGGCAGTGGGCACCGTCACCCGGCACTCCCCGCTCACCGCCCGCCATGCTCCCGCCAATACCTTGAGCAGTGTGGACTTGCCACAGCCGTTGGGCCCACGCACCGCGACGCGCACCGGGCCGGCGAGTTGGACGTTGAGGCGGCTCGACGGCAGCCAAGGCAATTCTAGGTCTATCAGGGACACCACCTGGCGACCGCCGGGCACTGCGGAAGCGGGCAACGCCAACAGCGTCGGCGTTTCCTCCATGACCCGTTCGTAGGCCTCGCGCACCTGAGCATCCAGGTCATGTTTGCGCTGCTCGTGCGCGCTGCGCAGGGTGTGGACGATTTCCGTGGCGGCGCCTTTCCAGCGTGCCTGGGTGAATCGGTCGACGTTGGCGGTCTCGGCGTGTTTGCGTGAGCGAGCGGCATTGCGCTGCAGGCTGTCATGATCTTTTTGCAGGCGCCGACGTTCGCGGCTGCGCGCCAGGCGGGCGTGTTCCAGTGCGCAGACGGCGGCCTGTTGTTCGGCATTGCGCTGGTGCCGATAGGCATCGTAGTTGCCGCCATACACGTGGACGCCGAGGGGCGACAGTTCAACGATGCGTGCCATGGTGTTGAGCAATTGTCGATCATGACTGACCACCACCAGGCCGCCGCGCCACTCACTGAGCTGGCGCAGCAGCCATGCACGGCCATCGCTGTCGAGGTGGTTGGTGGGCTCGTCGAGCACCAGCAGGTGTGGCGCAGCCAATAGCGCGCCGATAACCGCAATCCGTGCCAACTGACCGCCGCTGAGTGTATCGGCCGGGGTGTCGACACCAAGCGCTTCCAGGCCCGCTGCATCCAGGGCGTTGCGCAAGCGTTCGGCCAGGTCCCAACGGTCGTCGATCAACTCAAGATCATCGACCTGCGCCGTGCCTTGGGCCATGCGCCCAAGGGCTGACAAGATCGCGGTGGTGCCGGTGAGGTCGGCAATGCTCGCGCCTGGCGCAACCACGGGGTTCTGCGCCACATAAACCACAGTAGCCGTACCATTGCGGGTGCCGGAGGAGGGCGACAGCAGCCCGGCGATCACGTGGGCCAGGACGCTCTTACCGCATCCGTTGCGCCCCACAATGCCGGTGGGGGTGTGATCGATGGACAGGCTCAGGTCGTCCAGCAAGGTCTCGCCATTGGCGAACTGGACACTCAGGTGTTGCAGGGAAACAAGCGCGGGCAGCCGGTTGACGTCAGTCATCAGCACCTCCAAAAAATGTCGGACAGGCCAACAAGCGCGCCAGGCGGCTTGTTGCAGATACATTTTGGAAGGCTTAGTGGTTCACGTCGGCGATCGTCCTGCGAATCAGAAGGGAGGCAAAGCCTAACCCGCCTTGGCTTTTTTCGGCAAGTCCGCCGCCAGTTGTTCAAGGAACATCGCCAAGGCGACCTCTTCGGCCTTGAGCCCTTTGCGCAGTCGCGGCTTAGGCAGCTTGGAGAGTTCGCCCAGGCTGAAATGCTCCAGTACGGCGGGGTGGATGTAGCACTTGCGGCACACCGCCGGGGTGTTGCCCAACTGCTTGGCGACGTCCTTGACCATCGCCACGACGTGTCGCTTGGCATCGGACTCAGGCTGCCACTCCAATTCCCGCAACACCGCCAGCGCCATGGCCGTGCCGGCCCAGGTGCGGTAGTCCTTGGCGGTGAAGTCCGCACCGGTGAGGCTGTGCAGGTATTCATTCACGTCCTGGGAGCTGACAGTGTGCCGCTCGCCGTCTTCGTCCAGGTACTGGAACAGGTTCTGCCCCGGCAATTCCAGGCAGCGCTTGACCACCGTGGCCAGGCGCCGATCCTTGACGCTGATCTGATGCTCCACGCCACTCTTGCCGCGAAACTGGAACTGGATCTCGCTGCCTTTCACATCCACGTGGCGGGTGCGCAGGGTGGTCAGCCCGTAGGATTTGTTGTCCCGCGCATATTGGGTATTGCCGACGCGGATCAGCGTAGCGTCCAACAGCATCACCACGGTGGCCAAGACTTTTTCGCGAGTGAAACCGGGCTCGGCGATTTTCGCTTCCAATTGTTTGCGTAATGTCGGCAGGGCATTGCCGAATTCCTGCAGCCGAGCGTACTTGTCGCTGTCGCGCACTTCACGCCAACGCGCGTGATAGCGGTACTGCTTACGCCCGCGTGCATCGCGGCCGGTGGCTTGCAGGTGGCCGCGCGGGTCGGCGCAGATCCACACATCGGTGTAGGCCGGTGGGACCGCCAGGGCGTTGAGGCGCTTGATCTCATCGGCGTCGGTGATGCGTACGCCCTTGGGGTCGAAATACTGGAACTTGCCGCGCACCGTCTTGCGACGGATGCCAGGCTGGGTGTCGTCAACGTAATGCAGGTCGCGGGGCAGCGCAGAGTCGGACATGGGACGGGTTCCTTGGCAACAAATCAGGCCGGTATGTCTGATTGACCGCAGCCGTATGCGGTCGTGCCAAAAGGTTGTTTACGCCAGCACGGCGACCGCCTTGATCTGCGCCCACAGCGTCTGGCCGGGGTGCAATTGCAGTTGGTCGCGGGAGAAGCGCGTGATGCGCGCCAGCAACGGCGTGCCCCCCGCGTCCAGGCGCACCAGCACGTGCGCGCTGTTGTCCGCCGAGATCTCCTGAATGACCGTCACCGGCAAGCGGTTGAGGATGCTGCTGTGTTCCTCGGCCTGCAGGCTCAGGCTGACATCACGCGCCTGCACCTTGATGCGCAGCGCTTTGCCCACGGCCAGCGGTGCATGGGCCACACGCATGTGCAGGGCGCTGGCGGGCAGCTGCAGGGTGAGCAACTGGTAGTGATCGTCGTAGGCGTTGACCGTGCCGTTGATCACCACACCTGCGTCGTCGCCCAACGCCAGGGGCAGGTCCAGCCGCGCCAGGGTTTCGCCGATGGGGCCGCTGGCCAAGGCCTTGCCGTCGCTGAGCAACACGATGTGATCGGCCAGGCGCGCCACCTCATCCTGAGCATGGCTGACATACAGTACCGGGATGTCCAGCTCATCGTGCAGGCGTTCGAGGTACGGCAGGATCTCGCCTTTGCGCTGGCTGTCGAGGGCGGCCAGTGGCTCGTCCATCAACAGCAGGCTTGGGCTGGTGAGCAACGCGCGGGCGATGCCGATGCGTTGGCGTTCACCGCCGGAGAGGTGCTGGGGATGGCGGTCAAGCAGGTGACCGATGCCCAGCAACTCGGTGGCCTGGGCCATGTCCACACGGCGCTGCTGCCGAGGAATGCGCTTGAGGCCGAACGCCAAGTTGTCCCGCACCGACAGATGCGCAAACAGGCTGGCCTCCTGAAACACGTAACCTAGCGCGCGCTTATGCGGGGGGACAAACCGCCCGTTGCGGCTGTCTTGCCAGACTTCATCGTTAATCTGGATAAAACCGTCTCCGGCGCGCTCCAGTCCGGCGATACAGCGCAGGCACGTGGTCTTGCCGGAGCCGGAATGCCCATACAGCGCGGTCACCCCGCGGCCGGGCAGGTGCAGGTCGACGTCGAGGGCAAAGCCCGAATACTGGAGGTGCAGGCGTACATCAATCATCGACATCAGCTCCAGCCCATCTTGGTTTTACGGCTGGAATAGAGCGCCAGCAACACCAGGAACGCGAACACCACCATGGCGCCGGCCAGCCAATGGGCCTGGGCATATTCCATGGCTTCCACGTGGTCGTAGATCTGTACGGACACCACCCGGGTCTTGTCCGGGATATTGCCGCCGATCATCAGCACCATGCCGAATTCACCGACGGTGTGCGCGAAACCGAGGATCGAAGCGGTGATGAAACCTGGACGCGCCAGGGGCAGGATCACGCTAAAAAACGTATCCCAGGGATTGGCGCGCAAGGTAGCCGCCACTTCCAGCGGGCGCGTGCCGATGGCGGAGAAGGCGTTTTGCAACGGCTGCACCACAAACGGCATGGAATAGATCACCGAGCCGATGACCAGCCCGGCGAAGCTGAAGGTGAGAGTGCCCAGGCCCAGCCACTGGGTGAACTGGCCGAAATAGCCATTGGGGCCCATGGTCAACAGCAGGTAGAAGCCGATCACCGTCGGTGGCAACACCAACGGCAAGGCGACGACGGCGCCGATGGGGCCGCGCCACCAGGAGCGGGTGCGCGACAGCCACAGGGCAATCGGAGTGCCGATAACCAGCAGGATCACGGTGGTCAGTGACGCCAGCTTGATGGTCAGCCAGATAGCGGAAAAATCGGCACTCGATAACGGCATTTACTTGGCCAGCTCGTAACCGTAGGACTTGATGACGGCAGCGGCTTTAGGCCCCTTGAGGTACTCAACCAGTGCCTTGGCAGCCGCGCTGTCCTTGCCCTTGTTGAGGATCACTGCGTCCTGTTTGATCGGGTCATGCATCGCGGCTGGAACAATCCAGGCCGAACCGCTGGTGACTTTGCCGTCTTTGTAGATCTGCGACAAGGCGACAAAACCCAGCTCGGCGTTGCCGGTGGACACGAACTGATAGGCCTGGGTGATGTTCTGGCCTTCAACGAGCTTGTCTTTGACCTTCTCGGTCAGACCTTCCTTGGCCAACACCTGGGTGGCGGCGAGGCCGTAGGGTGCGGCTTTGGGGTTGGCGATGGAGAGGTGCCGGAATTCGTTTTTCTTCAGCACGTCACCTTTGGCGTCCACGTAGCCTTCTTTGGCCGACCACAGCGCGAGGGTGCCGACGGCGTAGGTGAAGCGTGAGCCCTTGACAGTGTCGCCTTCGGTTTCGAGTTTTTGCGGCGTGGTGTCGTCGGCGCTCAGGAACACTTCGAAGGGCGCGCCGTTCTTGATCTGGGTGTAGAACTGGCCGGTGGCACCGTAGGCGGCGACCAACTTGTGGCCGGTGTCTTTCTCGAAGTCGGCGGCAATCGCCTGGATCGGTGCGGTGAAGTTGGCGGCCACGGCCACCTGGACTTCATCGGCCTGCGCCGAACCGAAGGCGAGGGCAGCGACCAGGACGGCCAAGCGTGAGGCGTGAATCTTCATGAAGCAGCTCCTTTGAATCTGTACGGCTTGTTATAGGGAGAAGGCCTTACCGCTATGTATGGGAATATATAGCGGTTGGCCATTGCCGGTACAGTGCAAAGTTGCCACAGGTGAAGGTTCTAGTTGAGCTTGGCCAACGCCTGCTCCGCCAGTTCGCGGGTCAGCTCATACGTGGTGATGTCTTTGCCCAGGCGCAGGGCCTGGCCGGACCACAGGTTACTGAAGCCGGCCTCATCCTTGGCCTTGAGCGGTATCAGCGCACCGCCGGAGGTCGGGAAGGCCGGCGCGGCCGGGTTGATCGCACCGAGCTCACGCATGACCCGGTTGACGATGCCGCGTGCCGGGCGACCGGTGAACAGGTTGGTCAGCGCGGTTTCGCTGGCCTGGGCGTGCCGCAGTGCGTGATGGTGGGACGCGGTGACATTGGCTTCGGGGGTAAACAGGTACGCCGTACCAATCTGCACCGCCGAGGCGCCCAGGGCGAATGCCGCGACAATCCCACGTGCATCACCGATGCCGCCGGCGGCAATCACCGGCACGCTGACGGCGTCGACCACTTGCGGCACCAGGGCGAACAAGCCGATCTGGGTGTTGAGGTCATCGCTGAGAAACAAGCCACGATGCCCACCCGCTTCACTGCCCATGGCGATGATTGCATCGCAGCCGTGCTGTTCCAGCCAGAGGGCTTCTTCGACGGTGGTGGCCGAGGACAGCACTTTCGCACCCGTGGCTTTTACTCGGTCCAACAGGGATTTTTCCGGCAGGCCAAAGTGGAAACTGACCACCTCTGGGCGAAACTCTTCAACCACCTGGCAAGCCGCTTCGTTGAACGGTTCGCGGTTGGAGACCGGGGTTGGCGCGTCATAGTCGGCACCCAATTCGCGGTAGTAGGGCTCCAGCAACGCCTTCCAGTGTTGATCACGCGCTGCATCGGGCGCGGGTGGTTGGTGGCAGAAGAAATTGACGTTGATCGGCCGTGCGCCGGCCTGGCGGATAGTGCTCAGCGCGTCGCGCAGTTGCTCGATGCTCAGCGCGGCCGCCGGTAATGAACCCAGCGCACCCGCAGCGTTGGCGGCGATGACCATGGCCGTGGTGGTGCCGACGGCCATGGGGGCCTGGATGATCGGCACGTCGATGCCCAGCAGGTCGAGAATTCGGGTGTCTGGCCAGGTGCTCATGGAATGCGTCTCCAGCGTCAGTGAGGCTTTTCGCTGTTGTAACAGGGCCATTGGCACCCGGCCAGTCTGTTTTATTCACTGGACGAACGTGTGCGTTCGTGGTGCGCCATCAGTTGATGGCGTTGCCCAGTACCGTGTGAATCCGCTCGGCGATATGCGCCGCATGGGTTTCCAGGGCGAAGTGGCCGGTGTCCAGCAGTTCCACCACCGCGTTGGGGTTGTCGGTTTTATAGGCGTGCGCACCTGGCGGGATGAAGAACGGATCGTTCTGGCCCCAGATCACCAGTGTCGGCACTTGCGTGGCGTTAAAGAAGGCCTGGAATGCCGGGTAGAGCGTCAGGTTATTACGGTAGTCGAGGAACAGGTCCAGCTGGATCTCGTCGTTGCCGGGGCGCTGCATGAGCAGTACGTCGAGCATGTAGGCTTCGGGCGCCACCCGCTCGGGCTGATTCACACCATGCAGGTACTGGTAGCGCGTGCCTTCGAGGCTGATCACGGCGTTGCGGATCACTTCACGGTTGGCTTGGCTCGGCTCGGCCCAGTAGGTACGAATCGGCGCCCAGGCATCGCCCAAGCCTTCCAGGTAGGCGTTGCCATTTTGCGACACCAACGCGCTGACCCGTTCCGGGTGCGCCACCGCCAGGCGCAGACCGACCGGCGCACCGTAATCGAAGACGTATAGGGCGTAGCGGCTCAACGCCAACGCCTCGACAAAATGCCCCACCGTGATCGCCAGGTTATCGAAACTGTAGAGGTAATCGCGTTCGGCCGGCACCTCGCTAAACCCGAAACCCGGCAAATCCGGGGCGATCACCCGGAATCGCGTGGCGAGTAAAGGGATCAGGTCGCGGAACATATGCGACGAACTGGGGAAGCCATGCAGCAACAACATGACCGGGGCCGACGGAGCACCGGCCTCACGGTAGAACATGCGTACGCCGTCGACATCAACGTGACGGTAATGGATGACGGGGGCTGGAGTGGTCATGAGGTCTGTACCTTAGTAACTAGATTAAATTGATTTACGGGTTACCGTTTTTAAAAACTGCGCCTGAATAGGTAACCTGTCAAACGTTTTATTCAGGTTATAAAATCATTTTCTGTAACTACCCTTGAGAAGAAATACAGGTTACGATCCGCAGATGCTCAAGAGGATCCGCCATGACCACCCACGTACTTCCGGAACCCTATGTCCTTGCCGATGACCCGGTACTGGACATGCTCAATACCCGCGCCAATGTCGACGGTGAGCCCTTTGAGTTCTGGCAGGCCGACGCCGATGTCGAGCGCTGGCTGGTGCGCTTGGGCTGGGTGGAAGAGGGCGAGGTGCCGGCGTTTGACGCGGGGGCTTTACTGGCGACGGCCAGGACGCTGCGGGAAGTGATTCGAGTGTTGCTTGAGGCACGCAAGGCGGGCGAGCAGGCCGACCCCGCCGCGCTCAATGGTTTTTTGCGCAAGGCGGTCAGCCATCCGCAGCTCAGCTGGCCGGCGCCGGGTGAAGTGCACCTGGTGCGTCAACGCAAACGACAAACGCCGGAGCAGTTTCTTTCACCGATTGCCGAAGCGGCTGCCGCCTTGCTGGTGGACGCAGATTTCAACTTGATCCGCACCTGCGAGCATCCCGACTGCGTGTTGTGGTTCTACGACCGTACCAAGGCGCATAAGCGTCGTTGGTGCAGCATGGCGTTGTGTGGCAACCGTCATAAAGTCGCCGAGTTTCGCAAGCGCAAGCTGGGTTAGGCCTCGCTTTCACGCGCCAGCAATTGCTGCTTGCGCTCCACGCCCCAGCGGTAGCCGGAGAGCTCGCCATTACTGCGTACTACGCGGTGACAGGGGATTGCCACCGCGATACTGTTTGCACCACAGGCCTGGGCCACGGCGCGGAAGGACTTTGGCGCGCCGATGCGCTCAGCGATCTGCGCGTAGCTGGCTGTGCTCCCCGGAGGAATCTCACGCAAGGCTTGCCACACCCGCTCCTGAAACGCCGTGCCGCGCAGGTCCAGCGGCAGGTCCAGGCCGAGCGCGGGCGCTTCGATAAACCCCACGACCTGTGCGACCAACTGTTCGAAGCGCGGGTCGGCGCCGACCAGCTCGGCCTTGGGAAACTGATCCTGCAGGTCGCGCACCAGTTGGTCCGGGTCATCCCCCAGCAGAATCGCGCACACGCCACGGGCGCTTTGTGCCACCAGGATCGCACCCAGCGAGCACTGCCCGACGGCAAACAGAATCGCGTTGTTAGTGCCACCGGCCTTGTAGTCACTGGGCGTCATGCCGAGCAATTGATTGGCCGATTCATAAAAACGGCTGTTGGAATTGAAACCTGCGTCATACAGCGCATCCGTCACCGAGTGCGAGCCCTTGAGGCCATCGCGCACTTTGCGTGAACGATGGGCACTGGCGTAGCCCTTGGGGGTCAGGCCGGTGATGGCTTTGAACACGCGATGAAAATGGAAGGGGCTCAGTTTGGCGTGCGTGGCCAGCGTGTTCAGGCTGGGCGGGGTGTCGGACTGTTCGATATGGCGGCAGGCGTCGGCCACCAGTTGCGCATGGTGCGCCGCAAGCTGGGTCTGGTCCCCGGCCGCGCGCTTGCTGGCGCGATAACCCGCGGCTTCGGCCTGTGCCGGGGTGTCGAAGAATTCGATATTTTCCGGGCGCGGCAAGCGCGAAGCGCTGCTGGGGCGGCAGTACACGCCGGTGGTCTTCACGCCGTAGACGAACAACGCATCGGCCTTGGGGTCGCGGGCGAGAATGGCTGCCCAGCGCGGATCTTGTTCGATACTCATGGTCGGCACTCTTGACGGTTCCTGGCCAGATTAGTCATGCCGTGAACCCATGGCACTCTGAAGCTTGCGGTCAAATCAGCCGGCGGTGCGAAAGGTCAGGTTGATGCGTTGCGGCCCCATGACCGGGTGCACGCCATCCTTGATCGGCATCACGCCGTGAAAACGCAGGCGGTCCACACCGCCCCAGACCACCACGTCGCCATGGAACAGCGAGACTTTCTGAGCCTTGGCACTGCGCTCATGCCCGCCAAACAGAAAAATCGCCGGTAACCCCAGCGACACCGACACCACCGGTTCGCTGTAGCGGCGCTCGTTCTTGTCCTGGTGCAGGGACATCTTTGCACCCGGAACATAACGGTTGATCAGGCAGGCGTCGGGGGCAAAGTCGACAAAGCCGGCGTCTGCCGCCGCCAGCACAGCCAATTGCCGCAAGGTGTCCGGCATGTGCGGCCAGGGCTGCTGGGTGCGCGGGTCGAGTGGTGAGTAGAGGTAACCGGAAGTGTCGGTGGTCCAGCCCAGGTCGCCGCAGCTGCTTAATGCGGCCGACATAGTGAAGCCACCGGGTGTGACCATTTGCCGGAACGGTGATTGAGCCAGCACCTGCCGTAACTCCGGCAGAAGGCGCTCAATCCAGGGCAGGGCGTAGCCCCTTAGCACGTAGGACTGTTCGCCAATTTGTTCGCGCCCAGCGGGTTGCTGCAAGGCGTCATCGGCGAACAGGTCAGCGGTGGGGCCGGGCATCGGCTTACAGCGCCTTGCTCACATTGATGTCGGTGATTTCATCACTGGCATCGTGAATCTTCGCCAGGGCTTGCTTGGCTTCTTCGACGCTGTTGGTCTGCAGTTGAGCGAACTCAAAGCGGCGTTCGCCGTTGAGCTTGTACTTGATCACGTATTTGGTGGTGGCAGTCACGGCTATTTCCTTTGGATGGCGGATCAGCTCAGCTTGGAGCTGGTACGACGCACAATGCGGATCTTGTGGGACAGCGCGGGTTTGCGGGTCACGCTGATGGCGCGGCGCGTGACGACGTCCAGGGTAATGTTCCAGAAACCGGTGCTCGGCGCGGTGATTTTGGCTGGGAATTTGTCAAATGCGCCACCGTGGTAAGTGTGGCGGCCGCCGTTCTTGAAGCTGCGAAAATTCGCATCGCTCATCAGACGAATATTACAAGTCTGCGAGCATTCGATGACAACAATGTCTCCCTCGTTGAGGTGCTCGCGCTGGTGGATGAATTTCATTGGGGGTGTCTCCAGAAGGGCTTTTTCTGAAAAATCAGAACGATACGTAGGTTAAGATGGAGTTTATCAGCCCCAGCGCGTTTATTATCGGCCCGTCTTCAACGACGTCGACAATTTAAAACAGTTATTTACCGAGTTATCAGGGATAAATCCTACGTGGGCGGGAGAAAAATACCATCCCCGCTGTCGTAGGGTCTTTATCGGAGGTTTTATATGAAGTGGAGTGTGTTGGTTCTGGCCCTGGCGATTGGTGGGTGTGCTTCGGTTGCAGATATCAAGCAGACCCCGCCGACCTTGGCGGTCATTTCCGGGAAGAAACCTCAGGAATACGCCGCGTGTGTGGTGCAGAAACTGTCGGCGACCCGCCGGCCGCCGCAGATCGAACCGCATAAGGACGGTGGCGTGCAGGTGATCGTGCCGCAAAAGTTTTCAGCCGACCCATCGGCGATTTTTGAAATTGATGAACGTTCCAGCGGTAGCAGCATCAAGCTCTACGAGAGCATGTCCAATGTGCCGATCCGTCCGGGTGACGTGAAAAAGGCTGGCGAAGAGTGCATTTCCGGCTGATACAGCGCGCTTCACCCGCGACTCGAATCCGATAAAAGAGCCTGGCCCCGCACGCGTGGGGCCGGGCTTTTTTTATGACACGTTTTGAGTGTTGTCGCGACGGGCTCATTCCCCTACCATTTGTAGGCTTATGCCATAAACGCCTAAGCTTATAACTATAAAATGGAGGGGTGATGATGTCTCTGGGACGAGTGCTGATGGGCTGTGCGCTGATGTTGCTGTTGGGCAACGCTCACGCGCTGGAGGGGAAGAAGATCTTTGCCGAGGGCGGCTCGCAACCGGGCGCCATGCCCTGCGTCGCCTGCCATGGTGCCGATGGCGCGGGTATTGCCGCAGCGGGTTTCCCCAGGCTGGCGGGGCTGCCGGCGGCGTATGTGCGTAAACAACTGGAGGACTTCAAGCGCGGCAGTCGCGTCAATCCGGTGATGCAGCCGCTGGCGAACGCCCTCACCGACGCTGAAGTCGAAGCCGTCAGCGAGGCGCTGGCGGCGATGCCGGCCTTTGTCCCCGAACCGATCCAGCGCAGCGAGATGCCCCTCGGTGCTGCGCAAAAGCTTGCACAGCAGGGCGCGTGGGAGCGACAAATTCCGCCATGCGCCAGTTGCCATGGCCCCGCCGGTACGGGGGTAGGCGACGCGTTTCCACCGCTGGTGGGCCAGCCCGCAGCCTACCTGGCCGCCCAGTTGACGGCGTGGCAAAACGGAACTCGTCACAATGACCCGAATGACTTGATGGGCCACATCGCCAAATCCCTCACGCCGGAGGAAGCACAGGGCGTGGCCGAGTATTTCGCGTCGCTGAAACAGGAGGCCAAGCCATGAGCCCGTTTATGCATGGCTTGGTGCTGGCGGCGTACGGTCTGTCGTCAGCGCATGCCGCCACGATTGCCATGGAAGGTCAGTCGCAGTTGCCGCCATCCGCCAGCCACGCGGCGGTCGCTCAATTCCAACCGCCTCAAGAGCGCGAGCTGCCTGACAACGCCTACGGCAAGCTGGTCAAGCAAGGCTACGCGCTGTTCGTGGATACCAAGCGCTTGGCGCCGACATTTGTCGGTAACGGACTCAATTGCAGCAATTGCCATCTGGATCAGGGCCGGTTGGCCCATTCGGCGCCGCTGTGGGCGGCCTACCCGATGTACCCGGCCTATCGAAAGAAGAATGACAAGGTCAATACCTTTGCCGAGCGGTTGCAGGGCTGTTTCCAGTTCAGCATGAACGGTGGCACCCCGCCGGCTGCTGATAGCCCCGAAATTACCGCACTCTCCGTGTACGCCTACTGGCTGGCGAGCAAGGCACCTTTGGGCGTGGAGTTACCGGGCCGTGGTTACCCGGACGTGGTCCAGCCGGCCAAGGGTTATGACCTGTCCCAAGGTGGGCAGGTGTACAAAGAGCAATGCGCCGTCTGCCACGGTGCCGAGGGGCAGGGCCAGAAGGTGGGTGACAGCTACGTAATGCCACCGCTCTGGGGTAAGGATTCCTACAATTGGGGCGCGGGGATGCACCGTATCAATACGGCGGCGTCTTTCATCAAGCACAACATGCCGCTGGGCAAGGGCGGCAGCCTGAGTGATCAGCAAGCCTGGGATGTGGCCGCCTACATCAACAGCCGCGAACGGCCGCAGGATCCGCGACTGGTGGAGGGTTCCGTGGAGAAAACCCGGGTTAAATTCCATGCCAATGACGGGATCAATCTTTACGGCCAAACCGTAGAAGGCGTGCTGATTGGGCAGGGCATCCGTTAAACTCTCGGTCAATCAATGCAAAAATGCCGCGCAAACTCTCGGTTTGTGCGGCATTTGTCTTTTTAGGGAAGTCTTTCATGAAGCGTGAACACGTCAGGGCGCGCCAGGCCGAAGGCCAGATATCGGCCACTCACATCATCCAGAACCCAGCCGACCTGGGGGAGTGGATCGTTTTCTTCAAGAAAAGCGGCGGCCGCAGTTTTTTCCTGGTAGACGATCAGGATGAAGTCGAGTCTTTCCCGCGTCTGGATGAACTGGTGGAGACTATCCGTGGCCTGGGAATCAAGTTTGCCGATATTCAGCTGTAGGCGTAACGCTTACTTGCAGACCACCACCACGCTGCGGCTTTTGAAGTTGCCCACATCCTGGCCGAGGGTCTTTTCACTTTCCTTGAGCGAGGGTGTGCCTTCGGTGCCGACGATACGGTAGCCGGTGCCCGCACACGAAGCGTCAGCCTTTTCGTAGCAACTGGCCCAGGAATTGGCTTCGCCCGAGCAGTCGATGGTCAGGCCTTGTTCGCCGTTTTTCAGGAAGACGTCGGAAGTGGTGGTGCACCCGGCCAGGGTCAGTACCGCGGTCAGTGCCAGAATCTTGTTCATATAGGTTCATCATCGAGGGTGTTGGAGGGGCGCTGACACTGTCGTGGGGCGTTCCGGCGAGATTATAGCGAACTGCCATCTACGTACAGACAAACACAAAAAAGCCCCGTTCATCGGGGCTTTTTGCGCAGGGCGTTGACGCTTACTTGCCCTTGGGCCGTTTGCTCGATGCGTGGCCCGCTTCATCCACAAACACTTCGGCTACGGCAATAGCCTGGCTTTCGCTCGCGAATGCGCCAGCGACGCTGTCGCCGTGGAAGTTGATCAGGTGCCAGCCGTCCGCTCGCTTGGTGATCAGGTAGCCGTTCACGCCTTTTGGTTCTGACATCTATCAAGTATCTCGTGGTCTGGTTCAAGGGCGTAATGATAGCGCCAAATGTCGCGGGGCCGCGCAAGTTATTCTCGGTCAGTGTTCTGAGCCTGAAAGCATGCTAAAAAGGTTGCAGCCCTCTGAAAACAGGAGGTGCAGGCATTTTTTGCCGTGCCGGTGAACATTCCCTCAACAACGTGAGCGGAACTTACGCCGACATTTTTTCTCTATGATGACATCGCAACGCCAGCAGGACCCATTGTAAGGTGACTGCGGCCTGATTAGACTGCGCCGAATTCCGTACGCACAGCCCTTTGTAAGGACTCATATGATCAAGAAATGCTTGTTCCCAGCAGCCGGTTACGGCACTCGCTTCTTGCCAGCGACCAAGGCCATGCCCAAAGAGATGCTGCCGGTGGTGAACAAGCCACTGATTCAGTACGGCGTCGAAGAGGCACTGGATGCCGGCCTGAACGAAATCTCCATCGTGACCGGTCGTGGTAAGCGCGCACTGGAAGACCACTTTGACATCAGCTACGAGCTGGAAAACCAGATCAAGGGCACCGACAAGGAAAAATACCTGGTCGGTATCCGCAAACTGCTCGACGAGTGCTCGTTCTCCTACACCCGTCAGACTCAGATGAAAGGCCTTGGCCACGCCATCCTCACCGGCCGTCCACTGATCGGCGACGAGCCGTTCGCCGTGGTACTGGCGGACGACCTGTGTGTGAACTTGGAAGGCGACGGTGTGCTGACCCAGATGGTCAAGCTCTACCAGAAATACCGTTGCACCATCGTTGCAGTGATGGAAGTGAACCCGACCGAAACCAACAAGTACGGCGTTATCGCCGGTGACGACATTGGCGATGGCCTGATCCGCGTACGTGACATGGTTGAAAAACCAGCACCGGAAGACGCGCCTTCGAACCTGGCGATCATCGGTCGTTACATCCTGACCCCGGATATCTTCAAACTGATCGAAGAAACCGAGCCAGGCAAAGGCGGCGAGATCCAGATCACCGACGCCCTGCTCAAGCAAGCCAAAGACGGTTGCGTGATTGCCTACAAGTTCAAGGGCCAGCGTTTCGACTGCGGCGGCGCTGAAGGCTACATCGAAGCGACCAACTTCTGCTACGAGCACTTCTACAAGACTGGCAAGGCTTACTGATTCACGGTAAACGTCGCCTGCTCTGAAAAAGCCACCTTCGGGTGGCTTTTTCGTTTTTCAGCCCCATCTAAGTCGGTATGCTGATGTCCTGCCGAGGAGAGTGAAATGGCCTACGATTTTGACCTGTATGTAATTGGCGCCGGTTCCGGCGGTGTTCGCGCGGCGCGCTTTGCCGCAGGCTTTGGCGCCAAAGTGGCAGTGGCGGAAAGCCGCTACCTGGGTGGCACCTGCGTGAACGTCGGCTGCGTGCCGAAAAAGCTGCTGGTGTACGGCGCACATTTTGCCGAAGATTTCGAACAGGCCAGCGGGTTTGGCTGGTCTCTGGGCGAAGCGAACTTTGATTGGGCGACCCTGATCGCCAACAAGGATCGTGAGATCAACCGTCTCAATGGGATCTACCGCAACCTGCTGGTGAACAGCGGCGTAACCCTGCATGAAGGGCATGCGCGCCTGGTTGATCCGCACCAAGTCGAGATCAACGGCGAACGTTTCACCGCCAAGCACATTCTGATCGCTACCGGCGGCTGGCCGCAGATTCCGGAGATTCCGGGACGTGAACACGCCATTGGCTCCAATGAAGCGTTCTTCCTCAAGGCGTTGCCCAAGCGCGTGCTGGTCGTCGGTGGGGGTTACATTGCCGTCGAGTTCGCGGGGATCTTCCATGGCCTGGGTGCCCAGACAACCCTGCTGTATCGCGGCGACCTGTTCCTGCGCGGCTTCGACGGTGCGGTGCGCACGCACCTGAAGGAAGAGTTGACCAAGCGCGGCCTGGACCTGCAGTTCAATGCCGATATCGAACGCATCGACAAGCAGGCCGACGGCAGCCTCAAGGCGACGTTGAAAGACGGCCGCGTGCTGGAAGCCGACTGTGTGTTCTACGCCACCGGGCGTCGCCCGATGCTGGACAACCTGGGGCTGGAGAACACTGGCGTCAAACTCGACAAGCGCGGCTTCGTTGAGGTGGATGACCAATACCAGACCGCCGAGGCATCGATCCTGGCCATTGGCGACGTGATCGGTCGTGTGCAACTGACACCGGTTGCCCTGGCCGAAGGCATGGCTGTGGCGCGTCGTCTGTTCAAGCCTGAGCAGTATCGCCCGGTGGATTACGCGATGATTCCGACGGCGGTGTTCAGCCTGCCGAACATCGGCACCGTAGGCCTGACCGAAGAAGAAGCGAAAGAGCAGGGCCATAAGGTACAGATCTTTGAAAGCCGTTTCCGGCCAATGAAGCTGACCCTGACCGAGTGCCAGGAAAAGACCCTGATGAAGCTGGTCGTCGACGCCGACACCGACAAAGTGCTGGGTTGCCACATGGTCGGCCCGGACGCGGGTGAGATCGTGCAAGGCCTGGCGATCGCGCTCAAGGCAGGCGCGACCAAGCGGCATTTCGATGAAACCATCGGCGTGCACCCTACGGCGGCGGAAGAGTTCGTCACCCTGCGCACGCCTGTGGCGGGCTGATCAGGCGTTGGGGGTTGCCTCGGGCGCCGCCGCAACGGTGGCTGCCAGGCGCAATGCCTCGATACTTGCCTGGGCCTTGATCAGCTCAAGCTCCAAGGTCTTGTTGGTGTGCTGGTGTTCGGTCAGCGCTTCCTGGCGTGACTGGCTCTCCAGCACTGCCACCCGCAGGCGTTCCTGAAGCAGGGTGCGTTCGTTATCAATCAGGCTGACCTGTTCACTTAGCTTGAGCTGTTGGGCCTGATCCTTGCGGGATTGCTCCTGCAGCGCCGTCAATTCCTTCGCCGTCACCCGATGCTCGATCAGCAGTCGCTCATTGTCGCGATGCAGTTGGGTGATTTCATCCTGACGCACCATGGCGCTCTGCTGTGCCTGGCGCAGCTCGGCCTGTACCTGCTGCAATTGGCCTTCGTGGCGGCGCTGTTCCTGTTCGCGCTGTTCCTTGATCGCATTGCGGTAATGCTCCAGGGCGTCGCGCGCATGCAGGTGCTTTTCTTCCAGCGAACGAATCTGTTCGTCCTTGTCGTTGATCCGTAACTCGTAATCACTGCACGCCTGGTTAAGCCCGGCGTTACGGGTTTGTTCGGTCTGCAGGCTGGTAGTGGCGGTTTGCAGGGCGGCGCTTTCTTCTGCCAGGGCTGCGGCCTGGATATCGAGTTGTTGCTGGAGTTGGCTTTGGGCGGCTTCCAGCGCCTCTACTTGGGCGAGCAGGGCGGTCTTTTGTTGCTCGAACTGTGCCAAGGCCAAGTCGATTGGCTCCTGGGCTTTCTCTTTCAGGCGTTGAGCCAGTCGCGCCACCAGCTCGCCAAGCTCGTCGTCGATCGGTGCTTCGGTGATGGTGACGCGGGTTTCGCTCTCATCCAACTCCTTCAAATAGCGATGAATCGTGGTTTTCGAGCCCGTGTTGCCCATCTCGATGCGTACAGCGTCGATGCTGGGGTTCTCGCCGCGGGCGAGGATCGCCAGGCGTGCCGTTTGAACTACTGCTTTATTAATGCCGCCGCGAGCCATAGGGTCTCCGTCGATTTCGTAGTGTGGTACATGGTATGTATATACATACTATATCACAAATAAAAACCTGTTGAAATTCATCAATTAACAGATGGGATATTGGCGTATTATCCCGTGTCATACGCATTTAACCGGCACATACACCTGCCAGCAGTACACAAAGGCCTCCCATGAGCGATCTGGATCGTTACCTCAACGCCGCCACCCGCGATAACACCCGCCGCAGTTATCGCGCGGCCATCGAGCACTTCGAAGTGAGTTGGGGCGGGTTCCTGCCGGCGACCAGCGATAGCGTGGCGCGCTATCTGGTCGCTCATGCGGGGGTATTGGCAGTGAATACCTTAAAGTTGCGGCTCTCGGCCCTGGCGCAGTGGCATACAAGCCAGGGCTTTCCCGACCCGACTAAAGCGCCGGTGGTGCGCAAGGTCTTAAAGGGCATCCGCGCCGTGCACCCGGCGCAGGAGAAGCAAGCCGAGCCTTTGCAGCTCAAGCATCTGGAGCAGGTGGTGGCGTCTCTTGAGGTTGAGGCGACAGCGGCAACGCAGGCGCAGGATCAGCCCCGATTGCTGCGCGCCAAGCGCGACACGGCGCTGATCCTGCTGGGGTTCTGGCGCGGCTTCCGTAGCGATGAGCTGTGCCGCCTCGACATCGAACATGTGCAGGCGACGCCCGGCGCCGGGATCAGCCTGTATCTGCCGCGCAGCAAAAGCGACCGCGACAACCTCGGCAAGACCTACCACACCCCGGCACTGTTGCGGTTGTGTCCGGTGCAGGCCTACAGCGAATGGCTCAGCGCCTCGGCCCTGGTACGCGGCCCGGTGTTTCGCGGCATCGATCGCTGGGGCAACCTGGGGGAGGAGGGCTTGCACCCCAACAGTGTGATCCCGCTGCTGCGCCAGGCGCTGGAGCGCGCCGGCATCCCTGCCGAGCAATACACCAGCCACTCATTGCGCCGTGGCTTTGCGACTTGGGCGCATCGCAGTGGCTGGGATTTGAAGTCGTTGATGAGTTACGTCGGCTGGAGCGACATGAAATCCGCCATGCGCTATGTTGAATCCACGCCCTTTATTGGCATGACCTTGGCGACCCAGCCGCTGCTTTGAGATTTCTTCTATTAATACAGTCACCTGATAGGGAAAACCAATCGTCAGCATCAGGTTTGCCAATGAGCCATCCGCCGAGAGAGTGGGTAGGATTCACTTCATCAACTTCTTCACCCATTTTACAAACCTGACGGAGAGTCAACGATGCCTATCATCAACAGCCAAGTAAAACCGTTCAAAGCGACCGCCTACAAAAACGGCAACTTCGTAGATGTGTCCGACGCCGACCTGAAAGGCAAGTGGTCCGTTGTGTTCTTCTACCCAGCCGACTTCACCTTCGTTTGCCCAACCGAACTGGAAGACCTGGCTGACAACTACGCCGAATTCCAGAAGCTGGGCGTCGAAATCTACAGCGTGTCCACCGACACTCACTTTGCCCACGCTGCCTGGCACAACACTTCGCCAGCCATCGGCAAAATCCAGTACACCATGATCGGCGACCCAACCCTGACCATCTCCCGCAACTTCGACGTACTGATCGAAGAAGCTGGCCTGGCAGACCGCGGTACTTTCGTGATCAACCCAGAAGGTCAGATCAAGATCGTTGAGCTGAACGACGGCGGTGTTGGCCGTGACGCTTCCGAGCTGCTGCGCAAAATCAAGGCTGCCCAGTACGTCGCTGCCCACCCAGGCGAAGTGTGCCCAGCCAAGTGGAAAGAAGGCGAAGCCACCCTGGCTCCGTCCCTGGACCTGGTCGGCAAGATCTAAGTCTGTGAAGTCTCAAGGGCGGGAATCCGCACTTAAGTAAGCTGCATCCGCCCTCAAAACGCCCGGGCGAGATTCGCTCGGGCGTTTTTTTGTCTGCAATAAACCGAATGAACAGGAAATCGCCCGTATGTTGGACGCCAATCTTAAAGCTCAGTTGAAGTCATACCTGGAACGGGTCACCCAGCCGATCGAGATCGTCGCCTCCCTCGACGACGGCGCGAAATCCCAGGAAATGCTTGCCCTTTTGCAGGATGTTGTCAGCCTCACTACGCTGATTACCCTGAAAACCGATGGTGATGATGCGCGCAAGCCTTCGTTCTCCATCAACCGCCCGGGTGCCGATATCAGCCTGCGTTTTGCCGGCATCCCCATGGGCCATGAATTCACTTCGCTGGTGTTGGCCCTGCTGCAAGTCGGTGGCCACCCGTCGAAGGCCAGTGTCGAAGTGATTGAACAGATCCGCGCCCTTAAAGGCGAGTTCAGCTTCGAAACGTACTTCTCGCTGTCCTGCCAGAACTGCCCGGACGTGGTCCAGGCGCTGAACCTGATGGCCGTGCTCAACCCGAACATCCGCCACGTCGCCATCGACGGCGCGCTGTTCCAGGCAGAAGTCGACGAACGCCAGATCATGGCAGTGCCCAGCGTTTACCTGAACGGTGTGAACTTCGGCCAGGGCCGCATGGGCCTGGAAGAAATCCTCGCCAAGCTCGACACCAGCGGCATTGAAAAAGCCGCCGAAAAAATCAGCGCCAAAGACGCCTTTGATGTGCTCGTCGTCGGCGGTGGCCCAGCCGGTTCGGCGGCGGCGATCTACGCCGCACGTAAAGGTATTCGTACCGGCGTCGCTGCCGAGCGCTTTGGTGGTCAAGTGCTGGACACCATGTCCATCGAGAACTTCATCTCGGTACAGGAAACCGAAGGCCCGAAACTGGCCAGCGCCCTGGAAGCCCACGTACGCCAGTACGACGTGGACATCATGAACCTGCAGCGCGCCAGTAGCCTGAGCCCGGCGAAAAACGCCGGTGACCTGCACGAAATTCGTTTCGAAAGCGGTGCGACCCTCAAGTCCAAAACCGTGATCCTCGCCACCGGTGCCCGCTGGCGCGAAATGGGGGTGCCGGGTGAGCAGGAATACAAAGCCAAGGGCGTGTGCTTCTGCCCGCACTGCGACGGTCCGTTGTTCAAGGGCAAGCGTGTGGCGGTGATCGGCGGCGGTAACTCCGGCGTTGAAGCGGCCATCGACCTGGCCGGTATCGTCAGCCACGTCACCTTGCTTGAGTTCGACAGTAAATTGCGCGCCGACGCCGTGTTGCAGCGCAAGCTCTACAGCCTGCCGAACGTTGACGTGATCACCAGCGCGCTGACCAGTGAAGTCAAAGGTGATGGCCAGAAAGTTACCGGCCTGGCCTACAAGGATCGCGACAGCGGCGAGTTCAAGACCATCGACCTGGAAGGGATCTTTGTGCAGATCGGTTTGCTGCCCAACACCGACTGGCTCAAAGGCACCGTGGAACTGACCCCTCGCGGCGAGATCATTGTCGATGCGCGTGGCGAAACGTCACTGCCCGGTGTATTCGCTGCCGGTGACGTAACAACGGTGCCGTACAAGCAGATCGTGATTGCGGTGGGTGAGGGCGCCAAGGCTTCCTTGAGTGCGTTCGACCATTTGATCCGCACCTCCGCTCCGGCGTAATACCGAGCCCGGAAATGAAAAACCCCATGAGCGATCATGGGGTTTTTTCGTTACAGCGGTGCGGGCTGGATAATCTCGACCCAGTAGGCATCCGGGTCCTTGATGAACGCCAGGCTCTTCATGCGGCCATCGCTCAGGCGCTTCTGGAAATCGCAGCCCAGGGCTTCGAAACGTTCACAGGCCGCGACAATATCCGGCACCGAGATGCAGATATGGCCAAAGCCACGTGGGTCGGTATTGCCGTTGTGGTAGGCGAAGTCGGCGTCGTTTTCGGTGCCGTGGTTGTGGGTCAGTTCCAGGATGCCCGGGATCGACTTCATCCACTGGGTGCGCTCGGCGGCGTCGGCCGGGATCTGGGATTTGTCCACCAGGGCCAGGAAATACAGGCTGAATTCGGCTTCCGGGAAGTCACGCTTTTCAACCAGGGAAAAGCCCAGGACGCGCGTGTAGAAGTCCAGCGACTTAGTGATGTCCTTGACCCGCAGCATGGTGTGGTTGAACACGAAGTTGGCGGTGGCGGTGTCAGGTTGGGCAGTGACGCCCGGGAAAGTGTTCAGTTCGTGCAGGCTCATGGGCCCTCCAGAAAAAATGGGGCAAACGCGGCTCTAAGACGTGAGCGGTTCCTTGGCTTGCGGCTGGCATCCGTGCAGCCGGGCCATGATACGCAAGGCGCGCCCCCGGCGCCAAATGAAAAAGCCCACGCAGGCCTTGCGACCCATGGGCCTGGGGCTCAAACTTTGGCGCTTGAACCTTGGGTGTTTTTTGTCATGATCGAACGTCGTAAACCGCTGTTGAGTGCTGTGTGTTTGCTGTTGGCCAGCCCCTTCGTCATGGCCGCCGACCCTGAAATTCATTGGCCCAGCGGCTGGCAAGTCGAAGAAGTCGTGGCGGATGGAGAGGCGCCGGCCACACCACGGCCCGTGTCCCGGCAGCGCGCGATCAAGAATGATGAAAATGGCGCGACCTTGATGGTCATCGAATTGACCGGCACGCCCATTGAGCCGGGCCATAAGGTTAATCTCCCAGGTGTATTGCTGGAGATGCGCAAGTCCATCCAGAAAGATTTTGCCCAGGGGGGTTATCAAAGTGTGTGCAGCAAGATGCACCCTACAACCTTGAGTCGCCTTGAAGCACTGGAAACTACTTGTGTGATTACCGAAAACGGCCGTCACGTGCTTTCACAAACATTGGTGGGTGCGGTCGATACCGATAACGCCTATGTTTTTTCATACGCCGGGCAGGCGCAAGCGTACGACGCCAGCAAGGACGAAGTCAGTTCGGTGCGCGATAGCCTGAAACTTTAAGTATGTAATGCCCGTGGGTTCTGAACATGATGAAACGTTATTTAAGTTCGGTTTCGAACCATTGAAATGAAAAAGAAATGAAAAAGCCCCGCCTAAGCGGGGCTCTTTGTTAGTGCAGTGCAATCAGCCGCGAAGCCAGGAGTCTACAGTGGCGGCGCCGTACTGTTCTTTCCAGGCCTTGAGGCCGCGATGGTTGCCACCTTTGGTTTCGATCAGTTCACCAGTGTGCGGGTTCTGGTAAACCTTGACCACGCGAGCGCGGCGCTGTTTTGGTGCGGCAACGGCAGCAGCACTGGACTTGCCCGGGTTTGGATCAAGGATGGAAATGATGTCGCGCAGGCCTTTGCCATAGGTCTTCATCAGGGCTTGAAGCTTTTCTTCGAATTCGATTTCTTTCTTCAGGCCGGCGTCGTTCTTCAGGGATTCCAGCTGGGCAAGCTGTTCTTGAAGGGCTTTTTCTGCTGCGCGAAATTCGGCGAGTCTGGACAAAATCTGTACTCCAATAGTGTATTTGGCTGATATCAACTGCAGACAAAGCTATAAGCCAAGCGCTTTAAGGCGACCCAAGAAAGAAGTCGTCCCGCGAATTCTGCACAGGCAGGAAAAATTGTAGTAGTTAATCCGCTACGAGTAAATCATGTCTTTTGTCTAAATAAGATTATTTCAACACCGGTAGTGCATGGCTATTCAATGGCCGACCAGGGATTTAATAAATTCATTGCAGGGTAATGGCTTCCCGAACAGGTAGCCCTGCAGGAAATCCACGCCCTGGGCCGCCAGGTATTCACACTGTTCAGCGGTTTCCACACCTTCGGCGACGATACCCAAGTCGAGCTTCCCGGACAGTTCTATGATGCTGTCAAGAATATGCCCTGATAGTGCATCTGCGCCGATCATGGCGACAAAACTCTGGTCGATCTTCAAATAGTCCACATTGAAATTACGCAAGTAACCGAGGCTGGAATGCCCGGTCCCGAAGTCATCAATGGCAATCATCACGCCCAGTTGATGCAACGCATCGAACAAGCGACGGGTGATGTCGGTGGGTTCGATCAGCTCGCGTTCGGTCAACTCCAGCACCAGTGTCACCTGGCCTACAGGAAACGCGGCGAGGAACTCACGACAGTCATCCACCAGTGCCAAGTCCTGGCAGTGGCGTGCGGTGATGTTCACGCCGATATGGAATCCAGCGCGGAACCGCGCCGCGTGGGGCGCCAGTTGTGCAGCGGTCTGACGCAATAGGGCGCGAGTCATGGGGACGATCAGGCCCGAATGTTCGGCCAGCGGGATAAACAGGTCGGGGCGCACCAGGCCTTCTTTAGGGTGTTGCCAGCGCATCAATACTTCACAACCGGCCCACTCACGGGTATCACCGCGTACGACCGGTTGGAAATACGGAATGAATTCATGGGCACCCAACGCCCGTTGCAGTTCATGGGTCGGCGCCGAAGAGCGCTTTTGCAGCCAATGGGCCAACACGCCCGCCAGCACGCCAAAGAACACCACCAGGCTGAACAGTGCCGGGTATCGGGCCTGCATATACCGCCAAACTTCGCCGGCCGGCATGCCCGCGTCGACACTGTAGTGAAACCGCTCGGACGCCAGGCGATGATGGGCCACGGCGAATACGGGCACCTGCGTGTCGTGCACCTTTCCATCCGCCCCCAGCCAATTCGGGCCAACCTGCAGCACCAGGTCGGCGTAACGGCTGATCAGGCGCAGCGCGTTGGTCAGGTGGTAACCATCAATCGAAGCAAAGGCGGCCTTGTCGCCGTCGACCAGCCGGTAGACCAGCAGTGCCGTGTCCGGCGTCACCGGGTTGCCATTCATCAGCCATAAGCGGCCATCCACATAGTCGTCCGGGTTGACCGGCGACGCATAGGTGCTGCCGAACAGCGAACTGCAGTAGATATTTTTTTGCCAGGACAAAGTGGTCGCCCGCACGAACGGCCGGCGCGTGACCTGTTCGCGCAGCGCCAACTGCGCAGCGTCATCACAGGGTCGTCCCGCCAATGGCAGCAAGGCCTGGGCGGCGAGGGCGGTGTTGTCGAGCATCAGGTCGAATTGGCGCACGGCTTCCTGCGCCGTCTGGGCGGTGCTTTGTTGCAGGGTGCGTTCGGCTTGCCAATGCAGAATGACCACCCCGAGTGCAATCGGCAGCACCGCACTGAGCGCGGTGATCACGTTGCGAGTGGCGCGTTTTCGCGGGCCGTTGACGGTGAGGGGCATGAAGTGAACGGCCTGTTGCAGGATCAGATTCAATTGATGATAGAGGTCCAGGCCAAAATAAGCTCGCGGTACCTAGCGTTTAGCCAGTAGCTGCCACTACCACGCCAAAGCTTGGGCAATGCGAATGAAGGCGAGGGCCGCAGGGGAGGCGTGCCGCCGGTCCAGCACGGCCAGGCCCACCCGGCGCGGCACACGCGGTGACAGCGCGCGCTGTACATAGCGTTGATCGCGCCAAATCGGCAACGATGACTGTGCCACCACGCTCACGGCATCCCCGCGACCCACGGTTTCCAGGGTGCTTAGCAACTGCGAGCAGCGAAAACGCACGTTAGGGGTCAGCCGCGCCTCGTTGAACAGCCGCAGCACCAATTCAGACGAGCCGGCCTCAGTCAGGGCAAAGGGGTCGTTGCACAATTCCTTGAGGCTGACCTGCTCGCGGGCCGCCAGCTTATGGTCGGCCGGCAGCAGCGCTACCATCTGGTCCTCGAACAGCGCGAAGGTGTCGAAACGTTCCTGTTCCAGTACCACAAAGCCGATATCAATCCGGCGTTCGTCGAGCCATTGCATGACTTGCCTGTCCGGCCCTTCGTCCACATGCACTTCGATGCCGGGATACTCCAGGCGAAACCGGTTGAGGATCTTCGGCAGCAGGTAGGTCGAGGACGTCGGTCCGAAGGAGCCGATGCGCAACGTCCCGCGTTTCATGCCCCGAGCGTCCGCGGCCTCTTGTTGCAGTGTATTGGCCAACCCCAGCATCGCGCGGGCGCGTCCCAGCAACTGCGCGCCGATATCACTGAGTTCCACCTGGGCCTGGTGCCGCCTGAACAATGCCACGCCCAGTTCCTCCTCCAGCCCCTTGATCGCATGGGACACCGCCGATTGGCTGATGCCCAGGCGGTGGGCGGCGCTGGTAAAACCTTGCAGCTCGGCCACCAGGGAGAATATTTCAAGTTGAGTCAGGGTCATGAGTGAAAGCTCATTTTACGATGACTCTGTATTACCAGAACAATGGGCTAACCCTCAAGCCATTAGAGCCACCGCCCGTGTATTCAACCTCGGATCGCATCACTTACTTCAAGTTGGCCGCTGTCACCATGATCTGGGGCGGTACCTTCGTCGCCGGTCGCTACCTGAGTGAGGCAGTTGACCCTCTGCTGGCCGCTAGCCTGCGCTTTTGCCTGGCCAGCCTGGCATTGTTGGTGTTCATGGGGGGCGCACGTATTCCCTTGGCACGCCCAAACCCGCGGCAGGCCGCACAACTGCTGGTGCTGGGTTTTTTCGGCATCTTTTTCTACAACCTGTGTTTCTTCTACGGGTTGCAGTACACCAACGCGTCACGCGCCTCATTGATCGTGGCCCTGAACCCGGCGGTGATTGGCTTGGCGTCCTGGTGGTTATTCAAGGAGCGCCTGAACGGCATCAAGGTCATGGGCATTGCCTTATGCCTGGCGGGCGCCGCCGTGGTCATCATCAGCCGCAACCCGCAGTTGCTGGGCGAAGGGGCCGGCAACTGGCGGGGCGATCTGCTGATCTTTGGTTGCGTGGTGGGGTGGGGCATCTACTCGTTGTTTTCCCGCGAACTGAACCAGAGCCTCGGGCCGCTGCAGACGGTCACCTGGTCAATCCTGTTGGGCACCCTGATGCTGACCGTGACCTCGCTGATCACGGGCCGTTTTAGCGTCGAGGCCATTGGCCAACTGCATTTTTCGCAGGTCATGAGCCTGTTGTACCTGGGTGTGCTGGGGTCGGCGCTGGCCTATATCGGCTACTACGATGGCATCCGACGTATCGGCGCGACCCGCTCCGGGGTATTCATCGCGCTTAACCCACTCACGGCCGTGATCTTTGGCGCCTTGCTGCTGGGCGAACAGTTGACCGCGCCAATGCTGATCGGCGGTGCGGTGATCCTGCTGGGCATCTACCTGTGCAACAAACCCCTTGCGCAGGCCAAGGCAATGGGGATTTGATAAGAGTACGGACAAACACTGTTACGCTGTGTAGAATCGATTTACGCATACAAGAATATGGACTTGCGCTCACGCAAGCTTAAGCCGTCAGAGACCGATGACACCATGAAGCTACTCGGCTCCCCCCTCATCTTTGGTGACTTCCTCGCCCGCAGCGTGCGAGGCCTCTCCTGTGCGCCGCCTGTGCACCTCATCCTTGCTGGCAATTGAATCCGTCACTACAAGAATGATGAGGCGCCAAATCATGGCAGATCTATACGAAAACCCAATGGGCCTGATGGGCTTTGAATTTATCGAATTCGCGTCGCCGACGCCGGGCACCCTGGAGCCGATCTTCGAGATCATGGGCTTCTCCAAGGTCGCGACCCACCGCTCCAAGAATGTGCACCTGTACCGCCAGGGCGAGATCAACCTGATCCTTAACAACGAGCCCAACAGCATCGCCTCCTACTTTGCGGCCGAGCACGGCCCGTCGGTGTGCGGCATGGCCTTCCGCGTCAAGGATTCGCAAAAAGCCTACAACCGTGCCCTCGAGCTTGGCGCCCAACCGATCCACATCGAAACCGGCCCGATGGAACTGAACCTGCCGGCGATCAAGGGCATCGGTGGTGCGCCGCTGTACTTGATCGACCGTTTCGGCGAAGGCAGCTCGATCTACGACATCGACTTCGTCTACCTCGAAGGCGTGGAGCGCAACCCGCAAGGCGCAGGCCTGAAGGTCATCGACCACCTGACCCACAACGTCTATCGCGGGCGCATGGCCTACTGGGCCAACTTCTACGAGAAGCTGTTCAACTTCCGTGAAGCGCGCTATTTCGATATCAAGGGCGAGTACACCGGCCTGACCTCCAAGGCCATGAGTGCGCCGGACGGCATGATCCGCATCCCGCTGAACGAAGAATCGTCCAAGGGCGCCGGGCAGATCGAAGAGTTCCTGATGCAGTTCAACGGTGAAGGTATCCAGCACGTGGCCTTCCTCTCTGACGACCTGGTCAAGACCTGGGACGCGTTGAAGAAGATCGGCATGCGCTTCATGACCGCACCGCCGGACACCTACTACGAAATGCTTGAAGGCCGCTTACCGAACCACGGCGAGCCGGTGGATCAACTGCAAGCGCGCGGCATCCTGCTGGATGGCTCGTCCGTTGCGGGCGACAAGCGCCTGCTGCTGCAGATCTTCTCGGAAACCCTGATGGGCCCGGTGTTCTTCGAGTTCATCCAGCGCAAAGGTGACGATGGCTTTGGCGAAGGCAACTTCAAGGCGCTGTTCGAGTCCATCGAGCGCGACCAGGTGCGTCGTGGTGTATTGGCCACCGACTAAGCAAGCGTAAAAAAGCCCGACCGAGAGAATGTCTCGGCCGGGCTTTTTATTGCCTGCGCATCAGGCTCTACGCTGACGCACCAAATGCTTGAACCCTTCAAACACCAGCACCATCACCGCCAACCAGATCGGGATGTAGGTCAACCACTCGCCGCCCTTGATCCCTTCACCCAAGATCAGAGCGACGCCCAGCAACAGCACCGGCTCCACATAACTGAGCAGCCCGAACAGGCTGAATGCCAGCAAACGGCTGGCAATGATATAGCTCACCAGCGCCGACGCACTGATCAGGCCCAGCATAGGAATCAACGCATACAGCTTCGGGTGCGCATCCATCACCGCAAAGCCTTGCTCGCCGCTCTGCACAAACCACCAGGCCACCGGCAGCATGAGCGCCATATCCAGCCAGAGGCCGCCCAGGTGGTCGGTCTTGAG
Source organism: Pseudomonas sp. QC2 (assembly GCF_002859085.1). Taxonomy (NCBI): domain Bacteria; kingdom Pseudomonadati; phylum Pseudomonadota; class Gammaproteobacteria; order Pseudomonadales; family Pseudomonadaceae; genus Pseudomonas; species Pseudomonas sp. QC2. The sequence continues at coordinate 259,148 of NZ_PKKS01000008.1, forward strand.
GTATTTGCGCACGATGAAATAGAGCGGGTAACCGATGATCACCACCAGTGTTGCCCAGGAGAAACCGCCGGCCTGGTACAGCTCGTTGAGCACGCCGAGGCCTGCAAAAAACACCGCGACCCGCTGCAAATACGACAGCTGCTCGCCCCATACCAGGCGCCCGGTCAGCACCATGGTCAGCGGTAACAGGAAGTACCCCACCGACACATCCAGGCTGCGCCCATTCAGCGGCGCCCACATAAACAGCCACAGCTGCACGCCGAGCAACGCTGAAGACAGCAGCACACCCGCGATCAGACGGGGCTTGCCGGCTAACATCCGTACCAGCTCCCACACCCGCCGCCATTCGCCGCTGACGATCATGAAGACCGTCATGCACGGCACGGTGAGCAGCATGCGCCAGCCGAAAATTTCCAGGCCGCTCAAGGGGGTGAGCAATGATGTGAAGTAATACATCACAGCGAACAACGCCGAGGCCGAGACCGATAACACAACACCTTTAGACACACTGTCCTCGCGAAAAACCATGGGTACAAAAAAGAGGGGGATTGCAGGAGGGGATTATGGTGCTTTTAGCGTGAGAGGGTTGCGCTGTTTTGGGGCGTTTTTCAGGAAAATTTCTCGCCGTGGATCCGTTGGGATCCGCCCTGTGGCCTGTGGGCCACAGGGGGCTTGCAGATTAACCGCGCGCCACGCGGCCCGAGACGAAGTGCTCCACATCATTGAACCCGGGCGTGGAGGAATGCCCCGGCGTCACCAGCGAGTCGATGAACGCTTCATCCTGCGCCGTGATCTTCACGTCCAACGCGCCAAGGTAGGCGTCCCACTGCTCCTCGGTGCGCGGCCCAACAATCGCCGAACTGACCGCCGAACTGTTCAACACCCAAGCAATGGCAAACTCCACAATCCCCACGCCACGGCCTTGGGTGTACTGCTGGATCTGCTGGGCGATGCGCAGCGATTCCACGCGCCATTCGGTTTCCAGGATGCGTTTGTCCTGGCGCGCCGCACGGCTGCCGGCTTCGGGCGCTACATCCGGGGCGTATTTGCCGCTGAGCACACCACGCGCCAATGGGCTGTAAGGCACTACACCCAAGCCGTAGGCGACTGCGGCGGTGATCTGCTCGACCTCAGCCTGACGGTTGACGATGTTGTACAGCGGCTGGCTGATCACCGGTTTGTCCACGCCCAGGCGCTCGGCCACGCGGATCACTTCGGCAATGCGCCAGCCGCGATAGTTGGACAGGCCCCAGTAGCGGATCTTGCCCTGGCGGATCAGGTCGCCGATTGCCGACACCGTCACCTCCAGCGGGGTCGTGTGGTCTTCACGGTGCAGGTAGTAAATGTCGAGGTAGTCTGTGTCGAGGCGGCTCAGGCTGGCTTCCAACGCATTGAAGATACGCTTGCGGCTCAGGCCGCTACGGTTGGGCAACCCGTCGGTGGGGCCGATGGCAACCTTGGACGCCACCACCCAATCCTCGCGGTGACGGGCGATCGCTTCGCCGACGATTTCCTCGGAGCGGCCGCCGGTGTAGACGTCCGCCGTGTCGATAAAATTGATGCCCTGGTCCCAGGCCTTGTCGATGATGCGCAGCGAGTCCTCGGTGCTGGTCTGTTTGCCAAACATCATGGTGCCCAGGGTCAAGGCACTGACCTTCAACCCGGACTGGCCCAATGTGCGGTAGATCATGGATAGCTCCTCTTGGCCGAAACGTACGCCATGCAATACCAGACTCCAAGGCTCTGGGACAAGCCCCGCACGCGTTTCTTCACGCGCTCAGCAACGCCTGACAGCGCCCCTGTAAAAAGCGATGCAACACTTTCACCCGTTCCGATACTTGCAGGCGGTGGGGGCACATCAGGTTGAACGGCGTCGGTTCGCCCTGCCAATCAGGTAGCAAGGGCACCAGCCGACCGGCCTGGATGTCACGGGCAATATCCAGGTTGGCTTTGTAGGCGATGCCGTGGCCGGCCAGCGCCCAGCGCCGCACGATTTCGCCGTCATCGCTCAAGTAATCGCCCGTCACCTCAACCTCCTGCAGCGCCGTGCCCTGGCGAAAATACCACGTGCTGTTGGCCCGGCCCTGACGCATGTAGCGCAGTGCGTTGTGTTGCGCCAGATCGGCCGGTGTTCGGGGCGTGCCATGGCGCGCCAGGTAGTCCGGGCTGGCGCAGGGGATGCGGTGGTGCCCAGGCACCACCGGCAGTGCTACCAGGCTGGAGTCCCTGGGCACACCAAAGCGCAGGGCAATGTCGACGGTGTCGCGGAACAGGTCGGCATTGCTGTCGTTGAGCAGCAATTGCAGACGGATGTTGGGGTGTTCGAGCTTGAACTCGTCCAGCCAGCCCAGCAGCACATTGCGCCCGAAATCCGAAGGCGCCGCCAGTTGCAGTAAACCACTGAGACTCTGGCCCTGCTGCTTTATCGCCTGTTCGCCTTCCGAGAGCGCCTCCAGCGCTACCCGCACGCTTTCGAGGTAGCGCCGACCTTCCTCGGTGAGGCGCATGCTGCGCGTGGAGCGCGCCAACAGGCGGATGCCCAGGCGCGTTTCCAGGCGTTTGAGGGCGATGCTGGCGGCGGCCGGGGTCAAGCCAAGCCCGCGCGCGGCGGCGGACAAGCTGCCGGTGTCGGCGGTGCGCACGAAGACTTCAAGGTCGAGGGTTGAGCTCATTTGTAAAAATCCTTTAAAGATCTTGTCGTTTTACCGGGATTTTTCGCTGATTGCCAAGCTGGGAAGATGAACGCTCATTTTCTCGAGCAGGAATTTTCCCCATGACTTCTTCCCTCAACGGCAAAACCGTCATCGTGATCGGCGGCAGCAGCGGCATCGGCGCCGCCGTGGCCCAGGCTGCCGCTGCGCGGGGTGCACAAGTGATATTGGCCGGGCGGCGCTTGGTCTCCGGCAACGAAAACGGCCTGCGCAGCGAACCGGTGGACGTCACCGATGCAGCCTCCCTGCAACGCCTGTTCGAGACCGTGGGACGTTTTGACCACCTGGTCTACACCTCGGGGCCGACGGTACGCGCCAAGACCTTGCTTGAGACCGACCTGGCCGAAGCCCAGGAAAATTTCAACGTAAAGCTCTGGGGCTCGCTGCGAGCGATTCAGCGGGCACTGCCTTTTCTTGACGAACACGGCAGCATCAGCCTGACCTCGGGGCAACTGGGACGTAAATTGGCGCCGGGCCAGTTCATCAAAACCGGCATTAACGCCGCGACTGAAGCACTGGGCAAGCAATTGGCCAAGGAGTTGGCACCGCGCCGGGTCAACGTGATCAGTCCAGGCGTGATTGACACACCGGCGTATGCGGGGTTGGCTGAAGAACAGCGCCTGGCGATGTTTGCCAAGGCTGGCGGTGCTTTGCCGGTCGGGCGCGTAGGGCAGGCGGAGGAGGTCGCGGCGGGGTATGTGCTGGCCATGGAGAATGGCTTCATGACCGGCGCCGTGATCGACATCGACGGCGGCGGCCTGTTGTAAACACCGCACAAACAATGCGGGGGGGTGGTCACACCACTCCCCACATGTGACTGCGTTAGACCTTCAGGGTACGCGTCATCCGCAACGCCAGCACACTACCCGCCACGATCACCGCCGCCAGCAGGTACAGCGCCACATCCGTTGATCCGGTGGCATCTTTCACAAACCCCACGATGTACGGGCTGAGGAAGCCGGCCATCTGGCCCATGGAGTTGATCAACGCCAGGCCACCCGCCGCCGCACCGGCACTGAGCATCGCGGTGGGCACCGGCCAGAACATCGGCAGGCCGGTCAGCGCACCCATGGTGGCGATGGTGAGGCCGAGGATCGCAATGGCCGGCGTCGTCGCGAAGTTCACCGCGATCACCAGGCCAATGGCGCCCATCAACATCGGCACCACCAAGTGCCAGCGACGCTCCTTGCGCAAGTCCGCGGAGCGACCCACCAGCAACATGAACACCGCCGCCAGCAGGTAAGGGATCGCACTGAGCCAGCCGATCACCAGGTTATCGCTGAAGCCCAGGTTCTTGATGATCGACGGCAGCCAGAAGTTGATCGCGTACACGCCGCTCTGGATGCAGAAGTAGATCAGGCCGAACGCCCAGATCGCTGGGTTCTTGAACACTTCGGCCAGCGAATCGGTCGTGGTTTTCGGCTTGTTGGCCAGATCGGTCGCCTGGTCGGCTTCCAGCACTGCGCGCTCGTGCGGCTTGAGCCATTTGGCGTGGGCAAAGCTGTCGCTGAGCAGGAAATAGGCGAGGGCGCCCAAAATCACAGTCGGGATACCTTGCAGCAGGAACATCCACTGCCAACCGGCCAGGCCGCCTTGGCCCGCCGCGAAGTGGTTGAGGATCCAGCCGGAGAACGGGCTGCCCAGCAGGCCGGAAACCGGAATGGCCGACATGAACAGCGCCATGATCCGCCCACGGCGGAAGGTCGGGAACCACTGCGAGAGGTACAGCACCACGCCAGGGAAGAAGCCGGCTTCGGCGGCACCGGTAAACAGGCGCAGGGTGTAGAAGTGGGTCGGTGTGGTGACGAACAGCAGGCAGGTCGACAGCGTGCCCCAGACGATCATCATCAATGCAATCCAGCGCCGTGGACCGAACTTGGTCAGCGCCAGGTTGCTCGGCACACCGCACAACACGTAGCCGATAAAGAAGATCCCGGCGCCGAGGCCGTACACGGTTTCGCTGAATTTCAACGCATCGAGCATCTGCAACTTGGCAAAGCCAACGTTTACCCGGTCGAGGTAATTGAACAGATAGCAGATGAAAATGAAGGGGATCAAGCGCAGGGTAACGCGCTTGTAGATGGCGTTTTTATCGTCATCGGTGGCCAGTGTGACGGCGGCGCTCTGTGACATGGGAGTCTCTCTTTATTATGATTTTTTGCGATGCGAGGTTAACGTTGATCGCCCACTGAGTCTCGGCCACCTGGCAGGCCGCTGTCTTTGTGCGTGCGCACAGTGAAGCCGCTATTGCGCTGTGCCTGTGAACAACCATCGTTTTCTAGGAAATTAGCCCCATGTTCGAGCTGGATCATGACCTGGCACAGGATATTGTCGATCGAACCATGGCGATCCTGCCCCATAACGTCAACGTCATGGACAGCCAGGGCCTGATCCTCGGCAGCGGTGAGCCCGAGCGTATCAACACTCGCCATGAAGGCGCACAACTGGTGCTCGCCAATGGCCGCGTGGTGGAAATCGACGGCCAGACCGCCAAGCACCTCAAAGGCGTGCAACCGGGCATCAACCTGCCGCTGCTGCATGACGGCCGCTTGATCGGCGTGCTCGGCATCACCGGTGAGCCGGAAGGCCTGCGCACCTACGCCGAGCTGGTGCGCATGACCGCCGAAATGCTGGTGAGCCATCGCCACCAGCAGGCCGAGCAACAATGGCGGCGCCAACGCTGTGACGATCTGCTGGCCTTGCTGCTGGCCGATACCGGCGACTCACCGCGCCTGGTGGACGAAGCTCAACAGCTGGGGCTCAAGCCGCAGATGGCGCGTACACCGTACCTGTTCGAACTGGGCGCGGGGCAATCGGCGGAAGCCTTGAGTGCCTGGCTGACCTCGCGTTACCCGGACAGCTGGTGCGTCAGCTCGGCGCAATATTCATTGTTATGGTGCCGTCCGGCCGCGATACAGGTCGACAACCCACGGCTGCTGGAAAAGCTTGAAGGCCTCGGCTGGCATATCCTGCGCGTCGCCGTTGGCGGGCAGGCGGATGGGTTGGCGGGTCTGCGCCGTTGCTATCGACGCGTCGGTGATTTGCTCGCCTATGGCCGCGATGTGCTGCCGCAGTCACGGCTGCTGACCCTCAACCGCTATCGCCTGCCCGTGATGCTCTGGCGCCATCGCAACGACGATGCCCTCGACGAACTGCTCAACCCCCTGCGCAAAGTGCTGGCCAAAGACAGCAATGGCCAACTGCAGGCCACGCTGCGCAGTTGGTGCGAACACGACGGACAAAGCCAGGCCTGCGCCGATGCGCTGGGCATTCACCGCAACAGCCTGCGTTACCGCATGGAGCGGATTGCCGAACTCAGCGGTGTCGACCCGTTGACCCTGGACGGCATGCTTGCGCTCTACCTCGGCGTGCAGTTGCTGCCCCAGGCTTTGTCGGAATGAACAACAAAGCGCATCCGCACTTGTGCACCGGACCGGCGTCAGCGGCCGTGCCAACTGGCAGCATGGGCGTTATAAAAACCGGAGAAAGCCCATGAAAATCATCATCGCCCCCGACTCGTTCAAGGACAGCCTGAGTGCTGAAGGCGTCGCCCAGGCCATTGCTGACGGGCTGGCGCAGGTCTGGCCGGATGCACAGTTGGTCCAGTGTCCAATGGCGGATGGCGGTGAAGGCACGGTGGATTCGGTGCTGGCGGCATGTCACGGCGAGTTGCGGCGCCACACCGTGAGAGGCCCGCTCGGCGCAGCGGTTCAAGCACGTTGGGGCTGGTTGGCTGACAGCCACACCGCCATCATCGAAATGGCCGAGGCCAGCGGCCTGCAACTGCTGCCGCCGGAACAGCGCGATGCCTGTGTCACTACCACTTACGGCACCGGCGAACTGATCCGCGCAGCCCTGGATGCCGGCGCCCAACGCATCATCCTGGCGATTGGCGGCAGTGCCACCAACGACGGTGGCGCGGGCGCGATGCAGGCGCTGGGCGTGCAACTGTTCGATGCACAGGCGCAACGGCTGCCACCCGGCGGCCTGGCCCTGTCGCGCCTGGCGCATATCAGCCTTGAACAGCTGGACCCGCGCCTGGCGCAGGTCCGCTTCGAAATCGCTGCGGACGTCAACAATCCGCTGTGCGGGCCCCACGGCGCGTCGGCGATTTTCGGCCCGCAGAAGGGCGCCAATCCCGAGCAAGTGCAACAGTTGGACGCCGCCCTTGGTCACTTTGCCGATCACTGCGCCCGCGTGCTGCCCAACGACGTGCGCGACGAACCCGGCAGCGGCGCCGCCGGCGGCTTGGGCTTTGCCGCCAAGGCGTTCCTGGGCGCGCAGTTTCGTGCCGGTGTAGACGTGGTCGCCGAATTGGTCGGCCTGGATGAAGCTGTGCGTGGCGCCGACCTGGTGATCACCGGCGAAGGCCGTTTCGACGCCCAGACCCTGCGCGGCAAAACCCCGTTCGGCGTGGCACGTATCGCCCGGCAGCACAACGTGCCGGTCATTGTGATTGCCGGCACGCTGGGCGAGGGCTATGAGCAGATGTATGCCCATGGCGTGGATGCCGCTTTCGCCTTGCCTTCGGGGCCGATGAGCCTTGAGCAAGCGTGCAGCGAGGCGCCGCGCCTGCTGCGTGAGCGGGCGTCGGATATTGCGCGGGTGTGGCGATTGGCGGTGCGCACCCGCTAATCAATCAAGCCCGCTGCCAACTGATCAACCCACCGCTTCTGAAACTCCAGCAGCGCCGCCTTGGGCTGCTGCAGCTCGACCAGTGCCAGCATCGGGTCTTCCACGGCTGTGCGCACACCGGACAATTCCTCCAGCGTCGCCAAGCCGCAAAACGGCACATAGGCTTCGCTGTAGCCGCCTTCATGCACCAGCACCAGGCGCCCCTGGCACAGGCGTTCGGCAGCCTGGCGCACGCAACGGGTCATCAGGCGAAACGACTCGCTGTGCAGCAACATCCGCGCGAGTGGGTCGACGGCGTTGGCGTCAAAGCCGCAGGCGACGATGATCAGCTCCGGCTGGAAGCGCTCCAGCGCCGGTACCACGATGCGCGTCATCGCATGCAAGTAAGCGTCGTGGCCGCATCCCGGCGGCAAGGGAATATTGATATTCGCTCCCCGCCCGGCGCCGCGACCACGATCCTGTTCACCGCTGTAGCCCGGCGGATAACAACCGTCCTGATGCAACGAGATCGTCAAGACATCCGCCCGCGCCTCGAAAATCGCTTGCGTGCCGTTGCCATGGTGTACGTCCCAATCGATCACGGCGACCCTGCCCAGTCCGCTGCGGGCCTTGGCGGCTTCGATGGCGATGGCGATGTTGGCCAGGAAACAGAAGCCCATGGCGCTGTCCGCCAGGCAGTGATGGCCAGGTGGGCGAGACAGCGAATAGGCGTTATCCGCGAGGCCCTTGAGCACGGTGTCAACGGCGGCCATGGTCAGGCCGGCGGAGAGCCGGGCAATCTCGTAGCTGCCCGGACCTATCGGCGCCTGCGGCCCAAGCTCGCCACCACCGGCATCACTCAGCGCCTTGAAGCGCTGCAGGTATTCGCGGCCATGGACGCGCAACAAGTCGGTTTCGCTGGCGACCGCAGCGTTGTGGATGTCCAGGTGATGGCTTAACCCAGACACATCCAGCAGGCTTTTCATGCGCCGTTTGGTTTCGGGGGACTCGGCATGCCCGCTGCCGGCCGGTGGCTGCACCCAGCCACCCACGGGCAAGGTCAATGCATGGGCGCTGGCGCTGTGCCAAAGGCTCATTTCATCAAAGAAAAACGCGGTGGTTCGGTTCATACAGGCTCCATTTCAACGACGGGTTTGGGACGGCTGGCGAGGATCATTGCCAGCGACAACAAGGTGATCACGGCGCCGCCGATCAACAGCGCCGTAAAGCTGCCACTGATCTCGATCAGTCGGCCGGCGATTGCCGGGCCGATGGCCAGGCCGCCGCCGATCACCAGGTTCGAGGCATTCATCAGCTTGCCGCTGTGATCCAGGTCAGCGAGGCACGCGAGGATCAGCGGCAGGATGAAGGTCCAGGTGAACTTGAACAGCAGCGCTGCCAGGGCGAAGCGCATCAGCGTCGGTTGGCCCAGTAGGAGCAACACGGCGGCGGCCATCAGGGCATAGCCCACCAGCAACAATCGCAGGCGCGACAGGCGTGGGCCGATCAGCGACGCACAGGCGGCGCCGGCGATCCCCATGACCGTCGCAACGGCCAGCACCTCGCCGCTGTCTTGCGGCGATATCCCGACACGGGCGCCCAGGGCGCCGATAAACGTCCAGACCCCGCCAAGGCTGATGTAAAAGGCCAGCACCGCACCGACGCCCAGCGCGGCGTGCCATCGCGAGCCGGGCACCCGCGCGGTTTCGGCTGTTTGTGGCGCCGGGGCGGCGTTGGGAAAACTGCGCGCAAGGGGTAACAACAGGGTCATCAGGCCGGCGAGGATCAGGTAGCAGGCACCCAATCCATAGCGCTCGAACAAACCGGGCAATACCGCCAGGCCGATGGCGCCCACGACCAGTTGCCCCATCACCCACAACCCGTAGACGCGGCTGGGGTTGGCGGTGGTGGCCGCACTGGCCAGGCAGATAATCATCAATGAGCCGCCCGCCAAGGCACTGGCGAAGCGCAGGGTCAGCAGGTGGGTGTAGCTGTCGGCAAGCATCGACAGCAGGTTGGCGGCGATAAACAACCCGGCAGCGGCCAGGGCCGCCAACCGCCAGTTCACGCGCCTTAGCCACCACAGGGCGGGCAGGGTCGCCAGGCTCATTGCGCCCAGCTCCACCGAAAACAAGTCGCCGATCTGCGAGGGGCTCAGTTGCCACTGGGCGCCCAACTGCGCGGCCACGGCGGGCGCGGTCATCAGGATGGTCGGGGTGATCGCGGCAAACAGCACGATGGCCGCGAGCAGGTTCCAGGAAACGGACGCTGGGCGAGGCCGATCCTGTGTTGCGTGGGAATGAGTGTGCATGGTCAGGCTCCGGAAAGGGGGTTCAGAACACGTGGACCAGGCGCAGCAAGGCCTCGGTGCCGGCATAGCCGTTGGATGCCGCGACGTTTTGCGAAAGGCTGAACATCACTTGGTTCTGCTGATCCAGCCAATGCCCGACCTCGAACCCCAGCTGGGTGTAGCGCTTGCGGGTGTCGTCGATTCGCTGACGGTTGATGCGCAGCGCGCCACCCTCGGCCTGGATCAGGCGAAATGCGCCGTAGGTGGCAGGGCTGAAGTCGTAGGAGGCAAACGCTTGCAGGCGATACAGCGGGTCTTGCTTGAGTTCGCTGCCAAAGTAGTCGTCATTGGTGGCGTACAGCTGGGTTTCGAGGTTGGCTTCCAGCACCCATTTTTCGCCGATGCCCTGGGTGTAGTTGTAGACAAAGGTCGCGCCCCAGCGATTGCCGCCGGGCGAGACGTCGGGGTTGTTGCGGTGGTATTCGCCCACCGGCACGGTGATCAGGCTCAGCAGGCCGCTGTAGGTGCGGGACGCCGGGTCATTGATGAAAAACAGCGTGCCGCCGACCTGTGGATCGCCGAACCCGCTTTCTCCGGTGTGCCGGGTCGCGCCCGGCAGGCGAGCATCGATATCGGCAAACGGCACAATGAACTGCGGGGTACAGAGCGTGCCGCAGGCATCGGTGAAAAACACCTGCCGGTAAGCGACGGCATTGACCTTGAGTTCGGCCTTGCCGGTGGTGTCGGCCGGGCCGTGAAAGTCCCCGGCGCGGGTGGCCGGCAGGTACAGCACACCGAGTTGGGTGCCGGGCGGTGCACTGAAGAAATCCCGGGCATTGAGGTCGGCAGCCTGGCTGTCGAGGCACAGTAAGGTGCCGCCGAGCAGTAAAGGCAAGGTGCGCAGGGTGGGTTGAGTCATGGCAAGGTGTCTCTTATGGGTGAGGGCAGGGACTGAAAGTTGGGCAAAAGCCGCCCGTGGCCGCCAAAACGGGCAGCGCAAAGAAACTAAAAAAACGCGGGATTATTCAGGTGGGGCGTGCACCAAGTGCGCAATGCGTGCTTTGTCTCTGACCCCGAGCTTGCTGTAGATCGTGCGCAAGTGATGGCGCACGGTATTGGGCGAGAGCCCCAGGTCGCGGGCGACTTCCTTGTAGGTCTTGCCCTCGCCGAAGCCTTGGGCTACAGCATTCTCCCGTGGGCTGAGCTGGGGCAGGGCTCGGTTGACGCGCGCGGCCAACAGGAACTGGTCGCCCACCGCGGACACCTGGATATGGATGTGCTTGCCCTCATGGCCACGCTCATCCAGTGGCACCGGCAAGGTTGGACCACTCCATTGCGGCCATTCGCTGAGCAGCACGTCTATAAAGCCGCGTTCGGCGCACTGCAACACGCCGTGCGGGCCGCACACCGCCAAGGCCAGGTTGCGCGGGCTGATCAGGGTTTCGCGGGTGGCCACCAGCGTGCGGATCTGGTTGGCCGAGACCGCTGCCACCAAGTGCAGCATCAGGTGGTTGAGCAGCTGGCAGTCTTGTTCGGCGAACCGTTGCGCTCCGGGCTTTCGATACAGGGTCAGGTGATCGCTGAGGCTGGTTTGCGGGTCAATGTGGATGACACACAACAGTTCGCCGATGCCGTACCGGTCGGCCAGCCAGTTCAAGCCAGTGCCGCTCGCCGGGTCCGACATATCGATGATCACCGCCTCGCCGGGCTGAGCATGCACGCGCCCGACGGTCACATCCAGATGACGGACGGACTGCCAGTCGGTCAAGTAAGCCGGCGGCAAGTGGTACAGGCAGCTGCTGTGTTCTTCCGGCAAATCCCCGATCAGCGCCGCGCGGCCCCACCAGGCACTGTCGAAGTGCAACAACTGACTGACGCGCGCCAACGCGTGGTGCTGGAAGTGCTCGATGTCCTGGTGTTGGGCCAATCGCTGCAGATCCAGGATCAGGGTGCTGAAGGCCTGCAACAGGCCCGAAGGGTCAGGACGGCTCATGAGTGTTCCTCTGTGCGACTTTTTATTGTTCTGGTCACAGGGTGAAGGCCGGTACGGTGAAATGACGTGGCAGGGCCTGGGCCAAGTATCGGTGCAGCCGAGTACGATCGCTATCGTTCAGATGCAGGATGCGGCCGATGGGTGTGTGGGATCTTTCGGGAGGTGCCACGGCGCTTTTCCCCCTTCCGGTTTTCCCCCTACACTGGCCGGTCACTTGTCTTTCAAAGGATGAAACACAATGCACACGCCTGAACCTCATATCGTGATCCAGCGCTTTACCGAGGCCCACCTTGAGGGGGTCGCCGCGCTCTATAACGAACCGGCCGTGTGCCGTCAGGTGCTGCAGATGCCTTTCCAGTCGGTCGAGGCGTGGCGCAAGCGCTTGGTGATGGACAACGAGCGGCGGCTACAACTGGTGGCGGTGCACGGCGGCGAGGTGATTGGCCAGCTTGGCCTGGAGCAGTACCTGCGCGTGCGCCAGGCCCACGTCGGCTCGTTCGGCATGGGCGTGGCGACGGCGTGGCAGGGCAAGGGCGTCGGCTCGCGGTTGTTGACGGCAGCGCTGGACGTGGCCGACAACTGGATGAACCTGCGCCGGGTGGAACTCACGGTGTACGCCGACAACGAAGCGGCGCAGGCGCTGTACCGCAAATTCGGCTTTGAAGTTGAAGGCGTGTTGCGCGATTACGCCCTGCGTGACGGTCGGTTTGTCGACACCGTGAGCATGGCGCGCCTGCGCACGTCGGCTTAATCCTGCAAGGCGAACGCCACCGCAGCCTGCGCATGCAGCTCGGTGGTATCCAGCAGCGGCAGGCGGCTGTGTTCGGGTTTGATCAGCAGGCTGATTTCCGTGCAGCCGAGGATGATCGCCTGGGCACCGCGTGCGGCCAGGGACTCGATCACCCGTTGGTAGACCTGGCGTGATGTGTCGCTGATCACCCTGACGCACAATTCTTCATAGATGATCCGGTGCACCGCCTGGCGTGCGTCCGCCTCGGGCACCAGCACGGTCAGGCCTTGGGCCGCCAGGCGGGATATGAGGAAATCCTGCTCCATGGTGAACGCGGTGCCGAGCAGGCCGACTGTGAGCGTGCCGGCGTCCACGGCCGCCGCGCCGGCTGCGTCGGCGATATGCAGGAACGGAATCGAGACGGCCGCTTCAATACGCGGCGCCACGAGGTGCATGGTGTTGGTACACAGCACCACGCACTCCGCACCGCCGGCCTGCAGGCGGCGCGCGGCATCTTCGAGGATCAGCGCGGTATCGTCCCAGCGGCCGGCGTGTTGAGCCTGCTCCACTGGGCCGAAATCTACGCTGTACATCAGCAGTTGCGCCGAACGCAGCGGGCCGAGTTGGTCGCGCACGCGTTGGTTGATGATGCGGTAGTACTCGGCGCTGGACTCCCAGCTCATGCCGCCGATAAGGCCGATGGTGCGCATGCGGTGCTCCTGGCAAGGAAAGTCGCTTCACCTTACGCATCAGCCGTTGATTAGTCATACGCAGTTACCGACGAAATGACCGGTGCAGTTCTACAGGTCGAGGTTGATCCAGCCCGGCTTGGCCTCTTCCGGTGCCACGGCGTTGATCTGCTTGCCGGTCGCTCGCTCTACGCGCCGCGCCACTTGCGGGTCATCGGCAAAAGGTATCAGGCTGGCGTCGTCCAGGCTCTGCTCAGACTGACCGCGCAAGCAGTATTCCACCGCGCCATACAGGCACACCACCATCAGTAAGCCGCCCATATCAGGCAATCCGCGCGTCAAGTTGAGCCACGCTCAGGTCGGCGACACGCACCGTGCGCCACGTGTTGTAGGCCATCAGCACCATCCCGGTCAGAAAGAACACGCCCCCGGCAAAACGCACCACGAACCCCGGATGACTGGCCTGCAAGGCTTCGACAAACGAGTAGGTGAGGGTGCCGTCATCGTTGACTGCCCGCCACATCAGGCCCTGGGTTATGCCATTGACCCACATCGAGGCGATGTACAGCACGGTGCCGATGGTCGCCAGCCAAAAGTGCAGGTTGATCAGCGGCACGCTGTGCATCTGCTCGCGCCCGAATACCTTGGGGATCATGTGGTACAGCGAGCCAAAGGTGATCATCGCCACCCAGCCCAACGCCCCGGCATGGACGTGGCCAATGGTCCAGTCGGTGTAGTGGGAGAGGGCGTTGACGGTCTTGATCGCCATCATCGGGCCTTCAAATGTCGACATACCGTAGAACGCCAGCGACAGCACCAGAAAACGCAGGATCGGATCGGTGCGCAACTGATGCCAGCCTCCGGACAACGTCATCATGCCGTTGATCATCCCGCCCCAGCTCGGCGCCAGCAGGATCAGCGACATTGCCATGCCCAGTGACTGCGCCCAGTCCGGCAGCGCGGTGTAGTGCAAATGGTGCGGGCCGGCCCAGATATACAGGGTGATCAACGCCCAGAAATGCACAATGGACAAGCGATACGAATACACCGGTCGGCCGACTTGTTTGGGCACGAAGTAATACATCATCCCCAGAAAGCCGGTCGTCAGGAAAAACCCTACCGCGTTATGCCCATACCACCACTGCACCATGGCATCGGTGGCCCCGGAATACACCGGGTACGACTTGAACCCGTCCACCGGGATTGCCAGGTGGTTGACCACGTGCAGCATGGCGATCACCAGGATAAACGCGCTGAAAAACCAGTTGCCCACGTAGATGTGCTGGGTTTTGCGTCGCACCACCGTGGTAAAGAACACCACGGCATAGGCCACCCACACTACCGCCATCCACACCGCGCCCGAGAATTCGATCTCGGCGTATTCCTTGGTGGTGGTATAGCCCAGCGGCAAGCTGATCAGCATGATCACGATCACCGACTGCCAGCCCCAAAACGTAAACGCAGCGAGGCGGTCGGAAAATAGCCGAACCTGGCAGGTGCGCTGCACCGCGTAATAGCTGGCGGCAAACTGTGCGCTGCCGGCAAAGCCGAAGATCACCAGGCTTGTGTGCAAGGGCCGTAACCGGCCAAAGGTGGTCCAGGGCAGATCCAGGTTCATTTCCGGCCAGACCAGTTGCGAGGCGATCCACACGCCCATCGCCATGCCGACCACGCCCCAGACGAGGGTGGCGATTACGAATTGGCGCACGACTGTGTAGTTATAGGCCTGCCCGATGGTTGCGGTGCTCATGCTTGTCCTCCCACGGTTCCAAGTGGCGGCACTTTAGGAAGTGTGGGCAAAACAAAACAGACTCAGAAATACCTCATTACGGCGGATCAGCTTGCTTGGAGCCGCCGGGCTCATTACAAAAAAGCCGTTAATCGTACGGCCAGTGGCTGCATCTGCCATGATCGACGCTAGTTACCTGGCCCACCCAAGGAAATCCGCAATGGACGATGTACAGCAACTGGGCGAGATGCTTCGTCACTACGCCGATAGCGAAGCGCACAAGAAACAGCAATTCGATGTGCAATCGGCCCGCTGGGCGCAAAAGCTCGCAGAGCTGTTCGGGCAGATCGAGCAGTGGCTGGAACCGGTAAAGACCGTGGGACTGCTGGAGGTGCATCGCGAGGGCTACGTTGCCAGCGGCCCGAGCGTGCCGGTGGAGACATCGACCTTCAAGACCGAAAAACTGACCGTACAGATCACCGGCAAGCCGGTCGAGTTCGTGCCCGATGTGATGGGAGTGGGTGGCTTGATCTCCGTGTCCGTCATGGGCTTGACCGCTGCGCGGCACGGCAGCGTTTCCTTGGTGCTGCCCGCGGACAAGAACGACTGGCTATGGAAGAAAACCAATGGCCTGAAAGACCCCGACACCTTTGGCTTCGACGCCAACTTCCTGGCCTCGCAGTTGCAAAGCCTGATTCCACGCGAACGCGGCTGAGTGTCAGCGCGGGGTCGCCACGACCGCTGGGCTGCTGGAGCATCGCCGGCCGGTCAAACCGACTCGTGCAATAACGCTAATTTTTCAGGATTGGCTATACCTACAGCTCAACATTTCGATGATGACTGCCAGGGAGTTCAATGATGAAACTAAGGCTACTGATCAGCACGCTGGGCGTTGCGTCAATCGCGATGGCAGGCTGTGCCAGCAAGGTCACTCAACCGGATGAGTATTCCGGCTTCCTCTCGGACTACAGCCAGCTCAAGGAAGCCAAATCCCCTTCGGGTGCCGAAGTGATGCGCTGGGTCGACCCCAAACTGGACCTGAGCCGCTACACCGCGGTGTACATCGAACCGACCCAGTTCTATCCCAAACCGCAGGCGACCGCGAAAATCCCCGACAGTACCCTCACTGGTATCAACGCCTACTACAGCCAGGCGCTTAGGCGGGAGCTGGAAAAATCCCTGCCCCTGGCCAATGGTCCTGGCCCCGGCGTGATGGTGGTACGTGCGGCGATCACCGCCGTCAGCAGCAAGACCGAAGGCCTCAAGCCTTATGAGTTCATCCCCGTGGCTCTGGTTGCCGCGGCGGTGAGTACCGGCACCGGCATCCGTGATCAGGAAACCACCTTGGGCACCGAGGCGCAGTTTCTCGACGGCTCAAGTGGCAAGGTACTTGCCCAAGTGGTGCGCAAAGGCACCGGCAAGCCATTGGCCAATGACTCGCAGGTGATGAAAGCTGACGATGTAAAAGGCGTGATTGATGGTTGGGCGTCCGACTTGCATCAGTCGTACCTCAAGCTCAAACGCCTATAAACCCGCAGGGATTGGCCTTGTATCGGAGGGACATGCCCTAATGCCAGTCAGTTAAGAAGCAGCAAGAGCGAAAAGTAACCCGTGGCGAGGGAGCTTGCTCCCGCTGGACTGCGCAGCAGTCCCAGTCTTTTGAAACAAAAAGCTGGGGCCGCTTCGCGACCCAGCGGGAGCAAGCTCCCTCGCCACAGTTACGGTGCTCACCCTTAACTGACTGGCATTAGGACATGCCCGGCCTGACGCTGTTGCGGCCGGGCATGGGTGTTACTTGAGCGGGGTCAGGGGAGGCAGCTTCCATTGACCGCTACCGACCTCAGGCTTGGGCAGGTAAATGCGCAACACCGCATAGAACGGGCCCGGCGGGGCCGGCAACCAGTTGCTCTGCTCCGCTTTTGGCGGCTCGTGGTGCTGCAGCGCCAGGGTCAGGCCGCCATCCGCGTCGCGCTTGAGGCTGGAGAGCATCCGCGAGTTGATCAGGTAGCGTTTCTTGTGGTTAGGCACCAGCAGCTTGGTCTTGGCGTCGTACATGGTCAGCGACCAGAACGCGTCGGCTGGCGGTAACTGGTCTTTGGCGAAGTGCACGGTGTAGCTATGGCGTGCGCCGTTGGCCGGTTTGCCCTCGCTGTCGACGACGTAAGTCAAGTAAGCCGCCTCGTCGGTGGAGTTGCCGAAAAGCTCCGTGTCGGCACCCGCATAGCGGTACAGGTAGTTGTTTTTAAGGTGGTCGCGGCTACCGAACAGCTCCCCGCTGGGGACTTGTTGCGTGTCCAGTTTGTCTTTCTTGAACGCGGCAAACTCGGCCTTGCCATCAGCGATGCCGTCTTCGAGGGCCTTACGCTGTTCGGCGGTCAGCTGGTTGACCTTGAACGGTGCACCTGGCGCGACACCGATCTTGGCAAAGCGTGCCAGCAGGTCTTTTTCACTGTCCTGGGGCGCGGCGAACGCCAGCATGAAGTTCAGGTAGCGGAACAATTGTGGGCTGTCGCTCATGGTCGCCGTCGGCTTCGGCCATTCGATTTTCGGCGCCTTGGCCGGTGCGGCGAGCTTCACATAGCTGCTCAGCGACTGCACTTTATAGCCACTCTGGATCTGCTTGACCTTGTTCAGGTCTTTTTCATCAAACAGCTGCGTGCGGTACAGGGCGTAGGCGATATTGCTTTCGCTGTAGATCACGCGGTCCACATCCACCGGTTGCTGGCCCTTCCAGTCCGGGCCGGCGATCATGTAGTGGCCGCCGTTATTACCGGTACTGCGAGTGCCCAGGTAGGCAAAGTTCTGCGTGTAAAGGTCGATCAACTGCACCGAGTAGTAACGGTCGTCTTCGATTTTGGGCAGGGTCAGTACGAGCGGTTCGCTGCGCAGGTCCATCCACACGAAGGAGTAGGGCGTGTCCGGGTTCGGTGTGACGACCCCGGTGTCCTTGGGCGTAAATACCTGGGCGGAGTGGCCGATACGGTTGATCGGCGCCTTGAAATTGGCACCGCCCTTGTCAACGGCTTGGGTGTAGAGCGTCTTGTACATCTCCACCACCGGGAAGCCATACAGGTAGGCTTCCTTGGCAATGGCCCGCGCTTCGCTGGGCGTTGCGGTGAAGTCGGCCCAGGCGCCGGTACTCATGAATATCGAGAGGCTCGCCAACAGCAGGCGCGTCGGTTTTCCAATCATGTTGTTGCGTCCTTCCAGAGATCTTTTTTGAGGGCATGGGATTAAACCGCCGAGTTAACCGGTTTATTGGCCGAACGTCACGTTAATCCCTGCAAACAAGCGCCATCTGTGCGCAAATCGTTGCCCTGGCGGGACGGCGCACACGCCAAGAGGGGGTCTCAGGCGGCGGGCAGCATCGATTTGACCTTGTCGCGCAATTGATCAATGGAAAACGGTTTGGCGATCACCTGCATGCCGGCGGGCACGTCGATATTCTCCGCATAGCCGCTGGCGAACAGGATAGGCAGGGTAGGGCGCAGTTCACGCACCTTGGTGGCCAGCTGCTTGCCGTCCATGTCCGGCAGGCCGACGTCGGTCATCATCAGGTCGATGACATGTTCGGTGTTTTCCACGATTGCCAGCGCTTCTGCCGCGTCGGCAGCCTCCAGCACACTGAACGCCAACTCCTCCAGAACATCGACGATGAGCATGCGCACGATGGCATCGTCTTCAACGACAAGGATGGTGGAAGTGACTGCGGACATAATATGAAATTCCCAAAAAAGGCGAGGGTTTACACGCGGCCGTTCTGACAGGCCTCTTCCTTGAGTAAGCGCGCACTCGTGACAAGTTCCCGCAGGCCGTAAAAACAATGCGTTAGAAAAGACCATAGAGAATAGCCTGTTCCCATGTAGGAATCTGTACAAACCCGTTCTAGAAAAATAGTCTTGCCCGCCCGTTTGGGGCAAACTCCCGGTTTTTCCACCTTTGGCCAAGGCATGCCCATGACTCCCGCTTCGTCCGTCGATGAAAAGAGCTTCCGTACACTACTGAGCCGAAACGTGGCGTTGCCCCTGGGTGTGGGCGTGCTCAGTGCTGTATTTTTCGTCGTATTGATCACCTACCTGCTGTCGGTCATCCAGTGGGTGGAACACACCGACCGGGTTATCAATAACCTCAAT
Source organism: Pseudomonas sp. QC2 (assembly GCF_002859085.1). NCBI lineage: Bacteria > Pseudomonadati > Pseudomonadota > Gammaproteobacteria > Pseudomonadales > Pseudomonadaceae > Pseudomonas > Pseudomonas sp. QC2. The sequence continues at coordinate 278,037 of NZ_PKKS01000008.1, forward strand.
GAGTCGTCCAAGCTGACGGTGGACCTGGAAACCGGCATGCGCGGCTTCCTGATCACCGGTGACGAGCATTTCCTCGACCCTTACGAAGTGGCCAAGCCGCGAATCATTGCCGACCTGCGCAATTTGCAGGAACTGGTGGCGGACAACCCGCAGCAAGTGGACCGTCTCAAACGCCTGGAGGCCATGCAGGCCGAGTGGAACAACTACGCCCAGTCGATGATTGATATGCAGCGCAGCAGTGGCGACTACCGCAGTGCGGTCAAGGCCGGCCGCGGCAAGCGCCTGACCGATGAGATCCGCAAGGAATATGACGATGCGGTGGCGATGGAACAGCAGTTCCGCATCGCCCGCAATGAAGAAGTCACCCGCACCACCGTGATCAGCGTCACCCTGTACCTGGCCTTTGTACTCGGTTTGAGTGGCTTTCTGGCTTACATTGGTCGTAAGAATTTAGTTTCTTTATCAGATAGTTACAGCGCAAACCTCGCGTCCCAACAGAAGATCGCGCGGCGGCTGGAGCAACAGGCTTGGTTGCGCAATGGCCAGACTGAATTGGCTGAACAGGTGCTCGGCCAGCTGACCCTGAACATGCTGGGCCGCAATATCCTGCAATTCTTTGCCCAATACATGGGCTCGGTCGTCGCCGCGCTGTATGTGCGCGAAGAGCACGGCGGCCTCAAGCGCGTGGCCACCTACGGTTTCTCCCGCGAGCAGGAACAGCGTGAGCAAGCGATCTACAGTGATGAAGGCATCGTTGGCCAAGCGGCCCAGCTGGATCGCCTGATTCGCCTGGACGATGTGCCGGTGGACTACTTCAAGGTCAGCTCCGGCCTGGGTGAGGGTGCTGCACGCAGTGTGCTGGTCATGCCCACCAGCGATGATGATCGCGTCAATGGCGTGCTCGAGCTGGGTTTCCTGCGGCCGCTGCAAGAACGCGACGAGGAGCTGCTGGAACTGATCGCCGGCAATATCGGCACCTCCATCGAGGCCGCCCGTTATCGCCAGCGCCTGCAGGAAGTGCTGGCCGAGACCCAGCAGCTCAACGAAGAGCTGCAAGTGCAGCAGGAAGAGCTCAAGACCGCCAACGAAGAGCTGGAGGAACAGTCGCGCATCCTCAAGGAGTCCCAGGCTCACCTGGAAACCCAGCAAGCGGAGCTTGAGCAGACCAACGAGCAACTCGCCGAACAGACGCAGACCCTGGCCGAGCAGCGCGACGCCATGGACCGCAAGAACGTCGAACTCAACCAGGCCCAGCTCGAGCTGGAAGACCGTGCCGAAGAGTTGCAGCGCTCCAGCAAGTACAAATCCGAATTCCTCGCCAACATGTCCCACGAGCTGCGCACGCCACTGAACAGTTCGTTGATCCTGGCCAAGTTGCTGGCCGAGAACCCGCAGGAAAATCTCAGCGCCGAGCAGGTCAAGTTTGCCGAATCGATCTATTCCGCCGGCAATGACTTGCTCAACCTGATCAACGACATCCTGGACATTTCCAAGGTGGAAGCCGGCAAGCTCGAAGTACGCCCGGAAAACTCCAGTGTGGCGCGTTTGGTAGACGGCCTGCGCGGCATGTTCGAACCGCTGGCGGCCGATCGCAAGCTGGGCTTCCAAGTGGACGTGCAGGAAGGTTCGCCGACCATGCTGTTTACCGACCGCCAGCGCTTGGAACAGATCCTCAAGAACCTGCTGTCCAACGCGATCAAGTTCACCGAGCAGGGCGACGTAAGCCTCTCTGTGTCGCGTGCACCGGGGGAGGGCATTGCCTTCACGGTTCGCGACTCCGGCATCGGCATTGCCCCGGACCAGCAGGAAAGCATCTTCGAAGCCTTCCGCCAGGCCGACGGCACCACCAATCGCCGTTATGGCGGCACCGGCCTGGGCCTGTCGATTTCCCGCGACCTGGCGGCGCTGTTGGGCGGCTACATCAGTGTGGCCAGCGAGCCAGGCAAGGGCAGTATCTTTACCCTGGTGTTGCCGGAGCAGTATGTCGAGCGCGAGGCAGACGCCGCCCCTGTCGAACCGCCGCGCCAAGTGGTGATGGCACCCGCACCGGTCCCCGTCAAGGTGTCACCGTTGCCGGTGGCCGACGCCAAGCTGATTCCGCGCTTCGCCGACGACCGCGACAAGACCCCGTTTACCACCCGCTGCATTCTGGTGGTGGAAGACGAGCCGAATTTCGCCCGTATCCTCTTCGACCTGGCCCATGAACTGGGCTACCACTGCCTGGTGGCCCACGGCGCGGACGAAGGCTACAGCCTGGCCGAGGAATACATTCCCGACGCCATCCTGTTGGACATGCGCTTGCCGGACCATTCCGGGCTCACTGTTCTGCAGCGCCTGAAAGAGCACGCCAACACCCGCCATATCCCGGTGCATGTGATTTCCGTGGAAGACCGCGTCGAAGCCGCCATGCACATGGGCGCCATTGGCTATGCGGTCAAGCCCACCACCCGCGAAGAGCTCAAGGACGTGTTTGCGCGCCTGGAGGCCAAGCTGACCCAGAAGGTCAAGCGCGTGCTGCTGGTGGAAGACGATGACCTGCAGCGCGACAGTATTGCCCGCCTGATCGGCGACGATGACATCGAGATCACCGCCGTCGGTTTTGCCCAGGAAGCCCTCGACCTGCTGCGTACCAATGCCTACGACTGCATGATCATCGACCTCAAGTTGCCGGACATGCTCGGCAACGAGCTGCTCAAGCGCATGGCCACCGAGGATATCTGTTCGTTCCCGCCCGTGATCGTCTACACCGGGCGCAACCTGACTCGCGATGAAGAGGCCGAACTGCGCAAGTATTCGCGCTCGATCATCATCAAGGGCGCCCGCTCGCCGGAGCGCCTGTTGGACGAAGTCACACTCTTTCTGCACAAAGTCGAATCCCAGCTGTCCCATGACCGCCAGAAGATGCTCAAGACCGCCCGCAGCCGCGACAAGGTGTTCGAGGGGCGAAAAATCCTGCTGGTGGACGATGATGTGCGCAACATCTTCGCCCTGACCAGCGCCCTGGAGCACAAGGGCGCGGTGGTGGTGATCGGCCGTAACGGCCGTGAAGCCATCGACAAACTCAATGAAGTCGACGATATCGACCTGGTGCTGATGGACGTGATGATGCCGGAAATGGACGGTTACGAGGCCACCGCCTTGATCCGCCAGGACCCGCGCTGGAAAAAGCTGCCGATCATCGCGGTGACGGCCAAGGCCATGAAGGACGACCAGGAACGCTGCCTGGCGGCCGGTTCCAACGATTACCTGGCCAAGCCGATTGATCTGGATCGTCTGTTCTCACTCATTCGCGTATGGCTACCGAAGATGGAACGCATTTAAGTGGAGCGAAGTTTTTTGGAAAAAAGCAGCGACATTGAGCTGCGCCTGTTGATCGAGGCGATTTACCTCAAGTACAGCTATGACTTCCGGGATTACTCCGGGGCGTCGGTCAAGCGCCGTGTGGCTCATGCGTTGCGCCAGTTCGATTGCGCGACGATTTCCGCCTTGCAGGAGCGCGTGCTGCACGACCCGGCGGCGTTCATGCAGTTGCTGCAGTTCTTGACGATTCCGGTGAGCGAGATGTTTCGCGACCCGTCGCACTTCCTGGCGATCCGCCAAGAGGTGGTGCCGCTGCTCAAGACCTATCCGTCGATCAAGATCTGGATCGCCGGCTGCAGCACGGGCGAGGAGGTGTACTCCATGGCCATCCTGTTGCGCGAAGAGGGGTTGCTGGAGCGTACGATCATCTACGCCACCGATATCAACCCGGCGTCGCTGGACAAGGCCAAGCAGGGCATCTTTTCGCTGGAGAACGTCCGCGCCTACACCGCCAACTATCAGCAGGCCGGCGGCCAACGTTCATTTGCCGACTACTACACAGCGGCCTACGATTACGCGATCTTCGATAAAACGTTGCGCGAGAATGTCACCTTCGCTGACCACAGTCTGGCGACCGATAGCGTATTCTCAGAAACTCAATTAATTTCATGCCGTAACGTATTGATTTACTTTAATAAAAAATTGCAAGATCGCGCATTTGGTTTGTTTCATGAGTCGCTGTGTCATCGCGGCTTCCTGGTGCTGGGCAGCAAGGAAACCCTGGACTTCTCCGCGTACGGCAAGCAGTTCGAACCCTTGGTCAAACAGGAACGGATCTACCGAAAACTATGAATCAAGCGGCTGCCAGCCCGGCAAAGGTCCGGGGTATAGAGGCTATCGTCATCGGCGCCTCCGCCGGTGGCGTAGAGGCGTTGCTGATTGTATTTGGCCAATTGCCGGCAGATTTCGGCTTGCCTATCGTCGCCGTATTGCACCTGCCGGATGAGCGCCGTAGCCAATTAGCCGAGGTGTTTGACCGGCGCGTCGCCATACCGGTGGTGGAGGCGCGCGACAAGGAAACGCTCAAGCCGGGCACCCTGTACTTTGCCGGTCCCGGCTATCACCTGTCGGTGGAGCAGGATCGCAGCCTGTCGCTGAGCCAGGAAGACCGCGTGCACCATTCGCGACCGGCCATTGATTTCCTGTTCGAGTCCGCCGCCGAAGCCTACGGCAAAGGCCTGATGGCCATCCTGTTGACCGGCGCCAACCACGATGGCGCCCGGGGCCTGGCCTACGTCAAGCGACAGGGTGGAACCACCGTGGTGCAAGACCCCACTGAAGCACGTGTCGACGTCATGCCCCGGGCTGCGCTGGCGCTGCACACACCCGACCACATTCTGACGTTGAGCCGCATTGGCTCATTGCTGGCTTCCCTGGAATATTCCCCATGTTAAGTACTGTCCAGGCCAAACTGCTGATCGTCGACGATCTGCCGGAAAACCTGCTGGCCCTCGAAGCGCTGATCAAGCGCGAGGACCGCCAGGTGTTCAAGGCATTGAGCGGCGACGAGGCCTTGTCCCTGTTGCTGGAGCACGAGTTCGCCATGGCGATCCTCGACGTGCAGATGCCCGGCATGAACGGGTTCGAGCTGGCCGAATTGATGCGCGGTACCGAGAAAACCAAGAACATCCCGATTGTGTTCGTCAGCGCCGCCGGCCGCGAACTCAATTACGCCTTCAAAGGCTACGAAAGCGGTGCCGTCGACTTCCTGCACAAACCGCTGGATATCCATGCGGTGAAGAGCAAGGTCAACGTGTTCGTCGACCTGTATCGCCAGAGCAAGGCGATGAAGCAACAAGTCGAAGCCTTGGAGCGCAGCCGTCGCGAGCAGGAACTGCTGCTCACGCGCCTGCAGGCCACCCAGGCCGAGTTGGAACAGGCGGTACGTATGCGCGACGACTTCATGTCGATCGTCGCCCACGAAGTGCGTACGCCCCTGAATGGCCTGATTCTCGAGACCCAACTGCGCAAGATGCACCTGGCGCGGGACAACGCCGCGGCGTTCGCCCTCGACAAGATGCACGCGATGGTCGACCGCGATGAGCGGCAGATCCAGAGCCTGATCCGCCTGATCGAAGACATGCTGGATGTGTCGCGCATTCGCACCGGCAAGCTGTCCATTCGCCCGGCGCGCTTCGACCTGGCGCAGTTGGTGAGCAACTTGGTAGAGAACTTTGCGCCGCAAGTGGCGGCTGCGGAATCGTCCATGCAGCTGATTGTGGACGGCCCTGTGGAAGGTAACTGGGACGAGTTCCGCATTGAGCAGGTGGTCACGAACCTGCTGACCAACGCCCTGCGCTACGGGGCCAAGAGCCCGGTGGAGGTGCGCGTGTACAGCGAACATGGCGAAGCTCGCGTGGAAGTGCGCGACCACGGGATCGGCATCAGCGAAGACAACCAGAAACGTATTTTCCAACAGTTCGAGCGTGTGTCCGCCAGTCAGGTGGCCGCAGGCCTGGGCCTGGGACTGTTTATTTCCGAGCAGATCGTTGCAGCCCATGGCGGCACCATCGAGGTCGAAAGCCAGATAGGCGAGGGCGCCCTGTTTCGGGTGTGCCTGCCCCTTGAACCGTCGGCATGAAATCAATCGTCATTTCGACGCAACCTTCTGCGTGACCCCATGGTCGTAATTGCAGCAATTGACCGAACAAAGGCTTCCCATGAGTGAAGATGCGCAAGATGTCGTTCTGATCGTCGAGGACGACGAATCCATTATGTTTGTGCTGGGTGAGTACCTGGCCGGCCTGGGCTATCGGGTGTTGAAGGCGATTGATGGGGAGCAGGCCTTCGAAATCCTGGCGACCAAGCCACACCTGGACTTGATGGTCACCGACTACCGCCTGCCGGGTGGGATTTCCGGGGTGCAGATCGCCGAGCCTGCGATCATGTTACGGCCTGAACTGAAAGTGATCTTCATCAGCGGCTACCCGCAGGAAATCCTCGACTGTAACAGCCCGATCACGCGCAATGCGCCTATCCTGGCCAAGCCGTTTGATCTGGATACGCTGCAAGAGCATATCCAGCGATTGTTGTCTTAAACATGGCGGAGCCAACCAGGGCTCCGCTCATTTCTCGGGAATCGAGTGGGTTCAGACTGTCCGGATTTCCTTCCAGCGCCGTGTTCCAAGGCGTCCGTGATGCTTAGGACGATGTGATAGGGGCGTCATACAGTTTTTTGAGCTCTGGACTGAAGACACTGTTTTTCACCTGCCATTCGTCATCATGATCGAAGACCTTAAATTCCAGCTTGTTACGATCATTGCTGTGGGTTCTATAGGTCGCCCCCAACTTTTTATCGTGAAAGAGTTTTTTCAGGCCTGCCTCCATGGCATCGGCACTCGAAAAGGTCGCGATACCCAAGTTGGGGTCATAAAAATAAAATGACTTCTCCGTGCCCTCTATTTTGATACCGGCGGCCATTGCATGGCGGGGAGAATCAATCATGATTGATTTTGAAACGGTAGAGTTGGCGAGTTCATTTACCATGTCTTGATAGGAGAGCTGCCGGGTAGATTTCCCCGCATGGAAAGCAGTCTTCGGGCCCACTTGGATTTGAAGCTTATTTAGCGCTTTCATAAACTGCCTGGAGGCGGGAGCTTTGGGGAAAGCGGCAGCGGTGTACATATTTCTTATCAGCACTTTTTCCTTCCCTTACTCGATAGCGCTCGCCATGGCCCGTGAAAGAGCGGCGCACTGTCCGTCAGACAGTTGAGCGGTTTGGGAAAGGTAGATCACTTGTGGGATAGGGACGACCTTGCCGAAGCCAGGTTCTATAACGCTGATGAAACGCGCCGACGCTTTTCGGCCGAACGCATAGGCAATATCATCGTATTTCCTGACCAGAGTCCCCAGCTGCTTTGCCGTCAACGTTTGTTTGTTGGCCAGTTCCATCAGATCCTTGATACTTTTAGCGCTGGATAAACCTTTCACACTCTGTAATGTTCCAGTGTTATAGCCTTCATCAAAATCAGCGCTTTCTGGACCATTGCGATGTTTCGCCACTTTTTTCCCCCAGTTTTCAATCAGGGAGTCCTCAATCTTCCGGCGACCATCGCTCGCGGTCGCCCACGTTGCGAAAGAACCCGCCTCTAAGCGTGCTGAAGGCAGGAAATCGTTTAACGCGGGACCATAGGGTTGCCGGGTAATGGGGTTGTAGGCGTACCAGTTGTTATTTTTAAAGACCGCGGCCCCCTCTGCAAAATCGCTGTCAAGTTTGAATGTGCCGATTGAAGCGCGATCGAACTGTTTACTCGCGCTCACCATGTCATAGCTCGTCCTCGCGCCTCGTAACTGCCGGATATCCTGGCCCACGTCAGCAATGATGTGCCTCGCCACGTTTCGCGCGCCGCGCCCAGCGCCTCGCAGTAAGTCGGTTGCGCCGTCCAAGGGGTTGATCAAGCTGAGCGTTCCACGCCCCAGGGTCTTTGTAATGCGCAGCGCCTTACCACCGGCTGACAGGGTGCCATTTGCAACTTTCGCGGCTTTACCAACGACGTTTGCACCTGCCGTCAGAATGCCGAATATGTCGAGCGACAAGTCGACGATGCCTTCACCGATATTGCCATCGGTAAAGTTTTTGATGGCTGATCTGAGCGGAATCAGGTTAAGAACGAATTCATTGAATTTCTTGTAAAAGGGCACTTCGGATTCAACGGTGGTAACCCCTCGCGCCTCGGTTTCCAGCGCTTGCCAGAAGCTGGTGACCTTGGCCACCGTGGCACCGATGGCTGACGTTCTGGGGCTGGAAAAGCTATTCAGCGGGCCGCCCGTATCCGTTTTCGCGTGTGCGAGCTGCTCTCGCTGATTGGGCTTGCTTTCATCGCGGATGGAAAGCGTGACCGGTACCATGTCCGTGTAGGGCGTGTTGATGTTTCGCCGCTCGCCCCCTTCAATACCCAGCCCAGGTTGATAACCCGGTTGGAAGTCACCCAGGTCCCGGCGCTTTTCGAGCGTGTTCTTTTGCACGTTCACTTCGTAGGTGTGCGAAACCCCGTCACGCACCACTTTCAACAGGACAGGGTTGCCTGCCGACATCGCCCGGAAGATCATCTGACCCTGGCCAACACGCGTCGTGCCTTTAAATTCCCGGAAGAGCGATAGACTCCCGTATTCAATATTTTTGCGGTCTTCCAGGGGCAACTGCGATATCAGGTTCTTGACTTGCGTGGCGACGCTTTTATCAAGGGCCTGGCCGAATTGTGCAAATTCAACATGGAACTGTTGATTGACATCCCTCAGCGATTGAGTCTTGCTCAATACACTGTCAATCGTGAAATTGGGTGTGTTTGCTTCAGAGCGGCCTGGGCTTCTGCTTGGGGGCGTATAAGGCTCAAGCACCCAGCTGTTAGGCGTTTTGGATCTGTCGGGGAGACGAGGATGATAGGGCCGCATCGGAGGGTTTTGCAGCATGCCTTCGATATATAGGTCCAGTATCGAGTAGGGCCCCGGCCGATCTTTATCGTAAGTGGCGAGCACTATGCATTTGAGCTCCAGGCGCACATCATCGCCCAAAACCTTGCGCAACTCCGCCAAGGCGATTTCCCTGCGGGAAGCCGGCACAGGCGCGCTTTGCGCTTCGGATGCGTGTCTCAATTCGATGAGTTGCTCGTTGTAGGCCTGCGCCACTGTGTTCATGTCTTCCGGCGAAGTCACCTGGGTGACGATGCTATTGGTAATGCCCCATTCCTTGAGCGCTTCATGATGCGCGATGTATTCGATCTGGCGTTGAGCCGCCGAGACTGGCTGGATCTGCGCATTCAACATGATCTCCCCGTATGTCATCGTCGCGGCGCGACCAGGCGCCTCAGCCTCAATGCGCGCCACCGCAATACTGAAGTTGACGTGGGCGATGGAGCCATGGGTGACCGTCGGAGGAATATCCTTCACCAGTAACTCCGGCGCCCTTGAGGCCAACAGCAAGTGGGCCTGGATCAATGCTTTTTCGGGGGTTGAGGCTCGGCGCGTTTGGAAATAAAGGTAATCGGCCACGCTCTGGGCGGTTTTGGATAACGGTTGGCCTTTGAGCTGCTGCCCGGCCAAGTCAAAGCCGTCGACATGCTTTGCCGGCAGTGCTGAGCGGGCGGCTTCGGGCGCGTCATGCAACTGCAGGTTCAAGGCGGCCATCAACCAGTCATTGGCGCTGCCGGAGACCGACAGCGCGTCAAACCTGGCTTTGATCGCCTCGCCCAACGCTTGCCCCTTCGGCGATTGGATGATTCGGTCGAGCACTTGCTGCGGGTTACGCAGCTCGGACGGTTCAAACGCAATGCCCCGCATCAACGACTCCAACACACAGCGAGTGGACGCGAGGTTCAGGTTGCCGACATCACCGTAAAGCAAGAACGCAGACAGTTGCCGTTGCGCCCCCTCGTCAAGCGGTCGAGGCCAGGACGTTGCACCTCCGTAGTTGCCGTATATCGGGCTGCGGGGTGCCGGAGCGAGGAGCAACGACCTGAGGTTCTGCGCATCCTCTGCGGTGACTGGACTATCAAAGCCGTGGTACTCAAGAAAGTCCTGCAGGCTGACGGCTTCCCCTTCCGGCAGCCCCCTGTCCCGTTCATATGACGAGTCGGGATGAACAGTGAAGGTGGTATCACGCAAATACTTGGGAATCTCCGAAACCTCCAGGTTGCCAGTCTCCAAAACTGAAACCAGGTGCTTGAGCGACACCGCCACGTCGTGCCGGTTGTTCATGTTGCCAAGTGCAACTTTCTGATTGTCTAAGGCATCCTCGCTACGCTGCTCCTGAACGCCAGGGAAATGAGCCGGGTCCAGTAAACCAAAAGTCTTTTCCTGTTCAAGTTCAGCTGAACGTTGTTGAAATTCCAAGGCTGTGTTTTGTTGTTGCTCAAAGTAGAAGCGCCCAACCAGCCAAGCTGGCGCACGGTCGGGGGAATCAGGCGATGGCAGCGGGAAAGGCATGTTTTTGTCGGATATGACCAGACCTGCATCCACTAACGGCGCCCTGGCAGCAGACCATCGCGGGTCCTCGCTACCGCGCTTCTGCATAGACGCCGTGAGCGAGACATCCGGCGCTACCTTGTAGCTGATCTGACCAGTTTTCGGCAGAATTTCAATTGATCCTGGAAGGGCTCTGACATATCGCCGCCATTCAACAAAATCCCGAGATTGAGCAGCATTGCCCAACTGAGTCCACCATTGGCCGAACGTCGAGCCCGGAGGGACATCAACCATGATGGCGTTGTCGTTGACCTTAGCCCCCGTAAACCCCAACAACGCTTTAGCGTAGTTTTGCGCCAGTTCAGCGTCGCTCTTGGTGCGTAGGGAATCAGTAGCGCTGGGTAATGGGGGGCCGGCAGGTTCCGATACCACGCCTACTATGGCCGAAACCTCGGTGGCGGGGGCTTCGAGGCGAACGGGGGAAGGGAATGCACGTACAGAACTGCTGGAAATGCTCATAGGGCGGCGGCTCAATCGTCAGGATTAAAGTCTGCCGGGAAAAATTCTAACTCCCAGCGGTAACTTTACGTGCCTCAAGCGCCCCTATGATTCCAGTACTGAACCGTATTTTTGTTTCTGTCTTTTACCTCCTTCAGGTCACGCTCGAAAATTGCCCGCCTGGTGGTTGACGTCACACAACCTACCTCACGCCTGAATCATCTCCCTGACCTTCGCCGTCAACAGGTCAAAGGTAAACGGCTTGGTGATCAATTGCATGCCCGGGTCCAGAAAACCTCCCCGTACGGCGGCGTGCTCGGCATACCCGGTAATGAACAGCACCTTGAGTTCCGGCCGGATCTGCCGGCCGATTTCTGCCAGCTGTCGGCCGTTCATGCCGGGCAAGCCCACGTCGCTGATCATCAAGTCGATACGCTGCTCGGACTCGATGATCGGCAGCGCCGTATCGGCATCGCCAGCCTCGACAAAGGCGTAGCCCAGTTCTTTGAGTACCGCACTGACCAATACACGCACGGCGGGGTCATCTTCGACGATGAGCACCGTTTCACCCGCGTTGGCGAATGGCAATAACGTCGGGTTGACCGCTTCGTGCGTTGCCATTTCACCGACAAACCGTGGCAAAAACAGGCTGACCGTGGTGCCTTTTCCCACTTCACTGTGGATCGTCACATGGCCATGGGATTGGCGCGCAAACCCGTAGATCATCGACAACCCCAGGCCCGTGCCCTGGCCAATCGGTTTGGTGGTGAAAAACGGATCGAACACGCGGCCCATCACGCTTTCCGGAATGCCGCAGCCGTTATCGCTGACGCTCAATTCCACGTAGTCACCGGGTTTCAGGGTGCCATAGGCCGCCGTGAACACATTGTCGAGATGGCGATTGGCGGTCTCGACCGTGAGCTTGCCGCCACCGGGCATCGCGTCTCGCGCGTTGATAACCAGGTTGAGCAGGGCGCTTTCCAACTGGTTCGGGTCGGCTTCGGCGGTCCAGAGCTGGTCATTCAGGCGCATGTCCAGCGTAATGCTCTCGTTGATGCTGCGCTGCAGCAACTCGCCCATGGAGAACACCAGTTGGTTGATCCCTACGGGTTTTGAATCCAGTGATTGGCGACGGGAAAACGCCAGGAGTCGATGGGTGAGGCCCGCCGCTCGGTTGGCCGAGGTCACACCGAGGTCGATAAGACTGTCCAGATCGTCCAACTTGCCCCGGGATACACGCCTGCGCAGCAATTCCAGGCTGCCGATGATGCCGGTGAGCATGTTGTTGAAGTCGTGGGCGATGCCGCCGGTCAATTGGCCGACGGCTTCCATTTTCTGCGATTGGCGCAAGGCTTCTTCATTGCTGCGCAATTGCGCCGTACGTTCTTCGACTTGCTGCTCGAGGGTCTCCAGCGTGCGCTGCAAGCGCAGTTCACTCTCGCTCAAGTCAATCAGGCGGTCACGTGCTTCGTATTGACGGCGCCGACCGCGCAGGGCGGTACTCACCAGGCTGATCAACGTCACAGGGTGGAACGGTCGCTCCAGAAACGTCACGTTGCCCAACAAGCCGCTTAAGTGGGATGAGCCATTCTGTTCGCTGCCGCCGTGATGGGTCATCAGCACAATGGGCAAATCCGACCAGGCCGGCTGCTGATGCAAGTACTCCAGCAAGGGTTCCAGATCAACCCCGCGCAACGCTTCAGCCGCAATGATCAGTAAGCCTGCACCTTGCTCCAGCGCTTCGCACAGTTGCACCAGGCTGCCGACAGTGACGCCAGCGTAGCCAGCCTCGTTGAGCATCATCAACGCCAGCGACCCGTCACGGCCCATTGGCGCAAGGACGATCGCACGCTCGGAGACGGGAGAGAGCGCCGTCACACCCCCTCATCCTTGAGCAAAGGGGAGCCTGCGCCCATGTAGGTCGGTATGCCGCGCAACACGCCTTGGAAGTTGTCAAGGGGCTCGCCAACGGTCATGCCCTGGCTGCCAATTCGGTATTCGCGAATGGTGGCTTCATGGGTGCCGGTGCGTTTCTTGATGATCGAGATGGCTCGACGCACCTTGCCCAAGGCTTCGAAGTAGCGCAGCAGGATCACCGTGTCCGCCAGATAGGTGATGTCGACGGGGGCCTGCATATCACCGACCAGCCCGTGTTGCGCGACCGTCATAAAGGTCGCTGCGCCCCGGCGATTGAGGTACAGCAGCAGTTCGTGCATATGCAGGATCAGCGCGTTTTCTTCGGGCATTGCCGCCTGGTAGCCGTTGATGCTGTCGATGACCACGGTTTTGATTCCGCGTTCGTCGACGCAACGCCGCACCCGGTGCGAGAACTCGCCCGGCGACAACTCAGCGGCATCGACCTGTTCGATCAGCAAGTTGCCGGTTTCCTGCAGGGCGGTGAGGTCGATACCCATGTTTTTCATGCGTTCGAACAACAACCCCAGCTCTTCATCGAAAATAAACAGTGCGGCTTTTTCGCCGCGCTCCACGGCAGCGGCGGCGAAGATCATCGAGATCAGCGACTTGCCGGTACCGGCCGGGCCGAGAATCAGGCTGCTGGAGCCGGTCTCGACCCCGCCGCCCATCAACGCATCCAGCGCGGCAATGCCGCTGCTCAAGGTCTCGCGTTTATAGCCCCCGCGATGCTCGGCGGCCACCAAGCGTGGGAACACATGGACGCCATCCTGCATGATGGTGAAGTCATGAAAGCCGCCCCGGTATTTCTGGCCGCGGTACTTCACCACCCGCACCCGGCGGCGCTCGGCGCCATAGTTGGGGGTCAGCTCTTCCAGGCGGATGACGCCATGCGCAACGCTGTGCACGGTCTTGTCGAGGGATTCGGTGGTGAGGTCGTCCAGCAACAGGACGGTGGCGTCGTAACGCACAAAGTAGTGCTTGATCGCCAGGATCTGCCGGCGATAGCGCAGGGAGCTTTGCGCCAGCAGGCGGATTTCCGAAAGGCTGTCGATGACCACGCGGGTCGGCTTCACCCGTTCCACCACCTCGAAGATCTGCCGGGTGGCCTCGCCCAGTTCCAGGTCGGAGGAATACAGCAGGCTTTGCTGGTGGTCGGCGTTGAGCAGGCTTTCCGGCGGCGTCAGTTCGAAGATATGAATGTTGTCATCCAGGTCCCAACCGTGAGACGTGGCACCTTGACGCAACTCGCGCTCGGTTTCCGATAGGGTGATGTACAGCGATCGCTCGCCGCTTTTCGCCCCCGCCTGCAGGAAATGCAGGGCGACCGTGGTTTTACCGGTACCGGGCTCACCTTCCAGCAGGAACAGGTGGCTGCGCGAGAGTCCACCGGCAAGAATGTCATCAAGACCTTCAATGCCAATGGCCGCTTTTTCGGATAGTTGCGCTTTGGATGTAGACAAGAAGTGCCCTCAGGTCACATACGAGTAGAGGATGCGCGGCCATGTGGACGCGCCATATTCTCTTGACCGTAGTGCTTTGCGGCGGTTCAACCTTTTACTGGGGAAATGAGCGCGAGGCCACGTTTTACAAAAATGGTGGCCACGCTATAAGCCCTGCTGCAGTGCCGGGTCGTCCGGGTTCTGTTGCTCAAGTTGCGCGAGCAGCACTTGGACATTTTGCAACTGGCCGCTTTCCTTCCAGTAATTGACCAGCAGCACCCGCGCCTTGCGATTGGCCGGGTGGCGCTGGATGATTTCTTCCAACTGGCGCTGGGCCGCTTCCAATTCCTGCTGGGCGTGCAGGGTGGTGGCCAGGTCGTAGCGGTAGTCCTGATTGTCCGGCTCCAGCTCCACCGCTTTCGACAGGCCCAGCAGTGCGTAAGGGCGTTCGCCATGGTGCAACAGCCACAGGCCAAGGGCGTGTTGCAGGTAGGCTGATTCAGGGTGCGCCGCCAGTTGGCGCGCCAACAATTGGCGGGACTCTTCGGACTTGCCCTGTTTGTCGAGGAGTTCGATCTGCGCTACCACGGCTTGCAGGTTGTCCGGTTGCAAGCGCATGGCCTGCTCAAGCGCATGTTGCGCGTCCGGCAACAGGGCGCTGTGGATGTAGAGACGCGCCAGCTGAATCCAGCCTTCGGCGGTTTCGGGCTGGGCCTTGAGCTTTTTCACAAACTCATCCAGCACTTGCTGCAAGGGCCCGAAATACAGGCCCAAGGTGTCGGGCGACAAGCCCAGCAATGCATTGGCGGCGGCAAACCGTACTTCCTGCTCAGGATCATCCAGCACCGGGCCGAGCAACAGTGTGCGCTGACCGGTCGGCACCAGGCCGACAATACTGTGGATAGCGGCCTCGCGTACCTGGGGTGAATCGCTGCTCAAGTCTTTGTCGGCCAGCTTCAAGGCTTGGGGGCTGGGGTAGTTGGGCAGCTCGGCATGCAGCGCCACCCGGCGTTCGGGCGTCAGGTCTGGGCGGCCTAACTGCTGATACAGCACGCGCGCCGCCCCAGGCTCACCGTTATGCGCCTGTTTCAAGGCTTTGGCGTAACCGTGGGCAATGGCGGGAGGCACGGCCACTGGGGTGGAGCGGGAGAAATACCAAGTGAACAGCACAATCAATAACAGGGCGCACAGGCCGATGATGGAGTAACGGCGTGACTTTAACATGCAGGCGTCCGAAAGCTAAGGCAGCTAATACAAAGCCACCAGCTTCGGTCAGACCACGGCGAGTGTCAAACCCCTCTCAGGTGAGCACGTATTCCACCGGTTCCAGCGTCGGCGGCAGCGCGGTTTCACCGAGGGCCGCGAGTACTTCGCGCTCAAGGGTGCGCAGGATGGCATTGCAGGGCAGGTCGTTCTCATCAAAGCCGAACGGGTCCTCAAGGTCATCGCCGATTTCATCCAGCCCGAAAAACGTGTAGCTGACGATGGCGGTGAACACCGGCGTCAACCAGCCCAGCGGCTCAGCCATGGCGAATGGCAGCAGGATGCAGAACAGGTAGATGGTGCGATGCAGCAGCAGGGTGTAGGGGAAGGGCAGAGGCGTGCTTTTGATCCGCTCGCAGGACGCCTGCACCTGACTGAGGCTGACCAGTCGCGCTTCCAGCTGGGTGTAGCGCCATTCACTGATCGCACCTTGCGCGGCCAACGCAGAAAACCGGGCCCCCACCTGTTGCAGGACATTGTCGGGGAGGTTGGGGTGGTGCGGCTGGAACGTGCTCCAAGGCTGTATCGCCTGGGCTTCATCCTCGTGGCGCAACCGCGCGATCAGGCCATGGGCGAAGCCACACAGGCTGCGCAGCAACCCCGCACGTTCGGCCGGGTCACTGAGCACCTGGGTTTCGCGAATCAACGAGCGCACATCGATGATCATCTGCCCCAGTTGCTTGCGACCCTCCCACCAGCGGTCATAGCAGGCGTTGTTGCGAAAGCTCATGAAGATCGACAGCGACAACCCCAGCAACGTGAACGGCGTGGCATTGACCTTGGAGAAATACGCCGGGTGCAGGGTTTCCACCAGCACGATCACCGAGGCCAGCAAGGTGACCAGCAGGCTGCGCAGGGCGATGCGCTTGGCGATCGAGCCCTTGAGGGAAAACAGGATGCCCAGCAGGTTGGGTTTGGGGCGGACTATCATTCAGGGGCGGGCTTCGTGAGTGGCGCAGGCCATCAGGTTAGAAGCAAGCACCCCAGCCGTCCAATCGCTTGGGCCGACCGGTTGATCGGCGAGCTCGATGACTGGCCAAAACAGTCAGCCAGGTTGAGGGCTTTGACCATTGCCGCTACAGCGCTGCGGGGCGACTATTTCGACGATTCGGACCGTTCAAGGAAACAACAATGCAGATTGAAAACAAGATCTTCCTGGTCAGCGGCGGTGCTTCGGGCCTCGGTGCAGCGACTGCCGAGATGCTGATTGCTGCGGGTGCCAAGGTGATGCTGGTAGACCTGAATGCCGATGCCGTGGCCGCCAAGGCCAAGCAGCTGGGCGACAATGCCCGCAGCTGCGTCGCGGACATCAGCCAGGAAGCGGCGGCCGAAGCCGCCGTGCAGGCCACCGTCGCAGCCTTTGGCGGCCTGCATGGGCTGGTCAACTGTGCCGGCGTGGTGCGTGGCGAGAAAATCCTCGGCAAGAACGGCCCCCACGGCCTGGCGAGCTTTGCCCAGGTGATCAATGTCAACCTGATCGGCAGCTTCAACCTGTTGCGCCTGGCGGCCGTCGTTATCGCTGAAACCGAGGCGAATACCGACGGCGAGCGCGGCGTGATCATCAACACCGCCTCGGTGGCGGCGTTTGACGGGCAGATCGGCCAGGCGGCGTATGCCGCGTCCAAGGGCGCCATCGCCAGCCTTACCCTGCCTGCCGCACGTGAACTGGCGCGTTTTGGCATTCGCGTGATGACCATCGCCCCCGGCATCTTCGAAACGCCGATGATGGCTGGCATGACCCCGGAAGTCCGCGACTCCCTGGCGGCGGGTGTGCCGTTCCCGCCACGCCTGGGCAAACCCGACGAATACGCCGCGCTGGTGCGGCACATCATCGAAAACAGCATGCTCAATGGTGAGGTGATCCGTCTCGACGGCGCCCTGCGCATGGCTGCGAAGTAAGGAGCAACCCGCATGACTGATCCTATCGTTATTGTCAGCGCCGTGCGCACGCCCATGGGCGGGTTCCAGGGCGATCTCAAGAGCCTGACTGCGCCGCAGCTGGGTTCCGCCGCGATTCGTGCCGCCGTCGAGCGCGCCGGTATCGCCACCGATGCCGTGGATGAAGTGCTGTTCGGCTGCGTACTGCCCGCCGGCCTCGGCCAGGCACCGGCGCGCCAGGCTGCCCTGGGCGCCGGGCTGGACAAGGCCACGCGCTGCACGACCCTCAACAAAATGTGCGGCTCGGGCATGGAGGCGGCGATCCTGGCTCACGATTCACTGCTGGCCGGCAGTGTCGACGTGGTGATTGCCGGGGGCATGGAAAGCATGTCCAACGCACCCTACCTGCTGGACCGTGCGCGCAGCGGCTACCGCATGGGTCACGGCAAGGTGCTGGACCATATGTTCCTCGACGGCCTGGAAGACGCCTATGACAAAGGCCGCCTGATGGGCACCTTTGCCGAAGACTGCGCCCTGCACAACGGTTTCAGCCGTGAAGCCCAGGACGCGTTCGCCATTGCTTCGTTGACCCGTGCACAAGAGGCCATTACCCATGGCAGCTTCGCCGCCGAGATTGTCCCGGTTCAGGTCACCGTGGGCAAAGAACAGAAAACCATCCAGCATGATGAGCAGCCGCCCAAGGCCAAACTGGACAAGATCGGCAGCCTGAAACCGGCCTTCCGCGAAGGCGGCACCGTGACAGCGGCCAACTCCAGCTCGATTTCCGATGGCGCGGCGGCGTTGGTGCTGATGCGCCAGTCCGAGGCGCAGCAACGTGGCCTCAAGCCCTTGGCGGTGATCCACGGGCATGCCGCGTTTGCCGATGAGCCGGGTCTGTTCCCGGTGGCGCCGGTCGGGGCAATTCGCAAACTGATGACCAAGACTGGCTGGAACCTGGATGAGGTTGATCTGTTCGAGATCAACGAAGCCTTTGCCGTGGTCAGCCTCGTGACCATGAGCAAGCTGGAAATCCCCCACGCCAAGGTCAATGTTCATGGTGGCGCCTGCGCCCTGGGCCATCCGATCGGCGCATCCGGTGCGCGGATCCTGGTGACCTTGCTCTCGGCCCTGCGCCAGAGAGGCCTCAAGCGCGGCGTCGCCGCGATTTGCATCGGTGGTGGTGAAGCCACGGCCATGGCCGTCGAATGCCTGTATTAAGGAGCCCAGATGCTGCCCAATGACGAACAACTGCAGATCAGCGACGCGGCCCGGCACTTTGCCCAGGAACGCCTGAAACCCTTTGCCGCCGAATGGGACCGCGAGCACCGTTTCCCCAAGGAAGCCATCGGTGAGATGGCCGAACTGGGCTTTTTCGGCATGTTGGTGCCGGAACAGTGGGGCGGTTGCGACACCGGTTACCTGGCCTACGCCATGGCCCTGGAAGAAATCGCGGCGGGTGATGGCGCTTGCTCCACCATCATGAGCGTGCACAACTCGGTCGGTTGCGTGCCGATTCTCACATTCGGTAACGACCAACAGAAAGAGCACTTCCTCAAGCCGCTGGCCAGCGGCGCCATGCTGGGTGCCTTTGCGCTCACTGAGCCCCAGGCCGGTTCCGACGCCAGCAGCCTGAAAACCCGTGCGCGCCTGGAAGGCGACCACTACGTGCTGAACGGCTGCAAACAGTTCATCACCTCCGGGCAGAACGCCGGGGTCGTGATTGTGTTTGCCGTGACCGACCTGGCGGCGGGCAAGCGCGGAATCAGCGCTTTTATCGTACCGACCGACTCGCCGGGCTACACCGTGGCCCGCGTCGAAGACAAGCTCGGCCAGCATGCGTCCGATACGTGCCAGATCCTGTTTGAAGACGTGAAAGTGCCGGTGGCCAATCGGCTTGGGGAGGAGGGCGAAGGCTACAAGATTGCCCTGGCCAACCTCGAAGGCGGCCGCGTGGGCATCGCCTCGCAATCGGTCGGCATGGCCCGCGCCGCCTTTGAGGCGGCCCGTGACTATGCCCGCGAGCGCGAAAGCTTTGGCAAGCCCATCATTGAGCACCAGGCCGTGGCCTTCCGCCTGGCGGACATGGCCACGCAAATCGCGGTCGCCCGGCAGATGGTGCATTATGCCGCCGCCCTGCGCGACAGCGGAAAGCCGGCGCTGGTGGAAGCCTCCATGGCCAAGCTGTTTGCCTCGGAAATGGCCGAGAAAGTCTGTTCGGCCGCCTTGCAAACCCTGGGCGGTTACGGTTACCTGAGCGACTTCCCGTTGGAGCGGATCTACCGCGACGTGCGGGTCTGCCAGATTTACGAAGGCACCAGCGACATCCAACGCATGGTCATCTCACGCAATCTCTAAGGAGCCGATACATGAGTTACGAAACCATTTTGCTCGACGTCCAAGGCCGCGTCGGGCTGATTACCCTCAATCGTCCAAACGCCTTGAACGCCCTGAATGCGCAACTGGTCAGCGAATTGAACCAGGCATTGGACGGCCTGGAAGCCAACCCTGACATCGGCTGCATCGTGTTGACCGGCTCGAAAAAAGCCTTTGCCGCCGGGGCCGACATCAAGGAAATGGCCGAGCTGACCTACCCGCAGATCTACCTCGATGACCTGTTCAGCGACAGCGACCGCGTGGCCAATCGCCGCAAACCGATCATCGCGGCGGTGAACGGCTTCGCCCTGGGCGGCGGCTGCGAACTGGCGTTGATGTGCGACTTCATCCTGGCCGGTGACGGCGCCAAGTTCGGCCAGCCGGAAATCAACCTCGGCGTGCTGCCCGGCATGGGCGGCACCCAGCGGCTGACCCGCGCGGTGGGCAAGGCCAAGGCCATGGAAATGTGCCTGACCGGGCGTTTTATCGACGCGGTGGAAGCGGAGCGCTGTGGGATTGTCGCGCGCATCGTGCCGGCCGATGAGCTGCTGGAGGAAGCCTTGAAAGTTGCCACGCTGATTGCCGGCAAGTCGGTGCCGATCAGCATGATGGTCAAGGAAAGCGTGAACCGCGCGTTTGAAGTGAGCCTGTCCGAAGGTGTGCGTTTTGAGCGCCGGGTGTTCCATGCAGCGTTTGCGACGCAGGATCAGAAGGAAGGCATGGCGGCGTTTGTGGCCAAGCGTGCACCCGAGTTCAAGGATAAGTAACCCGGCCTGACAAACACTGGATGTCAAATGTGGGAGGGGGCAAGCCCCCTCCCACAGGGTTTATGCGGTGTGACAGTTAGAGTAACCCGTTTTTTTATGAGTAATTCTTCAGTTCCCGCGCAATGACCATTCGCTGAATCTCGCTGGTCCCTTCGTAAATCTGCGTGATCCGCGCATCCCGGTAGTAACGCTCCACCGGATAATCTTCTAAATACCCGTACCCACCGTGAATCTGCATCGCGGAGGAGCAGACCTTCTCGGCCATTTCCGAGGCAAACAGCTTGGCCTGGGAGGCTTCCGACAGGCATGGCTTGCCGGCGCTGCGCAGGCGTGCGGCGTGCAGGATCAGCAAGCGTGCGGCATTCAGTTGGGTTTGCATGTCTGCCAGCAGATTGGCCACGCTCTGGTGCTCGATGATCGCCTTGTTGAACTGCACGCGATCACGCGCATACGCCAAGGCGGCCTCAAACGCTGCACGGGCGATCCCCAGCGCCTGGGCGGCAATGCCAATGCGCCCGCCTTCCAGGTTGGACAGGGCAATCGCGAGGCCCTTGCCACGCTCACCCAGCAGGTTGGCTTCGGGCACCGTGCACTGGTTCAACGTGACGGCGCAGGTGTCGGAGGCGCGGATGCCCATCTTGTGTTCGGTGCGGTCCACCACGAACCCCGGAGTGTGCGTAGGCACGAGGAACGCCGATATCCCTTTCTTGCCCAGATCAGGGTCGGTCACGGCAAACACAATGGCCAGCTTGGCACGCTTGCCGTTGCTGACGAACTGTTTCGCGCCATTGATCACCCACTGGCCGTCACGCAGCTCGGCGCGGGTGCGCAGGTTGTGGGCTTCTGAACCGGCCTGGGGTTCGGTCAGGCAGAAGCAGCCAATCGCCTGGCCGCTGGCGAGGTCTGCCAGCCAGGTTTGCTTTTGTGCATCTGAGCCGTAGTTGAGGATTGGCCCGCAACCCACTGAATTATGGATACTCATCAGGGCGCCCGTAGCACCGTCACCGGCAGAAATCTCTTCGACGGCGAGGGCGTAGGCAACGTAATCGACGTAGGTACCCCCCCATTCTTCCGGCACCACCATGCCCAGCAGGCCCAGCTCCCCCATCTTCGCCACGAGGGCGTCGTCGATCCAGCCGGCTTTTTCCCAGGCTTGGGCGTAGGGAGCGATTTCACCACGGGCGAAGTCATGCGCCATGTCGCGGATCATCACTTGTTCTTCTGTATATTCAAGGTCTTGCATGGCTTATTTCACAACCTTCTCGAAGTGATGGAAGAAGCTCTCTACATGGCTGAGGGCCAGCCCATGCAGGGTGGGCGGGTTCCAGCGTGGGCTTTTGTCTTTGTCGATAATCAACGCGCGTACGCCTTCGATCAGGTCGCCGCGTTCGAACCATTGACGGTCCAAGTGCAACTCCAGGGCAAAACACTGTTCCAGCGACAGGCGCCGGCCACGGCGCAGCATCTCCAGGGTAACGGCCATGGCCAGGGGCGAGCGCGTCTGCATCAGGCTGACGGTGTTGAGTGCCCATTCGTGGCTATCGGCAACGGTGACTTGCTGCAATTGCTCGACGATGCTCGGCACATCCGGCAGCGCGAAGAAGTGGTCGATGGCGGGGCGCAAAGCGGCCAGGGGCGCATCTGGCAATTGCTGCACCGCCAGCCTGGCAAGCGCGCCTTGCAGGTCCTTGAGCGGCGAGTCGTGCCATCTCAGGTTGTCGAGCTTCTGGTCAAGGTCGGCCAGTTTGTGACTGTCCAGGTACCAGTCAGCCAGCCCGCAATAGAGCGCATCGGCCGCGCGGATCTGCACCCCGGTCACCCCCAGGTAAATCCCCAGCTCGCCGGGAATACGCGGCAGGAAGTAGCTGCCGCCTACGTCGGGGAAGTAACCGATGGCTACTTCCGGCATCGCCAGGCGACTGCGCTCGGTGACCACGCGTAAATCGGCGCCTTGCACCAGGCCCATGCCGCCGCCCAGGACAAAGCCGTCCATCAGCGCCAGCACCGGTTTACGGTAGTGGTGGATGGCCAGGTCCAACGCGTATTCCTCGACGAAGAAGTCCTGGTGCAGGGTGTCGCCATTCTTGAAGCTGTCGTACAGCGAACGAATATCGCCGCCGGCACAAAAGGCTTTTTCGCCGGCGCCGCGCAGGACCACGGCATACACCTGTGGATCATCCGCCCATGCCTGCAACTGGGACGTCAGGCTGCGGACCATCTGCAGGGTAAGGGCATTCAAGCCGGCGGGGCGATTGAGGGTAAGGTGCCCGATGTGGTTGCGGACTTCGGCGAGGACTTCGTCCTGAAGTATTGCTGCGTGGCTTGCCTCGGTTGAAACCTGAGCAGTCATCGATAACTCCCTGCTTTTATTATTCTTTATCAATATGTTCGCGCACGAACCATCGTGTGATCGTACCAGTGCAAATTTGCACAGTACAACCCTCAATCATGCAGGTCGTTTTTGCATTTATGCAGGGAAAGAATGGTGGCCTCAAGGCACCCGACTGGCCAGCACCTCACCAATACTGCGGCGCCTGGCGTGGGTCTCCGCCGCGTGGATCAACTGCTCCAGCGCCGTAGGTTCCACATCGTAGAACTGCTCCATTTCAGCCAGCGCCAGTTTCAGGTCGGCAGCGGTGATTGCAGGGTCGTGACCGGCCTTGGGATCGTTCAAGATAACCGGCGAGGACTCGATGGCACCCTTGGGGTAGCGCGTGCGCGTGGCATTGTTGTAAGCCAGTGCACACGTCAGCAAGGCTCCGGCGCCCAGCAATACCGCGCCCAACTCATACCAGCCCAAGGCGGCGGAGGCCGGGTCGGCCAGCACCAGCGTCATGGCCAGGCCCCCGGCCGGCGGATGCAGGCAGCGCAACCAGCACATCAGCACCACCGTCATGCCCGCCGCCAGGCAGGCGCCGCCCAGGGAAGGCCCGAGGACGCGAGCCACCAGCAACGCCAGGACACCCGCGCACAGGTAGCTGCCGATGATCGACCACGGCTGCGCCAAAGCGCCTGATGACACCGCGAACAACAACACGGCCGACGCGCCGAGAGGGCCGAGCAGATGCAGGGCCACGTCCATGCCAAATACTTGGGCGCATAGCCAGACACTGAACAGGGTGCCCAGCGCCATGCCGATCGCGGCACGGCTCCATTCGGTGGGACGGGTGTTGATAGCAGCAGGGAACCAGCGAGCGAGCATTGAAAGGGCGTCCATAAACAGCGGGCAAAAAAAAGGCTTGTCTGGTCGCCCGGAGAAGCCCTTTGAACGTTCCAACATTTGGGGGAAGGAACAGCTGCAGTGTGCCGGGCTGGGAAGCAGGGCGCCAATGCATATTAATGAGGGTTGAATGCAAGAATATTGAGTTGTAGGGGGCTATCCGATCAGCGAGCTGCACATTTTACCCAGCACGCGATTATTGAAGTCTTCATCCAAAAAGCGTCTTTGCAGGTTTTCCCGTAGCCCTGGCTCACTGGCCAGCGGCCCGTTCAGCGCCACCAGGGCATCACGCAAACCCATCAATCGATCCAACGACGGCACGGGTAGGTAGCCCGAAGGCATCCCATCACGGGTCCAGGAAGCAGCGGGATCAAGCGAAACTTTATCTGGCACGGTGCTCTCCTCCAACGTCCTTGTTGTAATCCATGACCTGTGGCGGTAAATGAATACCGCACGCAGGCGAGTTTACAGTCGGGTTTTGGACGCAGGAAAGTGAAATGGCATCAGCCATTACGTAAAGCTACGTAGGAGTTCTCTGCGCCGGGGAGCGCCGGCGCAGGGCTCAAGGTTGCGGGGTTTTGACCAGGTGCAGCAGCACGTAAGGGTTGCGGTCAAATTCACCGGCCAAGGTCGGGGTGATGGAGCGAAAACGCGGGTCCGTCATGCCTTCGTAATCCGCTTCGCTCATCACTACCCAGGCGGGACCTTGGATCGGCTTCAGGTCGGCCGTTTGCTGGGTAAACAAAGGCACCTGGTCGCAGTCGAGGTTGACCATGTATTTGATCGCCTTGGCGTCTTTGCCCAGACCGTGCAACACCACTGGCGCGCGTTGCTGCATCACCTGTTCATGCACCTGCAGGGTAAACGTGCGTGTGTCGTAGACACTGCGCTCCAGCGGTTCGACCACCAGAATATACGTGGCCCACACCGCCAGCACTGCTGCAAAGGCTGGCCCGACTGGGCGCCAGCGGATCTTGAATAACGTCAACAGCGCCAACACCTGCAGCGCCCCCAGCACGCCGAACACCCACCCGAGGTGGCTCAACTGCTCCGGATAGCGCGGTCGCGCCAACAGCAAGCCGGCGATCAACAGTGTCGGCAGCAACGTCCAGATACCCAGCATCAGAACACGCAGCCAGGCAAAGAGCCGCCCGTGCGCAACTTGGAACGGATACGCCGCGATGATCGCCGCCATCGGCAACATCGGCAGCACATAACGCGCCTTTTTCGCCTGGGGAATCGACAGGCCAAGCATCACCAGCAAGGCCGCCGCCGCGCAATACCACACCAACTGCAACGCCGGCCCCGGCGCACGGCGCCCGCTGATCACCATTGCCAGCAGCACCAACACGGCCATGGGATAGGCCATGGCATAGTTGCCCAAGGAACTGGTGAAGTAATACAGCACGCCGCTGGAGCCTTCGCTGCCATCCATACGGCCGAGGAACTGCATGCGAATCACGTCCTGCATGAAGCGCTCGCCGCCGCTGAGCTTGGCCATCAGCAACAGCAGGCCAACGCACGCCACCAGCAATGCCAGTGCCAATAAGCCGAAGCTGAACAGTTGCCGCCATTGCCGGTTGATCAGGTAATAGCTGCACAGCACGCCGGTCGGAATCACCAGGCCGATCGGCCCACGGATCGCAAAACCGACGATCAGCAACAGGTAAATCCAGTGCAGACGTTTACCCGCCTCAAAGTGATCGTGGGCATAACCCAGGTAAAACACCGCCAGGGCGATGGCGGCCAGCATCTGGTCGAGGGACACCGCGCGGGTTTCGCTGATAAAGCTGCTGCTCAGCAACAGCATCGCAATGCTCAGCAAGCCCCAACGCTGGGAGTAGGGCGCCGTCAGGCGATACACCAGCATGACGATGACTGCCGACGCCATCGCCGTGGGCAGCCAGGCGGTAAGGCTGGTGACCTGGCCCAGCGGCACTGACAGCAGCCACGTCAGCAGCGTCGAGGTGGCCAGGTAATCCGCATAAGGCTGCCCATAGGTGGTGGGGAAAAAGCCTGGACCATGGCGCAGCATCTCCTGGGCGAACAGCACGAAGCGTGAGTCGAAGCCAATGATCGCCTGGTGCCAGCTGCCGGCGATAAACAGCAGCAGCGCCAGCAATCCCAAACCGAGGGATTGGCGGCGGATCGCTGGGTTTAACAGGGGCGGTCGGTCTTTGTTCACGTATCAGGCTTCCACGACCTGTTTTGCCACTTGAGCCACCCACTGCTGCTGGGGAATCGGCAACTGGCAGGAGTCGCCACGGCCGATCGGGTAATACTGGAACCCTTTGCGCGCCAGGCGTTCGCCGTCGTAGAGGTTACGGCCGTCAAAGATCACCGGGGTTTTCAGGCGCTGGTGGATCAGGTCGAAGTCCGGCGCCTTGAACTGTTGCCATTCGGTGCAGACGATCAGCGCATCGGCGCCGCCCAAGGTGGATTCCGGCGTACCCATCAGCATCAGGCGTGGATCATCGCCGTAGATACGCTGGGTTTCCTGCATGGCTTCCGGGTCGAACGCACGTACATGGGCGCCGGCGGCCCACAACGCTTCCATCAGCACACGGCTGGGTGCATCGCGCATGTCGTCGGTGTTGGGCTTGAACGCCAGGCCCCACAAGGCGAAGGTCTTGCCGCGCAGGTCGCCCTTGAAGAACGCATTGATCCGCTCGAACAGCTTGCTCTTCTGGCGTTGGTTGATGGCTTCCACGGCTTCAAGCAGGTCGCTGGAGCAGTTGGCCTGCTTGGCGCTGTGGATCAGGGCGCGCATGTCCTTGGGGAAGCACGAACCGCCGTAGCCGCAGCCGGGGTAGATAAAGTGGTAGCCGATGCGCGAGTCGGCACCGATGCCCAGGCGCACGGCTTCGATGTCCGCCCCCAGGTGTTCGGCGAGTTCTGCGATCTGGTTGATAAAGCTGATCTTGGTCGCCAGCATGCAGTTGGCGGCGTATTTGGTCAGCTCGGCGCTGCGCAGGTCCATGAAGATGATGCGGTCATGGTTGCGGTTGAACGGTGCGTACAGGTCGCGCATCACGTCGCGCACTTCTTCGCGCTCACAGCCGATGATGATGCGGTCCGGGCGGCGGCAGTCGGCAACCGCCGAGCCTTCCTTGAGGAATTCCGGGTTGGAGACGATATCGAAGTCCAAGTGCCGGCCGGCCAGGTGCAAGGCTTTTTCGATATGTGCGCGCAGGGTGTCGCCGGTGCCGACGGGCACGGTGGATTTTTCCACCAGGATCACCGGCTCCTGGCGGTGACGGGCGACCGCATCGCCCACCGACAGCACGTACTTCAGGTCCGCCGAACCGTCTTCGTCCGACGGCGTGCCCACGGCGATAAACAGCACTTCGCCGTGTTCGACCGCGAGTTTCTCGTCATGGGTAAAGTGCAGTCGCCCGCTTTCCAGGTTTTCCTTGACCATCGCTGCCAGCCCCGGCTCGAAGATCGTCACATGGCCTTTCTGTAAAGACTCGACCTTGTTTTTGTCAACGTCCATGCAGATGACATCGTGACCGACTTCGGCTAATACGGTGGCCTGCACCAGACCGACGTAACCACTACCAAATACACTGATTTTCATGGGGCATTCCTGGGACTTGTAGCGCTAGCACGGCGAGAGTTGATAACCAGCACACCGAGGATGACAAGCGCCACCCCCAGGGTTTTTGAAACCGAAAAATCTTCGTTGAACACCGGCAGGCTGGCCGCCAGCAGATAGACCAGGGCGTAGCTGATGCTCAACAGTGAATAGGCACGGCCCAGCGGCAGGTGTTTGAGCGCGCCGAGCCAGCAAAGCATCGACAGCGCGTAGGCCAGGATCGCCAGGATCACCATGCCGAGCGCACCCAGGTCGATGCTGTTGTGGGTGAACGCGTCCAGCCATTCGCTGGGCAGCGGCAAGCGCGTCATGCTCCAGCGCATCCCCAGCTGGGCGGCACTGACCAGGCCGACGCTGCCCAGGGCCAGGGCAAACCCTTGGACCCGGCTCATACGTGACGCCCCAGCAGCACGACACCGCTGATCACCAACGCCACACCCAGCCAGTGGCGGGCATCGATGGGTTCATGAAAGACAAACCGCGCCACCAGCGTGACCAGCACAAAATTGAGGCTGAGCATCGGGTAGGCAATACCCACTTCCAGGCGCTGCAATACCAGCAGCCACACCAGCAGGCCCAGGCCCAGGCATACCAGCGCCGACCACAACCACGGCGAACGCAGTTTCAGTGCCCAGCCCTCCGGCAGGTCGCGCCAGCTTTCCACGGCGAACTTCTGCGATACCTGGCCCATGCAGGTCAGCAGGCACGCAGCCAATAACAGCAGCAGGGTGATCAAGGCGTCACCTGCGGGAAGATCAGAATCACGATATTGCCTTGTTCATAGCGCTTGCCGTCGGTGGGCAGCAATGCCACTTCGGCCACTTCGTCGTCGCCTTTGACGCGCATCACCACGCCGACCGCACCTTGTTTGCGCGCCTCGGTCATCCACTGCTGGACCTGGGTGACATCCACCTTGTGATGGCCGGCATCCGGGTAGGCGAGGCCGTACTTGACTTCGCCGACGGTGTTGTAGAGCGTCACGTCCGGGCGTGCCAGGCGCCACGACAGCGCGGACGCCGCGCCCAGGTCATTGCTCAGCAAGGCGGTGGCAGGTTGCAGTTCCTGCAGGTGGTCGATGATGAATTGATCAGGGGTCTTGTTGTACACCACCGAGTGCGGCAACGCGGCCGGCAACAGGGCGACCATCAGCCAGCTGCCGAGAATCGGCGCCGCCCACAGGCGCAATGGCTGGGCGGCCTGCAGCAGGTTGACCAGGATCCAGCCGAACAGGAAGGTGAACACCAGCACCAGGCTGAGGGTTTCCTGCCCGTGTTCGTACACCGGTTTTTTCAATTGGAACCAGCTCAACGCCAGCAGCACCACCACGCCAATGACCAGGTTCAGCCAGCCGTTGATACGCAATGCACGGTAACGACCCTGGGCCAGTTTGTCGGCCAGGGTGTTGCCCATCAGCAACGCCAGCGGTAGCAGGCACGGCATGATGTAGGAAGGCAACTTGCCCTTGGCCAGGCTGAAGAATGCCAGCGGCATCAACAGCCACAGCAACACAAAGCCGATTTTCGCGCTGCGTTTGTCCAGCCAAGCCTGTTTGAGCGTGGACGGCAACAACGCCACCCACGGCAGGCAGAACGCAACCAGCAGCGGCAGGTAATACCAGAACGGCTCGGCGTGCTGGGCGTCGTCGCCGGCAAAACGTTGAATATGCTCGTGCCAGAAGAAGAAGTTCCAGTAGTCGGGCTCTTGCAGGTGAACGGCCAGCGCCCATGGCAGGCTGACGACAATCGCCACCACCACGGCGACCACGCCGTAGCCCAGCAGCTCACGAAAACGCTTCTGCCAGATCGCGTAGGGCAGGGCGATCAACACCGGCAGCAACCAGGCCAGGAAACCCTTGGTCATGAAGCCCATGCCACAGGCCAGGCCCAGCAGCGCCCAGGCCCCCAGCCGCCCGCTGCGCGTGGTGCTGTCGAAGCAAAACCACAAGGCCACGCCGGTCAGGTTGACCCAGAAGGTGAACTGCGGATCGAGGTTGGCGTAGCCGCCCAGCGCCGCGACACTGACAAAGCTCATGTAGAGCACGGTGCTGACCAGGCTTTTCTGCGGGTCATTCCACAGCCGGCGCGATACCAGGTACACCAGCAGGATGCTCAAGCCGGTGCTCAAGGCGGACGCAAACCGCACACCGAACAGGTTCTGCCCGAAGATTGCCTGGCCCAGCGCGATCATCCAGTAGCCCGCCGCCGGTTTCTCGAAGTAGCGGATGCCCATGAAGTGCGGCGACGCCCACTTGCCGGTCAGCAGCATTTCCTGGCTGATCTGTGCGTAGCGGGTTTCATCCGGGATCCACAGGCCGTGGGTGGCCAATGGCAGCAGGTAGAAGACGCCAAACGCCAACAGGAGCAGGGGCAGGGCCCAACGGCGGATCATGCCTGCTGCACTCCGAGCCAGCCCTCGCGGCCGGGCAAGGCGCCGCGCACCAGCTGTTGCTGGGGCAGGGAGGTCAGGTCGGCAGGCAACAGGTCGCCCAGGGGGTTGAAGTCGATGCCGCGCTGCCTTGCCTGGGCGAGCAACTGGCGAAAATCATTGGCCATCAGAATCCCTTCTACTTCTGCGTGGATCGTGTAGACGTTGAGCTTCGACGCGCCAAAGCGGTCGAGGATGAAGGTGTTGAAGTCTTTGGCAGCCACCACCGGCCCGACGACTTCGTCGAAGGTCGGCAGGTCCACCGGAATTTGTGGGGTGCCCGCGCTGCCATCGGCCAGGGTTGGACGAAACAGGCTGGTGCCCCGGCAATCGCTGTTGTAGCGAAAGTTGAACCCTTGCTTGGCTTGCACGACGCGTTCATCGGCGCGCCAACCGGCGGCCGCTGAACAGTCGATGCGTTCGCCGAGGATGTCGTTCAGGGTCTCCACGCCGCGTCGAATCTGCTCGACCAGCTGCGCTTCGCTCCAACGCCCGGTGTTGGCCTGCCAGCCATGGTGATCCCAGGCGTGCAGGCCGACTTCATGCCCGGCCGCCTTGGCCTGGCGCATCAAGTGCCCCAGGTCGCGGCCGATCGGCTTGCCCGGCCAGGCGGTGCCGGCCAGCAAAATGTCCAGGCCATACAAGCCCACGGCGTTGGAACGCAGCATCTTCCACAGGAACTGCGGGCGGATCAGGCGCCACAGGTGGCGCCCCATGTTGTCCGGCCCGACACTGAAGAAGAACGTCGCTTTTACCCCAGCTTCATCCAGGGTTTCGAGCAACCGCGGCACACCTTCACGGGTGCCACGGTAGGTGTCGACGTCGATGCGAAGACCTGCCTCCATTACTTTTTGTCCGCGATTTCAAGCATGGCTTCACGCAGGAAGAAGTCCAGCGTGTTGCCGATGGTTTCGCTCATCTCCACGGTCGGCTCCCAGTTCAGCAGGCGCTTGGCGTTTTCGATGCTTGGCTTGCGGTGCGCCACGTCCTGGTAACCGGTGCCGTAGAACGCTTTGCTTTCGACATCGCGGAAGCCGGCGAACGGCGGGAAGTTGTCACGCAGCGGGTGCGCTTCGAACTGACGCAGCAACTCTTCGCCCAACTGGCGGATGCTGGCTTCGTTTTCCGGGTTGCCGATGTTGATGATTTGGCCATTGCACGCGTCATTGTCGTTATCAATGATGCGCGCCAGGGCTTCGATGCCGTCGGCGATGTCGGTGAAGCAACGCTTCTGCTCACCACCGTCGAACAGGCGGATCGGCGTGCCTTCCACCAGGTTGAGGATCAGCTGGGTGATGGCGCGGGAGCTGCCGATGCGTGCCGAGTCCAGGCGGTCCAG
The DNA here is from genome assembly GCF_002859085.1 of Pseudomonas sp. QC2. Taxonomy (NCBI): domain Bacteria; kingdom Pseudomonadati; phylum Pseudomonadota; class Gammaproteobacteria; order Pseudomonadales; family Pseudomonadaceae; genus Pseudomonas; species Pseudomonas sp. QC2. The sequence goes on from NZ_PKKS01000008.1 coordinate 309,013, forward strand.
GCGCGGGCCCATCCAGTTGAAGGGGCGGAACAGGGTGAAGTTCAGGCCCTTGGCGCCGTAGGCCCAGATCACGCGGTCCAGCAGTTGCTTGGAAACCGAGTAGATCCAGCGCTGCTTGTTGACCGGGCCAACCACCAGGTTGGAGGTGTCTTCGTCGAAGTACTGGTCCTGGCACATGCCATAGACTTCGGAGGTCGACGGGAAGATCACGCGCTTGTTGTACTTGACGCAGTAGCGCACCAGCTTGAGGTTTTCTTCGAAGTCCAGCTCGAACACGCGCAGCGGGTTGCGGGTGTATTCGATGGGTGTGGCGATGGCCACGAGCGGCAGGACCACGTCGCATTTCTTGATGTGGTACTCGATCCACTCGGTGTGGATGCTGATATCGCCTTCGACGTAATGGAAGTTCGGGTGGCTGCGCAGGCGCTCGATGGCGTCGGAGCCGATGTCCAGGCCGTAGACTTCGTAGCGGTCGTCACGCAACAGGCGCTCGGACAGGTGGTTACCGATAAAGCCGTTCACGCCCAGAATCAGCACGCGGGTACGGCGCGGTTTGCGGCCGGACTCGGCGCCGCGCAGCACGGAACCGTCGACCAGGCCCAATTCGTTGGCCAGGGACGGGCCGGCCAGGTACAGGCCATTGTCGTTGCGCTGGCCGAACTTGATTACCAGGGAGTCTTCACCGCACGCGATACGCAGCGGGTTGACGCTGATCACACGGCCCGGCGCCAGGCCTTCGTTGCCCTTGACCACGTCGGCCTGCCACACGACCAGCTTGTGCTCGCCCACGGCGCAGAAGGCACCTGGGTAAGGTTGGGTCACGGCGCGCACCAGGTTGAACAGTTCCTCAGCCGGTTTTTTCCACTCCAACTTGCCATCGGCAGCGGTGCGGCGACCGAAGTACGTGGCCTGGCTTTCATCCTGGGCGGTTTCCGCCAGTTTGCCTTGGGCCAGTTGCGGCAGGGCGTCGCGCAGCAGGTTGCTGGCGGCGTCGCGCAGTTTGGCGTGCAGGGTCAGGCCGGTGTCGCTGCGCTCGATGATGACTTTCTGCTGGGCCAGGATCGCGCCGGCATCGGCACGCTTGACCATGCGGTGCAAGGTCACGCCGGTTTCGGTTTCACCGTTGACCAGCACCCAGTTGGCCGGGGCGCGGCCACGGTATTTAGGCAGCAACGAGCCGTGCAGGTTGAACGCGCCTTTGCGCGCCGTGGCCAGCAGCGGCTCGCTCAGCAGGTTGCGGTAGTAGAACGAGAAGAGGTAGTCCGGGTTCAGCTTGGCGATGCGCTCGATCCACAGCGGGTGGTTGGCGTCTTCCGGAGCGTGCACCGGGATACCATTGCGCGCGCACAACTGGGCGACGGAACCGTAGAAGTTGTTTTCCTTCGGGTCATCGGCATGGGTGAACACAGCGGCAATGTCGTAACCGGTATTGAGCAGCGCTTCGATGCCTGCACAACCAATATCGTGATACGCGAATACAACAGCTTTTGAACTCATGTTTAGACCTGATCAGCAGAAGTAGAGGTATGGGAGGACACCAGGCCGTCAACGACGACCACGGGAGCCGGTGCTGCCGGTTGGTTGCGCAGCACTTTTTCGATAAAGAAGCGCGGGCGGGCACGCACGTCGCTGTACATGCGGCCCAGGTATTCACCCAGCAGGCCCATGCCGATGAACTGGCCGCCGGTGAAGACGAACAGCACGGCGAACAGCACGAACAAGCCGTCGCCGGCCCAGTCGGCACCGAAAGCCAGGCGCATGACGATCAACGCGAAGGCAAACAGCATGCCCAGCGCCGCCAGGCTGAAGCCGACGATGGACAGCAGGCGCAGCGGGGTGGTGGTCATGCACGTCAGCAGGTCGAACATCAGGCTGATCAGGCGCATGGCGCTGTATTTGGATTCGCCGTGCTCACGCTCGGCGTGGTGCACCAGGATCTCGGTGGTGTGACGGGCAAAGCCGTTGGCCAGGATCGGGATAAAGGTGCTGCGTTCGCGGCAGGCGAGCATCGCGTCGACGATGGTGCGGCGGTAGGCGCGCAGCATGCAGCCGTAGTCGGTCATGGCCACGCCGGTGGAGCGCTGCACAGCCAGGTTGATCAGGCGCGACGGCCAACGGCGAAAGGCCGAGTCCTGGCGATTGTTGCGCACGGTGGCGACCACGTCATAGCCCAGGGCGGCTTGTTCGACCAGGCGCGGAATTTCTTCGGGCGGGTTTTGCAGGTCCGCGTCGAGGGTGATCACCACTTCGCCTCGGCATTGCTCGAAACCGGCCATGATCGCTGCATGCTGGCCGTAGTTACGGTTGAGGATCACCGCCACCACGTTGCTGCCGTCTTCAGCGGCGGCGTCCTCCAGCAGTTGGGCTGAATTGTCGCGGCTACCGTCATCGACCAGGATGATTTCGTATTCGTAGGCCAGTTGCTTGCAGGCTGCGGTGGTACGGCGCAGCAATTCAGGCAGGCTCTCTTGTTCGTTGTAGACCGGGATTACGATCGACACGCAATGAATAGGGTAGGGTTTCAAAGATTCATGACCTCGGGGTTAGAGCAACTTGGAGCGTGAAAACAGCAGCAATCATTGGGCGAATGTCCATACCGCAGATTAAGAAAACGGCGCCAAAGGTGAAGCGTAATCAAGAGGTTAGACGATATAGCGCGGTTTGCTATGAAGTACTGCGCTAAAGATTAAGCGTAAAAATGTGGAACAGATATGAAAGGCAGATGAAAAACTCGTTTATTTGACAGGTAGACAGCTAGGGTTCAGCTAAACAACTAGGGGCCTGTAGGCTTTAGTTGGCTGGCGAAATGGGAACTGTTTGTAGGACGTTTGGTTTAACGTGGACGCGCACGCTCGGCCAGGAAATTTAAGTAAAGAATCTTCTCTGCAATGCGTCCCAAGTGCCGGTAAAGTAAGCCGTCTCTTGCCAGGGTGATCGGATGAATAGCGTGCAGCTTTTACGCGGCCAGTTGCGGCCTGCTTTGATAGGATCGTTGATCGGGCTGTTGATGAGCGTGGCGTGGGTCACGACAGTCCAGGCCGATGACGGGGTGGCGCTCACCAGCATTGACCAGGTGCCGGAGGGTGTTGAAGTACGCGGCAAGCAGATCGCCGCTTATACCTGGGACGATAAACAAGGCAAGAACCTGCTGGTGCTCGCCGAGCAAATCAGCGAGCGCGACGACGACGGCACCCAGTCGGCGTTCGTGTATGCGGCCCAGTACCTGATCGACGGCAACCGCCCCAAGCGCGTGTGGATGCTCTACGACGATGTGCAGCATTGCGAATTCGACGCCTCGCTGCGCTTTGACAGGGCCGCGACCAAGGTCACCGACCTCACCGGCGATGGCATCACCCAGGCCACGGTGGGCTATTCGCGCACCTGCACCAGCGATGTCAGCCCCAATGAGTTCAAGCTGATCATGCATGTCGGCAAGTCGCAGAAATACCGTCTGCGCGGTGTCGACCGGGTCGGCGCGGCCTGGTGGGACGAAGAGGCCGGCGCCTTGCGTGGCATGCCGCTGCCCAAGGATTGCAGCGTCGCCGGGCAGCAGGCGCTGGTCAGCCAGTACAAGGAACAAGGCACCGAGTTGCCGTTGCCAGGGTGTTATGGCGACGAGAAAGACTTCGCCAAGGCGCCTGAGGCGTACCTGACGTTCATGCGCCAGCACTGGTTCGCGCTGATGCAGAAGCAGGACAGCGAATGGAGCCAGACCCAGGTCCAGCCCCAGGAGCCTACTGAGGAAGACGACACGGCCCCATGATTTTGTGCGAAGGCTGTCACTGGGTTAGACTCGGCCTTCGCCAATTCACTAAATAGCTCGATTAAACAAAGGCTTGTTCGAGTTATTTAATCCAAAGGCTGATCTACCTTGACTGAGTCTATCCGCAACCCGCTGACCCTTTACCTCACCCGCCTGGCACCCTCAAGCCAACTGACCATGCGCTACGTGCTGCAAGATGCCGCCGACCGCCTGGGCTTCGAAGACATCAACCTCGAAGACATCGACTGGCACCTGCTGCAACCCGAACACGTGATCGCCCTGGTCGCCGCCTTGCGCGAAGACGGCTATGCGCCCAATACCTCGTCGTTGTACGTGAATGCCGTGCGCGGGGTGATGAACGAAGCCTGGCGCTTGAACCTGATCAGCCAGGAACACCTGTTACGCATGCGCACCGTCAAGGCCACGCCGGGCTCGCGCCTGGGTCAGGGCCGCAACCTGCGGCGCAGCCTGATCCGCGAAATGATGGAAGTCTGCGCCGCCGACCCACGCCCCCAGGGCCTGCGGGATGCAGCGGTGATCGGCATTCTGTACGGCTCGGGCATGCGCAAGTCGGAGTCGGTCAACCTTGACCTGGCGCAGATCAATTTCGAAGAACGCAGCCTGAGGGTAATCGGCAAGGGTAACAAGGAGCTGATCAAATACGCGCCGGACTGGGCATTCGCCAAACTGCAGGCGTGGCTTACCTTTCGGCGTGAGCAACTCAAGGACGGAGAGCAGGATGACAACTTCCTGTTCAACCGCATCCGCCGTGGCAGCCACATCACCCGTGAACGCATCACCAAACATGCGATTTACTACATTGCCCGCCAACGCGGCGAGCAAGTAGGCGTGAAAATCATGCCCCATGACTTCCGCCGCTCGTTCATCACGCGGGTTATCGAGGAGCATGACCTGTCGATTGCGCAGAAACTGGCGCACCACACCAACATCCAGACCACCGCCAGCTACGACGTGCGCGACGACAATGAGCGGCGGAGGGCGGTGGATCGGTTCGACCTGTAGGATTGCCGAACGCAATCCCCGGCAAACCAGCTCCCACACGCACCTGCTCTTGCTTCAACCACTCAGGTCGGCTACTAGGCCGCCGTGCTCTTGCTTTTGATCTTGATCTTGATCTCAGGCGCCCCGTCAAACACGCTGGCCGAACGCAGGCTTGAATCGGTGGGTAACCCGGCAGGACGCCGGGTTAGCCGTCCTGGGCCAAGGATGGCCCATGACGGCGGCCCACGGATTCAAGCCGGAGTGAGGGCACACCGAGCCTAAGCGAGGCGCCGAGTGTTGGGGCAAGAGCGCTTTGGTTACTTTCGCGCTTTTCGAAAGTGACCCGCCGTAAGGGCGGAACCCTAAGTGGCCGCTACCTAAATAACGGATATGTACTCCGTCTAACCCAACATCCCGGTCAGCTGTGAGGCCGCCTTCGCAGACAAGCCAGCCCCACAGTGAGGCATTAGAGGATCGGCTTACCGCCAGTCACCGCATAACGCGAACCCGAAATGTAGCTGGCCTCATCCGACGCCAACAGCACATAAATCGGCGCGACTTCCACCGGCTGACCCGGACGCCCCAGCGGGGTTTCGCTGCCAAAGCTCTTCACGTCCTCATCGGGCATCGTCGCCACAATCAGCGGCGTCCAGATCGGCCCCGGTGCCACACTGTTGACCCGAATACCTTTGCTACCGAGCAACTGCGCCAAGCCACCGGTGAAGTTGGCAATCGCGCCTTTGGTGGCGGCATAGGCCAGCAGCGTCGGCTTGGGCATGTCGGAGTTGACCGAGCTGGTGTTGATGATCGAACTGCCGGCCTTCATATGTGGCAAGGCCGCCTTGCAGATGCGAAACATCGCCGTGATGTTGATATCGAAGGTTTTCACCCATTCCTCGTCCTCGATTTCCTCGAGGGTTTCGTGGCTCATCTGGAACGCGGCGTTGTTCACCAGCACGTCGATGCGGCCGAACTGTTCGACTGTTTTATCCACCAACGACTGACACACGCTTTTCTGCGCAATATCACCCGGCAGCAACAGGCATTGGCGACCGGCTTCTTCGACCCAGCGTGCGGTTTCCTGGGCATCCTCATGCTCATCCAGATAAGCGATGGCCACGTCGGCGCCTTCACGGGCAAAGGCGATGGCCACGGCGCGCCCGATGCCGCTGTCGGCCCCGGTAATCAGGGCGATCTTGTTGGCGAGTCGGCCGGAGCCCCTGTAGCTTTTCTCGCCGCAATCGGGATACGGGTCCATTTTCTTCTGCGCACCCGGAACAGCTTGAGCTTGAGGGGCGAAGGGTGGGCGAGGGTAATCAGTCATATCAATCTCCATAGTTTGCAAAGGGGCTATGGGATTAGTAGTTACCCGCCGGTCGATAGTTGTAACGGATGCCGCCGAAGCCCGACGAGTGGTTAGCTTTAAGCTTTTGCAAAAACGGTATTTCCACTGCCCAACGATGGTCACCCGCGCGGGATTTATCCGTGGGCGTACCTGGCGCAATTGGGCAGCGATCAGGAGGAGGGCGGGGCACTCGCCAAGTGAGCCGGTAGACGACGCAGCGTCCACAGTGTGGTGAGCATCGCCGCGATGCCACACAGTGCGATGCCTATCAACATCGGCGCGGGTGTGTGATCGGCGAACACGCCGACCAGGGTCATGGACACTGCGGCGGTAATCATCTGGATCGCCCCCAGCAAGGCCGAGGCAGAACCGGCCACTGCGCCGTGATCCTCCAGTGACAACACCCCGGCCGCCGGCAGCAGTAAACCGAGAAAGCCGAAGCCGATAAACAGCATCGTCATCATCAAGGCCAAGCTATCGACCCATAGCGTGGTGGTCGCGAGCACGGCCATCACCGCCGCCACCGCTACCACCGACCCACGAATCAGCGGCGCCAGGCCAAAGCGCGCGCTGAGGCGGGCAGTGAGTTGGCTCATGGCGAAGAACGAGGCGGCATTCAGGGCAAACCCCAGGCTGAATTGAGTGGGTGTCAGGCCGTAATGCTCGATGTACACGAACGGCGCGCTGCCGATAAACACGAAGAAGGTCGCCAGGCCAAAACCGCACACCACCGACAAGCCAATGAATACCGGATCACGCAGCAACGCGCCATAGCTGCTGAAGGCGTTGCCCAAGGTCTTGCCCAGCCGACGTTCGGCCGGGTGGGTTTCGGGCAATTGCACGATGGTCATCACCAGGCACGCCACCGCGACGACCGCCAGCACGGCAAATACTTCACGCCAGCTCCACAGCGCGATCACCAGGCTGCCGGCGAGCGGCGCAAGGATCGGCGAGACACTGATCACCAGCATCAACAAGGCCATCAATTTTGCCGCTTCATGCCCGGTGTACAGGTCCCGCACGATAGCCCGGGGAATCACCATGCCTGCGCACGCACCGAACGCTTGCAGCGCACGAAAGGCGATCAGTGATTCGATGGTCGGCGCCAAGGCACATCCGACGCTGGCTACGGCAAAAATCACCAGGCCGGCATAGATCGGCGGTTTACGCCCGAATACATCACTGATCGGCCCGTAGAACAGCTGGCACACACCGATGATGACAAAGAACACGGTGAGGCTCATTTGTACCAACGCCGGCGAGGCCTGCAGGCTCGCGCCCAGCGTCGGCAGGGCCGGCAGGTAGATGTCGATGGCAAAGGGGCCGACGGCGGTGATCAAGCCCAGCAGCAGGGCGAGGTGGGCGATACTTCGAGACATGGGCAGTTCCGGGTGGAGCAAGGGTCGGTCAGCTTAAGGGATCCGCGCAGATCCGCAAACTTAGGCTTCAATAAGCTGCACGCGTGGCCGATAACATGACCAGCGGGGCTTCTACGGTTGGCATCCCAACCGGCTGACCAGGCATGGGGATATATGCATGACGATCAAACTACGCTTGATGCTGTTGATTACGACCGGGTTGCTCACGGCCTTGATCATGAGCTTGACCGGTTACCTGGGAAATAACCGGATGGGCGACGCCGTGCAGGACAGCGAGGTCAGCATGACCGTGCTGCGCAACCATATGGAAGCCGACATGATGCACGATGCGCTGCGCGCCGATGTGCTGTCGGCCATGTTGGTCGGCCTGGGTAAAAGCACCAGCACCAAGGCCGAAGTCAACAGCTCGCTCAAGGAACACGCCGAGCATTTTCGCCAGGTGTTGGCGGACAACCTCAAGCTGCCGCTGGACGATACGCTTAAGGCCAACCTGGAAAAAATCAAACCCAGCTTGGAAAGCTACATCGCCGCGGGTGAGCGTATCGTCACCCTCGCGCTGGACAATCCCGAAGCCGCGCGTGCTGAACTGGATACGTTCAATACCGCGTTCACCCGCCTGGAAGATCAAATGGCGACGCTGAGCGAGCTGATCGAAAACAACACCCAGCAAACCAGTGTGGGCACCCGGCAGACCATCAGCAACGCCAATCTCACCCTGGGTGCGGTGTTGATCGCCAGTCTTTTGCTGCTGTTGGCCCAAGGCCGCTGGGTCATGCTCAGCATCATGGGGCCGCTGCAAATGGCCAGCCGCATTGCCGACAGCATCGCCCATGGCAACTTGAGTGAGCCGATTGTCGAGCCCCGCCGCAAGGACGAAGCCAGCGCATTGATTCGCAGCCTCGCCACGATGCAGCGGGATCTGCGCGGCATGATCGAAGTGGTGCGCAGCAACGCGCAAGGGGTCAATGGCATGAGCGAGCAACTCAGCCACGGCTGCCATGAAGTGGCCGGCAGCAGCCAGCAGCAAAGCTCAGCAGCCACGACCATGGCCGCCGCCGCAAGTGAAATGACGGCGAGTATCGAGGAAATCACCCGGCATGCCGGACGCGCACTCGAGATGGCGAACCAGGCCGAAACCTTGGCCAAGGACGGCGGGCGGGTGATTCATCAGGTGGTCAGTGACATGGACGGCATTGCGCGCTCCGCTCAGCAATCCGCCCAGGTGATCCGCACGCTGGACAAGGAGTCCGAGGCGATCTTCAGCATTATCCAGGTGATCAAAGGGATCGCCGACCAAACCAACCTGTTGGCCTTGAATGCCGCGATCGAAGCTGCACGCGCCGGTGAGCAGGGCCGCGGGTTCGCCGTGGTCGCTGATGAAGTACGCAGCCTCGCCGGGCGTACCAGCGCCTCGACCCAGGAAATTGCCAGCATGGTCGGCCGCATCCAGCAAAGCACGCGGGAAGCCGTCACCAGCATGGAGGAGGGCGTTGCCCAAGTGGATAAGGGCATGGCGGTGACCGCCGAGGTGGAGCGCGCGATCCGCGAGATCCTCCAGGCCACCTTGAATACCACGGAAATGGTCAACGATATCTCCCGCACTATCGGTGAGCAGAGCCTGGCCAGCAATGAAATTGCCCATCAGGTGGAGATGATTGCGGGCATGTCGCAGAACAATAGCCGGGTGATCGCCACGACGGCGTCGACCACGGACGAGTTGTCCAACCTGGCAGGCAAGCTGTCGCAGTCTGTTGATCGATTCAGGTTATAAGTTATTGATTTAACTCAACTAAATAGTCATTTAGTTGAGTTGGCTGTCGGGGCAGGGGGCTCACGGTTGGGCGAGGGCAGACGTACGTCGTTCGGCGATGCGCTCAACTGTTTGCATATGTTCCGTGCCCCATTGGCACAGCGCGCCCAGCGCCGTGGCCAGGGACTGCCCGAAGGGCGTCAGGGAATATTCGACTTTAGGCGGTATTTCCTGGAAATCCACGCGGGCAATGATCTCATCGCGCTCCAACTCCTTGAGTTGCTGGATCAGTACCTTATCGGTCACGCCGCCAATCGCGCGTCTTAATTCGCCATATCGATGAACGTTCTGGGCCAGATTGAACAGAACCAGCGGCTTCCATTTACCACCAATCATCGCCAGGGCGGCTTCGAGACCACAGTTGAATGAGTTGTTGGCCATCAGGATACAGGCTCCAGGGGGTACTTACTGAAAGGTGCATACTATTCAAAAGAATAGCGTAGATCTACAGTTGGGCCTCAACATTCTTTGGAGTTCATCATGAACAGGCTCAACGGCAAAATTGCAGTGGTTACCGGCGGCAACAGCGGCATCGGCCTGGCAACCGCCATTCGCTTTGCGGCTGAAGGCGCACAGGTGGTGATCGTCGGTCGCCGGCAGGAAGAACTGGACAAGGCGCTACACCTGATCGGCGCTGACGCCATCGCCATACAAGGTGACATTTCAAGACTGGACGACCTCGAGCGCATTTTCACTCAAGTCAAAGCCGATAAAGGCCGAGTTGACGTACTGTTCGCCAACGCGGGCCTGGGAGATTTCCAGCCGATCGGATCGATCACTGAGGAGTCGTTTGACCGTACATTCGGCATCAACGTCAAAGGCACGCTGTTTACCGTGCAGGCGGCGTTGCCACTCATGCACGCCGGCAGCTCAGTGATCCTGACCGGTTCGACCACAGGCACCATGGGCACACCGGCGTTCAGCGTATACAGCGCCACCAAGGCGGCGCTGCGTAATTTCGCCAGGAGCTGGGCACTGGATCTGAAAGGCACGGGGATTCGCGTCAACGTACTTTCACCCGGGCCGATCTCGACACCGGGTCTTGACCTGGCGCTTTCAGGCACGGGACAAAAGGAAGCAATCATCGACGACATGACTGCGCAGCTTCCTTTGGGTCGTATCGGCAAGCCTGAAGAAGTTGCAGCAGCAGCGTTGTTCCTGGCATCGGATGAGAGCAGCTTCATGACAGGCAGTGAAATGTTTGTTGATGGGGGCTTTGCTCAGGTTTGAGTCAGATAGGGGTTTTGTCTGTTGAAATCTGACGGGCACTGCCCCTGATTACACAGTATCGTATTGCGCATAATGTATATTATGTTAAACGAGGTGCTATGTTAGATATGTTCATGAGCAGCCTAAAGCCCTGATTCGACAATCCCGCTTCTGACGTCCACTCTCTCAACGGGCCATGTACGTTGTGTTCATGGTGAACCATTGTATGAGGTGGCTGCCGATGAAGCTGATTCAGTGCCGTTACGCTTCTGGTCAGCGTGTACCGCTGCTCGTGCAGACCGGAGATGCGGCGCCGTTGCCCAAGCTCGTTCCGTTCATCTATGTCCAGCTCAAGCTCAGGCATCGTGCATTTAACACTACCGCAGCGCACCTACGTGCTATCCAGGCTTTCTATGCCTATGCCAGAAGCCGAGATCTGGATATCGATGAGGCCATCCTGGCCTGCCACTTTGAGGCGATTCTGTCTTTACTAGACGGTTACGCCATCTGGCTCCAAAGCGGCCGTCAAGCTGACAATCTGATCGCGCGAATCGGCAAAGCTGAAACGGCAACTTTTCCGCAGATCGATCCGCGTACCCGTGACCAGTACCTGCGGTTGCTGAAGCAGTACCTGTCCTGGTGCGTCACTCGTTACATCCCGCGCGCCCGTCATAACTCAACCACCTTGGCTCACATCGAAGTTGTATTTGCAGATGTCGCCGACGTCATTGAGCGGCGCTTTGAGAGCCATATCATCAATGTTCGTCCCGACCGCACTCGTTACCGCAGTCTGACAGATACGCAACTCCAGATCATTCGCACATTGATTGTCCCGGGCGCTGCGGAGAATCCGTTTCCGGAACGACTGCAGTTGCGCAATTGGCTAATGATTGAATTGCTGCTGGAGACTGGTATTCGCCGCGGAGAGCTTCTGAAGCTCTACGCCACGGACATCAATCAGGGTTCTCAGCATGCTTATCTCAGCATCAATGACCGCGAACATGACCCAGGAGATCCGCGCGCTGAAGAGCCTGCACTGAAAACACACGGGCGGACCGTAGGTATCTCCACACAGTTGTATGAGGTCTACGAGCGCTATATCCAGAGCGAGCGACGCCCACTGCGTGACGGAAAACCGATGAAATTGCTGTATCGCTATTTGTTCATCTCTGACCGAGGCCGCCCGTTGTCGATTCGCGCACTGTCTAACGTCCTAGATCGGCTATTTCTGACCATTGAGCTGGCTCATCCTGGGTTGTTGCCTACACTCTCTGCGCATGACTTTCGCCACACCTTCGCAGACCGTTTCTTGGCCTATCTGGTCGAAACACGCGGTTATGATTTGGAGCGGGCTACGGATGAACTCCGACGGGTATGTGGCTGGTCCGATGCCTCGACCATGCCACGACGTTATGCAAGTCGTTATCTAGCAGAGTCGGCCAATCGCCATAACGCCGAACGAGCCTCGGCAGCCTGGACCCGCCGTGAAAATTAAGGAGGTTTGCTGTGTCTAAATCCGCCGGTCGAGGTCACCCTTCACCCGCCTCCTCTTTAGCTGCTTATGTGTTTCAGGGCCCGGCTCAAGTTGCCATTCGAACACGTACCAATGACCAGCCACGCTACGTCAATACCCGGTTGAATGTGTGGACATGGTACGACGGTGGGGTCGCACTGAAAATTGATTGGGCCGAGCTTGACTTAACTCCAGAGTTTAATGAAATAGCCAAAGGCTTTATGGCATACGCGCTGGAGAAGTATGCTCCCCAGACAGCGTTTATGTTTGTAAGGTCTCTTGCCTATTTATCAGGCACCAACCTCGCCCGTCACTTTCCTTGGGATCATCAAAATTTAATCGCCCAATTAGATGGATTCAAACGTTCTAGACATAATCTTATCGGGTTCCGCAGGCTCTATCGCTGGGGAGTTGATAGAGGGATTAAAGGTTTTGATTCAAGCACCTATCTTAAAATCAAGGATGTAAAATTAGATCGTGTAGATCCATATTCGCGAATTTTTCTCTCGCAAACGGGTTTAGATCTTGAGGAAGAAGTTCGGCTGCTCAAGCGTATTGAACGAAATATTTCATCGGGATCTTGGGAGGAAGTCCAGCTCAATGTAATGCTTCATTTGGGCTTTGAACTTGCACCACGTTCGATACAATTTCACTCCCTTGATATTTCAGACTTTGAGTTTATTGAAAGCACTAATAAAGATAAATATTACACCCTATGGCTACCTATGGCTACCTATGGCTACCTATGGCCAAAAAGGTCGGCCAACGCAGGCCTGAGCGACGGCCGCGCAAAGTAACGACCAGACTGGGGGATAAGATCTCACAGCATATCTCGGAAATTCAACGCCGCTTTGGTAGCAACTGTGAACCCTTATTTGTAAATTTTAACGGAACACGGCTGTCTGTAACTGAAATCATAACAGGACTTAAACATGAACTGAGTGAGGCTGGGATAGACAAGCCTAACCAGGTGACCAGGTTGCTCCGACATCATCTCGGTCAAGGTCTGGCGGACCAGGGAACTCCGGCAGACATGATTGCCGAACTTCTTGGCCACAACACCACGGTTGCAGCGCGTGCTTACGTCACGGCAACCCCTAACATTGCCCGGATCAAAGAAAAAGCACTCGGCAAGAGTCCCGCCTATCAGCGCATTATGCGCAGTCTCTTGACCGGGGAAGTCGTGAAACGACGCGATACCGCTGCCGAAAGAGCGATCCGTGGAGTGATCGACACACAGTTCATCGGGGACATTGGTGCATGTGCTCTCCCAGTTCATTCACACTGTCCCTACAATCCCGTCTATGCCTGCTACACCTGCAAGAAGTTTCACCCCTTTGCTGACGGCCGTCATGAGCAGGTCAAAGAAGCTCTGCAACGAGAAGCCCAACGGTTCATTGACATGGCGCAACAAGCCGGCGACCTCGTTCACAACCGGCCTCTCGCGCAGCATCAAACAACCATCCTGGCGGTAAGTGCTACCATCGAGCGCTGCCGGCAGCACACGGAAGGTGCCGCAGATGACGCCATCTAGGGCAAGGCCGAATCTCGAAGACTTCATTAAACAGGAACAAGTGGTTTTTCGATCATTACCGATTCCAACTCCATGGGAGTCAACGCTTTGGTCGGTCGAGCATTGGCTGCCACAGCGTCTGAAGCAACAGACCATAACCTTTGAAACACACCGACAATCGCTTGAGAAGAATGGCTATTCTGTTCCTCCTAAAGCTGCCCTCCCCTTGGATTACCAAGACTTTTGTAAGGCATTAATCGTATATCTGCAGCGTACCCGGAGCCTAAAGTTTTCGATGGTCGCGGCCTACAATATTGCCGCCCGGCGGCTTTACAATCCATTGTTTGAGCGAGGCGTATCCGATCCCACACAGTTGACGCGGGGTGATTTTGACCGCGTCGTAGGATTTCTTCGCGAAAGTGGCTACAAGAACCTTTACGACGCAATCTCTCATCTTCAGGTAATAGCGGATACGATTGATAAACTGCAATTAACTGAGACCGCCATCCACTTTGTGCATGATGCAAAACCAGAGAAACGCCGTCACGAGTACATTTCACTCCACGATCCTGATCGTGCGGTAAAACAGCGTAAATCTGATGATAGATTGCCTTCTCGTGAGGCGATGGAAGCATATGCCCTATGTTCGAACAACCCGCTCAGTGATGGCGAAGAAATTTTGCTACGGGTGATCGATTTATTGATTGCGACTGGGCAACGAGGTAATGAAGTAGCAGTAATCCCCTATGATTGTTGGGTCGAAAGGCCGATCAAAGGGACGACAGGAGAGGTAGTTGTAGATGCCAATGGCGAGCCTCTGGTCGAATGTGGAATTAGGTACTTTGCGGAAAAGGAGTTTCAATCCCGTGTTCATTGGTTGGCAGAAAGCGACGTTCCTTTAGCCAGGCGAGCGGTAGAGCGATTAAAGACGCTAACCAAAGAGCAGCGAGAGATTGCCGCCTGGCAAGAACTCCACCCAGGACGTATTTGGAGCTACCCTCCTCAGTCGGTAGTCTCCGATGCATTGGTCTTGGACTGGCTAGGTTTCAGCGAAACAAAGAGTGCAAACAGAAATCTATACCTTTTCCTCACGCGCAACGGCGTCCATCCGTTCGACGATGAGCCAGATGAGAAACGAGGAAGGTCGTTAAAGCGACGCTACGTTGCGGGTGAGATTGAAAGACTGATCGTGCCGAAGCTCCGTGGACACGCGGTACTAACAGAAAATGTTGGAGGAGAGCTCCGTATCCTACTCAGAACCAGCGAAACTCTTGCCATCGCTTTCGACGGGCAATTTCGTTTCGGTGGACGTGAGGCAAATGTGTTTCGTGCGGTCCCGCGTCGGGTCACCATCGTGGATATCAATCACGCGTTAGGTGACGATGAAAAATATGCGTCTATTTTTTCGCGTCGTTTATTAACCGAATCCGATGGCACTCCGATTAGGTTAACAAGCCACCAACCCCGACACTGGCGAAACACTATTTACCATCTGACCGGCATGAGTGATGTTCAGCAAGCACTGGCCTTAGGGCGAAAACGCCTCGACCAGAATGTCTACTATCAACACACGAGCATTGAGGAAAACACTGCTGCGCATCACGAGTTCTTGGCGTTCAATAGCCATCGCGAGCGCATCGATTTTCTGCATACAGGCATAAGAGATAAACGCATTCAGGGCGCGTTGACCGACAGTTACCATGCGTTGCTGTCAGATAAAGGCACGACAACTGCAGAAGCATTCCTCACCGTACACGCCACGGCGCTGCACGTGACACCCTTTGGAGGCTGCATTCACGACTTCTCCCAAGCTCCCTGCCCTAAGCATCTTCAGTGCTGGAATGGCTGCTCGCATCTCCATCTGATGGGCACTCCATCGGAGCGGGCCTACCTTGAGAAACAAGCCGAGAATCTGACGATGGCAATCACCATCATGCGCGATGCCGGCGCTGGAGAGGCAGGCAGCGATGTATGGCTGGCGGACCAGGAAGACAAGCTCAACAATTTAAATTCCGTCCTCGCACGCGATACCAATGTAGGTGTGCAACGCGTGTTTCCCAACGGGCATCCAATGACGGTTGCGGACTCGGACAAACGGCACAGTTCAGTTTCGGATGATTAGAGGCGACCATGGCGCAACGACAGATCTTGAGGGGCGGCACCTTGGACGAGGCTATCGACGCCCTCCTCGCTCAAATGATTAGCTTAGGACTGGAGCTCGCGCCTATTTCACGCCCCGAAGTGCAGCGTCGATTGGGCCTGACGAGCCGCGCTACCCTAGTAGGTGATCGTGGGAGGCGAATTGAGTCCGCCCGTATTGCACAACTCAAGCAGAGTGGGAGAGATCCAGACGGTGCCCGCCGCCGAAGAAGCCTCGAAGAACGAATTGCTCATCTGCAGGCAGAGAATGCTGACTTGATAAAGCAGCGAGACCAGCTCTATGAAGCACTGTCGGCAATTGCGCAAAACTGTCTGCTGAAAGGATTGGATGTCGAAAACATACTGACTCCATTGCGAGGGCGGTAAGTGGCAGAAAGGCTGCCAACGCCGCTGACTGACGCCGCGGACAGGCAAGATTTCCTAACCGCTAGCGCATCAAAGATGCCGTTAATCGTTCAAGCGTGTTGGGCTCACGCTCACCGAGTTGCCTGTGTGGCCGAAAAAATGATGCGAGGACTTTGCAAATCGGATCTGCAGGACCCCAAGGCTTCAGTGTAGATATGCCCTCCCTCCAAGCTATACACATAGGCCGCCTCCTCACTGATGTCATCCACCGTCTCGCACACCTCTAACAGCCTCTCCATCTTCCACCCCTCACTTCCGTTCAGATAAGCCGGGGAAACCAACTGCACATCCAACAGCCAGATGTTTGCTCCTTGTTCATTAAGTAACTGCTCAAGCACTGAAATGCTGGGAATCAGAACCATGCTATTCAACGTTTCAGTGCCTTGCTGTCGACCTACTTTGACGTAAAACCAGGGGCAATGAGTGGTCTGCTCAACGTACTGCCAGTACTGGATGATGTCCTCACCCAGGTACGCGCCGAGGAAAATCTCTGCTGGTTTGTGAGTGATGAACATAGCGCCATCCCAAAAGTGAACACTATAGATTGTAGCCCTATAGAGCTCGCGAAGGCTTCATCGTTCCTTTTGCGAGGTCGGCACTATGGAACTGAAACAGGCATTTGGCGCGGCCCTGAAAAAGCTGAGATCGGAGAGGAAGCTTTCCCAGGAAGATTTCTCCGACGTCAGTAGTCGTACCTATCTCAGCACCCTAGAGCGCGGTCTGAAGAGCCCTACGATCGAGAAGGTAGACGAGCTGGCAACTGTAATGGACGTTCATCCGCTGACCATACTCGTAGGCTGTTATCTGCTTCAGGACAATCAGACTTCGTTAGACGAACTGTTTTCCCGAGTTCGAACGGAACTGCCAAGCGAGATAAAGTGAACATCTGACGGATTATGTTCCACAAGCAAAGGGGATCAACGGAAGACTGCGGGTTGTAAGGCGTGTGCTAGCATCCAATGATCCGAAGATCGAGGTCCGCAACGATGAAACACCCAGTTCAGCCGGAAAATAGCCTCTCTAAAATTTTGGAGGGTAAGCAGAAACGTCGTGATGCGTTAATGCTTTCTATCAGCCTTGCGTCGCCGTCCGAGCTAGAAGCATCTGCTCAGCGTTTGAAAGAGGTGATGAAAAAACCTGCTGGAGCGCGCCGTCAACGCATTCTGCCTCCGGAATTTGCCCGATAAGCAAAAGTATGGCTTCTCTCTTGAAATACTGCTGCGGCTTGAAGTGTCCCTCCACCGGCGTGATGCACCAGACTGCAATCTGCTGTCTACTTTATGGGAGGATAGGAGGCTTCTTATTGGCATGCGGTTGACTGCACTTTTTCCAACCCCTCGCCAATCGCACCGGCGTTCACGCTAGGCAACCCTAACGATGGCATTCTGAATTTTGATGATGGGTAGCTATCGGCCAATAGCGGTCGGTTACCTATCGTAACCCACCTCGAAAACTGCTTGACACAAACCACGCTCTCACCGTCGCAGACCTAAAGAAGTTCCGCTATCACCGGCAGATCGCTAGAATCCGTTCCTATACAGCACACTCGCATTCAGGAGCTCATGGATGATTCTTCCCTCACGCGCCGAAATTATTGGCCACGCTAAAAATGGCACCTTGCTAAATGCAATCTTCGACGATCTATGGGAATCCCGATTTCAGCACTGCGACGCTCTGGCCGAGCAGCTTGCGCAAGCGCAGAACGATGGGGACATCAATCTACTTAGTCTGCTTGCTTCTGGTGCCATAGATGCCTTTCATGGCTATAAGGCTGACTTAGGAAGAAGAATCTATTTCCTGGTGCTCAGAAAGCTCGATATCTCAGCTCCTGCACTTATTACCGCTCTAGAAGGGCTATCAGGCCAAAAAGGCACGGAGACGTATGAGGTTACTGATACGTTAAGCGCATGGTGCGGAGCATCTGGAACGCGCCCAAAAGAGCTTCTCACCCTCATCGATACTAAGCAGGTCGATGGATGCAAACTCTACAGTCTTTCGATAGCAATTAGATCGGGACTTAAAGTCGATATGTCGTATTTCGCTGAACGCGCCTATACGTTCATCGCGGATGGCACAGAGACGCAGAAAGTACAAGTGATCCAGGCTTTATCCGAGCCACCCTTTAGCCAGGATGCGGATTGGCAAAGAGGATTGAACGCTTTCAGTGCTTCAGTGGAGCAGGAGACGGCTGATGAAATCCGAAGCGCGCAAACAAGAACCCTTCTGACTTGGTTCAAAACTGCTCCTCCCATACTTACTCATGAGCTTCATCGACTTATCTCCAAAGCTGCGCTCCCTACCACGCCTGCAGTCGCACGCGACATTGCATATGCCTTGGCATTTAACTTCAAAGACTTTAACTCTACGGTGGCCGGCGCGCTGCATTCGCTCCTCCGACTTGTCCGTCCTGAACCGGATACTCTCAACCTCATCGACTACGGTTTGGCGCATTTTATTGAAGCGGGAGAAGTCACACGTGTTCGGGATCATATTGCGGAGTTGATTCTGCACCCAGATTCAAAAATCTCATTCGAAAATTTCGACTCTGTCATCTCAAAGCTTCATGAAGGGCCAGCTGAGTGCTTGGAGGATTGGGTTGTCTCGTGGCTCCGAACAGCACCCTATAAACTCTGTCAAGAGCTAAGCGACGGTCTATTCGCAACTAAAGAAGAGTACAAATTCCAATCGGACTTCGCGCGGTTCGATCTATCAGGTATGGAGTATGGATTCATTGCACGCAGGGCGATTGCCGTTTTTTTCATAAAACCAGCGATAGCAGCGGCGCTTATTATCTCATTAGGCCGTTGTGCTTCTCAGACCCAGTCTAATGTTCTAAGTGATCTCTTGTTTGACCCACTCCTCGTAAACTATACCAGCGCCGATAAACACCTTCGGACGGTCGCTGATGATGCTCAAGACAAAGCAGCCC
This sequence comes from Pseudomonas sp. QC2, assembly GCF_002859085.1. Classification (NCBI taxonomy): domain Bacteria; kingdom Pseudomonadati; phylum Pseudomonadota; class Gammaproteobacteria; order Pseudomonadales; family Pseudomonadaceae; genus Pseudomonas; species Pseudomonas sp. QC2. The sequence goes on from NZ_PKKS01000008.1 coordinate 328,041, forward strand.
AGATGGTGAAAAAAGCCCTTCTTGATTTGAAAGGATACTGCGACTCGCTAGGTGAGATTGGTTTCATTCCCGAGCTTCAGCCGTCTGAGCGTGAGCGACAACTGGAGTGGCAGCGTCATTCAGATTCGATGAATGACAGCATGCGGGAATCGAAAAAAAGTTCGCCTTTTGCAGGTATCTTTGCCGAAAGAGTTCTGTTGTACGGAAATGGAATGGTTACTTGGATCAAAGACAATCCTGTTGAGGGAAACGATGATCGGAGCGCCAGCCCTGGAAGGAGGATGGAGCAAACGCTTGCCAACTTCAGCCATCAATACGAGATACCGCGAGAAGAAGTGCTCGATCCGACAGGCCTTCGTATGAAACTGCTCAACTTCAAGCTAGAAGGTCGTCCGGAATGAAGCTTGTTTTCAGAGAGTACCTTGCCTCTCTTCGCGAGCGTCGCGAGCTAGACGTCGTCCTGCCTGATTTACTTAGCGAATTGGGCTACACAGTCATTTCTCCCCCTTCTGTTGGGACACGTCAATTCGGCGTGGACGTAGCGGCCATTGGTTTGGACGATGACGGTGAAGAAAAAATATTTCTTTTCTCCATCAAACAAGGAGATTTGCTGCGAGCGGACTGGGATGGCACCCCGCAAGCACTGCGAAGCTCAATAAACGACATCATCGATTTTTACATTCGCGTGCGGATTGCCGAGCAGCACAGGCAACTAAAAATTGTAATTTGCTTATGTTTTGGTGGGGACGTTCATGAGGCTGTCCGAGACAACCTGACACAGTTTACAAAGTCACTCACCAACGATCAGATTTCGTTCCAGGAGTGGAACGGCGATTACCTGGCAGGGCAATTGAGCAAAGGTGTGCTCCGCCAACAGTTGGTCGACAAAAAGCTACGAGGCAGTTTCCAAAAATCCGTCGCGATGTTGGATGAACCAGATATCGCGTATAAACACTTCTCCCATTTGCTCAACGGATTACTCTCTACGGATAACTTGACGCCCCAGTCTCGTCTGACCAGCCTCCGTCAAGCATACATTTGCCTTTGGGTTCTATTTGTGTGGGCCCGTGACGCCGGAAATCTCGAAGCGCCGTACCGGTCTAGCGAACTTGCTATTCTCAAAGCGTGGGATCACATTAAAGGCGACATAGAAACCGGCAAAAAGCTATCTGAAGACATAGGAGCCACTTTTGCCGAACTGGTAAATCTTCATTTTCAAATTTGGGACGAGCTACTAGGTAAAAAGATACTGCCGTACGTACATCTTCGCCACGGAATCTCATCCTCAGTAAAATCTTCGACACCTGTGGATGTAAACCTCAAGCTCTTCGAAATACTTGGTAGGATTGCCCAGCGCGGCTTATGGATACTCTGGCATCAAAGTTGGGGCGATACAGTTCCTGCCCCCTACCTTGACAGCCGCCAAGAGGCGGAAGTACTAGCTTCCCAAGTGCGCAACCTGATTGACAATAATCGTTGCCTGCTTAGCCCCATTTCGGACGAGCACTCTATCGATATCGCAATAACGGTAATTTTTTTATCGATGATGAAGAAATGGCAACCTTTAGCCCAAAATTATTGCGATCATTTATTGGAAAGTTATCTTTTGTCCTATAGCACTCATGGGAAGTATCCGACCACATACGGAAGCTATAAAAACTTGATTAGCCACCCTCAGGAGCAAACCGAAGAGTATAGAAAAAACCAAACAAAGGGCAGCACCCTACTACCGTTAATATCCGCATGGGCGTCATCACAAGGTGAAACAGTTAATTCCCGAGAGTTTTCCCATTTCGCGAAGGAAAAACTCAAACATTGCAACATGCAATTCTGGATACCTGGGGCAGATAGCGAGGCGCAAATTTATAATGGACTTGCAGGCCACGGCATGGTTTTGACTGACGTGCCTATCACATCGGATGGCAATGCCATCGTGGATATGCTGGAGTCTGAAGCCGCATGTAACAAACATTTCAATAATTTATCCGCCATCAAGCTCGGTCATTGGCCGATTCTTGTGATGGCTTGTCGGCACCACCGACTACCTATCCCTCCTCATTTATGGCTACCGTTGCTGAAAAATGTGAGGGATTGCTCTTTGCCAATCGAGTCTACTGTAGAGGTCGATGCTCACACGACTGTGATGACAAAACCAAGATAGAGGCAATCGTCTCCCATCTTGCTTTCACCCAGGAAGTTCGGCTACTGTCGTTGGTGTGCCAGTGCGGCGCATGAAACCCGGGAGGGACGCACAGCAACACTGTAGGCGCTGTCGTTTATGAGCTAACCCCTCATCCAGCGCCAAATTTCAGAACCGAAAGGTGCCTATGAAAAGCACCAAGGGAAACTCTATGGCGATCACCTTGATTCGCAGTCTTACCTCGTCTGTCATACGCAATGTTTCGACGTTAAAACGCGATGCCAAGCGTCTTCAGAAGCACTCTGCCCTCGTCTTTGGAACCGAGTTCCCACTCAAGGTTTGTCAGCATGCCGTGGCCGTTTCGCGAGGATTTCGTTCGTTGGCGGAGGTCGAAAAACTTGGCCAGCGACTCGGTATGGATAAACAGGCCCCTTTCTGGAAAATTTTGGGTCGCAACGATACACACCAAAGCGTGCTCAACGCACTCTACAGGTTGAATCTGGAATACACCGAGAACGGTCCCGTCGTTTTCACCGGCGAGCAACATCACTCGATACTCCCTGCACTGGTTCTGTTTCTTGAGCAAATGAGTTTGATGAACTTACCTGGCCTCATACTCGTGGAAACAGAAGCGTCCACTGTCCAGGACACATTGATATTCGACGCTGTTCAGCAACTCGGGATGGAAGAACTACTCGAAGGATTCCGTTCGCTAGACCTGCGTGAGAGTAATCTTCCCGTAGCGCTGAGCACCTCGGCGAGGTGCTGGGTCGATGCAATCAACAATGTGCTGCCTCCTGAACTTGACACAGCACTGCAGCGAATTGGCTGGGGAAATAGATTGGAAGTAGCTGCCCATGAGAACGCCAAATCACGCTCGCAGGTACATGATTCCGGCAATTTCCCTGTCATTCCGTTTTATTCGGTGAACGAGGCGGCATACCGCATTGCCCCACAATTTTCATGGCCTGCCTGGGCAGGCGATGATGCTTCCAAGCAAGCGCCTACCAGCCCAGAAGAGTCTTCCAAAATAGCGAAAGACACCGTTTTTGATTTGATTCGGGCGTTGAAGGAACGAAACTTCTCCCTCGGTGTGGCGAGTGAACATGAGAGTCGGTGGCGCCCCTACATCGTTTTTTTCTCCAGAAACGATCAGGTGAGTGAAGTCCTTGCAGGCGTAGTTCATTCATACTTCTCGTGGAGGCCGTCGCGAGACCAATGTCCTCCCATCCTGTACGTCTCCGACAGTTCAATACCGTATGCCCCGCGCATGCTGAGGTACGGCGGGAATACCGCTGTAGTCAACGGCGTTGACAAGATTCCCGAAGTAGACGACTTCGGCGCGTTCTATGGTTACAAACAAGCACTGAAGGTGGTAGGTACAGAGACTGGACTTCAGTTCATGGGCACACGGGCCTATATGGACTGGAATCAGGATCTAGGCGTCGGCTAGCCAGCCGGCGCGCTGTTTGCGCCTCGGGGAATGTCTAGAAAACCCGGGGCGATTCACTGGTCGATGTACTTCCACTGGCGGTCGGTGAAGCTTGCCCGTCCGGTCAACCCCCCCTCCCAACCACGCTGAAGGCCATGGTGTCCACCTGATTTACGCGGACACCATCGGCCTTAATGCTGGAGTTCGGAAGGTAACTTGGCCGGACGCTTACAGTTTACGTAAGGCGAGCGCACCGCAAAACCTGGGATCTGAGTTTTGTTATCAGCTCTAGCCGGGGAAAGGCTGCTCTTTGTAGCCTTCGCCGAAAAGCAGTTTCAGCTCACGATTTTTCAGATCCCATGCTTCCTTTAAAGAGAGAGCTGGAGCATCGACGATTCTCATCAGGCCTTGCTGAAGGGAAACGTACAGAGGGTTTGCAGCTCGCGGATTGATAACAAGAGCACCTGGGCGCAACAGGCCTTCAACGAGCCGGTCCTCAATCTCTGCCTTCTCGCGCAGAAGCATCATGAAACCGTAATCCTCCCTCAGGGTCACCTGTAGCACCGCAGAAATTACTGACGCGCGGTGAGCGATTTCGGCAGCCTCCGGTTGAACGGGGGTTCCGAATAGACTCACAGGTACTGGGCCACGAGGACTAGCATCTCTTGCAGGTTCCGGACGGTTGTCCACGATCTCCCTGAACGTGCTCTTCCTAACATAGTTACCACCCTCGCTGTCCGATTCCCAAATAGAGTGACCGAAGCCATAAACAGCGTGCTCAGCAAGCGACTGGCCACCTACCCCCGCGTCAGCGTTGTGACTCACTCCGTAGAAGAATACATCAGGACATAGGAGGGCATCGTTCACCACGATAACAAGCACATCCTGAGAGCCGACCACCCCATCCCTAAGGTACCCTTCGTATTTGCCGAGTTTCTCCGCAATCGCCGCAGTCATTCTGAGCAGTGTCCTTTGCCGCAACTCAGTCGCGGCGTTAGGGCAAGGATTCAGGGGATCATGAGACGTGAAAAGCTCATTAATTTTTACGTCGTCGCCGGTCGACGGAGTTATTAGCTCAAGACAGATTTGCTTTCCATCCTGCTGTATCAGGAAATCCGGCCCCCAGCTATTAGGCGAAGGCTTAGGGTCATAGCCCGCATGCTTCAGACGCTCAAATAGCAGTATTTCGCCCAGGCGCTGGGCAGACTTATTGGCGCTGGCAGAACACAGTTCTGTAAGAAACTGAGAGTCCGCGCACCCACTGGCATCAAAGCTCGCATAGGCATCCAACAGGTTCTCATGAGCTTTTTCAACGAACTCGGCTGGGAAACCTTGCCCGTAGCGCCGATCCAGTGTCGCCTTCCAGCGTTTGAATACCTCTTCGATGTTCATCACCACTTTCCCCCTCTCTTTGAAAACTACCACGCAGCCAAGAACCCACACGAAGCCCGGAGCGATTCAGGTCTGAATGCCAGACCGTCCTCTGTGCAAGTGGATAACCTCCGCTGTGGCAGCAAGGTAGTCGGCGAGCTTGCCAACTGTCATTTGCATCGGAGACACGCTCCAGCGTTGATAACGCTGTTCGTCATTCTTCTGAGGCCTTGTCGAATCGGCTTTTCAGTTTGGTCAATTCACGCCCCTTCCCAAACGCGTCTGAGATTATCTGCATGTCCTCTTCGCTCAGTGTGGATGCGTCGACCGATGCCAACGCTGCATGGGTACCGAGGCTATAGGACAAACGAGCCATGTTTGTCTTGATCTTGATCGAGGAGCAACGCGGCAGCGTTTCCAATAAGGTATGGGCGGTAGCGAGTTTGCTCTCTTGGTTGGTCAGGCGGCCGCAGAAAGACTCCAGATTGTCGTTAACTGAGCTGGCAGTTTCCGGTGCAGTTCCCAATGCCAATATCCGGATACCAAGCTCAATGAGCTCTTGAGGCGACGACATTGGATCAAGTGATGTGATCTGGCGCCAGAGTCGGCGTCGTCCATCGTCGGTGGCTTCGACGGTAAGGAGGGTCTGCGCCAGTACTTGATAAGCCGTCTTGTCCAAGCAATTTGACCACAGCGACAGCACCTGGTCGGGCGCCTCCACAGTGCCGGAATGCCCTAGCGCAAGCACCTCTAATGTCGATGCGACACTTTGCGGCAAATCCAGCACCGATACCGCCTTTTTCCACGCTGCTGCCAACCACGCCACCTCTTGCTCCGAATCCCAACTGATGGGCGTTGGTAGCAGGACAATCTGACTTGGCGAAAGAGGCCTGGCGGCGGTGGTGAAGAAATGCTCCGCCTCGGCTGGATGGGTTTGCCATACCTGGCAGGCGAATTCTATGAGCTCGGCTTCACGGTCGGCGGGTACCCGTTTGGCTGTGATCATGGAGTCAAGTGAGGCCAGCAAACCGCGCTTCGCTTCTTTGAGGTTACGCCTGCCGGTGCTGATCGCCTCCGTGAAAATCGTGTCGGGCACGTAGCCCGGATGTACCTGCTCGACCGATGGCCATGTCCGTGCGAAATACTGATGGAGCTGATTATTCTGAGCGGGGTAGCTGCCAGCGGAAGAAAACGTATCTCGCAAACAGGCTGCGATCGTCGCCGGCGACCCATTGAGGTAGATCTTTGAAAGGCCGACCATAACGCTGTCGAGATCATCGGCTGATCGTGATACGAATGACGGCAGCCGGCTCAGCGCGCTATCAAGATGTGCTTGCAGGTTCCCAGTAGTCCAGGATTGACTCGGAATTTCCTCGGAGGCCATCGTGTAAATCTCGCCAAAGCCTTCAGGCATCGGAGCGGTAAACCCGGAGTCGAAATAAGTAGTGATCTGAACTTGAACCGCGTCCGGCAATTTGTCGAAGCCCTTCATCAGGGAGCGACAGCATTCTATCGGCAGTTCGTCAGCCAAACGCTCAACCCAGTTCGTGCTGACCTGGGCGGCAAGCTCAGGGGCACGCTGGATGATTAGCTCGAAAAGCGCTACCGCATCGACTTGATAGTCTTCTCCAGTTGATAGGTTGTTGCACAGTAAAACAAGATTCGATTGTGCGTCCGTTGTCAGCTCACCAAAACGAGCTGAAGCCATAGCCATTGTCCATTGGAACCCTCGACGGTAATCGATCTCAGGTTTTGGATGAGCCACAAGGTTTTTCGCCACCGCGATCACGCATCCCGAAAGCGTTTGTGCGTCAGCCCTTTGATGTGCTGCCTCTAGCACAGTCAGTGCGCAAGCCTGCAGCTCAATTCGCGGTAGAGCCAAATATCTCAGCACGAGTGGCCACAAAATGGATCTGCTCTCTTCACCTTGGGACACCAACTCGGCAAACAGACGACCCACTCGCCCTGCCACCACTGGCAACTTCATCACTTCGCCACGGTTTGCATCCAATTCGTCGGCAACAAGTGTCACGTAGTCCGTACCCAACATCGATAGCAGCATAGCTTCATGATCATCAAGCCACCGCTCCAGCTCTTGGAACTCGAACTGGTAGGAGCCGCCACTGAGATTGACATCTCTGACCTTGAGCCAATCGATCAGCTTGCGTTCCTGAGCAGCGGGCAGTCCGTGCTCTGCGCGGACGCTGAGAACGATGTCACAGGCCTTACTAACCATCACCCGGGCTTCGTCCAGGCTCGGAGTCTGCATGGTTTCAAGGCGAAATTCGATGGTCTGGCTGGTCGAGAGTAGATCGTCAATCAACTCTGCGGCGATTTGGCGTTGTTCCTGAGTATTGGCACTTGATACGACGTTGCCAATTCTGTCCAGACCAATCATTGACCGGAGATCGAGTGACGCCGTGAGCTCGTTGCACAGTTTGCCCAGCATCAGACGCACTGTCCGCGGTGGTAGGCGATCAAGGAGGTTGGCGATTACCCGCATTGCATTATGACGGCGGGCAGTCGTCTCCAGGTGCAGATCACTGACCAGTTCGTGGAGCAGGTGAGCGTGGTCATCGCTTAGGGCGGCATTATCAGCGCGCGTGGACAGTTGCTCAACCACACCACGAGTATCGCCAGACATCAGCAGGTTGTAGAGAACGCTGGTACCAGCACCAAATTTTCGACTTATTGGATCTTCAGACAGCAGAAGCAGACTCTGAAGAGAGTCCGGCCAACGAATACCAACAAGGCTGGACAGGAATTGACGAAGCTCCCTACAGTCATCGCGAATGGTCGTTGTCTTGCTGTCCTTGTCCAAGGTTACATAACGCTTACCCAGTAACGCTTGGGCCTCAACTGGTTGATCCAGGAGCGAACCTTCATTCACCAGCAACAGGGTCAGTCGACCGAGCAGCAAGGGGTCATCCTGAAGATCGCGATAGAAGTCCGGGAAGCTCACCCGTGCTGCACTGAGTGCACCCAAGGAGATGGGGTGGGCAGTCACCGATCCCTCGTGCAGACCGCCTGGCCGCTCCCCTGCACTGCCCTCATATTCACGACGTTTCGCCAACCACCAGGACTGTGCAAAAGCGTTGACGATTTGCAAAGCGTTCCGAGGATCCGCGACATTCACGTGGATCATCCGATCAATAACTTGCTCCGGGCTGGTGCCCGAAGTCTTCAGGTCGCTGACAATCTCAGTAAATGACAGCAGATTCTTCAGCGCGAATTGCCTCATGTCGCCCCGGGGTACTGGCGGGATTTCAAGTCGAAACTGGAAGATGCGGTCAAGGTACCGACGGGCGTCCATATGCGTGAAAACGGTACCGGGCTGCTCAGGATTTTTGCCGCGGCCCCGCGCCAGCGCATCGGCAACTTTTGCTTCATCACACGAGATCACAAACACCAGGCCCAATCCATGCGGAAGCTTTTCCGAAGGGATCTCCATGAACGCCCGAACGGCGTCGAGGCCGAGCACCATTTCTTCTGCAGAGAGCCGATCCAGATCATCGACAAAGATCACCAGGCGCTCGCAAGGGTCTGCTTTCCCAAATATCCCCGAGGGCTCCTTGAACGCTTTCAACTGTTCGAGCAGCATCTCTTCGTACTGTTCTGCGCTGGCACTGGGAAGAGAAACCTTGGTGATCGAGCGGAAGCTGTCAACCTTGGATGGCTTCAGGTTCTTAAGCAAATAGCTGTAGGCTCCACTGATTGCCAAGATGAAGGCCGATCGAACATAGGGGTCGCTCCAAGGGAGAACCACCAGCCCAACCCACAGCAAACCGAAAAGCAGTACCATGGCCACCAGGAAGGCAGGTAACGGCATCGACCACGCGCGCCACAGTTGACGAGCGTACTCTGGAAATCCCTTCCACTGATGCTCGACCTGCGTGACGTTGCGGAAAAGCTTGTCATGAAGCGCCTGTTCATCTCCCCCAAGCTCGATGAAAACATGGCGCAGAAGCGCGCGTTTAATGTCCTGATCTTTCCCGCCGAACCGCCAGGCATTAAAGGTGATGCTCTTGATGCGAGATCTGCGCGAGGGTTTACCAGAGCCGTCGGATGCGCCGTCGGCGAGGCCTTGGGTGTAGAGCTCTTTGATAGAGCTTTTCCCGGTACCCCATCCGCCGAGCAAACCAATACTGAACGGAGGCTTATAGTGTTCGGCCTCAATTAGGCTTTGGAGTGCCTGGGAAAAATGCCTGTGACCAAATGCATCATGAGCTTCGTTTTCGATTTGTCGATCTAGCACTGCCGGCATCGGCTTGTAGGATTCAGGCATGCGTTGCGTCCTTCAACGTATTACTGGCGGGCTGCCACTATCAGCCAAGACTACTGGAAGGATGGAGAGCAGTACAACTTTGCCCTCAGTGCACAATTGGGCATGTACTCGTGCTGAGCATCAAAGCTATATCGCAAAGACCGTCATCGCCTGGCCCTTAGTAGCCTCAAATCAACATGCGTTGATATGCCTGATGGCTCCGTGGAGAGAATACCCGCCCTTGGTCGTCTTCGTGAACCGTTTCGCAATGTTGCTGCTATGCGGGCTGCGCACTGGCGTGATCAACCGGCGTAAGTTTGAAGGAAGAGCATTCAGGCGGTCGTTTGACACCCCAAGATGTATTGGCGACGTTTACTGGGTAAGGCCTGTTGACTGGGCTTTATCGCTAGCGTGTAGCCGATGGCCTACTACTCGCTTTTTATTAGGACTCCAGCGCGCGGAGAATAAGTGGCTATGGCCTGTGCGCAATAACTAGACGTTGGAGCAAGGAAGGCGTGTTACCCGGACGCATACACACGGCCCGCGAAAAGCAGTGCGGCAATGACAGCCCAATCAAAAAACATCGTCATCGTTTGATTGAGCTTGTAGTCCTGACAACTCAAAAGTATAGCCTCTGGTACTGGTCGAAAAAATTCAAGACGAATAACTTCCACGTTATGGGAGGCTACCAAAAACGCAGGTTTTCACGCAGTTGGATCAACGCTATTGACCGTGCTTCTGGGTACGATCTGATGAACGTTCCAGCCTTGGTCGATCAACATCTGGCGACTCTGCTCAAACGCTTCACCTTCTCCCAGTGATCGCTTGCTTATCGCCAAACACAGCAGGTGTGTTGGCCTAGTCATGGCGACATACATCGCCAGAAGGCGCCTCCTCTGCCGAATCTTCACAGACTTTCCGCCATGACACTGTTGCCCCAGCATCCAGGGCATCAGGCTGTTGAGTACATGGTCGTAGTTATAAGTTTCCAGAACCAGTGTCGCGGTATGTGTTTGGCCCTTGGCCGAATGAACGGAGCCAAGCTTGATGTCGACCGTTCTTTGCTCGTGCACGCATCGATATGTATTCAGTGACGGCGCGACGATCTCCTCTTGGATAGTCTCCTGAGCGTTTTCAACCCAACCCAGATAGTCCTTTCCAGCCTCCGATAGCTCGTTGGTAGCCGCGAGCACCTTCGCAAGTGATGAGAAGCGATGTCCCAGTACCCTCCAGCGACGCTGGCTGATCGTTTCAGAGCTGAACAAAGCCTCCACTACCAGGGTTTGGTACTGCTCCAGATCATCTGGCTTGATCAACAGCTGTTGTATCTGGACGTGCTGCCGCGCTCCGGGCTTGATCCTCATACGAGGATCAGACAGGTTCGCCAGGTGGATCAACGCACGAGCCATCTCCTCCACCGCCTGATGCGCCGTTTCCCCTTTGGTAAGGTGATGCCTAGCTAAACGTAGTCGCTCCACCAGTGTAGGTGGCTTGTAACCTGAGCCGCCGGCGTTGCGGTCGTACTTCCCCCAGTAATGCGCCACTGTCTTAGGGTAATGCTCATCCTGGTCTTCCGGGTCGATGTCCTTGTGCGTGAAGCCCAGAGCAGTGATCGTCGCTTTCTGAAGCAGCTCGACAGGAAGGTGCTTGAGTACGTGGCGACCATAAGCATCGAGCACCTCGCCGCAATCTCCATCCGGGAAAACGAAAATGGTATGGGGTAGCCGTTGCTCATTCCCTCTCGCGCGAAGCCCTCTAAGGCCCTGCGCGACGGGATGAAACGCAAAAGGGTTAGCGAGCAGCGCGATTGATTCGTCGAATCGAAAGCTGCTGGCGATGTCCAGCGATTGGTCGACATCTGGGAAATCGCTGCCTTGGGAGCTTGCATCAGAGTCGAAAATAGCCTGGTTGGGATCGCCTACTCGTGTCACGCAGATGCTCCCATCTCCCCGGGGGAAAATGGTGCTGAGGTATTCGTTCTGAAGATCAGACGTGTCCTGCATTTCATCAACAAGTACACAGGGGAAACGGTGCCGAAGAGATGCGCCAACGCCCGGTCGTTCGGTTAGTTGTGCCTTGCCCAGAACGAAGATTTCGTCATAGCAAAAGTAACCACGCCTGGCGGCCTCACCCATCGCGGCTGCCATGATTTTGTAGCTGTCAGCATCCGGACCACAGGGAAAGTTATTGCCTTTGAGCGGGTCGGTGAAATCGGTGCTGGTCAGCCTGAGACTCTCAGCTTTGAAATTGCTACGCTCGAAATATCCACGGACTTTTTTTCTTTCAGCGAACGTCATGCAATTGAAGCGCATGCGATGCGTCAGCTCATCATCGATAGCTGTGAAACGAAAACCGGCAGAAAGCAGCCATGGCGTGGCGAGGAATCGGCTGACAAAGCCGTGAATCGTATCGATGTAGTGAGGGTAGCTGAGCAGCCGCCGTCCCATTTCGGTGTTCCCGAGCCGGTGCTCGATTTCGTGACGCGCAACATTCGTATGGGATAAGACGCAGATTCCGCGGGTACGGCTCGTCCACTTGCGCGCGAGAATAGCTAGCTTCGCGACGACCATCGTCGTTTTTCCGCTCCCAGGACATGCGGAGACATCCAGCGTCTCACGCGATCGTAGGAACTCGATTCGAGGCGCATCGAGCTCCTTGAGCTTCATGAGCTCAATGACCCAAGCAACGTCATCCTCCGTAATCTCGGACACCAAATCTCGAAACGCGGTCATGATCCATTTCCTGACGGTTCTTGAGTTAACTCGAGACGCGTTGTCACGTAGGTAATCGCCTCGGTTAGATACCCTGGCAGCCAACCCACAATCTGCTCGCGGCTGAGCACCTGGCGCTGCAGGCAATCCTCCAACAAGTCGACCAGGTATTGTGCAGTGATGGCTTTGGACGCAGTCCTGGACGTGAACAGGCTGTAAATGTGTGAGCAGAGATGGGCATGGGTGTCAGTTGACTGGCGAAGCTGCTCAAACTCTGCTTCTGCCGCCTGGACGACCTCGTTGACCTTTTTCCGCTCCATGTTCAGCGCGTCATCATTTGCCGCGAGCCTGGCAGCTACCAAAAGTTCCTTCGCCAGGCCCGCGTATGCCATGTCGTATTCGAGCGTCCAGTGATTCGCGACGAAGGTTTGAACGTTCTGGGCATCGTCGCTTTTGAGGTTTGTGCGACGAGCCGCTAGGGCTTCATCACGGGTTTTCTCATCATCCCCGAAATGCCTCATGGCTTTCCACCGACGGTGCTTCCCGTTCCACCTGGGATCATTGTCATCGTCCACCAGTCCCAGGATCGCCGGCGCGCAGTCTGGCATCACATCCATGTCTGCGACTCTGGCGACGGGGATATTGAGCGTACCCTCCTCCGGTGTTGCCCGTTGCAGTATGCGGGAGTATCGACCGAGCCCGGTACCGCCCACATTCACCACGGAAACCCCGTGCCTGGTGAAATCCCGGCCCATGATCTTCGCCAGTGCCGGCAGCAGGATCGCCTCCCCATCCCCCTCAACGATGAGCACACCTCGCGCGAAGAACAGGTTAGCTTTGGTGACGTCCAGGAACCGCGCCAGAAACCGGTAATCGGTGGCATCAAGGTTAGTTTGCTTCTCCGCGAGCGAGTAGGCCTTGTGCCGATGCATGAGCACCAGGTTATTCAATGCGATCTTGGAACTCAGGTTGGGGCTGTGAGTGGTCAGGATGACCTGCACGGGACGCTGCTGATTGGCTTCTTCCAGTTTGGACTCTTCAAGCTTGCATGCTATTGGTTTAGCCGCCGCTTCCAAAAACTCCATCAACCGCAGTTGCCGCTGAGGATGCAGGTGCGCCTCCGGCTCCTCGATCAGCAGCAAAGGGAGCCCGTCAGGCTCTCTACCCAGAAGTAGCAGCTCGCAGGCCATGAACAGCAGGTTGTTGGAACCGAGTCCGTAGGAACCCTGCGCATCACCAGATTGCTGATCTAATAGCCCGAGTTCCAGGCGCTCAAGGATCTGGCGCAAGCGCGATGACTCCGACCCGCCCTCTACAAAGTTGATGTGGCTATGCAGATCATCGCCCTCCAACCCTAGGTGGGAAAGGTAGTTATCGTTGATCGTGTCCTGGGCCTTCTTCACGCCCCCGTGCAGGTTGACCAGATGACGCAGATACTCCGCCAAGCCCGCAAGGCTCAGGCTGGCAGGATCGAGGTCTGCAAGAGGCTGGTCAGCGTTAAAATCAGCACCGCGCTTAATGTCAGGAAAGTTTTTCAGCACCTGGGACAGTCGAGACCCACGGCCAGGCGACATCTCGCGCTCAGCATCGCGCAGCGGCCGCAGGTACGCGGCGGCTAGCAACTGACGCACATTGACGTCCAAGCTTGGCCCTCCCCCGTCATGGCCACTACGGACCGCGATATCAACCCAGCGACGAGCCAACTGGTCGTCATTTAGTCGGCGTGCAGTCCAGTGCACGTAGACCACAGCTTCTTGCTTGTTGAACGTGACGTACTCCGACAGCGCACCTTGGTCGGCAGTCGACAGGTAGGAGAACTTTGCCACGATCTTGATCTGATGGGCCTGCTGGCCATTCTCAGGGATATGGAAGTCGTCAGGCTGCAAGCGTACGTACTCCCCATCCCGGGTCTGCAGCACCAACCGAAGTGCGTCAATTACGGACGACTTGCCCGCATCGTTCTCGCCTACCAGCGCTGTGACGCCCTTGTTGAAGCGAATTACCAACCCCTGCTGCCCAGCTCCAAACTGCCGGAAATTCTGAATCGTGAGCGCTGACAAATACATCCGTGTTTTCCTGTCGCAAAAGGTTTTGGCACGATACGCGCACGCAGTAGCACGCGGGGTTTAGCGAGTGGCTTCAGCAAGATAGGCACCTCTTAGGTGCCTTTGCCTTCACTTCCTTGGGGTAGTTCTGCCACAGCTTTCGATTTTTTGGGGGCCCGTGGCTTGGTTGCTTTCGCCTTATTGAGCTCGCTGTCCTTTCGCACTTTCGCTGCCTGCGCGGCATTGGAGACATCCAGTACCACCACTGACGTTGTAGCAGCCAGTTCGGCTGGCAGCAGACCTTCCAGTGCCATCTTCAACGCTTCAGGTTTTTCGGGTTTTATGCCGGCCGGAGGCAGCGTCACGCTAAGCGCCTTGCCGAACCAGAAGATCACATAAATGCCTTGACTTTCGGTACTGTCCGCCAATGTATAGGTCTGAAGCTGACCGCTATGCCCATACCAGAGATGTGTATGGCTCGTCCGTTTGGCTTCGACCGGCACGGTAAATGGACCGTGGGTAACAAGCAGGTCCGCCCGCGTTCCGCCGGATGACGCCGCTTCAGGGGACACCTCGAAGCTACCGAAAAAGCCAAGTTTGTCCCTAAGCTTGCCGGCCAGCACGTCTCGGCAATCGTTCTCGACTTTGGGCTTGTTGTTGTCCCAAAAAAGCCTCCACAGATTGTGTGGAGACGGCTGCAACTCGGCAGCGACTTCCTCAAGGATCAACAGCACCAAGGCCTTCAGGTCCTGCGCATTGATAGGGCCTCTGCCGCTGAGCACCTTTGCCAGATCTGTCGGGCAGAGTAGCTTCTGTGTTTGCGATCGGACATCTCGCCTGTAGAGCTCAAGCTCGTGCCTGATGGTATCAACCCAGCGTGTACCTTCAGCGTCCGTGAGCAATTCCAAAAGGGTCGTCTCGACGCCTGGTTCATCCGACAACGAAACGGCTTTCAATACTTTTACGGTGTCCGGCCACACGCGCTCAAAGTGCCCCTGCATCAAAGGGGTGCGCTGGAACAGGAACTTCAACAGGAGGCGGCTGACGGCCAGCGTGGACGTCGGCGTCCGCCAATAACTACAGTTGGGGTATCCGTCGAAGATCACACGGTGAATGGCAGCGTCCTCCGCCTCATCCAGGGCATGTACGAAGTCATTGCTGAACACATCCGACTGCAGGCAGACGGCAAAGTATGCCCAGCGCAGGCGGTCAGCGCAGCGCCGATCGCTGCCAGTGATCAAAGCATCAGTACCGTCGCCCTGGTTCGACCAATGGGACAACACATCAGCCAACAGTGGTGTCAGTGCTGGTGCATCAACATTAAGTTCAGCCAGCCGAAGCACGCTGTCTAGAAGACTTCCACTCAGCGTATCAGGTTGCTCCAATGCCACCTGCACGGCCCACGCATGTAACTTGGACGACGCTGGATGCTCTCCCAGCTTGTACAAAAGTGCATTCCAACTGGCGTCCCGCTTATGAGCGAGCTGACCAAAGTAAGCAGGATCGTCTATGAATGATCGATTGAGTTGATCAATACAGCAGGCCTCTAAGCGTTCCTTGAGATAGGCATCCCGCATCGACACTGTGGCGAAAAGGACCTGGAGAATTCGTCCCGCAGGTTCCGCGGAGAAATCCCGCCCGCCCGCCAGGTGAATGGAAGCAGACGCAGCTGTGATGGCCCCCCTAGCCCCGCGGTCATCTTCATGCTCACCTTTCGACCACACACGGGCGAGCCCTTCAAGGATGGACTGAGCCAGCGGCTCACCGAACACTTCCTGCAGCGCTTCTATCCCGCTTACATGACGACTCGTGATCGGGCGACTACCGCAATATACTTCTGCCCCCCAGTAGAAGGCCCCGTCGACCTTGCCTGCTACCACTGAGGGTAACTGCAACTGCCATTCGGC
The DNA here is from genome assembly GCF_002859085.1 of Pseudomonas sp. QC2. Lineage (NCBI taxonomy): Bacteria > Pseudomonadati > Pseudomonadota > Gammaproteobacteria > Pseudomonadales > Pseudomonadaceae > Pseudomonas > Pseudomonas sp. QC2. The sequence goes on from NZ_PKKS01000008.1 coordinate 343,911, forward strand.
TATTTGACGGACCAGCCACTGCTCGATGCTATCCTGTTGGTGCGCTTGCCGCTCCGATTCTTCTTCGACCTGTAGCCGTACGTATTGCAGGGCGGCGTCAGCAGCAGCACCCGGGCTCTCGTGGAGTACCGGGATCAGCCAGGCCGGTACGGGCTCCCCTCGTTCCAGTGCCCAGATACCCACCTGTCTGCCGACGTATGCTGAACCGACGTTGGATATCAGTGGCTCAGAGTTCAGCATCAGGCGCACCAGCGTTTCGCTAGGCTTCAGGCCAAGCGCGAGCAGTCCGAGGGCAAGCGACCCGCTATCGGCTACGTCCTGGTCCGCAATCAAAAGCAACGCGTGCAACACCTCCTCGGAGGTGGACCGAGCGATCAACCATTCTCCGGCAGCCTTCTTGCAGGTTGACTCGGCCCCGGTGATCACACCGGTCGCGACCATCATGTGCGCGAACTCATCCACGGTTACGCCGTCGCCGGACAAGGCAGCAATGCACAGCACCGAGGCGAATTTGTGCTCCAAGGCACCCACGCCTGCCTGTAGCCGCCAGCGCTTCGGTGCATCCAATATCAGGGGGCGCCACAAATCTGCTGCCACATGCCAGGCGATGTCCCTGATCGCGTAGGTGCTCTCCATGCGTCCATCTTCCGGCGCAGCCCGCGGAAGAAGTGCATCATTGGCTCTTTGCAGGCTAGCCAGAACCCGCTCCACGTCGCCGACCACCAACTGTTGCGCGGGGATCGCGCAAAAAAGTTGTGCGATGCTGCGCAAGTGACCGCGCGACGCTTCCCCGGAGGTACAGAGCTCGTCGATCCGCCTCCAAATGTCATCCGCTGATGTCGCCGCATTATGTAGCCAGGCATCAATGGCCTGCTCGCGGCACCATTGCACGTCACTCTGGCGTAACGCGACGCTCCAGCAGGCGTCAGCGGTGGATGCCAGCGCCGGCCCGGTCGACAACGCCTCCAGCAACATGCTGAGTCGGTGCGTGGACGCCTCTGTTTGCAGCAGCTCAATCACCAGCGGCACAAGGTCCGGGGAGACAAGTCCCACGGAGCAGATCCGCACCGGTCCCCACTGCTCCGGAGTCCAGCGAAAAAACGGATCGCGTGCCCCAACCTCCTGCAGTACGGTGACGCGCGACGCGACGGGAAGCGTGGCCGCATCGCCATGCAGTAACAGCGTTTCCGGGTCGCGCTGGACCAGCCGTTGGGCGTGGTGTAGTGCGCCCTCGTTGACTAGGTGACAGGTGAACCAGGCGTACAGCGCCTTCAGACCTTCAGATGGCAACCCATCGACCGACACCAACAGTGCAACCGCGCGTTCGATATGCAGTCTTGCGCCCCCGAGGGCGCCTGTCACCAAGCGGGCCAGGTAGCGCGCAGCCAGAAACTCCTGGATGCTGCGATGAAAGGGCAGGAAGTCCTCGCCCTTCTTCATGAACAACGCGGTGTCCAGGACAGTCTCGCGAGCGACCGGGTCAAGCCCCGCGTCATGCACCGACAGCATGGTCTCTGCGATGGGACCAGATCGCTGCAAGCCATGCTTTCCAGCCAGGAGCAGGGTAAGAAAGACACGCCCGGCATGGTCTAGGACGACATCGGGCGCAGGTTCGCCGCCTTGTCGGCCTTCTGCCTTGGAGGGATTGTGCTCCGTAGCGAAATGGCGTGCACCGGACTCGTACAGCTCGAAACGGGTGAGCGACGGCAACCGTTCGGGCTTCACACTCATGAGAAACTTCAGCCCCAGCGGGGATAACACGAAGGGCGTCGATCGCAGCGCCTGCAGCGTGGAGAGGAGCCTGATGGGCTCTGAGCAGCCAAACGCCGTGAGCACGGCGACCGCTTCCTCCTCACTGAGCGGTTGCAACTGAGCCACGACGGGGGCCTCGTCAAGGGCTGCCAAGCCCTGACCGAACGCTCTGCTGAGCTTTCCACCTTCGTTCCAGTCCTCTGCTCGACAACTCACTCGCCATCGCATCGCCGGTAGCTCTTCTAAGCTCTTTGCAATCTCAATGGCGTTCTGTATGGGGACTTCATCGAGAGCATCGATAAACACCATCGTGGCATCGGAAAGATCTTTGCGGCGGAACCAAAAGGCAGAAATGCACGATGCACCCGCTCGCTCCGCAAAATGCTCGAATGCCACGGTCTTGCCCATGCCAGGCGCGCCGAGCAATACAACATAGGGGGCCTCGGCCAGATCACTTAGCCGCTGGGCGCCTGCGTACTCGTCAGGGCTTGATGATATAGAGATAAGCCGATCAAGCGGGGCGATTGACATTGCGAAGCGGCACCGAGCGACAAGGGGGGCGGCCATCATACGGGATGGCCAGATGACTCCACTACTCTTGACGCGTGGGGTTTGGCTGCAGTCCTCGATCTACGCGAGGCGCGGTTACAGTAATTGTTCGAGGACGGCCGGCCGGGTAGCCCCGTAATTGCGCTCCTACATTGCATCTACGGAAATACGCCGCGCGGGGGCTGGCCAACTCCCCATGAACATAGATCGATGAACATCTTCCACTCGATTAGGCCTGTAGTCCCTAAGAACAAGGATGGGAATTACTTATGAACATCTGACATCGCCCATAAGTTAAATCATGTACAATGCTACGCCGTTGCCCATACTCGTTCCGTTCATCGGTACCCGGAAGTGAAGATCGAAATTTCAGAGAAGTAAAAATCTAAATTGCGGAATTGTTCCTGCATTTGGATATTTCCTTCCATCTTAGTGCTACTCGAACGTCCTGAGATTCAGATGGGCGAGCTACCGGCCTGCTCAATCTGAGTCAACCCGACCTTCAGCTTTGATTCGACGAATTGGCTTTAGCACTATCGATCCGTCGACCAACTCGATGCTTAAGAAATCACCCAAACCGACGCCCATTGCCGCTAGTATATTCGGTGGGAGATCTATGACGATGTCCCCGCTGCTATCACCTGGATCCCGGCATATCAAAGTAGTTGGCAATGCATCACTCATTGGGTGCTAGCTCCGTTCTCGACCGAAATATTTTAGACGATATCGTACACCGACATGTGCGGAGGTTTCCGGCTTCATCGTAATACCACCGTTGGATCTCCTTCCAGAGGTGTTGCGATGTGCTTTGACATGATCAAACCCGCATTTCATCGTGATTTCTCACACTCCACGCCCAGTCCCCCTCAAGACTTTGAGTGCATGAAGGAGTGCTCGCTCTACCTACTGCTGCTGCTAGACCACCGCCACGTCAGTCGCTCGAAGCTGGTCAGCTGAGGATCAATGGCTGCCCTCCTCCTTATGCCCGATTTCCGCCTTTGAGGATTGGCGGAAATTGTGAGGTCTACCTGTGCCGAAAAGTCATGGGTCTCGCTATATACATTTAACCTTCCGACCAAGTCATCTACCGAACTCCAGCATTAAGTGCGGTGGTGTCCGCGTATTTTTAAGCGAACGCGATCACCCCTATCGCTAGGATTTCCATGCGCCAACGTAGCTGTTGTCCCAATCCGTTCAAAGCCCAGGTCGTTTAGAAAGCGCAATGCGGCAAGGTGTGATTGCGGGACGTTTACCGCAGATAAGCGGAGAGCCCAAAATAGTGGTTGCACGACAATTTTCGGTTAATATTTTCTGAGCGTTCGGCGCACATTTTAAGAAAATCTTGGCGCGGTTAAGAAAATCTACCCAACAACAGCGGAAAAAATGGGAAATCTAGTGGGGTACGCCCATTTGGTCAATGCGATGGAGTTGAAGGCTATCGGGTAAAGAAGCCTGATGCGACTGAGTGTGTGGCCTTCACGTTGGAAATGGCCAAGCGGGCATTGGAAATCGAACTGAGGGAAGAAACCGAGTATTTGCAACGATGCGACACGTTGCTTGAGGTGGTTAATGACAACTACGACGTGCGCGGCAGCCTCTTGAGTAAGCTGACTATGCAGTGCTTAGACCAGAATGGGTCGTATCAAAGGGCTGGCGCAAGCAATACAACGGGTATATCCAAGAGGAGGTTTTCGACTTCCTCGAAGGTCACGCCCAGGCCCTTCTTGCAGAAGCCCACAGAGAGCCCGACGACCAATCGTCCAGCGACCGTGGCGATCGAATGGCCGGTAGCAGATCCCTTGCCATGCCCACCTCAAACATTGTGTACAGATAGGCAGATTAAACGTATACGACAGATCTGACATCAACTGATTTATACCAATATATCGGACGCACTATAAATTATAGTGATCAGGATATATTCGGATATTTCCTCGCCATGAACGGGTAGCCCATGGTCGACATCGACCGGAGGCTCGACTGACAGCATTGGGTCGAATACGCTTTAGGATATGGTATTTGCATCGCGAATACCTTTGAGCACGATCGCGGCGTTAGCCAACTCGATGCTAAGCAAATCACCGGGCCCCACGTTCAGTGCTGCAAGGACCTTTGGGGGGAGATCAATGATGACGTCCCCGCTTCCGTCGCCTGGGTCTTGGCACTTTACAGTCGTCCGTAATGATTCAGTCATTGGACCCTCCCTCCTAACTTGGCTGATTCACTGAATCGATATCCTACCTCCGTGGATACCTGTGTCTATCGTTGTGATATATAGATCAAAATTTAGCGTCCGGGCATCACGCCTTGCGTGATGAAACCGGTTGCCACTTATGCGGCATTAACTGATTAAACTCACTCGCCCGCTGAGTCGACAGCCGCGTAAGAACATCCTTCAGATATGCCTACGGATCGTGACCATTCAGGCGCGGAGACTGGATCAAACTCATGATCGCTGCCGCCCGTTTGCTGCTGCCTAACGATCCTGCAAAGAGCCAGTTCTTGCGTCCAAGAGCCCATCGCTGACTAATCTCATGACTGCCCCGTCCCTGTCGATGCTATCGCTCGCGTTCGACGAGTTGAGGTTGTAGGTTTGGTGCGCCTTATCATCCATGAAAAATGCCACGAACTTCATCGCTCGCGGCATACAGGACTATGCCGGGGTCAATTCGTATCACCTCTTTCGGCTGCCTTCCACCGAGGTAGGAATTTGAGGAGCCGAACCAGAAAGCCATCCCCCAAGCATCTTTGCGCGTCGCCAATATCTCAATGACTGCCTTCAGTACTGGGACTGGCTGGTAGCCGCCGTTGGCGTCAAAAGCGTATGTAGGAAGGTAATCGACGCCTTCGTAGTTTATGGCAAAAATTCGACCTTCACCCATCAAGCTGTAAACTCTAGTCTTTAGCTCATCAACCGTTTGAGCCGTCAACTCACTCAATTCCGCAGCTATCAGCCAGTCCCCGGAGGATATAATTCGTTGCTTGCCTTCCTCTACAAGCATGGCGATTCTCAAAGTAGTGTCCATAGCGTACTCATCCCATAGCAATAATATATTTCCTCAAGGTCAATGACATGTGCCTTCGGATTTGCAGACGGGGGTTCAGGCCAGTATGAGCTGACCGGTTATCCTCAACTTATCCCCACAATCGATGCACAAGGTGCTCAAAATTCAGTGCGCTAACCATTGCACCCCAGATTCGACCCACACCTGGCGTTAGTGGAGGGCAGATAGTGAACCATCGAAGTTCTTTGGTACCAGCGGAAATCGGCCAACCGCAGAAGCCTCCGGATTATTCCTTTCAGCATTAGTACGGTTCATGATGTAGGGGCCTTGGTCAGTTATGTTTCAGCATCTGGGTCAAGCCTAAGCTGGCGATAATAGCTTATGCTAACCACCAGCAAGGCGCCCAATAGGTTCATGTTCGATTCCAAATTGCAATGCCGCATCAAGAAATCTATTAGCTGCTTCATTAGGTCTAGTTGCCATCATGCGCTGAGCATCGGCCTCAAGTTTAGCCTTCAAAAACCACTTAGAGGTTGTGACTTTATGTCTTCCTTTCATGGGCGCCTCTCGTGAATACTGTTGGGAGGTGAGCGTAGCCGTCGCGTTCTTAATACCCTATCGTCGGCAGATGACTAGCGTTAAGTTTGTGAGTTCAAAAGACGGAAGTATCCGTACCCTCCTCCCCGCGTTGGCTTTCAAAAGGTCGCCTTTGGAATTGACCTACGGCACCAATGAAGAGTTAGTAACTACTCAGTGGCTTCCTCCGCATCAGGTAGATTTACCGCGTTGACCATTCGAGTGATCACGATAGATAACCAGGTTTGATGGGCGACTAGCTCTGGATCAACGTCACCATTCGCATTGGGCGTTTCATAGAGTGATCTCCAGCCTAATATATCTGCTGGGTCGACCCTTGCGTTGTCTCTGAATACAGCCTTTGAAGCAAGCCGGTAGGCGTATGTATCTAAGCAAGTGTCATCCGCTACCCTTAGCTCGGCGCGGCCAAAATCAAACACACTTTCAGCGATCCATCGCTGAGATCCGTTAAATTCTGGAGGAACTGCCAGCAGGACACCAACGATAGCCTTATCGGAATCAGGCCGATCCAGTTCGTTGAAAAGATCGATCAGATTTTGGCCCGAAATGCGCTTGATAATTTCTACACCCAGCTCCGGCTCAGAGACATTCGCCACTGCGACAATGAGCATTGTTGAGGGACTTCGCTCATTCTTTGTGACGGATAACTGACATGCACTCATCTGTACTCCGGCCATAAAAACTCCGTCAAATGAACACTATAGATTGTAGTCCTATAGAGCTCAAGAAGGCCTCATAGTTCCTTTTGTGGATTAATCAAAATGGAGCTGCGAGAAGCGTTTGCCATCGCGTTGCGCAATACACGGATTCGCCAAGGTTTGACCCAAGAAGATTTTGGAATCGTCAGCAGTAGGACATACCTCAGCACGCTTGAGCGAGGTCTCAAGAACGTTACTTTGGAGAAAGCATCAGAGCTTGCTGGCAGAATGGATGTGCATCCACTGACCCTTCTTCTAGAGAGCTTTTTGCTCCTCGATCCTGATACGGATTTAGACTCGTTGCTCGAGCGTATCCGACGTGAAACCCTTTCATCTCGGCTCCGCAAGTCCTAGGTAGAAGCCGGAACCAGAGCTTCGGCATGCGACGGGCTTTTTATAAGACACGAACTGGAATCGAGGGTCATAGGGGCGGGATGCCGAATATAGGTTCGAACCATTCTGGCCTGTCTGAAGTGCTGTCCACCAGAGGCCTGATAGTGGAACAGTCAGATAGGTAGGGGGGCGCAGATCCTGCAGAGTTGCGGCTTTTTTCTGTTTGTCATAATACACTTCCGATACGTACCGTCTTAGCCTCTCGCGTGCTGCCCCGATGGGCAGCAATCGGCCGATTCTGTTGAAAAAGTAGGTCTCCTGTCGATCTATAGCGCGAGCGCGCGACCAGCTAAAGCAGGTTGGCTAGAAAGCGCCCCCATGAGAGCCTAAGAAACCAGTTTCATCCGATAGGTGCGCGCTTAGAACTGCCCTTCAGAACCCGCACACCACTGCGTAAAATCAATCGTTTTATCAATAGATTGACGCTTTTCTTCCTCCGATATTATGAGGGTTCCACGTCAAAAGTTTTAATAGCGCGGTCATTTGACGCACCCTAAACTCCCCACTCGAAACATTCTGAATCACCACGCTCGTTCTTCTTGCGCCGCCCATGTTCGTGTGATTGCCGCTGGCCCCAAGCCCTGCGGGCGCAGCCGTGCGCGCATGGGAAACGTGCCTGAGCCTCTAAGGAACCCCCATGCAGCGCAGAGACTTCTTATCATCGGCCATCGCGCTGGCGGCTGCGTCGACATTACCTGTTGCACGCGCCGAAGAAATTACCGGTGGCCAACCCTGGGAACCGGCCACGGCCAGCCTACCAGCGCTGCCCAGCGTACGTCAGGGCGGCCTGGCGTTCTTCAATCAACATGAGTTTCAGACCACCGAAGCGATTGCCGAACGGTTGATTCCAACGGACGAGCTGTCGATCGGAGGCAAGGAAGCCGGTTGCGCGACGTTTATCGACCGCCAATTAGCCGGTGACTACGGCAAGGGCGCCACGTTGTATCGGCTGGGACGTTTCGTCAAAGGTACGTTCGAGCAAGGCACGCAGTCGGCACTCACCCCCGCCGACCGCTGGCGCAAAGGGCTCGTGGCGATTGACGAATACAGCCAGGCGCAGTTCGGCAAACCCTTTTTGCAACTGCAAGGCGAGCAACAGGACCTGGTGCTGCGCAGCTTCGAAAAAACCGCGGTCAAGGTTGGTTCCGAGTTTGACGACGGCGCCAAGGAGATCTTCGAACAGGTGCTGGCCAACGTGCGTGAAGGCTTCCTGTCTGATCCGATCTACGGCGGCAACAAAGGCATGGCGAGCTGGAAAATGCTTGGTTTCCCGGGGGCGCGCTATGACTTCCGTGACGTCATCGCCAAGAAGGGCCAGAAGCTCAACATCATCCCCACCAGCCTGATCGATAACACGCTCTGATCCCCCCAGAACACTTGAGTGATGAGGCCTCGCCATCATCGCCGACTGACCGTGATTCGCTGTAACGAAGAGGAATTCCTGAATGGCCAATGTACGCCCCAAAGTCGACGCAGTGATTGTCGGCCTCGGCTGGTGCGGCTCGCTGATTGCCGAAGAACTGACCCGCGCCGGGCTGAATGTCATCGCGATCGAGCGTGGTCCGTGGTTTGAAACCGCCACTGATTTTCCGCCCTCGGTAGACACCGACGAACTGCGCTGGGACACCCGCCGCAGCATGCTGCTGCCGCCGGCCATCGAGACCACCACGTTCCGCAACAACCGTTCGCAAACTGCCCTGCCGACCCGCGACTGGAGCATGAACGAGTTGGGCTACAACGTCGGCGGCTCAGGTACGCACTGGGCCGGCATGGCGTGGCGCTTCCTGCCGTTCGACTTCGAGCCTTACAGCTTTACCCTTAAGCGCTACGGCAAGCAGCAGATTGAAAAGGGCCTGATCGTGCAGGACTGGGGCGTCACCTATGACGACCTGGAGCCCTTCTATGAGCGCTTCGAACGGATCGCCGGCGTATCGGGAAAGGCCGGCGTGTTGAATGGCGAGAAGATCGACGGCGCGAACATCTTTGAAGGCAACCGCAAGAGTGAATTCCCGCTGCCGCCACTGGCGACCACTCGGCTGACCGACCTGTTCACTGCCGGCACCAAAAAACTTGGCCTGCACCCGTTCATGGTACCCGCCGGCCAGGCGTCGCAGGCCTATACCAACCCGCTGGGAGTGCGCATGGGGCCTTGCACCTACTGCGGTTACTGCCTGTATTACGGCTGCGGCAACTTTTCCAAGTCCAGCCCCAATGCCTGCGTGATCCCAGCATTGATGCAACGCAGCAACTTTACCGTACTGACTGAGTCGGCCGTGCTGCGCGCCAACCTCGCCGCAGACGGAAAAACCGCCACCGGTGTGAGCTACCTGGACCGTAATAAGATGGAGTGGGAGCAACCGGCAGACATCGTCGTTTTCTCTGCCTTCCAGATGCAAAACGTACGCTTGCTGTTGCTCTCGAAAATCGGCAAACCCTACGATCCCGAAACGCGCACCGGGGTCGTGGGCCGAGCCTACAGCTTCCAGACCGTGTCCGGTGCCAATCTGTTTTTCGAGGACGAACAACTCAATCAGTACATTGGCGCAGGCGCCCTCTCCGCCCAGGTCGACGACTATAACGGCGACAACTTCGACCACACCGGCAAGGACTTTATCGGCGGGGCCGGAATCCTCGTGGTCGCCCGTGGCGCACGCCCCATCGGTAACGCCGACGCCGTGCCGCCAGGCACGCCACGCTGGGGCAGCGAATGGAAAAAGGCCTATAACCATGCCTTCCAGAACGGCACGTTCATCTTCAACCAGGGCACCAGTTTTTCCCACGACGAGTGCTATCTGGATCTGGATCCGGAGTACCACGACGCCAACGGTGACCCGTTGATTCGCGTTACATTTGACTACAACGAAAACGATCGGCGCATGGCCCGTTTCACCGAAGGAAAAGCTGTAGAAATCGGCAAGGCCATGGGCGCGAAAATCGTTAACGGCTTTGATGCCGCCGCAGTCAACTACGGGCCGTACTTACCGTCCAGTGACCACACCATCGGTGGAGCGGTCATGGGCCTGGACCCGAAAACCAGCGTACTCAACCGCTATCAGCAGAGCTGGGATGTGCACAACGTATTTGTGCTGGGCGCCTCGTCGTTCCCCAACAACGCCGGCTACAACCCCACCTCGACCATCGGTGCTCTGAGCCTGTGGACTGCCAAGGCGATCATCGATCAATACCTGGCCAAACCCGGCCCACTGGTGGAGATGCCAGCATGAACACGCGTCTTCGCATGGCCCTGACAGCCACTGCCGTGTTGTCCCTGGGCTCGGCCATTGGCCTGTACGGTGCATTCAGCGTTGCCGATGCAGCGGACAGCATTGCCCAGCCAGGGCAACAGGCCGACCACAGTGCCGGGATCAAGGCGCCAAGCACCCAGCAACAGGAAGACCTCGCCGTAGCGCGTGGCCGTTACGTGGCCATCGCCGGGGACTGCGCGGCCTGCCATACCGATCCCCGTCATGGAAAACCTTTTGCTGGAGGCTATGCACTGGAAACGCCGTTCGGCAAGTTGCTCGCCAGCAACATCACCTCCGACAAAAATACCGGCATTGGTGCCTGGACCGAGCAGGAGTTCACACGTGCGGTGCGTGAAGGCAAAGGCCGGCACGGAGAGAACCTCTACCCGGCGATGCCCTATAACGCCTACGTCAAAGTCAGCGACCAGGATATGCATGACCTCTGGGCCTACATGCAAACAGTGCCGGCGGTGAATAACGAAGTCGTGTCCAATCAACTGCCCTTCCCGTTCAACATCCGCCTGATGATGATGGGTTGGAACCTGCTGTTCTTTGATAACACCACGTTCAAACCGGTGGCAGGCGCTACCGAGCAGGTCAACCGCGGCGCCTACCTGGTCGACGGCCTAGGGCACTGTGCGGCTTGCCATACGCCGAAGAATTTCCTCGGCGGTGACAAGAGTGGCGCGTACCTGCAAGGCGGCGAACTGGCCGGCTGGCATGCACCGGAAATTACCGGCAACCCCTACGTGGGTATCGGCGGCTGGAGCGATGCGCAACTGGTGCAATACCTAAAGACCGGCAGCAACCACGTGGCCGTAGCGTCCGGGCCGATGGCCGAAGCGGTCACCAACTCGACCCAGCACATGCGCGACGAAGACCTGTACGCCATCGCCGCTTATCTCAAGACCCTACCCGGTTCGGATACCCGCAGCCCGCGGGCGCTCAAGGCGAGTACCCCATTGATGCAACAAGGCGCCAACGTGTACTCGGCTAATTGCTCGGCGTGCCACAACAGCGATGGCAAGGGGATCAATCAACTGGCGTCGAGCCTGGCCGATAACCCCGGTATCCAGGCTGAGAATGCGCGAAGCTTGATCACCACGGTGCTGGAAGGCGGCCGCGGCGCGGTGACCCTCGACAATCCCACCAGCGGCGCAATGCCCAGCTTTGCATGGAAGCTGTCGGACCAACAGATCGCGGCAACACTCTCCTACCTCCGCAACAGCTGGGGTAATGCCGCGCCGGAGGTGACCGCCAATCAAGTTGCCGAGGTACGCGAGGCGCGCAAATTGCCGGCGCAATTGAGCGTGGACGGTACCTCTCACTGACGCCGTATAGGGCCTGCCGGTACACTCACAGGCCCACCCCTCACAGGAAGCGTGCTTAGCATGAGCAGCACACTCAAGCGTCACGGTCTGTTGAAGGTCGCAGAATTGGCGGGCGTCAGCCTGAGCACCGTAGACCGAGTGCTCAATGACCGTGGCAAGGTGTCCGATGTTAAACGGCGCAAGGTCCTGACCGTGGCACGCGCCCTGGGCATCCGCCCGGGCCTGCCTGCGCCATTTACCGGCCCGATGATTGTCGATGTGTTGCTGAGCGACAGCGCCACCGACCATTTCAAGCGTCTGGCTGCAGCCTTCGAACGCCAAGCCCAACGCCTCAGCGCCCACCTTACCCTGCGTCATCAACGCTGGGCGGAGGGCTCACCGCAGCAACTGCTCGACGCCCTGCGCAAACCGCGCTCACGTCGCCACGGCATGATCGTGATCGCCCCCGATACACCCACCGTGCACCAAGCATTAAACGCCATCGTGCAGGGCGGCACGCCCACCGTTTTACTCACCAGCAACCTCACCGATGTGCAAGGTGCTGTGTATGTCGGCATCGACAACCATGCCGCCGGGCGCAGCGCCGGACGGTTGATGAGTCAGTGGGTCGGCCAGCGGCCCGGGGTGGTACTGCTGGTTGTCAACTCACTGGATTTTTTTGCTCACCAGGAGCGGGCCAAAGGCTTTATCGACGTGATGGCGCAACATGCACCCGACACGCGCGTCATAGGCCCAATCGAGTGCTTCGACAACGATGAACTCACCCGCGCAGCCGTCGCGCAATGCCTTGCAGATCAACCTTTGGCGGGACTATACGACACCGGCAGCGGATCGTTGGGGATCCAGGCGGCCCTCGCCCAGGCAGATGCACACCCCGTGTGGATCGGTCATGAGGCCAGCGCATTGCATGCAAGCCTGCTGCGCCAGGGTGTGATGTCGCTGGTGCTGGACCAAGACCCGGAAGGCCAGGTGCAAGCCTGTATCGATTACCTGCTGCATCAGCAGGGGATAATTGATACGCCACCCGTACTCCCGCTGGTGATGAAGATCGTCATCGACGAAAACCTCTGACCTCCCAATGCGCGTTATGCCATCAGCTTCAGTCAATGCGCCACACCCAAACCAATCAATAACTTTGACACATTGTAATACAATTAATTAGAGTGATTTGCGCACTCACTGGCTACGCGCGGCGTTTGCTTTTATGGGGTGATTGGCTCCATTCACGCACTCAGCGGCGACCCACGTGGCGATAACGTGCGTAATCATTCACCTTATAAAACAAGAAGAACGTGATGAAAAATAAGCGCATTGCAATCGGTAAAAAGACACTTGGGTTAGGCTTGTGCATGGCAGTTGCGCTATGCGGCGCAGGCTGGGTCAACGCCCAAACACCTTCCTCTTCACCCGCTCAGCATCGGCCTGCGATGGCTCCGCTGCCGATCGTAAAAACCTTGCGCGTCTACGTGCTCGATTGTGGACAGCTGATATACAACCACCCGGAATCGTACAACCTGACGCGTGAAGAAGTGGTCGATACCAACATGCCCGTCACCTGCTACCTCGTCATGCACCCAAAAGGCGTTTTGTTGTTCGACACCGGGCTGTCTGACCGTTTGATCGGACGACCGGTGTATGAAAATGCCATCGATGGCTATGGACAAATCGTTACCAAGACACTGCTCAGCCAGTTGGCCGACATTGGGGTCGCACCAACGGACATCAACTACCTCGCGCTTTCACATTCGCATTTCGATCACGTGGGTAACATCAGCGAATTCCCGACCGCAACGTGGCTGACTTCCAAAGCCGAGCAGGATTTCATGTTCACTGCACAGGCCACCCCGGAAAACGCGGCGTCTTTCGCCTCACTCAAACAAAACCCCCAACAACTGTTCAAAGGCGATCACGATGTCTTCGGCGATGGCTCAGTCATTTTGAAACAAACCCCGGGGCATACCCCCGGCCATCAATCGCTGTACGTGAAGCTCAAGCAATACGGCGGGGTCTTGATTTCCGGCGACCTTTACCACTACCCCGAAGAACGTACGAAGAACCGCATGCCGGACAAGGAAAAGCACGCCGGCACGCCTGAATCGCGACAAGCCATGGAAGATTTCCTCAAGCAGACCCACTCGCAATTGTGGATCGGTCACAGCACTGAGTTCGTGCGGAATGCGCTGAAATCGCCGGCCTGGTATGAGTAAGCAATAGCGTCACACAACGAGGGCCAATGCAGGCACTGGCCCTCATCCTGCGCGCTTGTCAGGTACGGAAACGCCGGACCAGGCTGTCCAGCTCCGCAGACAACCCGGCCAAACCCGATGAATTCAAACGCGCCGATTCAGCCAACTCTGCGACACGTTGCGCATCGCCATGGATCTGGCTGATATGCAGATTGATGCCTTCGGCGACTTGATGCTGCTCCTCAGCTGCCGTGGCGATTTGAGTGTTCATGTCTCGAATCACATCTACAGAATCGCGAATCAGGCCGAAGCTGGTACGTGCCACGCCGATTCGGCTAACCGACTGTTGCGAGACATCCAGACTGGCACGCATTTGGTGCGTGACAAGGCCCGTACGCTTGGCCAAGGTGCCCAGCAGCCCGTCGATCTCGGCGGTGGAGTCCGCCGTGCGTTTGGCCAGCGCCCGGACCTCATCGGCGACCACGGCAAACCCACGGCCCTGCTCGCCAGCGCGTGCAGCCTCAATGGCGGCGTTCAGTGCCAGCAGGTTGGTTTGCTCGGCGATTGAGCGAATGGTGCCGAGGATCGACTGGATATCGTTACTGTCACGTTCCAGTTGTTGCATCGACTCGGCGGACTTCTCGATTTCATGACTCAGTTGGTCAACGCTGCTGACCGCCGCATCAATCTGCTGCTGACCCTCGCGTGCTTTTGTCCAGCCGCTGTCGGCTGACTCGGCAGCTTGACTGCAGGCACGCGCAATCTCGTTGGCGGTGGCCACCATTTCATGGAAGGCGGTCGAAACCATATCCACGGCCTCACGCTGGCGCCCTGCGACCTCAGCCATGTCGCTGGATACCTGCGTGGCAGCGTTGGATGTGGTCAGAATGTTATGTGCAGCCTGGCCGATGCTGCTGATCATGCTGCGGATCGCCGCCAGGAATTGGTTGAACCAGTTGGCCAACTGCGCCGTTTCATCTTTGCCGCGCACGTGAAGGCTTTGCGTCAGATCGCCGTCGCCTTCGGCGATGCCTTGCAAGCCGCTGGCGACGCTGCGGATCGGTCTTACGATCAAGCCTGCGAAGCTCGCGCCCACCAGGGCAAATACCAGCGCCAGCACGCCCGCAATGATCGCAATCACCCACGCCAAGTGGGTCGCAGAGCTCATCACCTCCTGCTGTTTGATCAGGCCCACAAAGCTCCAACCCAATTGGCTGGAGGGCCAGACGTTGGCCATATAACGTTCACCGTTGAGCTCAACTTCAAACGCGCTTTTCCGGGCGTTGGCCAACTGTTCATAGCCGCCGCCGATCTCTGTAAGCGTCTTGAAGTTATGCGCAGGTTGCTGAGGGTCAACCAACACCTTGCCGTCGCGCTCGACCAGCATCAGGTAACCACTCTCGCCGAGTTTGATGTGTTTGATGATTTCGGTGAGTTGCTGCAACGACACATCGATACTGATCACGCCACTGTTGCTACCCAGTTGGGTATCGATGCTGCGCACAACGCTGACATACACCGCATCTTTAGGCGCGTAGTAGTAAGCATCGGTACGCAGGGTCTTGCCTGGACTGCTCAACGCAGACTTATACCAAGGCCGCTCGCGGGGGTCGTAATTGGCCCGGTTCGGGTTGTCGGGCCAGGACACAAAACCGCCGGTGCTGTTACCGAAAATGATGTTGGAATACGCCGAATGGCTATTGGCCAAGTGCGCATAAAAATCAAAGATCTGCTTATCCAGCACGCCTTGCGCAATGCTGGGAGCGTTGGCGCCACTGTAGTTTTTCAGGCTGCCGTCAGCGTTGCGCAATAACGGCTGAGAGGCGAGGTAGTCGACGTTCTGGCGAATACTTTCGAAGTACAACTGCATCGCCGTTTCAACCTGGCGTATTTCCCGGTTACTGCCCTCGATAAAATCATCGCGGGCGGCGTTGCGCAAATCCATGACCACCAGTGTCGCAATCAGGCAGACAGGCAAGCAGGCGATCACAACAAACGCCCAGGTCAACTTCTGTTTGACGTTCATCTGCACTCCAGAATGTTATCGAGTCATTTTTATAAGAGGATTGCGTAGAACGAGGTGGCCTTGAGTCAGGCGGCGACTTGGTTACGCGCGGGTTGGACAGTAGCGAGCAGCCGCCAGGAATAAAAACAATAAGATTTACTGGTTCATATAAATAATATTGATCAGACACCGACAGCCAAGGCCGTCAGGAATCACCGATATGTGGGGTGCTCATGGAGCACGCAGATCGAGCCTTCCGACGCGCCAGCAAGCGGTGGATAGCGATTCATCACCAAGGGATCATGCCCCGGGACAATATGATGCTCGGAATCGGCCAACGATCTGATTCGGGCCCAGCCACTGCGCATATCGTCCACATTGAAGACGATCGGGAATGGACGGTCCTCGATACAATTGCGGTAGTAGTGGCTGGCGTCGGAGGCCAGTACCACCCAGCCTCGGCGGGTAAAAATGCGCACCACTTGCAAACCCATGGTATGCCCTCCCACCAGGTGCACGGAAAGGCCGGGCGTCAACGTGGCGTCACCGTCATGGAACTGCACACGCCCGCGGTAGACCTCGCGGACCATCCCGACCACATTCTCGACGTCATAGGCCTCGTGTGCACACGTGTGCGCCATGTGCCGTCCGGTTGCGAACAGCATCTCATGGTCTTGAAGATGATAAGTGGCCGATGGGAACAGGTCGAAGTTGCCCACATGATCGTAATGCAGGTGGGTAATGATCACGTTGTCGACAGCGGCCGCATCAATACCGAGCATCCGCAACGATTCAGCCGGGCAACGAATGAAGTCTCGCCCACGCTGGCGGGCCGTGGCCTGGTTGAAGCCGGTATCAATCACCCAAGTGCCGGTGCTGTTGGTCGCGACCCAGATAAAGTAATCCATGGGCATCGGCCCATCGTGCGGGTCGCCGCCGAGGAAGTTCGAGGAGGCGGTGCGCCGATGCTCGGCATATTTCACCGCGAACACGTCAAAAGGCTCAATCGCGGGGGCGATGTTCATGGTTCGGATACCCAGCAGTTGGACGAAGAGCCGGGACGTAGCGGTGACGCCCCGGACGGTAGCGCGCAGCTTGTCGACTAGCCGTGAGCATCGATGATGCGGTACATCTCAGTGTGATCGGTCTGAGGCGTGGTGCTTTGCGCCGCTTCCTGCCAGACGGCCAGGCACTCATGGCCGAGCTTCATCTGCTGACCCATCTGCTCTGCAAGGGTGACGGCGATTTTCAGGTCCTTGACCATCAGTTGCAATGCGAAGCCCGATGCGTAAGTGCCGCTGAGCATGAACTGGTTGACCTTGTTGGCCGTGGTGAAGTTACCGCCGGAAGCATTATTGAGCACGCTGGTCATCACTGCCGGATCTACACCGAATTTCTCACCCACATGCAGCGCCTCAACGGTGGCCAACAACCCGGTGGCAGACACAAAGTTGTTCAACGCCTTGACCGCATGACCTGCACCATTTGGACCAACGTGGGTTGAGCTGCCCATGACGTCCAGCAGCTCGCGGTGTTGCTGGAGCACGTTGACATCCCCGCCCACCATGATTTGCAGCGTCCCGGAAATAGCGCGTTTCACGCCACCGGAAACCGGCGCATCAAGGAAACACAGCGACAGCTCATTCAGTTGTTTGCCCAGCGCTTGGGTTTCGAGCGGTTCCGAGGAACTCATGTCGATCACGCAGGCGCCCTGCGCCAGGCGTTTGGCGACACCATAGTCGCCCACAAGCACCTGATTGACGATGCGGGAGTTGGGCAACATGGTGATGACGATACGGACATCGGCAAGTGTCTGCGCACTTTCAAGGCGACGGGCGCCCACTTCGGCACACAGATCACTGACAGCCTGGTCGTTGGTGTCGCTCACCAACAAAGGGTATCCCGCCTTGGCAATAAGACTTGCCATCGGGCGCCCCATCATCCCCAGCCCGATGAAGAGGACTGTAGGGCGAGTGCCTTGGTTATCGTCGTTCATAGCGTATCTCGATGGTTAATTGTTTTTTTGGCCAAGGTGCTCAGATACCCCGGGCGCTTTGTGAGAACACCTTAAGTATTGTAATACAATATGTCAATAATTCAGACCAATTACGACTTGCTGCCTGAAACCCCCTGTATTGTTGAAGCTGTAATATTGTAATACAGTGATACGACTAAATCGCTGAGCGCGCCCTCATAAAAACAATTGATTTAAAGGAAATCCCCATGCAAATCAGAGCTGCCGTGTTGGACCAGATGGGTTTGCCGGCTCCATTTGCCCAAAGCCGACCTTTGCGCATCGATACGATTGAGCTACGAGATCCGGGACCCGGCGAGGTATTGATCAAGATCGCCGCAGCCGGCATCTGCCATTCCGATCTGTCCGTGATCGAAGGCGTGCGACCACGTCCGCTGCCGATGGTAATCGGGCATGAAGCCGCGGGTGTGGTCATCGCGGTCGGGCCTTATGTCGACGACTTGGTTGTGGGTGATCATGTCGTGACTGTGTTCGTCGCCTCCTGTGGCCATTGTGTTGAATGTTCGGGCGGGCGCCCTGCCCTTTGCGGCCCCGGTGCGGTGGCGGGCGCGGCTGGCACGCTGTTGCGCGGTGATCGACGCCTGCAGCGCGGGGAACAAGTCCTCAATCATCACTCGGGCATCTCCGCATTCGCCGAATACGCCGTGGTTTCGACACGCTCTCTGGTGCGCGTGGCCCGAGATATTCCCTTGGAACATGCGGCACTGTTTGGCTGCGCCGTCTTGACCGGCGTTGGCGCAGCGACCAATACCGCCAGTATCAAACTGGGCTCGACCGTCGCAATCGTCGGCATGGGTGGCGTAGGCCTGGCGGCGCAGCTAGGCGCGCTAGCGGCGGGCGCAAGCCAAGTGATCGCCATCGATACCAATGCGGAAAAACTGGCGATGGCCAAATCGTTGGGGGCGCAGCATGTGTTTAATGCAGCCGACCCTGACCTGGTCGAAGCCATCCGCGACCTGACCGGCGGAGGTGTTGATGTGGCGCTGGAGTTCGCGGGGGCATCCGCTGCGTTGCAAACGGCCTGGAAAGTCGGCAAGCGCGGCAGCGAGGTCGTCACCGCCGGCCTGGCTCGACCGGACGCGACATTCGAGGTGCCGATGGTCGGCCTGGTGGCTGACGAGCGCACCTTGCGCGGCAGCTACATGGGCAGCAGCGTGCCCAGTCGCGACATCCCGCGCTACCTGGAATTATTCCGTCTCGGTCGCCTGCCGATCGACAAGCTGGTGACGCACCGATTGACCCTGGATGAGATCAATGTCGGCATGGATCGCCTGCGTGACGGTGAAGCCGTTCGCCAGATCATCACGTTCGATTGAGCAGGAGTGTCGCCATGTACCCTACAGACAAGTTCTACATTGATGGGCAATGGGTCGAGCCGATGGGCAAGGCCACGTTTACCCTGATCAATCCGGCTGACGAGCAAGCCTATGGTGAACTGGCCATGGGCAACGCCGACGATGTGGAGCGCGCAGTACACGCTGCACGCCGGGCGTTCGCGGACTATTCACGCTGGACACCGGGGCAGCGCATCGATTTGCTTGAGCGGGTATTGAGCATCTATAAGCGTCGATACGAAGAGTTTGCCCAGGCGATGACCCTGGAAATGGGCGCGCCGATTGCCTTCTCCCGGGCGGCCCAGGCGGCACGGGGCTCGCTGCATATCGAGGAAATCATTCGCGTGCTGCGCAGTTTCGAGTTCGACGAGTTGCAGGGCACGACCCAGATACGTCGCGAAGCGATCGGCGTATGCGGGTTGATCACTCCGTGGAATTGGCCGATCAACCAGATCGTGGTGAAAATCGCCCCGGCGCTGGCGGCCGGCTGCACGATCGTCCTCAAGCCCAGCGAATTCTCTGCGCTCTCAGCCTTGCTATTTGCCGAGGTGCTGGACGAAGCGGGCGTACCGCCAGGGGTCTTCAACCTGGTCAATGGCGACGGACCCAACGTGGGCCACGCTATCAGTGCGCACCCGGACATCGACATGGTGTCTTTCACCGGCTCTACCCAGGCCGGTATTCGCGTGGCGAAAACCGCTGCCGACACGGTCAAACGCGTCGCTCAGGAGCTGGGGGGCAAGTCGGCCAATATAGTGCTGGGCGATGCTGATTTCAGCCAAGCAGTCTCCAAGGGCATCGCCGCGTGCTTCACCAACAGCGGGCAATCCTGCTCGATCCCGACTCGCATGCTGGTGCCGGCGGAACGCATGGCCGACGTAGTGCAAATCGCTCGGATCGAGGTGGCGAAGTATCGTGTCGGTGATCCGCAGGATGAAAATACCCAGCTGGGGCCGCTGGTCAACAGGGCTCAGTTCGAACGCGTACAAACCCTCGTGCAACGCGGCATTGACGAAGGCGCTGAGTTGGTCTGCGGTGGCGTCGGCCGTCCCGAGGGCCTGCAACAGGGCTATTACGTCCAGCCCACGGTGTTCGCCAACGTAACCCCGCACATGACCATTGCCCAAGAGGAAATCTTCGGCCCGGTGTTGTCGATCATTGCCTATCACAACGAGTCAGAAGCCATCGCAATCGCGAACGGCACGCCTTACGGCTTGGCGGCCTACGTGCAATCCGCTGATCTGAACCACGCCCGCGATATGGCCGGGCACCTGCGTGCAGGCCAGGTTCACCTGAACTATCCGCCGGCCGATATCGGCGCGCCCTTCGGCGGCTTCAAACAGTCCGGCAATGGCCGAGAGTGGGGGGCGCACGGACTGATGGACTACTTGGAAACCAAGGCCATCGTCGGCTTTTCGCTTGCCAACTGAACACACCAATAAAAACAATACAGGTTGTGAAAAAATGAAAACGACTGCTGAGTCGGTGGACTTGAAATCCACCCAAGGTGTAGACCGCTCTACGCTCAAAGTAATCGCTGCCGCGTCCCTGGGCACCGTGTTCGAATGGTACGAATTCACCCTGTATGGCGCGCTGGCGTCGGTGATCGCGCTTAATTTCTTCTCCGGCCTGGACACCGCCACCGGGTTTATCTTCGCGTTGCTGACCTTTGCGGTCGGCTTTGTGATGCGACCGGTTGGGGCAGTGGTATTCGGGCGTATCGGCGACCGTATCGGGCGCAAAAAGACCTTCCTCATTACCATTGTGATCATGGGTATTTCTACGGTGGCGGTGGGCCTGCTGCCCACCTATGAATACGCCGGGATCCTGGCCCCCAGCCTGTTGATCGCACTGCGGATGCTGCAAGGCCTTGCGCTGGGCGGTGAGTATGGCGGAGCGGCGACCTACGTCTCCGAACACTCGACCAATCGCCAGCGCGGCCTCAATACGGCGTGGATCTCGGCCACCGGCACCCTGGGGCTGCTGCTGGCTTTCGGTGTGATCCTGGCCTGCCGTTACATCAGCGGCGACGACTTTAATACCTGGGGCTGGCGCATCCCGTTCCTGTTCTCGCTGGTACTGCTGGGCATCTCGATATCCGTGCGCATGGGCATGGAAGAGTCGCCGGCGTTCAAGAAAATGAAAGCCGAGAAACGCCTGTCGAAATCACCGCTGCGCGAAACCTTTCTGGACAAGGCCAACCTGCGCCGCCTGGTAATCGCCTTGTTCGGTATTTGTGGCGGCATGACCTGCGCTTACTACATCGCAGTGCTGTACCCCACGTTCTTCATGACCCAGAACCTCAAGGTCGATCCCCAGCAAGCCAACACCACGCTGACGCTGGCATTGATGACTGCACTGCCGATGTTTTTGCTGGCCGGCTGGCTGTGTGATCGCCTCGGACGCAAACCCGTCCTGTTGGCGGGTTTCCTGATGTCGGCACTGTCCATCTTCCCTATCTACAAAGGCGTGGCGCTCTACGCCAACCCTGACTTGATGGCCGCTGAACAGCGCACGCCGGTGACGTTGGTCACCGACACTTCCCAATGCTCATTCATGTTCAATCCGACCGGTACCCGGACCTTCAGCAGCCCGTGCGACGTTGCCAAGCAGGCCCTCTCCGCAACCGGCATCAGCTACGAAACCCAATCACTGCCTGGCCAAGCCCACGCGGTGATCAAAGTGGGTTCGGCACAGCTGGTCTCTGAAGGCACCGTAGGCCTCGACGCAGCGGTCGCCAAGGACCGCATGGGTGCGCTGAAAACCTCGTTGCAGAGCCAATTGGACCAGGCGGGATACCCCCTCAAAGCCGACCCGGAGAAGTTCCAGCGCGGCAAAGTTTTCCTGCTGTTGATGGCGTTGGTGTTTTGCGGCGTGATCTCGCTGACGCCGGTCGCGCCCATGCTGGTGGAAATGTTCCCGGCGCGTATTCGTTATACGTCCATGTCGTTCCCCTACCACTTTGCCAGCGGCTGGATCGGCGGACTGTTGCCCACCATCGCCTTCGCCCTTTCAGCACAGATGGGCAATATCTACTTCGGCCTGTGGTATCCGGTGGCATGGATCGGCGTGTCGTTTGTGGTCGGCCTGTTTTTCCTGCGCGAGACGCGTGATATCGACATCAATCTCTAACCTCCCCTCCCCTGAGCCAGGTGAAACCATGAGCAATAAAGAACTGTTTGATAAAGGCTTCGAGAATCGCAAAGCCGTACTGGGTGCCGCCCACGTTGAGAAGTCCTGGTCGTCGGCAGACGATTTCAATAAACCCATGCAAGCCTTGGTAACCGAGTATTGCTGGGGTGCCGTGTGGGGTGACGAGACCTTGCCGTTCAAAACCCGCAGCCTGCTCAACATCGGCATGCTGACGGCCATGAACCAGCACCATGAGCTGGGCGTGCATGTGAAGGGCGCGCTGACCAATGGCGTGTCCGTCGAGGAGATTCGCGCAGCGTTGATGCAGGCTGCAATCTACGCGGGTGTGCCGAGCGCATTGGCGGCGTTCCGGGTCGCGACGGAAGCCATCAAGACCTGGAACACCGAGCACAGCCGTTAAACCTCGAACACCAAAACGCAGCCCTCGGGCTGCGTTTTTTGTTGTGATTACAGTGCCGCGATCTGTCGACAGCCATCAAACGACATCAATAACCACCTTCCCAACCATCTTGCCCGACTCCTGCAACGTATGCGCGGCGTGTGCGTCTGCCAGGGAGAAGCGCTGCTCATCCAGCAAAGGAACGAGCCTGCCTGCCTCGGCAAGGCGTGTGGCATGCCGCAGAATCTCACCGTGATGCGCACGCCCCTCCCCGCTCAACATCGGCAACAATACGAATATCCCGGACACCGTCACGCACCGCAGCGAGCTTGGCGCCAGGTTATGAGTGCCGAACGCAAAGCAACTCAATACATGACCATAGGCGCGAGCGGCTACCAGCGAATCATCAAGGGTCTGACCGCCGACGGTATCGTAAACCAGATCGAAACCTGCCCCACCCGTATGCTGTTTTACATACTGCTCAACCGTACTGCTGCGGTAGTCGATGGCCGTTGCACCATAGAACTCAACAATTGCGCGCTTCTGGGATGATGCTGTGGCGAACACCTTGGCGCCATGAGCAACCGCGATTTGTACCGCCATGTGCCCTACTCCACCGGCGCCGCCTTGCACCAGCACAGACTGCCCCGATTGCAGGCCAGCACGGTCAATCAGCCCCTCCCACGCGGTCAGGAATACCAACGGTATCGCCGCGGCTTCGCGCATGCTGAGGTTACTCGGTTTGGGCGCCAGCAGGTCGGCATCGACGGCGGCGTACTCAGCCATGGAACCTTGCAGGCCACGTACGCCACCCGTCAGCCCATACACCGCGTCCCCAACCTTAAAGCCGGTGACACCCTCGCCCACGGCTTCCACCACGCCGGCGAGGTCAGTGCCGAGGATCGCGGGAAGTTCAGGCATCGCATAGGGCGCCTGCCCCTTGCGAATCATGAAATCAATCGGGTTGACCCCGCTTGCCGCTATCTTGACAAGTACTTGGCCGGCTCCAGCCAAAGGGCGATCAACCTGGGTCAGGGTGAACGTACCGTCGGCATAATCGCTCAACACCTGAGCCTGCATCTGTGTCTGTATGCTCATGACGCTCTCCTGTTTACAGCCTTGTAAAACGACAGTCTTTACCTTTGAGTAACAATGGTTGATGCAGCTTAGACACCTCGTGTCAACGCGGGAAATTGCGGCACGATGAACTCTCCCAATTCGTCCAGAACCTCCTGGGCCGAGCGCTGCCCATATTTGAGCTGGATCATCACGTGGTTAACCCCGAAGGATTGCAGGGTGTGCAGCATCTCCAGCAGTGCATTGCGGCCTAACCTGAAGCCTTGGTGAATAGGTGTGGGGGCAGTATCGGGGTCGAGGGTCAGGTCGATAAAGAGGGACTGACTGAATGGCTTGAAGGCATCGCCTGCCTGCTCGCGCACAGTCTCGTGCCAGAGGCGAACGATATCCCTTTGCTTATCCAAGGCGCGCGGGTAAGAGATCCAACCGTCGGCTTCCCTGGCGATCCACTGCAATGTCTGGCGACTACTGCCGGTGATAAGTAATGGAATGGATTGGCCTGAGGGTTTGGGCACCAGGTCTGCATGCCTCAGCTCGCCCTCGCTCCAGCGAATCGGTTCGAACTGAGTGCTGAGGGATTTGCGCATAACCTCCAGATGCTCGACGAATCGCTCCCCACGGCTGTGGGATTCCACATTGAAAGCAGGGTATTCCACCGGACGGTCGCCAGAAGCCACGCCGAGCAACAACCTGCCTCCGCTGAGTTGATCGATGCTCGCTGCAGCCTTGGCCAAATGGAGCGGATGACGAATGGGAACAACGATCGCGGCGGTTCCCAGTGCGATATCCCGGGTTTGCCCGGCAAGATAGCCCAGGTAAGTCCAGGGGTCGTAGATTTGCCCGACATCGCCAAACGTCGGATCGCGCAGCGGGACATCACGAAACCATAAGCAGGCAAAACCGGCCTTTTCCGCCTGCTGAGCCAACGCGACCTGGTTGCGCATTGTGGGCATATCGCCCTCGTAAGCCTCTATCGGAAAAAACAAACCGAGGGTCAGTTTCCCAGGCTGGAAGGTCCGACGAAAACCCGGTAACGCCTGGTACGGTGTACTGGACAACGAAAACATAAAAACTCCTTATTGATGATCGACGTGACGGGCCCAATGCGGGAATTTGCGCACGCGCTCGTCCATGCTGCGCAGGGCCTCCAGCGACTTGCGCAGCTTGGTAAAGGCATCGCCGCTTTCATCCCATCCTTGCCAACCGATATAGCCGTCGTAACCCAACCGCTTCAACAGCGCCATGACCGCAAAATTGTCCATTTCGCCCTGGTCGAGGGTTTCAATGGTCGCGGTCTGGCCCCAGCCCAGAGGGCTACGGCGTGAACCTGAAAGATTCACTTGCTTGAGAAAGGGCAGCGCCCGCCTGAGCGTGGCGCCCAGCCGCTCGCCGTCGCCGGCGTACCAGTGGTAGCCGCAGAAAACGATCCCCAGATTGGGGTGATTGAGTCGCTCACAAATACGCAGGGCGTCGTCGTGCTTTTCGCTCCAGTGCAGTAAATGCGAGTAGATCAGGATGCGGATATTGCGCTGCTGCGCGATAGACAAGGCTTCGGCCAACCAGCGCACCACAGGCTCATCGCCCGCAGGATCCGAACGCGCGAAGTCCCCCGCGGTTTTAATCGCCAATTCAACGGTGGAGCCTGGCGGTGCCACTTTCAGCATCTGATAGATGCCCGCGTTCTGCTCTGCCTCTACGCCAAGGCGCAGGTTGAGCACCACATAGATGCCCGCTACCTCCAGGTCGTAACGCTCCTTTACGCTGCTCAATTGCTGGACAGCTGCCCAGTTGCGTCCATCCCAGATTGAAAGATAGGTGGCGTCATAACCCACCGCCTTAGTCATCTCGCACCTGTCCTCAAAACCGTAGGTGCCCATGGAGCTGTAGAAACAGGTGTCCTGTGCGTAAAACTTTTGCGTCATGGTGCTCTCCAGCAGGCCGTCAGGCATTGATCGCAAAGCACCGTCGAACGTCCACTTCGCCTTCACCAACACCGACAGCAAATGTCTTGACACTAACTGTAGTGATCACTATAAAATACACACAATATGTAGCGATCGCTACCTAAATAGCTTTCAGTGATGTGCCGGACGGGAACCATTCCCACCGACCGAATGAATGGGATAGGCAACGTGATAGACCTCGCCGTACACCACATCGCGCAGTGGATCGAGATTATTCGCTCGCTAGACGTCGTCGGGATTGCGCTGTATGCCGCGATATTTGTGGTGGGCACGGTCGCCTTCGTACCCGCCTCGGTGCTCACGGCGCTCGCCGGTTTTTTGTACGGCCCGATGTGGGGAACGCTGCTCATCTCGCCCGCTGGTTTGCTGTCTGCAGCGATCGCGTTCGCCTTGGGCAGATCGCTTCTGCGCCCTTGGGTCAAACGACGCCTGGCGAACAGCCCCACATCAGCGGCGGTCGACCGCGCTATCGAGTCTGGAGGTTTTCGAATTGTTTTCCTCTTGCGCCTGGCGTCCATCGTGCCGTTCGCTCCGCTGAGCTACGGACTCGGAGCCAGCCGAATCACCCGTCGAGATTTCCTTCTGGCGACCTGGATCGGCCTGCTCCCTGGAACATTTCTGTATGCGTATCTGGGCTCTCTGGCGGCTGATGTCACACAGATAATCAGTGGCGAGGTAACGACCAATCGCTCGACTCAAATGATGACTTGGGCGGGACTGGTCGTTGCATTGATCGCCTTACTGACCATCGCTCGATATGCACGCAAAGCAATCAACCAAGCCCTTCTTCAACCCTCTTCAAACTAGGAGTAACACCATGAGCAACCCAACTTACGTCGAAGACTACAACGCCATCGTCACGGTGCTGAACCACTACAACGAAGGTGGCAAGCAAGCCAAAAGCAGCATCATGAAACCTGCCTTCAGCGAGCAGGCCACCATCTTTGGTGTAGATAGCGAAGGCAAGCTGACCGGAGGCCCGATCCAAGGTCTGTTCGACATCATCGACAGCGCCTTCCGGCCGTCACCGGAAGCCAAAGGTGCCATCGTCAACGTCGATATCGTGGGCACCGCTGCCAGCGCACGCATCGATACCAATGACATCTCCGGCTTCTGCTTCACCGATTTCTTCAACCTGCTGAAGGTTGATGGAAAGTGGACCGTCATCAGCAAGATCTACCACACCCACGTTGCTCCTTAACCCACCCGCTTGAACCGCGCCCCATTGGCGCCAAAACCATGCAAAGGAGTTTGACCATGAGCAAGAACATCAAGGCAGTACCCACCCAGGACTACAACGCCGTTGTCGCCGTGGCCCAGCAATACGCAGACGGCCTGCGTGCCGGCAGCCCGGAAGTGCTGGAGCAGGCCTTCCACAAGGAAGCGGTGATGTACGGCTTCACCAACGGCAAACTGCTGGGCGGCCCGATCAGCAATCTGTTCGACTTCGTCCGCACTAATGGCAAGGCCCCGGATATCAGCACTCGCCTGGACGTGCTGGCGATCACCCCAACCACCGCCGTGGTACGGGTGGACATGGAAAAGGACGCGATTGGCGCCGACTACAACGATTACCTGACACTGATCAAAATCGACGGCACCTGGAAGGTGATCGCCAAGGTTTATCACCAGTTCGAAGGCTGATCCGAGCGGCCTGAACGCAATGCTGTTTCTTAAGGTGATAAATCATGGCAAAAGTTGAATACAGCGCCGTTGTAGACGGCGGCGCCGAGCGCGTTTGGGATGTACTCAAGCGCTTCGGGAAAATCAGCCAGTGGCACCCGGCGATCCCGCAGAGCGTCATCGAAGACGGTCAGCCGGACGGTCTGGTCGGTTGCATCCGTCGGCTGACGTTGCAGGATGGCGCCATTCTGCGCGAGCAGTTGTTGTCGATAGACGCGGTAAATCTGCAGTTCTCCTACCGTTTCGTTGAAGCGCCACTGCCCGTCGACAACTACGTGTTGACCGTGCGCCTGATCCCGTTGACTGGCAAGGACGAAACCGTGATTCTGTGGTCTGCGACCTTCGATACGCGCGAGCCTGACCCAGAGGGGCAATGGACCTCGACCATCGAGTCGCTCATTGTCGGTGGTCATGAAAGCCTCCAGGTTTACCTGAACCAAGCCGCCACCGCGTGAATGTGCCCTACCCCGCTCCAGCAATGGATGCGGGGTTCAATTTTTCTGGAGTTACGATGCACGACCACATTGCCGAAGTGCCGCTTGAAAAAGCTTATCGGCTGATCAACCACGGTCCCACCGTGCTGGTTTCTGCTCAACACGAGGAGACTCGAAATGTGATGGCCGCGGCATGGGCCTGTGCATTGGATTTCTCACCGCCCAAAGTCACTGTGGTGCTGGACAAGATCGCCAAAACCCGCGAACTGGTAGAGCGTAGCGGCCTCTTTGTGATTCAGGTTCCCACCGTGGCACAGCTGCAATTGACCCGCGATGTCGGCAGCGTCAGCCTGCAGGAAGATCCACAGAAGCTGGCTCATAGCGGCGTCGAGCTGTTCAGTTTCAGCGGGCATGACGTGCCATTCGTGGCCGGCTGCTCAGCCTGGCTTGCGTGCAAACTTTTGCCCGAACCGCACAACCAGTCGACCTACGACCTGTTTATCGGTGAAGTCGTCGCTGCCTGGGCCGACACACGGGTATTCAGCGACGGCCATTGGCACTTTGAGCGTGCGCACCCGGACTTTCGTAGCCTGCACTACATCGCAGGTGGCCACTTTTATGCGATCGGAGAAGCGTTGGACGTCGCGACAAAGGAGGACGCGTAATGAACCCCATCGAGAAACGCCCGCTCGGTCAAGCCAAAGTGGCACTCAGTGCCGTCGGCTTGGGCACGGTGCAGATCGGCTATAACGCCCACATCGATTACGACCAGGCGCTGGCCATCGTGCAGTCAGCTCATGAAGCGGGTATCCGCTATTTTGACACGGCACCGATGTATGGCACGGGCCGCGCGGAATACACCTTGGGTCGTGCGTTACGCGAACTGAATATACGCAACGATGTGGTCGTCAGCACCAAGGTAGGCCGGGTACTCGACACCGGCGACATCCCGGCTGCCCAGCGCCCGGCGGACTCAAGATGGTTCCTGCACAACCCTCACTACCAGTACGATTATACCTATGACGGATTCATGCGCTCGGTGGACCACAGCCTTGAGCGCTCCGGCCTGGATCGTATCGACGTACTCCTGGTGCACGATCTGGGACGTGCCTGGCATGGTCGACGGGCTGAAGTTTATTGGAATCAGATCCGTGAGAGTGGATTCAAGGCACTGGACGAACTGCGCAGCACAGGGGTGGTGTCTGCCGTTGGCCTGGGTGTCAATGAAACCGAAGTGGTCGTGGAGGTGGCGCGGGAGTTCGCCCTCGACTGTGCGATGATTGCCGGCCGTTATACGCTGCTCAACCATGAGCCACTCAACGGGCATTTTGATGAATTGCAACGTCGCGACGTTTCGATCATCGCGGCAGGCGCCTTCAATTCAGGCGTGCTGGCGATGGGTGCACGTCCCGACGCAATGTTTGATTATCGTGCCGTTCCGGCCGACATCGCAGCGCGCGTGGCCGTCATACAGTCGATCTGCGCCGACCATGGTGTGGCGATGTCGGCTGCGGCGTTGCAGTTTTGCGCCTGTCATCCAGCTGTACGGGCGCTGGTGTTCGGCGCTCAGTCGGTGGCGGAGGTTCAGCAGAACGTCGCAGCGTTTTCGACACGGATCCCCGGCGCATTTTGGGCACAGCTCAAGCAGCAGAAACTTATTCCCGAACACGCACCGGTGCCTGGCGACACCCCGCGCTGACGCGCCAAGAGCGCAGCCCACAAGGCGCTGCGCGCTCCCAGTTAATGATCTAGTGCAGTTTCAACCGAGGCTCGGTGCCTCGTCCCAGACGGTTACCCAACATCAGCAATGCGGTAGGCACCAGTCCATAGAGCGCGACCTGGTGCATGCGGTACAGCGATGCATAGAACACCCGCGCCAACCATCCTTCCAGCGTCACACTGCCCGTCAGTTTACCCATCAGGTTACCCACCGCCGAAAAGCGTGACAGCGAAACCAGCGAGCCATAGTCCTTGTAGACATAAGTCGGCAGGGCTTTACCTTCAAGCCTGGCCTGCAGGCTCTTGACCAGCATTGACGCTTGCTGGTGGGCGGCCTGAGCACGCGGCGGCACATTCTGCTCACTCCCCGGCTGAGGACACGCGGCACAGTCACCGAACGCAAAAACATTGTCGTCCAGCGTGGTTTGCAACGTGGGTCGCACCTTCAGCTGGTTGATGGGGTTAGTCTCCAGGCCATCAATATCCTTGAGGAAGGACGGTGCACGAATACCGGCCGCCCAAACCTTGAGGCTGGCCTCGATCAATTCTCCGTTGCGGGTTTTAAGGTGCTCGGCGGTGACCTCACTGACGGCGGCGTTTGTCATCACGGTCACCCCCAGTTTTTCCAGCGTGCGGTGCACGGGATCGCTGATGCGCTTGGGTAGCGCTGGCAGCACACGGGGGGCCGCTTCTATCAAGGTGATGTGCATGTCATGCGGCTGAATGCGATCCAGCCCGTAGGCGGCCAGCTCATGGGCAGCGTTGTGCAACTCGGCAGCCAGCTCCACGCCCGTTGCGCCTGCACCGACGATCGCCACACGGATATTCTCACCTGCAACGCCGAGCGCTTGTGCACGCAGGTAATGGTTGAGCAACTGCTGATGGAAGCGTTCGGCTTGCTCGCGGGTGTCGAGGAACAGGCAGTGCTGTGCCGCACCGACGGTGCCAAAATCATTGGTGGTACTGCCGACGGCGATGACCAGGGTGTCATAGTTCAAAACACGTTCAGGCACCAGCTGCCGGCCGGCGCCATCCAGGGTAGGTGCAAGCCGAACGGATCTGGCGGCACGGTCCAGGCCGCTCATGCGGCCGAGTTGGAAATGGAAGTGGTTCCACTTGGCCTGGGCCACGTAGTTCAACTCGTCATCATGGGCATTGAGTGAGCCCGCCGCGACTTCATGCAACAGTGGCTTCCAGATGTGGGTGAGGTTGGCGTCAACGAGGGTGATGTGAGCGGTGCCGCGCTTGCCAAGGGTCTTGCCCAAACGCGTCGCAAGTTCCAGACCGCCAGCGCCACCGCCGACAATCAAAATACGGTGTGTCATTGAAGGGTCTCATTGCTTTTACAGGGGGAGACAGGACGGATCCTGTAGCGCCCAGGCACACGGCGTTGCGCCGGTGCCTGGGCTGGGTGATTTCAACGCTTATGACTTACCAATCCTGACGGGTCGGCGAAATGATCAGGTCGTTGACGGTGACGTTTTCAGGCTGATTCAGTGCATACACCACTGCGCGACCAATGTCGTCCGGCGAGATAGCGATTTTATTCAGCTCTTGAGCCGCTTTACGGCCTGCCGGGTCGGTGACTTTATCGGCCCAACCGGTGTTGATCACACCCGGGCTGACCGTGTTGACACGGATGCCGTGCTGCACGCCCAGCTCTTTGCGCATCGACTCAGTCATGGCCTGCACGAAGAATTTGGTGGAGCTGTAGATACCCGCAGCCGGCCCAACCTGGTGACCGGCGACCGAATCCATATTCAGGATCTGGCCCGACTTCTGTTTCAGCATGAACGGCAACACCGCCGCGATACCATGCAGGTAGCCTTTGATGTTCACGTTGATCATCTTTTCCCAATCATCGGTGGCCAGGTCGACCCAATTGGAAAACAGCATCAAGCCTGCGTTGTTGATCAGGATATCCACCGAACCGAAAGAGTCCTGGGCGAATTGCGCGAGCGCTTTCATATCCTCAGAGTTGGTAACGTCGCTGACGCGACCTACCGCGTCCCCGCCCTTGCCTTTCAACTCGCTGACGATGGCGTCCAGGCCTTGCTGGTCCAGGGCTGCTGCGACAATTCGAACGCCTTTCTCGGACAAGGCACGTGCCGATGCAGCACCCAGGCCGGACGATGCGCCAGTGATGATCGCGGTTTTATTCTGCAGATAGTTCATGGGCGTTCCTCTCGTTGGTGACTGCCCGTCTGTGCGGGCAGTTTTTGGGGTTATCGCGGATATAAGCGGATCAGTAGTTGCCGACAGGCCAGTCGGTGTAGCCTTTGGCGCCGCCGCCGTAATACGACTCGCGCGGTGCGATGGTCAGTTCGGCCCCACGACGCAAGCGCTCAACCAGGTCCGGGTTGGAGATAAACAGGCGACCAAACGCTACGGCGTCGATCTTGCCTTGGGCGCGGCGCTCGATAGCCATGTCCAGGTCGTAGTTGTTGTTGCCGATGAAGGGCCCGTTGAACTGCGCGCTCAATGCGTCCATGTCCACGCCTTCCGGCACTTCACGCGAGGTGGCGGTCGCGCCTTCAACGAAGTGCAGGTACGCCAGGTCGAAGGCGTTCAACTGCTGGATCAGGTAGCCGTACATCGCCATCACGTTGCTGTCGGGCGGCGTGTTGCCTGCGTCAGGCGTGACCGGCGACAGGCGGATGCCAACCCGGTCGTTGCCCCAGATCTTGACGATTGCTTCGGTCACTTCCAGGGTCAGGCGCGCACGGTTCTCGATGGAGCCGCCGTACTGGTCAGTGCGATGGTTGGTCGAGTCCCGTAGGAACTGGTCCAGCAGGTAGCTGTTGGCCGAGTGAACCTCTACCCCGTCAAAACCAGCACGCTTGGCATTCTCGGCAGCACGTTTGTACTGCTCGATGATCCCCGGGATCTCATCGGTTTCAAGCGCCCGTGGCATCGACACCGGGACGAAGCCGTTGGTGGTATAGGTGTCGCCTTCGGCCTTGATCGCGGAAGGCGCGACCGGTGCGGCACCGTCAGGTTGCAGCTCGACACTGGAGAACCGCCCCACATGCCATAGCTGGCTGACGATCTTCCCGCCGGCGGCATGCACGGCGTCCGTGACTTTCTTCCAGCCCGCAACTTGCTCCTCACTCCAGATGCCTGGAGTGGCCGCGTAACCGCGGCCTTGCGCGGAAATATTGGTGGCCTCGGCGACGATCAAGCCCGCGGTGGCGCGTTGAGCGTAATACTCAGCGTGCAGCTCGTTGGGGATACCATCTTCGGCATAGCGGCTACGGGTTACAGGTGCCATCAAAATACGATTGGCAAGTTTCATCGCGCCCAGGTTGATGGGGGTGAATAAGTCGGTACGAGTGGCGTTGTCTGTCATGATAGACCTCTTTTAAATAGACCGGTCGTCTAGTAAGTTGGTAAAAAATAGCTACGACAAAAGTCGCTTTGCCAGAGTCAGGGATATTTCAAAGGCGTCGTCGCGCTTGCCGATCTTCATCATCAACGAAGCGCCGAGCCAAACCTGATAGAGCGATTGCGCAAGCGTCGCGCTTGGCGCTACGGACGTGATCGAGCCATCGACAAGCCCCTGCTCAATACAGCGCTCAAGCTTTGCGTGGATAGCCTGCGTACCTCGGTCGAGCACCAGGCGCATGCCCTCCGAGAGGTCACAGACCTCGGCGCCCAACTTGACCACCAGGCACTTGTCGGTAGGCAAATCAGAGCACTGGGTCTGCGCCCAATATTGGAAGTAACTCAGCAACCTTTGCGCGGCGGGTGCAGAGCCCATCAACAGCGTGTCGACTGTTGCGAGGTAGTCGGAAAAATACTGTTCAAGCAATGCCTGACCAAATTCTTCCTTGGATTTGAAGTAGTGGTAGAACGAACCTTTCGGTACGCTCGCAGCCGCTACCACCTCAGCTAACCCTACGCTGGTGTAGCCTTTGTGAGTCATCAACGTCCTGGCGACATCCAGGATGTGTTGGCGTGTTTCAGAATGATGCTTTTTCATAATGCAGCCACTCTAATTAAAACTAGACCGGTCGTCTAGTAAATTTTAGAATAGCTTCACGTTCTACGACCAACGGCGACAAATGACAGGGTCAAGCTCATGAACACCCCTCCCCCCACGTCAACGTTCAATACCGAGTGCCTTGCGCAATTCAACCTCAATTGCCTGGTGATCTTCGCTGCGCTTTATCAGGAAAAAAGTGTCACCAGGGCGTCCGAGCGCTTGAAC
This sequence comes from Pseudomonas sp. QC2, assembly GCF_002859085.1. Taxonomy (NCBI): domain Bacteria; kingdom Pseudomonadati; phylum Pseudomonadota; class Gammaproteobacteria; order Pseudomonadales; family Pseudomonadaceae; genus Pseudomonas; species Pseudomonas sp. QC2. Next base: position 377,660 of record NZ_PKKS01000008.1, read on the forward strand.
ATCGGACAGCCCGCGGTCAGCAACAGCCTGTCGAAGCTCAGGCTGATTTTTCAGGACCCACTGTTTTTTCGCCAAAACGCAGAGATGGTGCCCACCGCAGTCGCCGATGATATTGCGAAGCATGTGATACCGCTATTGAGCGGTATTGGCCATGTACTTGAGCGATACACCGTACCGCCCTTTTGACACGCGTCACGGTAGACCTGAAATCTCAACATTATGCTGCGCAACCGAAAAGTTCATTTTGTGTATCATTAGGGGAGAAATCTATTCCAGGCATGCTGTCTGGCGATACGCCCCAAGGTGCTGCACTCAATGACCGACCCCGCCCCAACCCCTGTTCCACGCGCAAAAGGCCGCCCGCGCGCGTTCGACCGCGACCAGGCTCTGCTGCATGCGCTGGCAGTGTTTTGGAAGCGTGGCTACGAGCCGGCCTCTGTGGCGGAGTTGTGTTCAGCCATGAGTATCAGCCCTCCCAGCCTGTATGCGGCGTTTGGCAACAAAGCCAAGTTGTTTCTGGAAGCGGTTGCCTACTACGAAACGACCTTCTGGGATGCCACGTGGGAGCGCATGGACACCGAGCCGGACATCGTGCGCGCCATCAGCGACTTCTTCCACACCTCAGCGTCGATCCTGACCGAACCCGAAGCCCCCTGTGGCTGCATGGTCGTACTCGCGGCCGTCAATGTCTCCGACGATGCCGGCGAAGTCACCGCAACCCTCAAGGCCTTGCGTCAGGAGGGCCGTGACTACCTGCAGCAACGATTGGACCGCGCGGTTGCGGACAGGCAACTGCGCCACGACACCAATACCCGCCTGCTCGCCTCTGCCTTGAATACCCTGCTCGAAGGCATGTCGCTGCAAGCGCATGACGCTGCCAGCCGTGAAGACCTCCAAGGCATAGGCGCCACAGCGGTAGCCATGCTTGCTCCTGCCCTCGTAGAGCCCGCATAGGCGCGGACGACCTCTGACAATGGAGGGTGCTGGAAGCACTGCACCCTCCTGGCGATCTCCGTGATTCAATTCACGAACGACTGCTGCCCCTCCCCCAACGCCACCTCGACAATATAATGCCCGTTCTTCGTGACCCGGCTTGGGTACAGATTGGCCATTTCTGTTTCATGGGGAGCAAGCACCCGCGACATCTCTCCGCCGACCGTTTTCATTATTTCATCGGAGGTCATGATTAAATTGGTCTGACTTCCGAATGCCAGCCCTACCGGAAGATAAAAGGGATCGGCCGGGTTGCCGCCATGAAGATTCTCATGGCGGTAAACCAAATCACCGGTATAGACGAACACATCGGCACTTTGCGGCTTGTTATCGTTCCTGATAACAATGTACTGCGACGCAGCAGTGTGGGTGTCTTTCGCCAGGCGCACATCAACACCCGGGAACAGATCTTCAATATCCCCCTTGAGCCCACGCATTCTGCCTTCACGCGCCAACTGCACGGCGTAGATCATGTCACCGGTGTCAGTTGCAGTGAGCAGCCAACGGAACCGGCGCTCCATTGCCATGATCGACACCCAGGAGGCTAACTCTTCCTGCTGAATATAGAAGGTTGCATTGGGGAAAAGCTCCAGCCCTCCCATGTGATCAAAGTGCGCATGGGTGAGTACCACATCCGTCACCTCTTCCGGCTTACAGCCCACTTCAGCCAAGACATCTTGTGGCCCGAACCAATTCTGGACATTGAAGCGATTGACGAATTCGGCACCGTGGGACGCGTTGTTGAGCCCGCAGTCCAGGAGGATGGTACGCCCCTGGCCTTTTAGCAACGTGTAGCAATAAGGGAGCTTTGCGGTTCCAGCATTGTGCTTCCCGTACACCAGAGAGCTCTCAGCGGCATCAGGTACCCATGCGTATTCGAGCATCCAGATTGAGTAATTCGACATTTTCCTATCCTTCTTGTTGTTGGGATTTTGTCTACGTATTGCTCACGATTACAGCCGCGTGATTGGCACAGCATGAATGGCTGAAATCCACCACTTCGAATCCCGGCAAGCATCGGGATGCAGACTCAAGCTCTTTCCACGCCGCTTGCAACAGAGGTAATGGATCGAGCGCCGCCGAATGGCCTGACAAGGTGCCGTCAATCGCCTTGGCGGTTTGTGTGAGGCGCTCCAGCCCACCCTTCATATGCCGGTGAAAATGCGCAGTCCTTTGGGTTGATGTGAGGCCCAGCAAAAGATCCCGGCCCTCTGCTATCTGCGCGACAGCAGCCAGGCGGGCAGCATGATCCAGCGCGGCTCTCGAGCGCTCAAACGACATCGCCAGCAACACAGCGGCAAGCCTGCTTGCCGCGTCTTGAAGCTGCTGGAAAACACGTTGGGCGCCCGCCGCGTAAGCGACGGTGGCGTCATCAAAACCCGCCGAGGAACTGACCCTCGTGAGCACAACACTTGCCCCCTTCATGCGCCGATCTCAACTGACGGGAGTTTTTGCCCCAGGATCATATCGGCGGCTTTTTCCGCAATCATGTAGGTGGTCGCGTTCGTATTGGCAGAGGGCATCGACGGCATAATGGAGGCGTCTACCACCCTTAAGCCCTGCAGACCATGCACGCGAAGCTCGGCGTCAACCACGGTTAACGGCTGATCTTCAGGGCCCATGCGGGCCGTGCCCATCATGTGATACACCGTGGTGCCCATGCGCCTGGCGAAGTCGAGCAACTCATCATCGGTCTGCAGGTCAGCGGACGGAGAGGTTTCCGACTCAACGAATCGTGCCAAGGCGGGGCTGCGGAAAAGCTGGCGGGCCACTTTCATCCCACCAATGAGGACTTTCTGGTCCGTCTCGTGGGCCAGGTAGTTGGGTTGAATTATCGGCTTGTCGAACGCATCACGACTGCGCGCACGCACGTACCCCAAACTCTCGGGGCGCTCCTGCCATACGCCTAACGTAAGCCCAGGGTGAGAATCGAGCAGGCCCACGACGCCCTCACGAAAGCTGGCAGGTGAACACGCAAACTCCAGATCCGGGCGATCCACCGAAGGATCGGATTTGCAGAACAAGTGAACCAGGGAAGGACTGACCGCCAGAAGGCTGGGGCGACGCAGCAACCAACGCCCGATTTCTAGCAACAGCGCGGGGCCCTGCACCATCTGATTGATGGTGCGGATTCCTTTAACGCGCGAAACCATCCGAACCGCATAGTGATCGCGCAGATTCCGCCCCACGCCCTCCAGCGCATGCACGACCGGAACACCAATCTCAGCCAGCACATCGACCGGTCCCACGCCGGAAATCTGCAGCAATTTCGGGGTATTGAGTGCACCGGCAGACAGGATCACCTCATGCCGGGCGTGAATTTCGACCACCTTGCCATGAGGGCCACCCTGGATGTAACGGACGCCCACCGCACGCTTGCCCTCAAAAATGATATTCGTCACCTGGGCATCGGTACGTACGCTGACGTGCTTGCGTTTTTCCGCCGTACGCAGGAACGCCTTGGCGGAGCTGTAGCGAAACCCGTTGTGAATCGTGCGCTGAAAGAACCCCACGCCCTCCTGCCTGCCCGCATTGTGATCCGGATTGCGTGGAATCCCGATTGACTCAGCGGCATCTACCAGCGCGTCGCTGACCGGGTGATGCCAGTCCAGGGGCGAGATCGGCAGCTCACCACGGCGACCACGAAACGTAGCGTTTTCTGGCCCCTCCCACGCTTCTGAGCGTTTGAAATACGGAAGCACATCCTGGTACGCCCAGCCTGGGTTTCCTGCGGCGGCCCAACCATCGTAATCAGCGGCCTGACCGCGGACGTAATTCAAACCGTTGATCGAGCTGGATCCGCCTAACACCCGCCCCTGAGGCAGCGAAAAGCGTCGATTGTTGGTACCTGGACTCGGCTCTGCCTCGAAATTCCAAGTCAACGTCTTGCTGTAAATATTCTTGATGTACCCCGCAGGAATGTGAATCAGCGGGTTCGTGTCACGAGGCCCCGCCTCAAGCACACAAACGCTCTTGCCCCCAGCGCTCAGACGGTTGGTGAGAACGCATCCGGCTGTACCTGCACCTACGACGATGTAATCGAAGACTTCCTTCAGACCGGTATCGATGACCATTGAAGACCTCATTTGCGCATGGGTGCGGACCATGGGTTCCCGGCACCCTTTATTGTATTTATTGAGCAAATTCACGCTATATTATTGTACTACAATATGTCAAGAATACTGATTCACCCCGCTCAGCCTGGTGAGTGTTGACAGGATGCCCAACAGACCTTTCGTCGCCCGCCAGCGCACAGCGCCAACGACGACGTTCCAAATACTTGGCAGACGCGTGAAGAACCCCTAGAGTACGATAGTAGGACGCTAATATTGTAATACAATAATAAGGTAGATATATGACTACTAAAGCCTCTCCCCTCACCGGGGAAATGCCATTGCCGAGTGACAGAATCGATGCAGGCAAACGGCGCGTATTGATCTCCAGCGTCATAGGCAGCGTCATTGAGTGGTACGACTACACGCTCTATGGCGTCGCCGCTGCGCTGGTGTTCAACCACCTTTTTTTCCCCAACTTCAGTCCTGCTGCTGGCACCATCGCGGCATTCGGCTCGTTCGCCGTAGGGTTCATCGCACGGCCGCTGGGTGGTTTTTTTGCGAGACAGATGGGCGACAGACTGGGGCGTAAAAAAACCCTGGTACTGACCCTAATGCTCATGGGCATTTCGACAACATTGATCGGAATGCTACCGACCTACCAACAGATCGGCATGTGGGCCCCCGCACTGCTAATACTGCTGCGCGTCGTGCAAGGGTTTGCAGTGGGTGGAGAATGGGGAGGCGCCGTGCTCATGGCCGTGGAGCATGCGCCTGATAATCGTCGAGGCATGTGGGGAGCATTCCCCCAAACCGGCGTCTCTGCGGGCCTAGTGCTGGGTTCAGCGGCGTTCGCTGCGGCGTCTGCATTACCGGAAGCGGACTTCCTCAGTTGGGGATGGCGTATTCCTTTTCTGTTCAGTGTCTTGCTGGCCGCAGTGGGTCTTTTCATAAGGCTCAAGACCGAAGAATCACCGGCCTTTCTAGCCATGACAAAGTCTGTCGCGCAGCGAAAAAGTCCGATCTCGCAAGTGTTCACGACTCAACGCAAGCCACTGCTTCTGGCGCTGGGCGTGCGTTTTGCAGAAGGTGGAAATTACTATATTTACACCGTGTTCATTCTCGCCTTTGTGTCGCAGTACACCCAGATACCCAAGAGCGACGTGCTCCTGGTGGTGATGCTGGCGGCGCTATTCAACATTGTCTCAATCCCCTTCTGGGGTGCCGTCTCAGACCGCATCGGGCGCCGTCCGGTATTCATAGGGGGCGCGTTATTTATCGCAATCACCGCCTACCCGTTCTTTTTGATGGCCATGAGTGGCTCGCTGGTATTGCTGGCGATAGCGCTTATCGCGGTACTGTGCCTCGGCCATGGTCCGGTCTACGGCACACTGGCGGCCTATTACTCAGAACTGTTCCCCACCGCGGTGCGCTATACCGGGATTTCAATCGGCTACCAGGCGGCCTCGATTCTGCTGGGGGGTATTACCCCAATGCTTGCCAGCGCACTGATCCTTTGGGCTGACGGCTCTCCTTGGGCAGTGATCCTCATGATGACCCTGAGCGCTCTGGTTGCGGCAACCACTATGTTCATCAGCCCGGAGACATTCCGGCGAGACCTCAAGAACATCTGACCTGACAATTTCAAACGCTTGGACCGGGTGCCTTCCTTGCTGATCGCAAGCGAGTAAACACCCGGTATATCTCCTTATCCGTCTCACCTTTTAAATGGCTCGATCAGTGGCCAGGCACGCGTGCGCGCCCAATATTCGGGGCTTTCAGCCCATATGGAAAAAATACCCGGCACGTCCCGAAAAGCTGCCGATCACCTATTGCAATTTGGTTTTGTTCGGATATATTCGATTACAACACACCAATAATATTGTAATACAAGAACACAAATATTGATGCTTCAGCCCTGCCCATCCCGCATTTATCGGTACCATCGATAACAACGCCGCCGGGCATCTGAATACTTGCAAGTCATTCATGAGCGTCTTCAAGACGCCTAAGGAGCACGTCCGCATGCCTCGTATGATTGCTGCAGTGGCCACCCAGGCCAAAAGCCCGCTAGAACTCAGAGAGTTGACGATCGCCGAACCGGAGGGGAATGAAATCCTCATCCGCACGGTCGCCACGGGTATTTGCCACACCGACCTTTTGTTGCGAGACGGTATTTTTGGCCCGAAGCACCCGGTAATCCCGGGCCACGAAGGCGTCGGCATAATCGAGGCAGTCGGTAGCGACGTAAAAAGCCTGCAGGTGGGCGATCACGTTGCGCTGAGCCAGAGTTCCTGCGGCTACTGTTCGGATTGTCGCCGCGCGCACCCAATGAACTGCAGGAACTACGTCCAGTACAACCTGACCGGCGCTCGCCCCAATGGCAAACGCGCCATCCTGGATGCGGACATTGCATCGAATTTCGTCGGCCAGTCCTCGTTCGCCAGCTACATCCTTGCGACAGAAAACAATGCGGTAAAGCTGCCCAAAGACTTTGACTTAAAGATCGCGGCTCCATTGGGATGCGGCATGGCCACGGGTGCAGGCACCGTCATGAACGCGATGCAGCCGCCCGTGGGCGCCACCATCGCGATATTCGGCTGCGGTGCGGTGGGCCTGGCAGCAATCATGGCGGCAAAGATTCGACGTTGCAGCGTGATTGTCGCCGTCGACCTGCACGACTCGCGCCTGCAAATGGCCAAGGACCTTGGGGCCACACACGTCATCAACGGTCGGGCTACGGATATCGTCGAGCAGATTCAGAAAATCACGGACGGCGGTGCAGACTTCAGCATCGATGCCGTCGGTTTGCCCAACGTTATTCGCAACGCCGTCGAGTCGACTCGCCCAGGTGGTCACTGCGCCCTGCTCGGCCTCGATAGCCTGGGCAAAGACATCCCGATCCTCCTCGATTGGATTGCATTCAACCGCAAGCTTCAGGGCGTGATTCTGGGAGACCAGATCCCCCAGGTATTCATCCCTCAGTTGGTGCAGTTGCAGCAGGAAGGGCTGTTTCCGTTCGAGCGTTTCATCACCCACTACCCGTTTGAAAACATCAACGAAGCCATCGCCGATGCCGAGTCCGGCAAGGTCATCAAACCCGTCTTGCTGTTCTGAAGGAGCCCTTATGACTGCCATCTATGTGGTTGCCAGCTTCACCGTAAAACCCGAGAGCATTACGCAAGGCAGCGCCCTGATCCAGGGTCTGGCCGGTCCATCGTTGAAGCAGAAAGGCTGTCTGTTCTACGACGTGTACCAATCGACCGAAAACAACAGCGAGTTCGTCATCGTCGATGGGTGGGCCACTCAGGAGGACGTTGACGGGCATGCCAATAGTGAGCACGTCGCCAAAACAGTCGAAAGGCTCAATCCACTGTTGGCCGAGCCTATTTCGGTCAAGACCTATCGCAAGCTTTCGTGAACCTCCCCACAAGCATGATGCGTTCCCTTAAAACAACAATACGAGGCAACAAAAATGGAAAACGTAAAAGGCAAAGTTGTAGCAATTACAGGCGCCAGCAGCGGTATCGGTGAAGCAACTGCAAGGTACCTGGCCGGCTTGGGCGCCAAAGTCGTCATTGGTGCGCCTGCCAATACCGTGTCCGCGATGGAAAAGATCGTTAAGGAAATTCAGAGCGCTGGCGGCACTGCCACTCACGTAGTGGTCGACGTCACACGCCGCCAGGACGTTCAGCACTTTGTCGACGTCGCCGTGGAAACCTACGGCCGCCTGGACGTGATCGTGAACAACGCCGGGATCATGCCACTGTCCCCGATCGAGGCCCTCAAAGTAGACGAGTGGGACGCCATGATCGACATCAATATCAAGGGCGTCCTGTATGGCATTGCTGCTGCCCTGCCCGTGATGAAAGCGCAGAACAGCGGCCATATCGTCAACATCGCATCGGTGGCGGGCCACATCGTCACCCGCAACAGCGCGGTGTATTGCGGCACCAAGATTGCGGTACGTGCCATTTCCGAAGGCCTGCGCCAGGAGATTGGTGAGCACATTCGCACCACCATCATCTCGCCGGGTGCCGTTGAGTCCAACCTGGCCTCGACCATCACTGACGTCGAAGCCAAGGCCGAAGAGAAGAAAGTGCGCGACATCGCGATGAAAGCTACCGCCATCGCCGGCGCCATTGCGTTCGCGATGTCCCAACCGCCGGAAGTCGACGTCAACGAAATCCTGATCCGTCCTACGGCACAACCTTTCTAACCCTGGGTTTACCGGGCAGCCTGGCTGCCCGGTCGCTGGCTTATAATTACAATAACGGAGTCAAGCATGAAATCATCCATCAAACGGTGGGCAGCTGCGCTCAGCCTGTCTTGCACCGTAGCCCTGTGTGCTCCCGTAGTCTTCGCCGAAGATCTCTACCTGCTGGCTGATACCGCACCTGCGAGCGGGACCAACCCCCAGACCAAGCCTGACGAATTCAAGAAAAAAGGGCCTTGGAAAATTGGCATGAGCCACTACGGTCTTGCCGGTTCAACCCATACCTATCAAACCGCTCACGAAGCCGAACAAGCCGTCAAAGGTATCCCACAAATCAAGGAATACCTCTTCCGAAGTGCGGACCTCAGTCAGTCCAAGCAAGCCGCTGACATTGAAGACCTCATCGCCCAAAAAGTCGATGTGCTCATCGTAGCGCCCCTGACCACCACATCAGCTTCAGCAGGTATCGAGAAAGCCCGTGCGGCAGGTATCCCCGTCGTCGTTTACCTGGGCAAAACCAGTACCGACCAATTCACCACCGAGATCCAGGGAGACGACTTCTTCTTCGGCAAGGTGATGGCCGAATACCTTATCAAGCAGACTAACGGCAAAGGCAACATCTGGTTGCTGCGGGGCGTCGCGGGGCACCCGGTTGATGAGGATCGCTACAAAGGCGCAATGGCAGCCTTCAAAGCCGCGCCAGGCATCAAGATCATTTCCGATCAATACGCCAACTGGTCCTACGATGATGCCAAGCGCATGTGCGAAAGCCTCTACCTGTCTAACCCTGAAGTGAACGGCATCTGGGCTGACGGCGCGAACATGTCGCTCGGCTGCGCCGATGCACTGCAGCAAATGGGCGTAGCCACCCTGCCCCCGATCACCGGCGAAGCCATGAACGGCTGGTTGCGCCGCTGGAAGACCGACAACCTGAAATCCATTGGCCCCATCTGCCCACCCGGCTTGAGCGCTGCGGCGGTACGCGCTGCCGTCGCGCTGCTTGAGGGCAAACCTGTCTACAAGCATTACGTGAACCGCCCCGACCCGGTCACTACCGACACTCTGGATAAATACGTGCGCATGGACCTGTCGGATGCCTTCTGGAGCCCTTCCGAAATACCGGAAGAGCACCTCCAGAAATACTACGGCACCAAATAATCCTGATGACGCCATCGCGCAGGCATTTGCATGCCTGCGCCTTTAACCGGAGGATCAACCATGCTACGCGCACAGAAGATCATCAAAACGTTTGGCAATACCACTGTGTTGCATGGCATCGACTTTTCACTTGAAAAAGGTTCGATCCATGCCTTGACCGGCGAGAACGGCGCCGGTAAGTCCACACTTATGAAAATCATCGCGGGCGTGCACAAACCAGACAGCGGCAGCCTGGAACTCAACGGCGAACGCCTGGTGCTCTCCTCCCCTCTGGATGCGCTGCACAAGGGCATCTCCACGGTGTTCCAGGAGTTCACGCTCATCCCTAATCTGTCGGTCGCGGAAAATATCTTCCTGGGACGCGAACCGCGCACACGAATGGGAGCGATGGATTACGCAACCGCCGAGAAAAAAGCCACCGAGATACTCTCTCGGGTCGGACTCAACTTCGACCCAAAGACCCTGGTAAAAAACCTGACCGTCGCACAGCAACAGGCCGTCGAGATTGCCAAGGGCATATCCGCCGATGCTGACATCTTCATTTTCGACGAACCGACCGCCGCGCTCAATGCCGCCGACGTAGAGCGGCTGCAACAGCTCATCTACGAGTTGAGGGACGCCGGCAAGGCGATCATTTACATCTCACATCGGTTGCGGGAAATTTTCGAGATGTGCGACACCGTGACCGTGATGAAGGATGGTCGGCATGTCGCCACGCGTCCAACCGCGTCACTGACCGAGCATGAATTGGTCGCCCTGATGGTGGGCCGAGACCTCGTCGATTTTTTCCCGCCGCGCGGCGAAGTCGCCAAAAACGTGGCACTCGACGTACGTGCACTCAAGGTCGAAGCGCATTCGCCCGACGTCCGATTTTCCCTCAATCGCGGCGAAATATTGGGCGTGGCCGGCCTGGAGGGCCAGGGCCAGCGGGAGATTGCACGCGCCATCGTCGGACTCAAAGCGGCTGCGCATTCGGACATTGTCAAAATGTCCCCCTCCACCGGCGCGACGATCCGGCTGGACCCAACGAACGGTATTGAACCGATGATTCAAGCCGGATTGGGCTTCATCCCCGAGGACAGGAAAAGCGAAGGTCTGTTTTTAAACCTGTCGATCGCCGACAACATCGCGCTGGGTACGCAAATAGGACGCCCCCTTGGCTCGATCCTGACGAATGCAAAATCTGTGGTTGCCGGGCTTATGCGCGATATGAACATCGGCAAAGGCGATTCGCGGGTGATCGTCAAGTCGCTGTCAGGAGGTAACCAGCAAAAAGCCTTGATCGGCCGCTGGCTGGCGTCGGGGGTCGACGTCATCGTTCTTGAAGAGCCGACGCGCGGCGTGGACGTCGGCGCCAAGGCTGAGATTTACCGCCTGCTGCGCGAATTTGTCGAACAGGGCGGAGCACTGTTGGTGCTTTCACGCGAGCTGTTGGAGTTGATCGGCTTGTGCGATCGAATCCTGGTGATCCACGAGGGCCGGATCGTCACACAAATGAGCGGGTCGGAGGCGACCGAAGAACGCATCTTGCACGCCGCCATTGGCACGCAACACTCGGATGTACACGTCGCCTCCCACACAGGAGTTCATGCCTTATGAGCGCCCTCAATCTTTTCGCCATGCCTCGCAACTCAAGAAGTGGCACGCTGCGTATCGCGCTGATGATTCTGGCATTGGTCCTGCTGGTCGCCGCCCTCAGCTCCCCCGAGTTCTTAACCCGGCAAAACCTCTCCAACGTCATGGCGCAAACCGCCCCGCTGGTGCTCGCTTCGGTTGGCCAAATGATGGTCATCGTCACTGGCGGCCTCGATGTTTCCAACGGTGCTGTAGTGAGTCTCACCACGACCCTAGTGGCCATGCCCTACCCGGCCGCGATGACCTTCAGCATCGCCCTGCTGGCAGCGCTGTCAATCGGCCTGATCAACGGGGTTGGGGTGGCCAGGCTCAACGTTCACCCCATCATCATGACGCTGGCAACCATGAGCTTTGCCCAAGGTTTGGCGCTGCTGCTGCGTCCGATACCAGGCGGTGATGTGCCTTCCTGGCTGACGACGCTGGTAAACGGCGATGTCGCAGGTGTGTCCTTGTCACTGTTCTGGATCGGCGTACCGGTAGCGGCGGCGGCCTGGCTGCTATATCGCCGGCCGTTTGGTGTTCACCTGTTTGCCGCCGGCGGCAGTGCCGAGAATGCGCGTCTGAACGGTATCAATACGCAACGCATCATCATTGCTGCTTACCTGCTGAGCTCGCTGTTTGCGTTCATTGCCGGGCTCTACCTGGCGGGCCGTCTGTCTTCGGGCGACGCCAAAGTCGGCAACGCGTTCAACCTTGATTCGGTGACGGCAGTGGCGTTAGGCGGTGCTCAACTAAGCGGCGGGGTTGGCAGCCTGCTGGGCACTGTAGTGGGCGCACTGCTGGTAAGCCTGATCGGCAATGCGATGAACCTGTCCAACATTTCCGCTTTTATCCAGATCGGTGTGAAAGGGTTACTGCTGCTGGCAGTGGTAAGCCTGCAACGTCGCAAGGAGATTGGTCTATGAACGCCCGCTCTTATACACCGTTACCCCTAGCAGCCAGGACGACCAGCCAACGGGCTAAAACCGTGTTGCACTGGGTCCTGCAACTGCCCCCCTCTTATCTGGTACTCGCCGCGCTGCTGGTGATCATTGCCTTCTTCGCCAGCAACCTGTTGAACCCGATGTTCACCTCAATCATCCTGCGCCAGTGTGCGCCACTGGGCATCATCGTATTGGGGCAGGCACTGGTGATGAGAGCCGGGTCAATTGACCTCTCGGTTGTCGGTGTGTCCGCCATGACCATCTACCTCGTCACATCAGGCGTACTCTCCAGCCTGCATCCTGCGCTTATCGTCATCATCCCGATTCTGCTCGGGATGCTGGTGGGCGTGCTCAACGGCATCTTTATCGCCTACATTCGGGCGTCGGCCGTGATGATCACGCTGGGCATGACGACGGTACTGCTCGGCGCTGTTTCCTGGTTGACCACAGGACAGCCACCTGGGGCAGTTCCTAAATGGCTCAACCTGGTAACCAGCGAACGGCTTTTGGGGTTGTCATACGCGATTTACATATGGGTCGGGTTGACCATCGTGTTCGCATTGGCGGTGCGCACACTGGTATTCGGTAAGTTTTTAGCCGCCATCGGCGACAGCCCGAAGGCCTCGACCATCTCCGGGTTGCCCGTGCAGCGAGTGATCTTCATCAGCCACGTCGCAGCGGGCATTTTAGGGGCGATGGGGGCATTACTACAGACCTCGGCATTGGGGGTCGGCAGTATCAAACCAGGGTTGGATATTGCAATGAATGCCATCGCAGCAGCGATATTGGGCGCAGTGACATTCGGCAGCGCGCGCGGCGGCGTGATGGGCCCGTTTATCGCAGTGCTCGCCTTCGGCTACCTCTTTGCGGCACTGACCGTGTTCGGTATCCAGGAGCCCGGCAAGCTGATGGTACAGGGCCTGGTCATCGCCGTGGCAGCGATAAGCGCCGGCGTTCGCCAAAAATAAAGCGCCACGTCAGGCCCGCATAGCCGGGCCTGCCGCTCTCATACTTTCTGAATCACCACCCTTGGCATCTCCACATGCCAGAGGCGATGACGCGTCGCTGTTAGTTAGTCATTTGAATGCAAAACAATAATAAAAAGGATGACACCTTCATGAACAGAAAGATAAAAAACGTCGTAGTGATGACCTGCTCGTCGATAGTGTTCCCACTGTCGGCACATGCACTGGAGTTTTCGGGTTACTTGCGCGCAGGTGCGGGTGGGTCCTCCAGTGGCGGCACTCAATCCTGCTTCCAGCTTCCGGGAGCACAGTCGAAGTATCGGCTGGGAAACGAATGCGAGCAGTACAGTGAACTTGAATTGCGACAAGACCTGGCGAAGTTTGATGACGGGTCGGTGTTGAGCGTGGATGGCATGGCCGCCTTCTATGAAGGCTACGGGCATACCCCTGAATTCACGGGTGATGACGGCTGGGCAAGGATGGCCCAACTGTACGGCCAATGGAGTAATGTAGCCGCGCTCAACGGCGGCTCGCTCTGGGCAGGCAGACGGTTTTACAAACGAAACGACGTGCTGATTTCAGACTACTTTTACTGGAACCAGAGTGCCACAGGCGCTGGCGTGGAGAATGTTCAATTAGGCGACTACAAGTACAGCTATGCCTTCTCGCGTAAGGACAACGTATTCCAGCGCGACTACATAAACCGCCACGACTTCAATGTCGACGGCATTCAAGTGAACCCCGGCGGTGTACTTCAACTGGGGTTGAGTTACATCGAAAAGCCGAATCGCGAGCAAGTCCATAACGGCTGGGCAGTGACCGCCCAACACAAGCAAACGCCGTTTCTGGGAGGGCATAACACATTTGCCCTCCAGTACGGCGAGGGCTCGGGCACGGGGCTGGGCTACACCGGCGATCCGACGCTGGACGACAGCTCGCGCAGTTGGCGTGCCGTCGAGTATTTCGACTGGCAGGTAACGCCGCGTTTCGGGGGCCAGTTCAACGTAGTCTATCAGCAAGATGAACGCGATATCGGCGGCAGGCAAAGCTGGTTGTCGGTTGGGGTACGTCCGAGCTATGCACTGACGGAACATATCAAACTCGTCACCGAAGTGGGCCATGACCAAGTGAATGCGTCTGGCGGCATGCGCAAGTTGAATAAATTTACGGTTGCGCCCACCTGGTCCCCTGCCGGCCAAGACTTCTGGGCCCGACCGGAAATCCGCTTGTACTACACCTATGCGCAGTGGAACAAGGCAGCGCAAGAGGCGGCATCAGAGCTCGTGCCAGGAACGGCGCTATCTGATAGCGGTGCATTCGGCACCAGTCGCAACGGTTCAAATTTTGGCGTACAGATCGAGTATTGGTGGAAATAACGAGCTGCTTTAATCAAGGCTCGCCGCACACCGCGGCGAGCGCTCATCAATTTAAAGGCGCGTCGCCCTTTCCCCCCCGCTTTCTGCGGGGTCGCTTCATCAGCGGCCGAATATGAATACCCGTCAACATTGTATTACAATTACGCCTCAAAGCCTGTGTGCTGCTCCATATGATGGCTCTACAAGCCTACCTGCATACAATCTGCTATTAATATAAACAGATCTATTACGCATCAAGCTGTGTGTGACCTAAAGGCGGGAGTTTTATGAGTAGTGATGCAATGCCGGTAATGAGCCGCCCTGAAACACTCAGAGGGCATGTGGAGAGCTTCCTGCGTGAGGCCATCATGAATGGACGGTTCGCCCCCGGAGAACGGCTGGTGGAGCGCGAGCTTTGTGAGATGCTTAAAGTGAGCCGCCCGCCCCTTCGAGAGGCCCTGCGTAAGCTCGAAGCTGAAAAGCTGATCGTGATCGTGCCGCACAGGGGCCCGGTGGTCGCCAGCCTGGACATTGCTGAAGCTCGCGAACTTTACGCGCTACGTGGCCTTCTTGAAGGTTTTGCAGCCCATGAATTTGCCAGGCTTGCCTCCGATAAAGATATCGTCAAGTTGGGTAAGGCCGTCAACAACCTGCACAAGCAGTCCAGCAATCCGGATCGCCGCGCACTGATTGAAGCCAAATCAAAAATCTATGACGTGTTGCTCGGCTGCTGCGGCAACCGGCTGATCACTGAAGTACTCCAGGGACTGCTCAGTCGTATCAACCTGCTTCGAGCAACATCTTTCTCCAGGCCTGAACGATTGCGCGAAAGCCTGGCTGAAATCGATGAGTTGCTGGCCTGCATCAAAAACCGTGATGGCGAAGGTGCCCAACGCATGGCCACCCTGCACATCAAGAATGCCGAAAACGCGGCACTCGAGGTTCTGGAATCAAGCACGGAGCAGTAGGCAACTCACGCCAGGATCATCGACGCGGCACCCTGACGCGCGCGGATGTTCATTGCGCCGTCAACGCGAGACATGCACTGGTGATACGCTTGCAGGCGTGCTCCAACGTCGCGGTCGACGTGGCAAAAGAAATACGGAAATACCCTTCCAGGCCAAACGCACTCCCCGGTACCACCGCCACCTGCGCAGCTTCGAGCAGGTACCGGCAGACATCCACATCATTCGTCAGTACCTCACCGGCTGGCGTTTTGCGCCCGAACAGCCCCGAGCATGAAGGGAAGAGATAAAAAGCGCCCTCCGGACGGCGGCATACCAGGCCGGGGGTAGTGTTAAAAGCGTCCAGGCAAAGATCCCTGCGCTGACGAAACACTTCATTACGCTCAGACAGAAAGTCGATAGGCCCGTCCAGCGCTGCCACGGCAGCGGCCTGGGATATCGCGCAGGGGTTGCTGGTGGTCTGCGATTGAATGGTGGCCATGGCGGCTATCAAAGGTTTAGGACCGCCCGCATAACCAATGCGCCAGCCCGTCATTGAATACGCCTTTGAAACGCCATTCACGGTCAGCACGCGATCATGTAATGCCGGCACCTGCGAAGCCAGGGTGGAAAATACCCATCCGTCGTAACTCAGGTGCTCGTACATGTCGTCCGTCAGCACGTAGACCTGCGGATGCTCCAACAATACGGCGCCCAATCGATCAAGCTCAGTCGCGCTATAACCCGCACCCGTCGGGTTGCTTGGCGAATTCAAAATCAGCCACTTGGTACGCGGCGTGATTGCCTGCTCGAGTTGCTCGGCAGTGATCTTGAAGTGCTGATGGGCCGCACAAGGGACCTCAACGGGCGTGCCCCCTGCCAAGCGCACCATGTCCGGATAGGACACCCAGTAAGGCGCAGGAATGATGACTTCATCCCCAGGGTTAAGGGTGGCCTGCAGCGCATTGATCAGTACTTGCTTGCCGCCGGTGCCGACGCTGATTTCGTCGGTCGTGTAGGTGATGCCGTTTTCACGCTGAAACTTGCGAACGATCGCCGCTTTGAGCTCCGGAGTTCCATCCACATCGGTATAGCGGGTCTGGCCTGCATCAATCGCCGCTTTGGCAGCTGCATTGATGTGATCAGGGGTGGGAAAGTCCGGCTCACCGGTCGACAAGCTGATGATATCTACCCCATTGCGGCGCAGTTCGGCGGCCTTGCGCGTGATTGCCAGCGTGGGCGAGGGTTTAACCGCTTTCAGCAGATTTCCGAGCAATTGCATGGGGCCACTCTTCAGCATTCGTTGATAGTGCGTGAATGCTAGCGGCCCCCGCAAAACAATTAAAACAATATATCTGTATGAATTTAAACAATTATATTTGTTAGAGATCAGCCGCTTTTTCGCTCCTGACACAGGTGCTATTTCGCCAAAGTGGCTCTAAGGAGTAGCGCCCGTCGCTTGACATATTCTGTAGTGAGCGATATAGAATAAAACCAAGCATGCATTCGTCAACACCGTTTGCAGGTTCGCTTGGGCGGGCCTTTTGTAAAACATCGCCTGATCTGGAGGAGCTATGCACTCAGTTTTTATCGTCGGTGGTTCGGGTAAAGTGGCCCGAAGCCTTGCTCAACAGCTGGCAGAACGAGGCCATCAACCACATTCGTTATACCGTCATGCGGAACAAGCCGAGGGCCTCCAGGCGCTCGGCGCCATCCCCATTGCGGGTAACTTGCTTGAGCTTGACGCAGAGGCTCTGGCCAAGCTGATGGCGGGCAGTGATACCGTGGTATTCGCGGCTGGTGCCGGCGGCAAAGGCGGCGCACAGATGACGGATGCCATCGACGGTCATGGCCTGGAGCTGTCTGTCGCCGCGGCTCGGTTAGCGGGTATCCGGCGCTTTATTCTGGTTTCGGCGTTTCCAGAGGCATCGCGTGGCAAAACGGTGTCCGAGACCTTCGAAAACTATATGGCCGTGAAGAAACGCGCGGACGTGCACCTCGCTGCAAGCGATCTTGACTGGGTCATTCTCCGCCCCGGCACGTTGCTGGACTCGCCTGGCACTGGCAAAGTCCACGCCGGTCTTGCCATCCCCTACGGCGACGTGCCGCGCGAGGACGTCGCCGCCGCCTTGTTGCAGATCATCGAACAGCACGGTGTGAGTCGCGTCATCATCGAACTGACCCAAGGCACTACGCCGGTCGATGAAGCTATTCAGCCGTTTGATCGGGATCGTCGACAGGCATGAATCCACCAACCCCCATCAAGCTGCTGCTGGTCGGCGCGAGCGGGCTGGTCGGGCGTCATGTCCTGGATTTAGCGCTGTCGGACCCACGCGTCGGAAGGGTCTATGCGCCGACGCGAAAAGCGCTGGCGGCACACCCGAAACTCATCGCGACCCTCACCGATTTTGAGCATCTGGATGAACAGGCAGAGCAATGGCAAGCGGATGCCGTGATCTGCACCCTGGGCACCACGCTGAAAACAGCGGGCTCCAAAGAAGCCTTCGAACGCGTCGACCATACCTACCCACTGGCAGTGGCCAGGTTAGCTGCTGATCACGGCACGTCAACCTACGTGCTCAATTCCGCTATCGGTGCCGATGCAGGGTCTTCATTTTTTTACAACCAAGTCAAAGGCCGCCTGGAACAGGATCTGGCGAAAGTTGGATTTGAATCGCTGACGTATGTACGGCCGGGTGTCATTGGAGGCAAGCGTGAAGAGGTGCGCCCTGCCGAGCGCGTCATGATCCTCTTGTTGAAACTCGCGGCGCCGTTGTTGCCGGGGCGCTGGCGACTCAACCCCCCGGCGCTGATCGCGCGGGCACTGCTGGAAGCCGCGATTAATCAGGCCCCAGGCGTGCATGTTGTTACGTCGAGCAGCATGACAAGGCCAGGTTAGGCCAGTAAACGTCGGCTCATTTCAAGCGCCGCGTCAAAGGGCTCGCGAGTCCGGTTGACCTTGACCAGCAACGAGGCGCCCAACCACATCTGGTAGAGCGCTTCAGCGAGCATCGCGGCGTCAACGGACGCGGCGATGGAGCCATCGGCTTTGCCCTGCTCAACACAACGAATCATCCGATCGATGATCAGGGCAGTACCCTTCTCAAGCACACCGCGCATGTTTTCGGACAGGTCACACACTTCCGCCCCCAATTTGACCACCAGGCATTTTTGATCGGTATGATCAAACGCCTGTGTCTCGGCCCAATAGCGTAGATAGATCAGCAGACGTTCGGCGCCGGAGCCCTCACTGGCCAACTGCACATCGACACGCGTGAGGTACTCGTCAAAGTACTCTTCGAGCAGCGCTTGGCCAAACTCATCCTTGGAACGGAAGTAGTGGTAGAACGACCCTTTCGGCACACCCGCAGCCGCGAGCAGCTCGGTAAGGCCGACGGCGGTGTAACCTTTCTGGGTCATCAGCGACCTGGCGACATCAATGATGTGCTGGCGCATGTCATGGGCGGGCTTCTTCATAATGCGGCGCATGCTATCAAAAAAAACGATCAAGCGGCAGGCGCCCTGTGGAGCGCCTGCCGTTGTTCACATGTGCAGCAGGAGGAAGAAGGGAACTCAACCCACCTGTTTCAACAGCGCAAATCTCGCAGGGCTCATCACCTTCATCATCAAGGCGGCGGCACAGCCCACGACAAATGAAATCATCACAATCATTTCCATGATGGAGGCTGCAAGTCCGGCATTCTCACCGCCAACCAGCGCGGGCAGATTCTGGACCGCCACGATCAGGCAAGCGACCAATCCGAGGAACCCGCCGGTGGGTGCCACAACGGTGTTCCAGAACGGATGTGGCGTGTCGCTTCGGCGGAAAAACACCAGTACCGAAACGCACGTCAGGGACAGGATCACCATGTAACCCAGTGTTCCCGCTGTCGCACCCCACGCATAGATCTGGGTGACCGGGTCCATCCCGATCAGCGCGCAAATGGCGACCGCCAGCAGCGACAACGTTGTTTGCAATACCGAGGACACAAAGGGCGACCCGTGTTTCTGATGCACGCTCCCCAACTTTGAATGCAGCACGCCAAAGCGTCCCAGGACGTATTGATAGCGAACGACGATGTTATGCAGCGACAACACGCATGCAAACAGACTGGTCACCAGCAAAACCTGCATTACATCCACAAAGGCTTTGTTGGTGAATCGCTCCACCATGGTCAGATACATATCACCTGGGTGATCGGTCGCTTGCTGTACCACTTGCGATAACCCCACACCGTTCACCTGGCACCACATCGACACGGCGTAGAACACGCCAATCACAAATACCGCGATGTACGTGGCCTTTGGAATGGTCACATTCGGGTTTACCGCTTCTTCGCGATAGACCACCGTCGACTCAAACCCCGTGAAGCAATAGATGGCAAACATGATCCCAAGGCCCGGCGACCCCGACAGAATAGTGGTCGCCGAAAACGGCTCCAGCGCATCCGGGCCAATACTGCCGCTGCCGATAATGGCAGCGTCCACCACCAACACAATCAGAATTTCCAGCACCAATGCCACACCCAGGAATTTGCTGCTCAGTTCAATCTTCTGATAGCCCAGGATCCCTACCAGCGCGGTAATAGCTAATGCCAGGAGCCACCAGGAAATAGTGATACCCAGCGTGGTCAACAACAGCTGCGACAAGGCGAAGCCAATGTAAGCCTCCAACGCCACCAGGATCATGAAGTACGAGATCACTGCCAGGGTCGCGGATCCCAACCCAATGGACCGCCCCATGCCTTTTTGGATATAGGAATAGAACGCCCCTGCGTTGGTGATGTACCTCGACATGTAGATGAAACCCACACTGAAGAGAAACATGATCACCGTTGCAATCATTGCGTCAAAAGGCGCTGCGGCGCCATTGCCCATGGAGATAATCAGCGGCGTATTGGCAACCATCACGGTTAATGGCGCGGCCGTTGCAATCACCATCAGCACAATCGAGGTAACACCTAAAGACCCGGACAAGCCCGGTTTGCTATCAGTAATGCCTGGCTCTGCAGTGTGCATATTCGCCCCTATGGATATTGTTTTCCCGCAAGAGATCACTGATCTACCTTCGACGTCCCTGCCCTGACGGTGTCAGTAAGTTCGCAGTTGTCTGACCCGCAACTAAAGTGACGCGCGTTTAAAGGGAGTCCCCCTGATACGCCGACTCGCCGAATCGACAACATGCGTCGTGATCATTGTTGCGCCCGCGTAAAATTCGCCGCTATCCAATATCGGCGCGTGGTGCACGCCAAACATGACTGTTTTTTTAGTACGCACCAAAAGTAAAACCCCGTGCTTCGTTACCGTGCATTTAGCGATCAATTCTTTTATCTGAAGCGCTGATTGCGCGCGGCAAGCTGGAACGAACATTGCTGCTTCAACGGCAGACTTCGGAGACTGTCGTGATGCAGCACAATCCAGATACCGCACTCCCGCCCTGCGCACTTCCAAGAGTTGCATGTGAGCGGTCAAATGATCCGTTCCTTCAATCGAGAATTCTTCCTGACTGGATGCAGGACTATACCCAGCTCTCCTGTGGCAACTTTGAAGGCGGCGTCGCGCGTGCATCTCTTGGGCGAGTCCAAGTGTTCAGAGAATGGATCAATCAAGCCGTCGATCAACGCTCGGTCGCTGACACCGATGTCGTGATGATAGGTGTGACCTTGCATGAAGGGACGTGCTCTTGGCAGAACAGGGAAATGCAGGCCGACTCGTTATTCATCATGCGCCAAGGTGAAGAAGCCCGTTTCTGTGCGACAACCAAGTCCGACATCCTGGCGGCGACAATTGACGTGTCATTCCTGAACACCCTGTCCCAGGGCCTTTACGGGGTGAGCGCCGACCGCCTGGTCAACGGCGCCTGCCTACTCAAGGGCGATACACAGGGGATCGCTCGATACAAATCCTTGCTGTTATCAGGCCTGGGTTCAGCCGTGGCGTGTCCGGACTCGATCGACAGTGAGGCCACGCGCCTGCAACTCTCCGAGGATGTCGCCGTCGCGGCACTGGAAGCGATGGGCAGTTTGTCCCATACCTCATCCTCTTCACCGCGCGATCATCGGGTTCATCGCGCAATGGTAGACAGGGCGCGCGCGTTTATTTTGAGCCAACCAACCTCCAACCACTCTGTGGAGGCTTTGTGCGAACACTTGCACATGAGCAGGCGTGGACTGCACAGCGCATTCATTCAGGTGGTGGGTGTCAATCCGTGCACGTATATCCGCCAAGTGCGCTTGCACGGCGCCCGCAAAGACATTTTAAGTGGCGTGCCTTCGGTGTCTGAAGCCGCCATGCGCTGGGGGTTTTGGCACTTTGGAATGTTCTCCCAGTACTACAAAAACCAGTTTGGAGAGTTACCTTCGGAAACGTACCGCAACCCGCCCTGTGTCGGGATGGGAACCTGGCCCCCACTGAGTTGAAAGTCCCTTCCAACGACAAAAATATGAATATATTTTCAAACGAAACATAACTATTATTTGCGCATGATCAAAGAACTGAAAACCCTTATCGCCGTAGCGAGAGAAGGCACGTTTGCAGCCGCCGGCAGCAAAATCGGCCTGACTCAAGCAGCGGTCAGCGCGCAGATGCAACGCCTTGAGGCCGAGCTTGGGGTCGAGTTGTTCGACCGTAAAGGGCGTTCGGCGCAACTCAATCAGATGGGGCATCAAGTACTGGCGCGAGGCCAGGAACTGGTACTTCAGTTTAAAAATCTGGGCACAAGTTCTGTGGGCCTGCCGGCCAGCATTCTGGTGACTATCGGTGCGATTGCATCCGTTCAACGCTCTTATCTGCCGGAAGCGCTGGCTGAATTTCACCAGCGCTCCCCGGCCTGCAGAACACGCGTCATACCGGGCCTTTCGATGGAATTGGTGAACCAGGTCGACTCGGGTGAAATCGACATGGCCGCAATCATCCGCCCGCCCTTTTCTCTTCAAAGCGATCTGCGCTGGACCACCTTGGCACGCGAACCGTATCGACTGATTGTCCCGGCCGATATGCCAGGAGACGACTGGGCTGAGCTGGTTTCGAGCCAGCCCTTTATCCGCTACGACCGTTCATCTTTTGGCGGGCGCCAGGTTGATCGGTTCTTGCGACAGACCCATTTTTCATTGCATGAAGTCTGCGAACTCGATGAGCTTGATGCGATCATCAAGCTGGTCGCTAACGGCGTCGGTGTGGCCCTGGTACCGGAAACGGCCACCCGCAAAGAGTGGCCTGCTGAAGTGCGCGCGATCGACCTGAAACAACGTACATTCCATCGCGATATCGGCCTGGTGCATCGCGCGCGCCGCAGCCTGAGCGAACCAGTGAAGTTGCTGGCACAACTGATTACCGAGCAGGCGGTGAAAAAGCACTAGATAGGCCGCGAGGTTCAGTCTTCGACCTTGCGCGCGCGAAGCAGCGTCCACCGCCCGCGCTCATCCAGGAACTTGCGCCCCGAATGGTTGATGAACCCCAACAGCACGCCCAGGCAAAGCGTGACCATGATGTAAAACCACTTGTCCGGCCCTACAAAGAACGTACACGCCACCGCACCAAACATCATCGGAATATTTGAAAACAGCCCCCATGGGGTGAACAGCAAGTGCGTCGCACACAGCGCTATGGTTACCAGGCCAACCGACAGTGCAGACGCCACCAGCGGGTGCAAGCCCTGATGTGAGAACAGCGAATCCAGGTAAATAAAAATGATGCCCCATACCACTCCCGCCACCGCACTCAGGCAGGCGTCCGCGAGTTTGTCGGCTCTGGCGCCACCGCTCAGGTAGATAGGCAGCGCAACAAAGGTGCACGGCAGCGCGCCCAATAAGCCGAGCGGGCTCATCAGGTACAACAGCACGTAAAGCCCTACGGTAATACCGATCCACATACTCAAATTCAACGAAAATCTTGTCGACATCCTATTCACTCCTGCAACGCGTTTATTGTTATTTGTCGTGCATCAGGCGCTTCTGGAAAACATCGATTTGTACATTTTTCCGCGTGCGAACGGCAGCCAGGCCTCATGGTTCATGAAGCCTGGCCGCCATGGCTCAACACTCAGTTACGCAGGCCTGCCTGCTTCAGCAACGGCATTACCCGCTCATTGAAAAACGGCAGTTCTTCGTTGTAATCGACCATGGTCAACAACGTACCGTCGACTCCGGTTTTCTTCAGGTCGATCAGGCCTTGGGCCACTTGCTCCGGAGAACCGATCAAGGGATAACCGCCCCAGCCCGCGATGAAGCGTTCTTTGAACTTCGCGTACATCTCTGCGGAGTGGTTCTGCGACTGGACTTGCAGCACATCGGCCAGGTTGTCGCACGCCACGCGGTCGCCCTTTTCTTTGACGTAGTAGTCGTAGTATTCGCGCGCCTCCTTTTCCGTTTCTCGCACAATGACCGGACACGATGTGAAGGTCCCCAGTTCCCGGCCGAACTTGGAGCGGGCCAGGTCCTTGACGTGCTTGACCCAGGCGGCGCCTTTCTCCATGTCCTGCATGAAGCCGAAGTTGAAGTCGCAGTGCTTGGCCGTGAAATCCAGACCTTTACCCGACGACCCGGCGCAGATCATCACCGGGCGCCCCGCCTTGTTGTAAGGTTTGGGCTCCATGACGGCGTCTTTGGTCTTGTGGAAGTCACCGTTGTAATCCACACCATTACGCGCCCACAACGCAGCAACGATATCCATCCATTCATCCGCGTATTCGTAGCGCTGGTCGTGCTCCATCATCTCGCGACCAAACATCTCCATTTCCGGGGTAAACCAGCCGGTCACCAGGTTCAAGCCAAAACGGCCTTTGGAAATATGGTCGATGGTGGTCGCCATTTTAGCCGCAACGATCGGATGAATAGTGGGCACGTGGGTGGTGGAGAAAAACTGCAGCTTGGTGGTAACTGCAGCCATCGCAGCGGCCCAGGTGAACGTCTCCATGTTGGTGCCGTTGAAGTTGGTCTCACCACCGAAACCACGCCAACGCGCGATAGGCACCATGCACTCCCACCCCGCCGCTTCCAACTGCTGAGCGATCTTTACGTTGTGCTCGAAGGTCGGCTCAAAGCTGGATTCGGCAGTGGTGATCGCACAGGCGTTTGAGCAGTTGGTTCCAAATACACCCAGTTTCAGCGCGTTATCGTTGAACATTGGGTTGCCGGTTTCATGAAAACGTTCCTGCATGTCCATTTCACATTCCTCTTTTTATTGTTGTTAATGCTGGGGGAACCCTGGATTACACACCCATGTCGTCAAAGACTTCCTGCGCCAGGCGGAAGCCATCAATGGAAGCTGGTACACCACAATAAATCGCTACCTGGAGCAGCACTTCACGAATTTCCTCTTTGCTCAAACCATTATTGATCGCGCCGCGAACATGCAACTTCAATTCGTGGGGACGGTTCAACGCCGAAATCATGCCCAGGTTCAGGAAGGAACGCGTGCGACGGTCCAGCCCCGGGCGATTCCAGATAGCGTCCCAGCAGTACTCAGTGACCAGCTCCTGTACCGGCCAGTTAAAGTCGCTGGCCTTGGCAATGGAGCTATCAACATAGGCTTCACCGAGCACTTCACGGCGGGTCTTGAGGCCGTCATGGAAACGCTCGGAAAGTTGGCTGCCATCAGGCGAAGTAATTTTTGCTTGACTGTTCATTTCATCTTCCTCGGGGTGAGTTAATACCTTGGCGACCTTATGACTGTCTGCACAGCCATCGCGCTAAAGTGTTGCGGTTAAAATCAGATGTCGTTTTTACGCCACCAAACTGGGCCTTACTTGTTTGGCTCGCACCGCATTCGCGGCTTTCCACACAATCAAATCTGCAATCGAAATAATGATGAGCCCGTTGTGGTGCGCAAACGTTTCCAGGTCTGGCCGACGGGCCATGCTGCCGTCGTCCTTGAGGATCTCGCAGATCACGCCGACCGGTGACAACCCCGCCAATTCAGCTAGATCCACTGCCGCTTCGGTGTGACCGGCGCGTTCTTCAACCCCACCGCTGCGCGCGATCAGAGGGAAAACATGCCCAGGTCTTGAAAGTGACTGCGCCGTCGTATCAGCGGCCGCGAGCGCCCGGAGTGTCAACGCACGTTCGGTTGCCGACACCCCGGTGGTAATCCCGGCAATCAGATCCACCGATACGGTGAACGCGGTTTTCATCGAATCGGTATTGCGCTCCACCATCAGCGGTAATTCCAGCCGCCGCGCAAAGCGCTCGGGCATCGGCGCGCAGACGATCCCACGACAACGGCTGACCATAAAAGTGAGCGCTTGCGTGGTGGCGAATTCTGCGGCCATCACCACATCACCTTCGTTCTCGCGGCCTTCGTCGTCCACCACGATAACCATGCCACCTGAGGCGATCACTTCCAGTGCTTTCTCAATCGTTGCGAAGCCCATAACAACCTCTACTGAACGCTGACGGTCTAACGACCCAGGACACATCACTTGATAGCGGCGGATCTGGCGAAGCGCCCGTCTTCGTACAACAGTGGCGAAATATCCACCCGGGTATCGACCCAAAGCACACGACCAAAAATCACATCGTGAGACCCGATGGTGGCGACTTCACACACCTCGCACACCAGCGCTGCCTGCGCATCGGCCAGCACTGGCACGCCGTGCTGCTCAACCCATTGACCGTGTTCAAAACGCTCCTGGCCTTTGAGCTGGCCACTGAAGACCGGTACCAAGTCGACATGGGAAAGGTGAAGCATGTTGACCGCGAAGCGTCCGCTTACTTCCAACGCCGTACTGATCGACGCAGAGCGATTCACACACACCAGGATAGTGGCCGGATCGGCAGTCACCGATTGCACGGCCGTCGCTGCCATGCCGAACGGCTGGCCCAGGTGACGCGTGGTGATCAGCGAGATGGTCGAGGTCAAGCGACGCATCGCTTGCTTGAAGTCGTTAACGAGTGCTTGTTCTTGTTGTTGTTCTTTCATGTCTGCCTCTTCCAAGGAGTCCCATGGGGGGTTGGAATCAAAAACTACAGATCGTCAGACAATCTGTCAAAATAATTTGCATGATTGACAGATTGTCTGACGAATTTTATAAGTAAGCGAGATTTTACTTCAACGAGGAATGCACCCATGCCACGCACGCTGTATGGCCACATGAAATCCAGCAACGTCATGAAAGTCGTCTGGCTGATGGACGAGTTGGGGCTCGAATACGAAAGGATCGACCTGGGCAACGTTTTCGGCGGGCTTGAAGAAGACGATTACCGTGGCATGAACCCCACCAGCCTGGTGCCTACACTGGTCGATGAAGACTTCACGATCTGGGAAAGCAATGCGGTATTGCGCTACCTGTGTAACGCTTATGCACCGACCAGCACGCTTTACCCTGCCGGGCCAAAAGTACGTGCGGTGGTAGACCAGTGGCTGGACTGCCAGCAGACGCAACTGACCCGGCCACAGACCGTGGTGTTTTTTCAGTTGATTCGCACCGCCCCCGAAAAACGCGACACACACGCGCTGGAAACCGCGATCCGCGAAGCCAGCAGGGTCTGGGGCTGGATCGAACAGCGCCTGGCCGCACACGAGTACATCTGCGGGCAGACTATGACCATCGCCGACATGGCCTGGGCCGTGCACGCACACCGTTGGCTGAACATGGACTTCCCCTGTGCGGAGCTGCCCAACCTTAAAGCGTGGTACGCACGGATGCTGACGCATGAATCCTTCCGTCAGAAATGGGCCGGCCCGGTGGTTTGATCAGAGAGATGAGCGCTATGGAATTACACAATAAGGTCTGCATCGTCACGGGCGCCGCCAGCGGCATTGGTAAAGCGGTGGCCACCCTGTTTGCTAAAAACGGTGCCACGGTGATTGTTGCCGATGTGAACATCGAGGCCGCGCGTGCTACGGCGGATGAGATCAACGCGTTCGCGATCGCCTGCAATGTCGCCGTCAATGCCGACGTACAGTCGATGGTAGAAACGGTCATTGAGCATTGCGGCCGCATCGATGTACTGGTCAACAACGCCGGTTTCGGCCTGACCGGCAACGTTGTCACCATTGAAGAAGAGGATTGGGACCGCCTGATGTCGGTCAACCTCAAAGGTATGTTTCTATGTGCCAAGCACGTCGTTCCCGTGATGGCCAGGCAGAAGTCCGGTTCCATCATCAACACGACCTCCTACACGGCGACCAGCGCGATTGCCAATCGCACCGCCTATGTTGCCTCCAAAGGCGGCGTGTCCGCGCTCACACGTGCAATGGCGCTGGACCATGCCGAGGATGGCATTCGCGTGAACGCCGTCGCGCCGGGCACAATCGACAGCCCTTACTTCGACCGAATTTTTGCCCAATCGCAAACCCCACAGGCACTGCGAGCCGCCTTCGAAGCGCGGGCCGTGATGAACCGAATGGGTCAACCGGAGGAAATCGCAGAAGCCTTCCTGTTTCTCGCGTCGGACCGTTCCCGCTTCGCGACGGGCAGCATTCTCACGGTGGACGGCGGCTCTTCAGTTGGCAACCACTTGGTCGACTGACCAAATACCTGTGACCTTTGCCCGGCGAATGCCGGGCTTTTTTTGCTCGCTCATAAACGAAAGCCGCCGATCGCAGGAATAGGCGTGCAATCGGCGGCTTCATATCGGTAGGTCGATGCGTATTCAGTCGGCGCTGAGCTCTGCCTGACGCGTGACGTGCGCCAGCCCTCGCACAAGGTACGGTCGAAAATGGTCCGGATGCTCCGTCATCGGAAAATGCCCCAGCCCCTCCATGACCACGTGCAACGCACCGGGAATCAATTGCGCGAGTTTGGCGCCGTCCGCCGGCGTTGCAGAATAATCATAAGTCCCCGACAGCAGCGCCACCGGTGTGAGCCCCGCATCAATTCGCGGCGCGGTCACGGCACCGTCGAACTCGTCACTGTAGAACGCCAAGTCACCTGGATAAATACCTGGCCCGCCCTGCGAATAAATCCAGCTGGCACGGCGTCGATCTTCGATCGGGCTGGTCGGACTCATCAGGCCACGGACATAGGCACCATTGTGAAGCCCGCCATGGACCTGCACATGATTCTGGTACGGGTTGCGACGGCCACGCGACTGGAAGGGCGGCTCCAGGGCCACAACGCCGATCAATTGCTCAGGATGCTCCGCCGCAAGCACCAGCGACATAGCCGCGCCCATGGAGCCGCCGACCACGATGGCCGGTGCGCCGATCACCTGCTCGATAAATGCCGTACACCATTGCTGGTAGCGCTCGCTTGTCAGCAGGTACGGCGCCCCATCCCAGGTTCGTGGTGGCATCGATTTACCGTGGAATGGCAGGTCAATCGCATACATACGAAACTGCTGGGCCATTTCAACGTCAGCCATCTGCGCAAAATATTGCCGCCCGTCAGCACCTGCGGTGTGCAGGAACAAGACTGGAATGCCCTCCCCGGCCACTTCGTAATAAATCTCGTACGCCTGCCCCGCCACACTGACGTCGGCATACCGGCCTTGAATCTGGGAAAGGGATCGCGCTACGGCCTCCGACGGTGTAGCAGGCGTCAGGGTCACCAACTCGAATAAACGCTCAAGAAACGGCCGCGCCTGGGCGATCAGTTGTGCATCGCCGCTCACCTCGAATGCCGGGTTGGCAATCTGCAGCGCCGTAAAGCTGTGGTAGGTCGCAACCGGAGGCGTAGATAAAACGTGCGCCCACTCAGCCTCGCCAGCCTCTATCCGAATGGTCGGCTCGCCCGTAAAGCCTTTGAACAATCGACCGTCATCAACACTCAGCCCAATGCGCTGCCCCCCTACGCTGAACTCGACCGCTATCGACAGCCCCGGCGCAAGCCGACGCAGTTCAGGATCTGGGTAAGCGTTTATCAGCCGCTCGTTCAAACTGAAGAATGCAGTCATTATTTTTCTCCTACGTCACTGTTGCAGTGACGTGTCATCACGTCAGTGTCCTGCCGCCCTGAGGGGGCCGCATTGATTGCAATGCCTGCGCGCATTTATCAACTGCCAGGCGACAGGATAAAGGCGAGAACACGCCGTGATGAATATCCAGATTTGCAGACAATCTGTCAATCGTACAAAGTTACTGTTCCTCTTCGACGGCCTCCAGGTAACTGATCGCCACAGTGGCGGAGAGCTGGATGTGCCTGCTACAGGCCTCCGCCGCCCTGGCACCGTCCCTGGCCTTGATGGCCGCCACGATCTCTTTGATTTCCTCAACCGAGTGCTGGAGCCGCCCCGGTTGCGTCATGGACATTGCGCGCAAGAGCGTGATTCGGTTATGCAGCGTCGTCAGCATCTGGACGATAAAGACGTTATTGCTACCCTCCATCAAACACACGTAGAACTGGGTCTTCGCTTCGATCAGCGCATCACGGGCGAGGCGCGTGCTGTCCAAGTCGCGATCAGGGTATTGCCAATACTGTTGGGCGCGAAACTCGAACATCGCGGCGGCTTCCTCCAGCCGTCGGATCTGCGCATCGGTGCCCAGTAACGCGAACGCCTGCCCGGAAAAGCTCTCCAGCAGGCCGCGCACGGCATAGAGCTGACGCGTCTCATCCAGCGAGATCTTGTTTACCGATGGCCCTTTATGAGGATTGCAGGTGATCAAGCCTTCCGCTTCCAGCTGCCGCAGTGCTTCGCGAATGGACGTACGCCCTACCCCTGTCATCTCGCACAGCTCACGCTCGACCAGTCGCTGGCCAGGGCGAAGCACGCCGGAGGAAATGGCTTCTCGAATCTTGTCTTCCACTAACAACCGCAGGGTCGCACCACGCTTGGTAACCTGGAGGCTTGACTCACTCATCGATACTCTCTCCTCATACTGATGTTCTGCTCTCTAAGCACTTACGATCATAAGTTGGCTCGGCAGCTGTCAATGCCGAAACGTGGAGTGCCCTACAGATTGTTTTTACCAGAGGATTGTCTGATTGTATGTAAATGATCCATTTCATCGACATAAAAGCCGAGTTGGGCACGCTTTCGCGTTGACAGGTCGCGTTAAGAGATTGGAGAGTAACAACCTGCGGCCTCTATCCCCCGACTGCGTGCAAGCGACATGTTCGGTGGCTTACGCACCCAGTTCGCTCAGAAGGTAGAAACCAAATCGTGCCCACATCTGACAAAGGAACCACTTCAATTGGATTGGTACATGAAGCGTTAGCGGGTGCGATCCAAAGAGGTATTGATGTAAGCGCTGTACTTCGAGAAGCCCGGATTGATACCGAGTTGCTGGCGGCTGCCCAAGTGCGCGTGCCGGCAGCGGCATTTTCGCGTCTGTGGACCGGCTTATCCGACCTGCTTGACGATGAGTTCTTTGGGATCGACAGCCATCCCATGAAGCGTGGAAGCTACACACTCATGGCTCAGGCGGCGGTCAGCTCCGAGTCCCTGGCGCAGGCGTTGCTGCGAATAATGTCGTTCCTGCGGGTGGCGCTCGACGACGTATATGGAGAGCTACGGTATGAAGGAGACTGCGCCGTGGTCATGATTCATGACCATGGTGTAGAGCGCCGACTGTTCTGCTACGGCACTTGGTTGATCTTGGTACATGGCTTGCTGTGCTGGTTGGGCAATCGAAGAATCCCGCTGCAGGAAATCCATTTTCGCCCCTCCCAGCCTGACGACGACAGCGACTACCGAATGCGCTTTTGCGAGAATATTCACTTCGACAGCGCACTGACGACGGTTCGTTTCGAGCGCAGCTTCCTGGATCTTAAAGTAGTGCAGACGCCTGCCAGTCTCGTCGCCTTCTTGAAAGACTCACCGGCAACGCTTCTGGTGAAGTACCGCAATGACGAAAGCATCCGGGGCGATATCAGGAAGAGGTTGCGTGGCCTGAACCCTATGGACTGGCCTGAGTTGGAGTCTCTCGCCAAGGTACTCGGCATGTCCAACTCCACCCTTCAACGTCGCCTTCAAGCCGAGGGGGTGAGTTATCAAAGCCTCAAGGACACTATCAGACGTGACATGGCGATCAACTTGTTGAGCCAGACGGCTATGACGGTCACTCAAGTCGCCACGAAGACGGGCTTCCAGGAAACCAGCGCTTTTCATCGGGCCTTCAAGAAATGGACCGGCGTGAGTCCAGGCGCGTACAAACGCTCGAGCCTGCGCGACGCCACCGATAGCCATTAACGCCATTTACACGCGCCACTCAGCCATCCGCTTCCGTCAGCATTGACGCCCGCCCCCTCTCGTTTCAAGACGCTCGGTGTCCAACCCGGTTCCGGCGGCGCTTACCTGCACCAGTGCCCAAATCGGTCAATCAAAACGACGTCATGGGGCATGGGCCACACCGTTTTCCAACGTCTACGATGCCTTCCGGGCCGTCGATTCTCTGTGTGTTGAAAAAGGCAGCCGAGGTGCCTTCGGACAGTCTACCGCTCAACGACGCCCCCTGACCGCTAACCCCACTGGCGCAAACATGATCACTTCACAAACAAAAACAATAGCGAAGGAAACACGCCATGCCCCCTATCAACGTCTGCGCACTCGCGACTGATTCAACATTCAACCGCTTTCACGGCCTCATACTCTTCTGGTGTTTGCTGATCCTGATTATTGACGGCTACGACCTCGCCGTCGTCGGAGTGGCGCTGCCGGCGATCATGAAAGACATGAACATTGACGCGACCAGCGCCGGCATCATGGCGGGCTCTGCGCTCTTTGGGACCATGCTGGGCGCCATATTCCTCGGCACATTGGCAGATCGAATCGGTCGTCCAAAAATGATTGCCGTCTGTGTCGCACTTTTCAGCCTTTTTACAGCAGGCGCCGGCCTCACCAGTGACCCCATCAGCTTCAGCGTCTCGCGTTTTATTGCAGGTCTGGGCATCGGCGGTGTACTGCCCATTTGCACGGCACAAATGGGCGAGTTTTCTCCCGCCAAGCTCCGTATACGCTTGGTAACCCTGGTATTTGCAGGCTATTCAGTCGGGGGAATCCTTGTTGCGATCACCGGCAAGCAACTGATCGAGAGTCATGGGTGGCAATGGGTATTCTATGTTTCCGTGCTGCCGGTGCTCCTCATTCCATTCATCCTCAAGACCATGCCCGAATCGGTGAGCTACCTGCTTAATACCGGCCGTCAGGATGAGCTGCGAGCGATCGCGCGCAAGATCAATCCGGAACGCGTAATCAGCGACGACACCGTGATGACCGGAAACGCTGTGGTCGTGGATAAGCAGGACGCGCTCGTACGCAGCTTGTTCAGCGATGGGCGTGGGTTCAGCACCTTCATGATCTGGGCGGCATTCATGACCGGGCTCTTCATGGTGTATGCCCTTAACTCCTGGCTGACCAAGCTGATGGCTATGGCCGGCTTCAGCCTTGGCTCCGCGCTCAACTTCGTAATCGTCTTCAATGCAGGGGCTATCGCCGGCGCACTCGGTGGCGGGTGGCTCAGTGACAAACTGAACATCAAACATGTGCTTCTGTGCTTTTACCTCGCAGGTGCAATCGCCTTGACGATCCTGGGCTACACGCGTTCGACGACCCTGCTCTTCGCCGTGGTGTTTATTGTCGGCGCCTCGACCCTCGGCACACAGCTCCTGGCTTATGCCTATGCGGGTGATTTTTACCCCTCGGCCATCCGGTCGACAGGCGTGGGTTTTGCCTCAGGCGTCGGGCGTGTCGGCGCTATTGTTGCACCGGTGCTTATTGGCTGGCTGGTGTCGCTGGAGCTGCCGTTGGAGAACAACTTTATGGCCATCAGTCTTGCCGGGCTGATCGGTGCTGCAGCGGTAACCCTGATCAACCAATCAAGAGCAGATTCCACCCAAGCCAGGAAAAAACCTGCCGTTTCCAGTTAATCAATGCAACCTATCGGTGAGCCATCGGACATGAAAATGAATCGCTTATCTCAACCGCCGCTGCCACCCGGGCTTTTAAGCGAAGCGGTTGATTGGGCCATCACTTCCCGGCGCAGTATCAGGGCGTTCCTGCCCACGCCCGTGCCCGTCCAGGTCATAGAGGAGATATTGAACGTCGCTCGTTTCTGTGCAACGGGAGTGAATATGCAGCCATGGCACGTGCATGTCGTCACAGGAAAGGTAAAGGACGATCTCTCACGGGCCATTGCGCACGTGGACAACGACCCGTCGATGAGCACACAGCTTGCCGATGCTTATGAGTACTACCCGCGCAAGTGGACCGCACCTTTCATTGATCGCAGGCGCAAGGTGGGGTGGGAACTCTACGGTTTGCTGGGCATAGAAAAGGGTGACAAACAAAGAATGCATGAACAGCACGGCCGCAACTACCGATTCTTCGATGCCTCGGTAGGGCTGATCTTTACCATGAGTCGAGTCCTTCAGGAAGGCAGCCTCCTGGACTATGGAATGTTTTTGCAGAACGTCATGACCGCCGCGCGAGGGCGTGGGCTGGACACCTGCCCACAAGCCGCATTTCTCAAATACCACCAGGTGATATCCGACGTTCTAAAAATACCGTCGGATCAAATGCTGGTCTGCGGCATGAGCCTCGGCTATGCCGACGAAACCAGGGCGGAAAACACGCTAGTGACTGAGCGCGAGCCGGTCAGCGCGTTCACGACTTTTCATCACAATAATAAGGAGACAACAGCATGAACCGCGTGGGTTTTGAAAATGGGCTTGAACGTTGCGCTGCCAATCATCTACCGCTGACCCCGCTGGGGTTTCTGGATCGAGCGGCGCTTGCGCATCCCGACCGCGTTGCAGTGGTTCATGGCGATCTGTGCAGAACCTGGAGTGAAACGCGCGAACGTTGCTACCGCTTGGCATCCGCACTCGCGTCATCGGGTATTGGCGCGGGAGATACCGTGGCGGTGTTGTCGCCTAACACCCCCGCCTTGCTGGAAGCGCATTTCGGTGTGCCACTCTGTGGCGCGATGCTCAACGCAATCAACTACCGACTGGATGCAGAAGGTGTTGCGTTCATTCTCCGGCATGGCGAATGCAAACTGCTGTTGGTAGACCGCGAGTACGCCGCCCTCGCAGCCAGCGCACTTGAGCATCTGGAACAGCGGCCCACGGTGATTGATATCAATGACCACCTGGCGCCACAGGGTGTCAGTGTCGGCGTGACCGATTATGAAACGCTGATCGCCCAAGGCGATCCCGCGTTTGAAGGCGTATGGCCGAGCAGTGAATGGCAGCCAATCGCACTCAACTACACCTCGGGCACCACCGGTGACCCCAAAGGCGTGGTGGTCAGTCATCGCGCTACGTACTTGATGAGCATGCTGCAGATGACAAATTGGCCGCTGCCGCGTGCGCCACGTTATTTATGGACACTGCCAATGTTCCATGCCAACGGCTGGTGCTTCACCTGGGCTGTCACCGCTGCTGCGGGTACTCATGTGTGCCTGAGGAAAGTCTCAGCGCAATCGGTATTTGATGCCATCGAACACCACGGGGTCGATCACTTCTGCGCCGCCCCCATCGTGATGGCCATGATCGCCAACGCAGAACGTCCACCGGTTTTAAGCAAGCAGGTTCGCGTACTGACCGCGGGATCGCCCCCGCCTGCGGCTGTTCTCGGTGCGGTGTTATCCATGGGCTTCGATGTCGATCATGTGTATGGCATCACCGAGGTGTGCGGGACGCCGGTGAGTTGCGTTTGGCAGGATGCCTGGGACACGCTGCCCCCCGAAGAACAAGGTGCGCTTCGGGTTCGCCAGGGTGCCCGAGCGGCAGCGTTCGAGGACTTGATGGTCGCAGACCCTGAGACGATGCAACCTGTGCCTGACGACGGACGAACCACAGGAGAGCTATTGCTTCGTGGCAACACCGTGATGATGGGTTATCTGAAAAACCAAAAAGCAACGCTCAAGGCGTTCGAGGGCGGCTGGTTTCACACGGGAGATGTCGCGGTAGTCCACGCCAACGGTTACGTACAGATTACCGACCGTTGCAAGGACGTCATCATCTCTGGAGGCGAAAATATTTCGTCCATCGAAGTCGAGGAAGCGATCCATTGCCATCCCGCCGTATTGCACGCAGCGGTGGTTGCTCAGCCTGATGACGAGTGGGGTGAAGTACCCTGCGCATTTGTTGAAGTTAAAGACGGCGTGCAGGCTCCGACCGAGCCTGAATTGATCGCTTTCTGCCAGAAGCGCCTGGCCCGTTTTAAATGTCCTCGCAGGGTCGTATTCACCGAGCTACCCAAGACGGCCACAGGGAAGATTCAAAAATTCCTACTGCGGGAGCAAGCAGGCAGCCGGGATGCCATCGTGCGTTTAGCCACAAGCCACTGAAGTCAATGAACCGCTCGCGAAGAAAGGTGCTGCTCATACGCGCCTGAAAAAGACAGAAATATAGCGAGTACTGGTTTTGGGATGAGTTCATGACGCCGTTAATAATAAGTGCGGTATCAGTGGCAAATCCATTCATCTTAAATGAGGCGATTTGCACGATCATATTCAGGCGCGACTCAAGGTCGCACTACCGCAAGTGAGTGTCGGTAACTGGATCAAGAAAGTCGCTTACAGGTGTGGCAGAGAGAAGTCAGATAGTAAAAAGATTACACCACCATAGGAGTGTAAAATGAAAACACTGATCGTTATCGCGGCGATTCTATTGACCATGATGCAGCCAACTATGGCTACTGAAACTGTCAACCAGGCGACGTTTGCCAGCTTAAAACAAACTGTTCTTTTGGATAATGGAATCTCAATGTCCTATGTAGCGTTTGGTGATCCCAAGGGCGAGCCAATTCTGCTACTGCATGGCTTTACCGACAATGCTCGCTCTTGGAGTCTGATGCTTCCTTATTTGAATAAGCGCAATCGAATAATCGCGGTTGACCTTCGTGGCCATGGCAAAACCACCGCGCCGGACTGCTGTTACGCGTTCTCGGACTTGGCATATGACATCAAACTGTTCATGGACAAAATGGGTATCGCCAACGCTCATGTGATTGGCCACTCACTGGGCAGCATCGTTGCTCAGGTGACGGCAGAGTCGTACCCCGAACGTGTTAACAAGGTCGTTCTGATTTCGTCGACGTCCTCGGTTCAGCAGGTATTTGCTGAGGGCGGGTGGCTGGCAACCGAGATTCAAAAGCTGGACAAGTCGCCAGATCCAAATTCTCAATTCATGAATGACTGGTACGCCAATGAAATACCCGTCAATGAAACATTTTTGAAGTATGAGCGTGCCGAAAGCGCGAGTGTGCCGCTGCCCGTATGGCGTGGCGTATTGGCTCAAGGTCAAATAACCAACTTCGGCATTCACTTGAATAAACTAAAGGCGCCCGTGCTGATCTTGTACGGCGCCCATGACACGTTCTTTGATAAAGCAGCTCAAGCGGTCTTGCGGACGAAAATAAAAGACAATCAATACGTCGAATTTTCAAACGCCGGGCATAACCTGCTTTGGGAGGAGCCGGAGAACACCGCGGCCGAAATATCGAAGTTTCTGGAGAACTAGTCGTTGGCGGCAAGTAACGAGCCTGTCATTGTCTTGCCGCAAAACTACTTAGCTACTGCATAGAGTTTTTGCCAACAGCACCCGTCCACCTTACGCGCCCTCGCCTGCCCGCCGTCCTTTATTGGGTAGCGTAACGCAGTGAGCGCAAGACTTGTGCGCGCGCGTCTTATAAAAAATTGAGGCGTCATATGAATATTAAACTAATGTCTGCTACAGGTGTTTTTGCCCTGTCCTTGTTCGCGATTAATGCAGATGCACTTGAGACTGTCTCGTACGGAAACTTCAGTTTCACGCCCTCGTTGGAAATCGGAGCCGCTGGACTTAGCCACAAAAACCAGGCCTTCGGCGGGCGTTCCAGCTTCTATGGTTACCCCGTCGCAAAAGATGGCCAACGCTTGGAAGCGTACGCTAAGTACGGTGCCGATTTTACCGTTCCAATGTCCGACGCCTGGTCACTGGGTGCAGGTGTCAGTGCGGTCTCCGCACTGACGCGGGGTGATTCCGATGGCCTCGGTTATACCCCAGGTGACCCGACGGACACTGATTGGGAGAGTGCTTTCGTTAAAGTGTCGGGCAAAAGCGTCTTCGGGCTGGACGCCGTTGAGTTGAGTTACGGTAGGCAGAACTTCGCCGTGGGGGAGGGTTTTATCATCGCTGAGGGCCATGTAGACCAAGGCCATGAGGGCGCCTATTGGCTTGGCCCACGCAAAGCCTTCGACAACACGGCCCTGTTAAAACTTGACCTTGGACAGGTGCATGTCGATGCGTTTCACCTGCAGACTCGACTGGATGTGGATGTTGCAGACTACAAAGAGAAAATGGAGCTGAACGGCCTTAACCTTCAGTACCAGACCACGTCTGGCGCTCAACTCGGTGCGATGTTTATCAAGGTAAACGATGATGACTACGCACCAAGAGACGGCATGAGTGTGCAGGACGTTCGCATGATAGGCCTGCCCGTTCCCGGACTGAAAGAACTGAAAGTTTCGGCTGAGTATGTACATCAAAAGAACGCTGATATCGAGGGAAGAGCGTGGTATGCAGGAGCGACCTATAGCTTCACTGATTTGCTTCTGACGCCAACACTAACCTATCGCTATTCCGAATTTTCCCGGCACTACGATTCATTGCTTTATGGGTACGGTGGGGATTGGGGAACGTGGGTGCAAGGGGAAATAGTCGGTGAGTACATGCTCTTCAACCTGAATCAGAAAACCAGCACGCTGAAACTCTCGGTGCAACCGGCAGCCTCTGTCTACGCCGGTGTGATTCTGTACAAAATTGACTTTGACCAAAAACCGGAGGGTATCGAAGATTCGGCCTTTGCCACTGAAGCCGATATCTACGTGGACTGGCTTCCAAGCGAGCATTTAGCGCTGGGAGCACTAGCCGGTATTGCAAAGCCTGGTGAGGGCGCCAAGCAGTATTTTGGCAACGATAAAAACTCCGCTATTTTTCAAGTGTATGCCACTTATAAATTTTAATTCATCGCTTCGCTGGGGATAGGCGGGAGAGTTAGGAAGGTGGGCCCCTCACCTAACTCACCCTGGAACGCTTACGCGAATGTCGGACACTGCTTTAAACGAATCAATGCGCCCCATGCGTTTGGAAAATTTTGCTAACGACCGTCCACTTGCCTTCTACTTTCAGCAACTGGAAGAAGTCGGTGAAAGAGAGGCCTGACATGCCGTTGGCGTCGATACGAGCACTCGCGGCATTACCGACGATTTCAATACGAGTAATCGCGGCCTGCGCGTCGGGAGATGGACGGAAATTCTTGTCAATTCCCTCGAACAGGATTGGAATCGCGCCGCCGTCCAACTTGCCATCGGCACCGACGCTGTACATCGTCGCGTGTTCATTGAAAGCGGGTTTCATAATACTGCTCTTGGCCTGCTTGCAACCCTCAATATACTTGTTAAGCACCTCTGTAATAGCTTGATAGTCTTCTACATACGTAGCTTTGCTGACTGTTTTACTGCTGAGAACTTGTGGGCCACCTGGTGCGTTTTCCGCTTGAGCCATCGCACCAAAGGTTGAAATCAAGGCCCAAAAAAACAACTGCTTAATAGATATAACTTTCATTTAGTCGCTCTTCATAATGAGTGCAATTATTGAAACATGCTCAACCGCACAAACGCAGCAGAAACTCCGGAATTCGACTGTGCGCAAGCAGCTTCGCAATGAGATGACGAGGTGTTTTCAATGACGAAGCCCGCAGTTTCACCGTGACCTGCGGGTTCTTTGTTTTTGAAATTACTTGCTCAGGTTGATCTTAAGTTCCTGAGAAGCCTGCGCAATCGCGCTGCGCGGCGTCGGCAGATGGCTGAAGCCGTTCGACAGACCGAAATCGTGAATCATGCCGTTGTAGCGAACCGTCTTCACAGGCACACCCGCAGCGTCGAGCTTGCGGCCGTAAGCTTCAGCTTCATCGCGTAGGACATCGAATTCGGCTGTCTGGATCAGCGTCGGGGGCAAGCCCTTCAACTGTTCGGTCGTGGCCTGCAGTGGAGAAGCGTAAATCTGTTTGCGTGTCTCGGCGTCGGGTGCGTAATTGTCCCAGAACCAGGCCATCATGTCCTTCGTCAGGAAATAGCCGTTGGCAAACTCCTTGTACGACGGCGTGTCAAAATTGGAATCTGTCACTGGGCACAGCAACACTTGCGAGCGCAGTGCAGGTCCACCCTTCTCGTTCGCCATCAGGGCAACTACGGCGGCAATGTTCCCCCCAGCACTATTGCCGGCTACGGCGAGGCGAGTGCCGTCTACCTTGATATCTTCGCCATGTTCAGCGACCCATTTTGTCGCGGCATAGGCTTGCTCGGTGGCGACGCCATATGCTGCCTCTGGCGAGAGGCTGTAGTTGACGAAGACCGCCACCGCACCCGAGCCTACCACCAGGTCACGCACCAGTCGTTCGTGGGTCGGGAAGTCGCCCAACACCCAGCCGCCGCCATGGAAATACATGAACGCGGGCAGCGTCTTTTGTTGGCTACCGACCGGGCGCACGATGGTCAACTTCAGATCGCTGCCGTTGACGCGGATCGTCTTCTCACTGACATCAGCTGCTGGCAAGGCCACTTGAGGGGCAGCCTGGGCGCCCGCAAGCGCGGCACGGGCATCGACCGGCTTCATGGAATCGAGCGTCGGCACACCTTCAAGCGATTGCAAGAGTTTCGCCGTGTTGTGCTCAACTCCCGGGTATGTGGTGGCGGAGGCACTACCCGGCGCAAGAGTAACGACCGTAAAAGCGAGAGCGGAGGTAAGGGTTTTCATGACGGTTCCATTTGTATGGCTGAGTGCCGGGAAGCAATCAGCTACAGCAGACTCAAGGACGACAGAGGTTCAAGGCGCGACGTGGGTGTGAAAGATCTTGCTGACGACCGTCCACTTGCCATCGACTTTCAGCAGATGGAAAAAGTCGGTGAAAGAAATGCCTGACATGTCGTTGGCGTCGATGCGCGCGCTGGCCGCCGTACCGACAATCTCAATGCGGACGATAGCTGCCGGTGCATCTGGAGAGGGGCGAAAACCCTCATCAATCCCCTTGAACAGGATTGGAATTGCGCCACCGGCCAGCTTACCGTGGCCATCGACGCTAAACATGGTCGCTTGTTCATTGAAAGCTGGCTTCATGAGGCTGCTTTTTGCTTGCTTGCAGCCCTCGATGTACTGGTTCAGCACCTCGGTGACGGCTTGATATTCGTGTACGTAAGTAGGTTTGCTCATGGTTGACTCCTGCTTCATAGGATTGAGGATTAGCGCGCCCCAGCGGCGCGCGTTCGACGTGGACAAGTTCAGGCTTTGGTATCAAGCCATACAGACCCGTAACGCGTGTAGGCAGCAGGAATCTCAATGATTTCTTTCAAATCATCTGCTGCCGTGCGCACCCAGAACGGATCACGCAGCATTTGCCGGCCGACAAACACCAAGTCAGCTCGGCCGTTTTGCAGGATGTCTTCGGCCTGACGCCCACTCTGGATGACACCCACCGCACCCGTGGCAATATGCAATTCTTTGCGCAGCAACTCAGCGGCCGGGACTTGGTAACCAGGATAGGTCTGCACCTTGATCATCTTGATCCCGCCGGAGCTGCAGTCGATCAGATCGACGCCCTGCTCTTTCATCCAGCGACCGTATTCAAGGAACGACTCGGGGGTATTCCCGCCTTCGGCGTAATCAGAGCTGGAGATACGAACAAACAGAGGGCGATCGCCCCAATGGGTTTTGACTTCCTCCAGCACTTCGCGCAGGAAGCGATAGCGACGCTTGGCATCACCGCCATATTCGTCGTCGCGGGTATTGGCGAGTGGTGAGAGGAACTCACTCAGCAAATAACCATGTGCGGCATGGATCTCAAGCACATCAAAGCCCGCTTTACTGGCACGTCGTGCGGCATCGCCGTAGAGCTTTACCAACCCCGGAATTTCCTCAGCCGCGAGTGCGCGAGGCACGGGGCTGGTTTCCGTGAACGGGATAGCCGATGGCGCGATGTGAATGAGATTGGGCAGGTCAGCGTTGCGCCCCGCATGGCCGATCTGAGCACCGGCTTTTGCACCAAAGCTGTGAAGCAGTTCGGTCAGCGCTTTCAAGCCGACGATGTGTGCGTCACTCCAGATACCGAGGTCACCGGCCCCGATACGACCGTCGGCGTGGACTGCCAGCGTTTCCGGGAAAATCAGCCCCGTCTGCCCCAAGGCGCGAGCACCGTAATGCACTCGGTGCCACTCAGTGACAAAGCCGTCATCGGCAGCCATGTGCATGCACATCGGCGACATAACGACGCGGTTTTTTAGTTTAAGGCCTTTGATTTCATGAGGGGACAGCAACAAACTCATCTAACTAATTCCATAGTGATCGATATGGAATAATGATAATGTGCATATCCAATTTGCGTAAGTACGCACATTTTTGTGCTGTAGGTACATTTTTTATACCTAGGAGATTCCTTTGAAGAAATGCACCCCACAGAGTGAAGTTGAAGCGTTTGCCTGTCCTGTCGCCTTTACGGTGGATGTCATCGGCGGCAAATGGAAATCGCTCATACTGTTCCATCTGATGTCAGGAACGAAGCGGTTCAACGAATTGCGTCGGCTGATGCCAGATGTGACCCAGAGAATGCTCACGCTACAACTCAGAGAGCTGGAGACAGATAAGGTTATCCATCGCGAAATCTATCGAGAGGTCCCGCCCAAGGTCGAGTATTCCCTAACAGCATTAGGCAACACGCTTGCCCCACTGATCAGCGCGATGCGGGAGTGGGGAGCGGTGCATGAGCATGCAATCCTGGCATTCAGGCGCGCTGAGATTGATGCAAATTCATTTGAATCGCTCGCCTAACTTTAGATTCTTGTCAGGCAGACGAACGCCCCAGCGCAGGATAAAGAACCAGCACTGGGGCGTGGGCTTTGGTGGTTCCCGATCCACCTTGATGCCCATCCTTACCGAGCGCTTCTGGCCAAATGCTCGTAAGCCAGACGAGCTGATTGACCAACTACTTGGCGATGGACGTCACGCCCCTCCCCCTGGGATCAGATACGGGTTCAGGCACGCCGTGTTCCACCATGATTGCCTGGATATCACCATTGAAGCCCTGGTTTGCGAGGTTATAGCCTGCGCCTTCAACATCCTTCGCCAGTTGCCCCGAGATCGGTGCATAGGGTTCCCAGAAGATCGTGTTGGCAGGCAGCAACTGGTGGTGAAAACGCATCGCACCCACCGAATCTTTCAACCTAAGGTGGAAGTCGTACAGATTACTGACGACCTGGAAGATGGAAGTAAAAATCCGCGAGCCACCGGGTGTACCGATCACCAAGGCAACTTTTCCGTCCTTCAGGAAAATCGTCGGCGTCATCGAAGACAAGGGCCGCTTTCCGGGTTCGATGGCATTAGTGTCGGTGCCGACGACGCCCATCTGATTGGGCACTCCTGCCAATGCTGAAAAGTCATCCATCTCGTCATTGAGCAAAATGCCGGTTTTTTCCGCGACGACACCGGAGCCGAAAAAGCCATTGAGCGTGTAGGTGTTGGAAACGGCATTGCCCCATTTATCGACGATTGAGAAGTGCGTGGTCTGGGGTTTTTCCGGCGATTCAATATTCAGACCGGCGACAACCTTATTGGTGTCCGAAGGGACCGACAAATTGATCTGCGACGCCCGGCCCGCCAGGTAGTGCTCGTCGATCAACTCATGCACCGGCACCGTGTAAAAATCCGGATCGCCCAGGTACTGCGCCCGATCGGCAAACACCCGCTTCTCGATCTCCGCCACCAGGTGCATATAGCGCGCGGAATTGAGCGGCACGCCCTGGAAATCCTCGCGGCGCATCTCTTTCATCTTCAACAGTTGCACCAGCGCAACCCCGCCGGAGCTGGGCGGTGGAGCGGTGACAATCTGGAAGCCATTCCAGTTGGCTTGTATCGGCGTACGCCACACGGCTTTGTAGTCGGCCAGGTCCTGCGCGCTGATCAGGCCGCCATTGGCAATCATATCGGTCACGATCAGCGCAGCGGTTTTACCAGCGTAAAAACCTTTCGGTCCCAGCGCGGCGACGCGTTTAAGAACCGCCTCAAGTTCAGGCTGCTTGAAGGTAGTGCCTGCCTGCAGCTTGCCGAAATGTTCAGCGAAGTTGGTTTTACCGGCGAAGCGTTTAGCGTTTTCGGTTGCAGCAACACTGGCCAGTGCGTCATCGACGACGAAGCCGTGGTGCGCATAGCCAATGGCCGGCTCGATAAGCTGCGCCCATTTGAGCTTGCCAAAGCGTTTGTGCGCTTCCCACAGACCGGCGACCGTCCCCGGCACACCCACCGACCGGTGGCCGATCACACTGCCTTGCGGTTGGTCGGCAGCAATCACTTTTTTACCCGAGCTGTCGACGAACATGTCTCGCGTCGCTTTCAGCGGCGCACGCTCGCGGTAATCGAGAAAGTAGGGTTTGCCCTTGAGGTAGATGGTCATGAAACCGCCGCCGCCGATGTTCCCGGCTTCG
Organism: Pseudomonas sp. QC2; assembly: GCF_002859085.1. NCBI lineage: Bacteria > Pseudomonadati > Pseudomonadota > Gammaproteobacteria > Pseudomonadales > Pseudomonadaceae > Pseudomonas > Pseudomonas sp. QC2. Next base: position 421,237 of record NZ_PKKS01000008.1, read on the forward strand.
GGGTAGGTCACGGCCAGGGAAAAGGCAACGGCGACAGCCGCATCCACGGCATTCCCGCCTTTGGCAAAGATTGCGTTGGCGGTGTCCGCAGCAAATTGGTCAGGTACGGCCACCGCAGAGTGCGTCAACGCCGTGCGTGGGCTGGCGACCGCCAGTTGATAAGTTCCCATAAATAGCAACACCATCCATAGTGCGACGCAGCGACGCGTCCGATAGAACACTGATTTCTTGCACATAGACCACCTGTTTTTTTTATAAATAATGGCAGCACAGTGGCAACTAACAGGGCACGATTATTTATCTGAATCGAGCACCCGGGCGCCTGAAAAGAATCAACACGCAACAACTTCTTATTGGTTTGTCAGCCAAAAAAAGAGCCCTCGACGCGGTTAACGTGGAAGGCTCTTGTGTGTCGCTGATTAAGCGTTCTGCTCGACCCCTACTGAGCTTTTTCGCTCCAGGGGGGCTTTCTCCCACTTGGCGATAACCAGGGGGGCGATTGCATTACCCAGCACGTTCAAGGTGGTAGTGCCGCTGTCGATGATCCGGAAGATCCCGGCAATCAACGCGACCCCTTCCAGCGGCAGCCCGGCAGACGCCAAAGTAGCCGACAGAATGATGATGGCGAACCCAGGTACACCCGCAGCGCCCTTTGACGTCAGCACCATCGTGACCACCAGCAAAATCTGCTGAGTCAGTGACAGGTCGATGCCATAGAGCTGGGCAATGAAGATCGTCGCCACACCGAGGAAGATCGAAGCACCGTCCAGGTTGAACGCATAACCCACCGGCACCACGAAGCTGACGATGCGCCGAGGCACGCCGTAGGCTTCCAGCTTGGTCATCAACTGCGGCATGACAGCCGCAGAAGCTGCACTGGAGAAGGCCAGAATCAGCTCATCGCGGAAGTACTTGATCAACTTGAAGACGTTTTCGCCGATCAGGTAGCAGATACCGCCGAGCATCACCAGGGCGAAGGTAATCAGCGCCAGGTACACCACACCGATCAACTTGAGCAACGGCAGCAACGAGGCAAATCCGAAGGTCGCTACAGTGGCGCCGATCATGCCGAATACACCGATCGGTGCGTAGGCCATGACAAACGACACCACCTTGAACATGGCGTCGGAGAAGCCCTGCACAACCGCTACAACCGGCGCACTTTTGGCTTTGGGCAACGTGTTCAACGCCATGCCCAGCAGCACCGCAAAGAACAGCACCGACAGCAACTTCCCTTCCGACATCGCGACAATCACGTTATCGGGCACGATGTTCTGCAGGATGATCAGCGCGCCTTTCGACGGCTCCATATGCACGGCTGCTGCGTTGTGCGCGATGCCCGCGATTTCGGTGCCTCTACCCGGCTCGAATATGTTGGCGAAACACAAGCCGAGCACGATGGCGAGGCTGGTGATTGCAAAGAAGTAGATCAACGACTTTGCGCCCATGCGACCGAACGATTTGTTATCACCGCCCCCAGCAATGCCGAGGATCATGCAGCAGAAAACAATCGGCACGACGACCATTTTCATCATCTTGATGAAGATATCACCGAGCGGTTTAAGGATTTCGGTACTGACCCAAACTTGATTTTCCGGGTGGGTATTGAAATACCAACCCACGAGCACGCCAAGCAACAGCCCGGCAACGATTTGCCAAACTAAGGGGATACGTTTCATGTCTAGCCTTTTTGTTGGAATGAAAGGACTGCGTGACGGCAGTAGCTAGATTCATGAGCTTCCAGCTCATTTATGTTTTCCTGGCGCACTCTTTGGCGTGCGCCAGGCTTTTATTATTTAGCGAACAGCTGGCTCATATCCTTGAACGCCTTGAACTCCAGCGCGTTGCCGCACGGGTCGAACAGGAACATGGTGGCTTGCTCGCCGACCTGGCCTTTAAAGCGAATGTAGGGTTCGATCACAAACTTGGTTGCGCGCGCTTTCAAGCGCTCGGCCAGGGCTTCCCATTGCGCCCACTCCAGGATGATGCCGAAGTGCGGAACCGGTACGTCGTGGCCGTCTACCGGGTTGCTGTGCACGCTTTCCTGCGAAGCAGTCTTAGGGTGCTCATGGATGACCAGTTGATGGCCGTAGAAATCGAAGTCTACCCACTGGTCGCTCGAGCGACCTTCGGAAAGACCGAACACCTCACCGTAGAAGTGACGTGTGGCGGCCAGGTCATACACAGGGATTGCGAGGTGGAAAGGAGAAAGACTCATCAGGACTCCGATAACAATTTTTTATTGGTTTGTGGTGCCGGACACCGTGGTCGCTGCCCGACGACTTTTTTGAAGGTGGATTTATGCTAAAGCCGCGCCCTCTTAAAAAAAATCAATATAAATTTTTCATAAGCACAATTTTATTTTGTTAATCGGCAGTCTTTGTTTACTGCTCCCAACCCGCCTGAATCGCATGGGTAATTTGATCGACAAACACCCTTGTTTTCGTCGGAACCAGCCGCCCCGGCGGCATAACGGCATAGATCCCACCCGCTTCCGCGCCTTCCCATTGCGAAAGTATTTGCACGAGCGTGCCGTCGCGCACCGCCGTTCCAGCCAACCAGTCAGGCGTCAGAATGATCCCAACACCCTCCACCGCCGCCTGTAAAAGCGACTCAGAACTGTCGGAGATCAGCGGCCCCGTAGGCCTGACAGTCTTTTGCTGGTTGCCGTTTTTCAGCACCCAATCCGGCCAGCTGGAGTGGCTGCAGAATCCCAGGCAGGCATGCTCGGCCAACGCTTCCAGGGTTTCGGGCTGGCCATGGAGCGCGAGGTAGCTGGGAGCGGCGTAAAGCCGATTGCGAAAAGGCGCGATCTGTTTTGCTACCAGCGTGCTGTCGCGCAGAACGCCGACGCGAATCGCAACATCAAAGCCTTCCGCCACGACATCCACGTACCGATCGGCAAAGCGCGCGTCCACGCGGATTTTCGGGTGCTGGGCAATAAATGCGGGCAGCAGCGGCGCGACCCATCGACGGCCAAAGGTGATGGGCAGTGACACCCTGAGCAAACCCTGGGGGCTGGTGGCGAAGTTACTCGCCTCCTGGCTCGCGCCGTCCAACTCATCAAGCAATGCGCGAACCCGCTGATAATACAGCGTCCCGACCTCTGTCAACGCCACGCGCCGCGTCGTCCTGGAAAGCAAACGTATACCAAGTCGCTCCTCCAACTGTCCGACCCGACGCGAAACAATCGTCGCGTCGCGCCCTATCACTTTGGCCGCTTCGGTGAAGCTGAGCGATTCCACCACTGCCACGAATGCCGATAACTCATCCAGCGTCACACGCCCTAATAATTCCTGCATTTTTTGCATGATAGTTATTCACAATCCAATGATTATCTCCAATTATGCAGCTGTTAGCCTGAGCGCAACATTCACACCTGACAGAGAAAACCGTAATGAAGACTTTTCTAAGCATCGGCACCGGTCCTGGCATTGGCTATGAAACAGCTGCACGTTTCGCCCTTGAAGGCTTCCGGGTCGTACTCAGTGCCCGTAACCTGGAAAAAACCCAGGCACTGGTCAAGCGCCTCCAAGAGGCTGGTTATGAAGCTTATGCCGAGCAGGTAGATGCTGCAGACCCGCAGGCTATCTCAAGGTTGGTCGAACATATTCAGACGCGCTTCGGCGGGCTCGATGTGACGCACTACAACGCCGCGATCATTCGCCAGGCGTCCCTTGCCGAGCAGCCACTCGACACCTTCAACCAGGACCTTAACGTCAACATCGGTGGCGCACTGGCGGCGGCACAGGCCAGCCTCAACCTTATGTACGCGCGCAAAAGCGGCACACTTCTGCTGACGGGTGGTTTTTTCGGCATTGAACCGAACGCGGATTACCTTTCGTTGAGCCTGGGTAAAGCCGGTATTCGCGCATTGACGGCGGGGCTCTTCGAGTCGGCGAAAACCCACAACGTGCATGTGGCCACGGTCACTGTAGCCGCGTTCGTCGAACCCGAATCCGAGGAGGCGGTGGGCATTGCCAAGGCTTTCTGGGACCTGCACAACCAGAAAGCGTCGAACTGGACGGCGGAAGTCACCTATTCGCGCTAACGCCATACCGTGCATATCACCTGTTAAACCCAGTGAGCACCGCCAAAAACGGTGCTCACTTTTTTCCAAGCCTTTTTTCTCCACACAGCGGCACCGCAATGTTAAATAATGTTAGATTAAAAAAACTTAACATTATCTGATCACTTCAGCCGTATCGCTCCAGCACGCATGACGCCCTGACGCGGCACTGCGCCATTGCCGCCTGATGATCGGTCGTGCTACCAGGGACTGGGCCTAGGCGGTCGACTTGGACCTGCGTCTGCAAGGCACGCTAACTGATCACCGCCCCTGCGCGCATTGGTGCGCAGGGGCTCCTAAAACAAAAACAATAGGACATCCCCATGCCTAGATTCAGCTCACGACCCGCGATCGGTCTGTTGTTTTCCCTAGCCTTGATCGGCTCCGCCGTCAGCGCCGCGCCGTTACCCGCCGCGACCGAGGGCGACTGGATCGCCCCGGAGTTCACCTTCCATTCCGGTGAAAAACTCGCCAATCTCAAACTGCACTACATAACCCTTGGCAACCCCAAGAACCCCGCCATCCTGTACTTGCACGGCACCTACCGGCCAGGCAGCGATGTGCTGAGCAAAGATTTTGGTGGCGAATTATTCGGTCCAGGCCAGCCGCTGGACGCGAGCAAGTACTACATCATTTCCACCGACGGCATTGGCGTTGGCCAATCCAGCAAACCCTCGGACGGCTTGCGCACTCGGTTTCCGGCGTACAACTACACCGACCTGGTTCAAGCCCAGTATCGGTTGGTCACCGAAGGCCTGGGTATCAAGCACCTTAGGCTGGTCATCGGCAACTCCATGGGCGGCATGCAAACGTGGATGTGGGGCCAGACTTGGCCGCAGATGATGGACGCATTGGTGCCCATGGCGTCCCAACCCACCGAAATGTCATCCCGCAACTGGATGATGCGCCGTTTGCTGGTGGAGTCGATCAAGCAGGACCCAGCCTGGAACAACGGTAACTACAGCGCGCAACCGCCGTCCCTGCGCTTGGCCAACGCAATGTTCAGCGTCGGGACCAGTGGCGGAACCCTGGCGTATCAGGCCGCCGCACCGACTCGCGCTCAGGCCGACAAGCTGGTGGATGAACGCCTCAGCGCTGCACAAACCGCCGACGCAAATGACTTTATCTACCAATGGCAATCGTCTGCCGACTACAACGCAGCCCTAGGCCTGGAAAAAATTCAGGCTCCTGTGATGGTCATCAACTCGGCGGACGATGAACGCAACCCGCCGGAAACCGGGCGGCTGGAGGCGTCGATGAAAGAACTCAAGCACGCACGGCTCTTACTTATCCCCGCCAGTGCCGAGACCCGTGGCCACGGCACCACGAGCATGGCGAAGTTTTACAGCAAGGAGCTGGGGCAGTTCATGCACGAGACTGAAAAGGCGCGCTAAACCCAACCGCCGACCTGTAACTCACTGCGCCTACTTCAACTCGCGGTCCTTGATATTGGCAATCGGCGCAAGCAGCGATGGGTCGAAGGGTTCCGGCGCACGACACTCGCGCAACCGTTGTACCAGGTCCGGATTGGCCAAGGCAGCCTTGCCGACGGCGATGATATCTGCGCCAGTCTGCAGGGCCTGTTCAGCACTCTGCGAGTCCTGCACTCCCCCATTGGCGATCAAGACGACGTTCGGCGCATAGCGACGGGTCAGTGCTACCAGGCTGGTCTCGTGACCGTCGAAGGCCGGCTGCGTGACTTGATGCTCCGTCACATGGATGTAGTCGACACCGGCGTCAGCCAAGCTGCCGAAGATCGCCTGCGCGTCATGTTCCCCACCCGCCCACTTGTGCTCAAAGTCATTGACCTTGCCCTGGGAAATACGCACCCCCACAGGCGAGTGCCCGACCACCTTTTTTACCGCTGCGATGACCTCAAGCGTCAGGCTCAAGCGCTGGCGAACATCACCGCCCCATCGATCTGCGCGTTGATTGGAGTAGTCCGTCATGAACTGATCCAGCAAATAGCCATTGGCGCCATGGATCTCGACACCGTCGAAACCTGCGACCTCAACAGCCCGCTTAGCCGCCTGGGCGAACCCATCAATGGCATCCGCGATAGCTTCATCGCTCATGGCCTGGGGCACCCGGTAGGCACCCTCGCCGTAATAGAACTTCATCTGCTGACCTTTCGGGCGAATGGCCGAAGGGCCGGCAGACTGCTCGACAAAACGGTTCGCTTGGCTCAGTGCGCCGGCATGCATGATCTGCGCGATTGCAGCGCTTTCATGGCGATGAATCGCCTCGACGACCTCGCGCCAGGCCAGCGCCTGTTCGCTGTCGGTGATACCGGGTTGGTTCAGGTAGCCCTGGGCATACTGTCGATCGGTGTAGATCCCCTCCGTGATTACCAAGCCAAAACCGCCACGGGCAAAACGCTCGTAGTATCGGGCCATCGCAGGTGTGGCATTGCCGCCCTCGCTCGCACTGACGCGTGTCATGGGTGCAAGCGCCATGCGGTTTTTCAGTTTAAGGGCGCCTATATCGAATGGAGTTACAATGCGCGGGTTTAATGCTGTCATGATTTGCCCTCAATTATTCACCAGCCACGACGATAAGCGAGGCAATAGCTCATTAGAAGCGCACGCTTGCAATAAGGCGCCTTAACGAAAATGGTTATAGCCATGCAGATTCCCGAAATAGAGGTGTTCGCCAACGTCGCCATCAGCAGCAGCCTGTCCGAGGCCGCACGGCGGCTTGGGTTGTCGGCGATGACCGTCTCACGGCGTTTGGCGGCCCTGGAAAAAGAGCTGGGTGTGCGCCTGGTACACCGTACTACGCGCTCCGTCGCACTCACGCCGGAAGGCGAAATGTACCTGCCTTACGCAAAGACCATGCTCGAGGCCAACGAAGCTGCGCGTGCCACATTGAAAACCAGTGCGGGCAGTGCCAGCGGCACATTGAGGGTCACCGCCCCCAGCGTTTTTGGCCAAACCGTCATCATGCCGTTGCTCCCGGCATTGCTGGCTGACAACCCGACCCTCAAGGTCGACCTGACGCTATCGGACAGCATCATCGACATCGCCGGGCTCGGCATTGATGTGGCCATCCGCATCGCCACACTGCGCGACTCAACGTTGGTGGCCACACCCCTGGCACCAAATCCTCGTGTGGTCTGCGCAAGCCCGGCCTACCTGGCGCAATGGGGTACGCCGACGGTGCTGGATGACCTCAATCATCATCAATGCATCGCATTGCACAGCATGCCTTACTGGCCGTTCACTCATGGCGAGAACGCCGTGGCCATTCGCGCTCAAGGAGCGTTTTCCGCCAACAGTGTCGAGGCGGTGCGCACTGCAAGCAAACAAGGCCTGGGCCTGGCCATGCTGACCTATTGGGACATCCGCAACGAGCTTGCTGAAGGTTCGCTCGCAAGGGTGAACCTTGAGGACGTGCTGCCCGAGCAACTTTCGATCACGGCGATGCTACCGACCCGTCGCCATGTTCCGCATAGAGTGCGCTTGTTCGTTGACCACTTGGAAGCGGAACTCAAGAGAGGCCAATGACGGGTAGCAGTCATCTGCCTCTCGAAACTGGAGACACGATGCTCCACCAACGCTTTTATGCAAGTCAGAATGACAGTTGCACTTACTGCGTCTTGATAAATTCCAGCATCATTTCGTTGCCGTCAAGAATGTCCGTACAGATCGCCTGCCTGGCGGCAACCCCATCACGGTTCTTCAGGGCTGCCAACACTTCCCAGTGGTGCTCGATCGCCATCTGCTCCGAAAAGTGATCGTAGGCCAGTGCGAGCAGTGGCCCGGTGCGCATCCATAGACTGTCCAGAAAGCCTCGCAACAGCGGCATTTGAGCGATGTCGGCAAAAAAGAAGTGGAACGCCTGGTTGAGGTTCAACGCTTCGCTCATGTCTTCACGATGAATTGCGTCAAGGTTGGCCTTGATGTTGGCCTCAATACGCTCCAAATCCTCATCGGTGACAAGGCTCGCCGCCGTCTCCGCAGCCAACCCCTCAAGTGCCAGCCGCACAGCGCGAATTTCCAAATATTGTTGGCTCGTCAAGATCGGAACGCGTATGTCCTTGGGCGTCTTCATGACTAACGCTTGCTCTTTCGCAAGCTGAAGAATCGCATCGCGCACAGGGGTGACGCTGGTGCCCAACTGCATGGCCAGGTCACGAATGCGAAGTTTGTCATCGGGCTTGAGCTTTCCCGTGACCAACGCTTCCCGTAGCGATGAATAGACGCTGGTGCCGAGATACGCGTGTTTTATTTCACCGATTGGGTAGCTCATATCAGATCCGAATGGAGGGAGAGGCTCTATTTGGCGGGAAACAAGGCCCCGACAGCACAGGGCTGCATCATCGCGGTTTTATGGAGAAAAAACCAGCTACACAACATGATGCATCATGCATTATTCTTCAGTTAGCGGTCCCATAAAACAGCGAGATCATCATGAGCACGACACGTTCCTCTCTAGCCGACAAAGACATGCGTCATCAATTGCACCCCTACACCAACGCCAGGGCTCACGAGGAACAGGGGCCATTGGTGATTGATCGAGGGGACGGGGTGTTCGTCATCGACGAAAACGGCAAACGTTACATCGAGGCCATGGCCGGGCTATGGAGCGCGGCCCTGGGCTTCAGCAACAAGCGACTGGTGGCGGCGGCTGAAAAGCAGATGTCTACCCTTCCCTTCTACCACCTGTTTGGTCATAAGGCCCACGCCCCCAGCATCGAGCTGGCGGAGAAGCTGATCAACATGGCACCGGTGCCCATGAGCAAGGTGTTCTTCACCAACTCCGGCTCCGAGGCCAACGACACCGTGATCAAGTTGGTCTGGTATCTCAATAATGCCCAGGGCAAACCGACCCGCAAAAAATTCATCAGCCGAATCGGCGGCTACCACGGAATTACGCTTGCCAGCGCCAGCCTCACGGGCCTGCCGGCCAACCAGCGCGGCTTCGACGTCCCGTTGCCAGGCTTCCTGCACGTCGGCTGCCCGCACCACTACCGCCATGCGCTACCGCATGAGACCGAGGAGCAATTTGCTGATCGACTTGCCGCTGAACTGGAGGCGTTGATCCTGAAAGAGGGTCCGGAAACCATCGCGGCCTTCGTCGGAGAGCCCTTGATGGGGGCCGGTGGCGTGATTGTGCCGCCGCGTACCTACTGGGAGAAAATCCAGCGAGTGTGCCGCAAGCACGACATTCTGATTGTCGCCGATGAGGTGATCTGTGGCTTCGGCCGTACCGGTACTATGTTCGGCAGCCAGACCTTCGGCATAGAACCGGACATCATGATTCTGTCCAAACAACTGTCGTCGTCCTACCAGCCGATATCGGCCATTCTGCTCAATGAGCGGGTGTATCAAGGCATCGCTGACCAGACGAAGTCCTTCGGCGCACTGGGCCATGGCTTTACCGGCGGCGGGCATCCTGTGGCGGCAGCCGTCGCGCTGGAAAACCTGAAAATCATTGATGAAGAAAACCTCGTGGCGCATGCCGCACAGATGGGTGAACTCCTGCGCAGAGGGTTGCAAACTTTCGGCGATCATCCGTTGGTCGGTGAGATCAGGGGGGCGGGCCTGATCGCAGCCGTCGAACTGGTCGCTGACCGCGCCACCAAGGCCCCCTTGGACGCGCCAGGCACGCTCGGGCGCTATCTGGCAGGACGTGCCCAGGCGCATGGCATGATCACGCGCAACATGGGCGACGCCATCGCTTTCTGCCCTCCGCTGATCATCAATGAAGATGAGGTGCGGTCAATCGTGGATCGGTTCGGCATGGCATTGGACGACACCAGCAAATGGGTCAATGGCTAAGTGAGCACCATGAAAAAGGCCTGGTGTGAACCAGGCCTTTTTTTGCTTCAACCACCGCGTCTTCAGTTCAGCTCAGCCAGAAACGCCGGCACCGCGTCAAACAAGTCCGCCACCAGGCCGTAATCAGCCACCTGGAAGATCGGTGCTTCTTCGTCCTTGTTGATCGCAACGATCACTTTGGAGTCTTTCATACCGGCCAAGTGCTGGATCGCGCCGGAGATACCGACGGCGATGTACAGCTGTGGCGCGACAATCTTGCCGGTCTGGCCGACCTGCATGTCGTTCGGTACAAAACCTGCGTCGATGGCCGCGCGGGAAGCGCCGACCGCAGCGCCCAGCTTGTCGGCCAGGGCGTACAGGTGCTTGAAGTTGTCACCGTTCTGCATGCCGCGACCGCCGGAAACGACGATCTTGGCAGCGGTCAGCTCAGGACGATCCGACTTGGCCAGCTCTTCGCCAACAAAACTGGATGTACCCGCATCGTGGGCAGCCGCAACAGCTTCAACGGCAGCCGAACCGCCTTCAGCAGCCACCGGGTCGAAACCGGTGGCGCGGACGGTGATGACTTTGACCGAAGCGTTCGATTGAACGGTAGCGATGGCGTTACCGGCGTAGATCGGGCGCTTGAAGGTGTCAGCGCTTTCGACCGAGATGATCTCGGAGATCTGGTCAACGTCCAGCTGCGCGGCAACGCGTGGCAGGATGTTTTTGCCGTTGGAAGTGGCGGCAGCCAGGATATGGCTGTAGCCAGCGCCCAGCTCTGCAACCAGCGGGGCGACGTTTTCCGGCAGTTGATGAGCGTAGGCCGCGTTGTCGGCGACCAGTACTTTGCTCACGCCAGCGATTTTTGCAGCGGCTTCAGCCACGGCGCCAACGTTTTGGCCGGCGACCAGGACGTGGATATCACCACCGATTTTGGCGG
>NZ_PKKS01000009.1:0-180593 GCF_002859085.1 Pseudomonas sp. QC2
CCACCGCCATCTAACGGTTAGACCGCGATCCAAATGTGGGAGGGGGCTTGCCCCCGATAGCGGTGTGTCAGTCGATTCATCAGGTGACTGATTCAGCGCCATCGGGCATCGGTATCTACACCACTCTGGGTATGGCGCAGGACCTGTGGCGAGGGAGCTTGCTCCCGCTGGCGGCCTGACAGCTCACCTGGATGTTGGATCAGAGCGGGTACATATCCGTTATTTAGGTAACGGCTGCTATGGGTTCCGCCCTTACGGCGGCTCACTTTTGAAGAGCGCAAAAGTAAGCAAAACGCTCTTGCCCCAACACTCGGCACCTCGCTCACGCTCGGTGTGCCCGTAATCCGACAGGTATTTGGGGGGCCGCCGCCACGCGCCATCCATGGCGCGGGGCGGCTAAACCGGCATCCCTGCCGGTTTACCCCCCAAATCCCTGTCGAATTCCGGCCAGCGTGTTTGACGGGGCGCCTGAGATCAAAAGCGAGATCAAGAGCGACTCGCTTCGCATCGTGGTTAGGGTGGTTGTTAGAGTGCTGTGTAGATACCTCTGCTGCGATGAGGGGGTGTCAATCGATGATCCAAGGTGGCTGACTCACCGCCATCGCCGGCAAGCCAGCCCCACATTTTGACTGCGTTCAGCCCTTGGCCGACTTGGCGCACTCGCAGCCAGTGGCCGCCGAACACGGTTCACCATGGGCATGGTGCTCGGCACAGCCCTGGCAGCAATAGCCTTTACCGTCCTTCATTACCGCGTCAACACCCAGCACACACTTGCAGTGTGGGCAGGCACAGGTCTCATCTGGCATGGTCAGACTCCTTCTTCATGGTCGTCCCGGTGCGGCGGGCGCCGGCACCTTAAGCAGTGACTGCGGCCCGTCGTCGATGGTTCAAACCATCAGTCGGTGCGGGTATTGCTGCGGTACATGAACACCAGCGCCAGCGCCAAACACACCATTGCCACGATCCGGCTGCCCGACAGTTCGATGGCCGGGTTGCCCAGCCAGCCGAAGTTGTCGATCAGCATGCCCATGCCCAATTGACCGACGATGACCGCGACCGTGGCAACAGCCGTACCGACCACCGGCACCGCGCCGACCATCACCATCATGTAGACCACGCCGAACAGTGCGCCGGTGAGTTGCCATTTCGGCACGTCCAGCAGGCTCACCGCCTGGGCGGGTTCAAAGAACAGAATCAGCAACGCGGTAACAATCGCGCCCACCACGAAGGTCACCAGGCTGCCACGCAATACACCTACCGTTTGGCCCAGGCGCCCATTGATGGCGGCCTGCACACTCAACACCGCCCCTGCGGCAACCACCACGACCAGTAACAGAATCAGATTCATCGCCTTAACCTCGTGCAATCAGAACAAGTGCCACCACAATCAGCGCCAGGGCAATCCAGCGCTCGCTATTGACCCGCTTGCGCGCCGCGCCAAACCAGCCGAAATGGTCGATGAGCACGCTCTTGCCAACCTGCCCGGACAAAATCGCGATCATGGTCATCGCGATACCGATATGCGGCGTGGCCAGCGTCAGCACCACCACGTAGATCGGCCCCAGGAAGCCGCCGATCAACTGCCAGCGCGGCAGCTCGGACAGCGCCGGGCCCTTATGCGGGCCGCTGAACAGCAGCAGCAAAAACAGGATCGCCGAACCGACACCGAAGATGCTCAACGTCGCCCATAAATGCCCTACCTGCACACCCAAAGGCCCCAGCAAACCCGCCTCCACCGACAGGCCCATGCCGGCCAGGATCACCAGCGGCAACAACAGCAGCCGCAGGCCATTTTTTTTCGGCTTGGCGTGCGCCACGCCTTCGAGAGAACTTGCTTGCATACATCACCTGCACATCAACAAAGGATTGGATGGCGCGCATTATCCAGTGGCCGTCCTGTGCGATAAATGGGAGCATGCCGACAACACCTTTGCGTAAAACGCACAGCCTGGAGACGTGATGCAAGGCTTGAATGAATTGAGTTTCAAGGCGCTGCGCCTGTTTGTCGCCGTGCTGGACTTTGGCAGCTTCTCCGAAGTGGCACGCCGCGAGGGCCTGGCGCCCTCCTCCATTTCCCGGCAAATACAGTTGATGGAACAGGCGCTCGGCCAACAGTTATTGTATCGCCACACCCGCGCGGTCAGCCCCACCGAGGCCGGGCGCCTGCTCGGGCGGCATGCGCGGTTGATGCTGGAACAACTGGAAGCCGCCGGCCAGGCCCTGCAGGAACAGGAAAGCGAACCCAGCGGACTGGTGCGCATCAATGCGCCGATGGTCTTCGGCCAGCGCCACATTTCCCCTTGGCTGGGCGAATTGTGCCGGCGCTACCCCAAGCTGCAACTGGATATCCAGCAAACCGACACCTACGTCGACCCACTGCAAGATGGCACCGACCTCCTGTTCCGTATCGGCGTGCTCAACGACTCCAGCATGCAGGCACGCATCTTCGCGCCCCAGCGCTTTCGCCTCGCCGCCAGCCCCGCCTACCTGGCTCGGCACGGCACGCCCCAACACCCTGACGAACTCATCAACCACCAGTGCCTGGCCTACAAAGGCATCACCGGCCAGCAACGCTGGTTCTTCCGCAAGGGTCAGGCTGAGTGGACGCCTTATAGCGTCAAGGGCCCAATCACCGGTAACCACGCCGACACCCTGACCCACGCCGCCGAACAAGGGCTGGGGTTGGTGGTGTTTCCTTCCTGGTTGATCGGCGAAGGCTTGCGTGCGGGCACGTTGCAGGCGGTGCTGACGGAGTATGAAGTGGCGACTACCCTGGAGCCGCAGCAGATTGCGGCACTGTGGCCGGGCAGCCGGCGCTTGTCGCTGAAAGTGCGGACGGTGATTGATTACTTTGTGGAATGCTTTGGGGGGGTGCCGTATTGGGATCGGTGACCTCTCAGGGTCGAGGAGAACCAAGCTGTCGAAAAGAACCCAGCTACGAAGTAAATCCCCCTACAGCAATAGGTAGGTCCGTTCTGAATTTTTGGGCCAGTATTTCTCGCCTTGGTATGTTGCGGCAGACTTTGAGGGCATCTTTTTGAGAGATCTGCCATGAGATATCTGCCATGGAAGTCACGTACCAGAAAATATCGCGCTATGAGCGAGTCGCTTCAACCGGCGGTCGTGCCGTCTTTGATAGCGCACCTAGTTTTGGCTATATTTGGCCAAAATATGGGGACAACCACATGATTACCGTTCCTCTGGGTGAAGCTAAAAATAATCTGTCGAAATTGGTTGATGAGGCCGCCGCGGGCAAGGTCATTATCATTGCCAAGCATGGACGTGCGATGGCACAGCTTGTGCCCCTCGGGAAATCCAAGGGTCGGCGAATCGGAGCTATGAAAGGTAAGCTCGTCATTCCCGAAGACTTCGATGCAGCGTTGCCTGACGATCTACTGGATGCCTTTGAAGGCAGCCGTCCATGAGAGTGTTGTTGGATACCCATATCCTGCTCTGGGCGCTCACTGAAGACCCGAAGCTGTCCAGCAAAGCCAGGAAGCTGATTGAGAATGCAGCAGAGATTTACATCAGCGCTGCAACATTCTGGGAGATGGCAATCAAGGTCGGCCTGGGGAAACTCACTGTAGATCTGGAGGAAATCCGTGAGTACTGCCTCGAAAGCGGATTCGTCGAACTGCCCGTCACTTCAGAACATGCCATCGCGGTTAAGGATCTTGAGCATCATCACAAAGATCCTTTTGATCGGCTCATCGTGGCAACAGCCATGAGCGAACCGATGAAGCTGTTGACGGCCGATCCGCAAGTCGCCCAATACACGTCCTTGGCGATCCTGGTTTAGATCATTTCAATGGCTGCACCGCTTCGATCAGAACACCCACTGGCCAATCAGCCAGGCATTCGCCCCACTGATCACCGCAAACAGGAACCACGCCAACAACCGTGTCGGCAACCGATTCACGAACGGCCCCATCAACTGTTTATCGCCGGTCATGCGGATCAATGGATACAGCGCGAACGGCAACTGCAGGCTGAGCACCACCTGGCTGAGGATCAGCAGCTTGCCGATGGCATCGTCGCCCATCAGCCATACCCCCAGGAACGCCGGGATCAGCGCCAGCCCACGGGTGATCAGGCGCCGCTGCCAGCAGGGAATGCGCAGGTTGAGGTAGCCCTCCATGATCACCTGCCCGGCGATGGTGCCGGTGAAGGTTGAGCTTTGCCCGGACGCCAGCAAGGCGATGCCGAACAGGATGCTGGCGAACGCGCCGCCCACCAGGGGGTCGAGCAGGTGGTAGGCGTCCTGGATTTCGACCACATCGGTGTGGCCAGTCTTATGGAAGGCGGCAGCGGCGAGCACCAGGATCGCGGCGTTGACCAGCAGGGCCAGGGCCAGTGAACCGATGGTGTCGATGCGCGCCAGCTTGACCGCGTCCTGTTTGCTGGCCAGGTCCTTGCCGATCAGGCGGGTTTGCACGATGGAGCTGTGCAGGTAGAGGTTATGCGGCATCACCGTGGCCCCGAGAATACCGATGGCCAGGTACAGGGGCGCAGCATCGCTGATGGCCGACAGCGATGGGGTGAAACCGCTGAACACGTCCGGCCAGTAAGGTTTGATCAATACCAACTCGATAAAGAAGCACACGCCGATGGTCGCCACCAGCGCCAGCATGATCGCTTCCAGACGGCGGAAACCGCGATTTTGCAGGGCAAGGATCAGTAAGGTATCGAAGGCAGTGATGACAATGCCGGTGGTCAGCGACACCCCCAGCAGCAGGTGAAAAGCCAGCGCACAGCCGAGCACTTCGGCAAGGTCGGTGGCAATGATGGAGATTTCCGCGAGCACCCATTGGGTGCGTGCGGAGCGCTTGCTATAGCGCTCGCGACACAGTTGCGCCAGGTCTTTGCCGGTGGCGATGCCCAACCGCGAGCACAGGCACTGCACCGCCATCCCCGCCAGGCTGGCCAGCAGCACCACGAACAACAGGCTGTAACCGTAGCGCGAGCCGGCTTCGATGGCCGTGGCCCAGTTGCCGGGGTCCATGTAACCAATGGAAATCAGCAGGCCCGGGCCGGCGAACATCAGCACGCGCTTGAAGAACGAAGCCTTGGGGTCAACGGCAACGGAGCCGGCCACTTCCGGCGGGCAAAACGGGGCGGTAGCGATTTTTGGCAGGCTGAATTTCACACGGTATCCCAGGCAAACACACTCGATAGAGACGCAGCTTATCAGTCGGACGCGACCGTGCGCATCACCGTCTCCCGTGGCAGGTCGAACGTCTCTACCACTTGCACCACCAGGTCCATCTCCTGGTTCAGCGCTTCACGCTCCATGCGCTGGCGAATCACACCAATCACCAGCACCGCCAGAGTGGTGATCGAATACGCCGGGCCGGAAAACGCACGCACCCCGCTCACCAGCAGCATCGCCGCAGCCAAGGCCTGGCCGACCACAGGAATAGCCGTGGCCGCACCACGACGCAGGATAAACCCGGTCAGCCCCGCCAGCGCCGTGCCGCTCAACGCCGTGGTGGCCGATCGGCCGACATCGAACCGGCTGAACAACCCCTGTTCCTTCTGCGCGGCGGCCTTGAGCTCCGCGTCGAACACCTGGCGGTCAGCGTTGCTGAGTTTGTCTTTGTACTGCTCAATGAGCTTCTCGGCGACCCGGGCCTCGAGCGCGGCCAACTCGACGGTATCCAGAGACTCGTCGAACTTGATACCCAGCCGTCGCACCACATCTTCGGCGATCTGGCGATAACTCACGCCGTGCCCGCGGGCCATGTTCATGAAGCTGTCACCGCCCATGCGCTGCAACTCGATGGCCAGCTTGAGCGGCTCACGAACATTGCCGTCTATAGATGCACTGCGTTTTTGCGCCATCAGTTCGGCGAGGAACTTCAACTCTTCGGGCCGCGCCTGCACCAGCGCCGGGAACAGCTCCGCGTCCTCTTCGGCAAACCGTACCTCAGGGCTGCGCTGGTCGGAACGGATCATGCCGCGTCGCTCGTGCAGCAGGTCGGTGTACTGCACCACCGTCTGCAACTGCGGCCAATAGGCGGCGTGATCGAACGTCGCCAAGTGCACGTTGGTGACCTTGGCCTTGAGCGCCGGCGTCACCGGGATCGCATAGCGGCCGATACACCGTTCAGTGTCCGGTTTCAGCGCCAAGGCCCAGTCTTTGCTGGAGTGGCAATTGATCACACGCCCTTTAAGCGGCGCCGAGACGTCGTCCCACGGGCTCGAAGTGCAGATCGCCCCGCCCATCAGCAACAGATTGTCCAATGGCAGCTCGCGGGCGGTCTCAGGGTTGGCCAGCAGGCTCTTGACCAGAATGCGCGCGCCAAGGGAATGGCCGATCAGGTTGATACGCCGTACTGCCAGGGACTCGCCGTGCAGGTAGTTAGCCAGTTCAGGCAGCAGGCTCCTCGCGACTTCGTCCACCCGCGCCTCGACGCTTTTGTAGTGGTCGAGAAAATAGGCAATCGCCTTGCCCACGCCGACGGTCGCCGCGCCCAGGCTACCACCGCCGAGCATCGCGCCCATGACGTCCTTGAAGGGCGCAAACAGGTTTTCCAGGAAATGCCCCGCCGGCCAGAACAGCATCAGGTTGGTCGAGCCTTCGATGCCCGCCAACTGCGCCTTGAAGCTGCCCAGTTGTTGCCGGTTGAAGAACGCCGAATAACCGTGAACATAGAGATTGAGCACATCGCCCTGAGGCTCGCCGCACAGTAGGAACGTGGGCTTGCGGGTGCGGTGCATTTCATCCCACTGGTGCTGCATGGGGCGGTGACTCCTGGTGACAAGGGACGACGATAGTAACAAAGGGCGCGGCTCAGCGCGGTACCGCTGGGGGAAAAGGCACCACGTTGGCTAATGCCAGTCAGTTAAGGATGCACACAGTACCTGTGGCGAGGGAGCTTGCTCCCGCTGGGTCGCGAAGCGGCCCCAGCGCTTTGTTTCAAAAGACTGGGACTGCTACGCAGTCCAGCGGGAGCAAGCTCCCTCGCCACGGGTTACTTTTCGCTCTTGCTGCTTCTTAACTGACTGGCATTCACCACGTTGGCCCCCTCTTCCTTTCAGAAGATGGAAGCGGCCTTGGACTTGGCCAGGTAACGCGCCGGTGAATCCCCCAGGTTACGGCGAAACACCGAGGTGAACGCACTGGAGCTGCTGAACCCCAGCTCGAAGGCCACATCGGTGATGGACGAGCCATGGCTGAGCCGTGCAGTGGCTTCCAGCAGGCAGACCTGTTGGCGCCACGACACAAAGGTCATGCCCGTGCATTCACGAAAATTACGCGTGAAGGTACGCCGGCTCATGCTCGACCAATCGGCCATCTCGCCAATCGAGATTTTCTGCGTGGGCGCGTCAAGGAAGCGCTGACAAGAACGGGCCAGGCGCGATTCCGAAGGCAGCGGCGCACTCAACGGCAACTCGGGCATCGTGCCGATTTCGTCGATCAGCAGGGTCAGCACGCAACAATCACGCACGCTGGGCGAGGCCGATGGCCCAATCGCCAGCGCCGCTTCCAATAGATGACGCAGCAGCGGCGAGACGCCAAACACCTGGCAATAGTCCTGCAACCCGGCGCGCCGGGCGGCGGCGTCGTCCAAGTAGGTGTTGAGCATCACCACGTCGCCGCGCATGTGCATCTCATGCGACACCCCACCCGGCACCCAGATCGCCCGCTGGGGCGGCACGACCCAATTACCCAGGTCGGTGAACATTTTCAACGCGCCTGTGGAGGCGTAGGCGAACTGCCCGCGTCGGTGAGTGTGGCGTGGAAATACTGTCCCAGACGGGTACTCGCGCAACGTCACCACCGCTTCGGGGCTGTCCGGTTTGTAAGGCGAAAAGGTGAAGGTCGGCGGCATGGCCCGATTTTGTCAAAGTATGACCTGACATAGCAAGCGGGCCATCACACCGCCACCTAGAATCATCGCTCCCCAAGTTGGGCTCATATCGAAGGGATATTCGGAAAATGACTGTCAAAAACTACTTGGACGTACGCGTGGACGGCGCTGTTTTGATGGTGGGACTCAACCGCCCGCAGAAGCGCAACGCCATGTCGCTGGAAGTCATGCACGAACTGCGCGAGACCTTCACCCACATCCCAGAAGGCATTGGTGCTGCGGTGCTCTACAGCACCAGCCAGCATTTCTGCACGGGGTTGGACCTGTCGGAAATCCGCGACCAGTCGGTCATCGATAACGTCCAGGCATTTCGCGAATGGCACAAGACCTTCGAACTGATCCAGTTCGGCAAGGTGCCCGTGGTAGCCGCCATTACCGGTGCCGCCATCGGTGGCGGCCTGGAGATTGCCACCGCCTGCAGCCTGCGCGTGGTCGATGACAGCGCCTTCTTCTCGCTGCCCGAAGCGATGCGCGGCCTGTATGTCGGCGTCGGCGCCTCGGTGCGCTTCCCACGCATCGCCGGCATTGCCCTGATGACCGACATGATGCTCACCGGCCGCACGCTCTACGCCAAGGAAAGCTACGAGCGCGGCGTGGCCCAGTACCTGGTGCCGGTCGGCCAGGCGGTGCTCAAGGCCACCGAATTGGCGCACAAGATCGCCGGCAACCTGCCCATGACCAATTACGCGGTGACCCATGTGTTGCCACGCATTGTTGATCAAAGCCAGCAGGACGGGCTGATGACGGAAGCCTTGATTGCCGCCGTGGTGTCTTCCGACACCCGCACACAGGATCGCCTGGCGGATTTCCTGGATCGCAAGAAGGACAAGATCCAGACCGCGCCAGCGGTGTAACTCCCGGTCGTGAACGTTGCCGAGCGCACCTCGGCAAACCATGGATGGCCTTCACAACTCACTATCAACCGGTGAAACCATGTTTCAGCACAGCACTCAAGACGATCTTTATCGCAGCAATGACGCGACCGATGAACGATTGATCAAAATCGAACGCAGCTGGCACAAACGCGCACAGATCAAGCTCGACTCCCAACGCCCGGATATCCAGCTTGACCTGCAAGCGCCGGACTTTCTCGAGGCCCTGTTACCTTTCGCCCATGACCCGCGCTACCAACACTACCCCCATGCCCTGAAGTTGCTGATCCTGTCGGCCGGCTGGGTGATCTACAACCAGAAAACCATCGCCATCGAAACCGAAATCATCTGCCCGTCCTGCATCGACCTGCTGCAGCTGGGCTCGCGCCTGAGCTCGGCCAGCGCCGCGACGATTTCCGAAACCTTGGCGGATGAGGCCTACCACACACTGTTCTCGATCAACATGTGTGAACTGGCGATTACCCAGCGCGGCATGCGCATTAAATGGCCGGAGCTGGAGCTGACCCGCCACCTCAGCCAGGCCCAGGCCACGATGTCCGAGGCGGACTTCAAAATCTACCGCCTGGCGTTCTCGCTGGTCTCGGAAACCTTTATCAGCGACTACCTGGCCGACCTCAGTGACGCGCCGGACATCCAGCCGGTGTTTCGTCACGTGGTGGCCCTGCACAAAAAAGACGAGCTGGTGCACAAACACATCTTCCCGCTGTTCGTGCAGCAGGTGGTGGGTGACTTTACCCCGCAGCAAACCACGCTGTTCACCCGCGGCATCGCCAACTCCATCCGGATCTTCCCGATGCGCGAGATTTCGGCGTGGCGAATCATCCTGCCGCAGCTGCTTGAAGTGTTCGGTGATCGCTCACTGCTGTTGCCGACTCAATTCACCGAGACCGGCGAAGCGGACTACTCGGCCATGCCCGAGATCCTCAGTTCCATCGGTATACGCCCCGAAGCGGTGCTGCCTGAGCTGCATGGGATGAACGAACCGATCATCACCGTTTGAACCCAGCGTGTCGCTGATCACTACAAATTCAATAGAGTAATTGTCATGTGTGGATACATTGGCGTCTTTGCCAAACAACCTCGTGCGTTCAACCCCAACCTGTTCGATGCCGCCCTGCGTGCGATCCATCATCGTGGCCCGGACAGCTCCAGCCAGTGGTTCGACCCCAAGGGCCAGGCCGCTTTCGGTTATGTGCGCCTGGGCCTGGTCGGCCTGGGTAACGGCACCCAGCCGATCGTCGCCGATGAAGGCGACCTGGTGATGATGGTCAACGGCGAGTTCTATGACTATCAACGCATTCGTACGGAGCTGGAGGGCTACGGTTGCCGCTTCAAGACCTCGTCCGACAGCGAAATCGCCATGCACCTGTACCGCCGTCACGGCGTACGCGGACTCAAGCAACTGCGCGGCGAGTTCTCCATTCTGATCTTCGATCGCCTGCGCAAAAAGCTGTTTGCCGTGCGTGACCGAGTGGGCGTCAAGCCGCTGTACTACACCGAGCATGAAGGCGCCTGGTACTTCGCGTCCGAAATCAAAGCCTTGCTCGCCGCCGGCGTGCCCGCAGAGTGGGACCACGAAGCCTACGCCAACCGGGGCTTTATCCTGCGCGACCGTACCGTGTTCAACAACATTCGCAGCGTCAAACCCGGCTGCTGGATCATCGCTGACGAAAGCGGCCTGCAAACCGAACAGTATTGGGACTGGGATTTCCCCGACGCCCAGGCCACCGAGCAACGCAGTGAAGCCGAGATGATCGACTCGCTGCGCCACACCATCGAAGAATCCGTGCGCCTGCGTTTGCACGCCGATGTGCCGGTGGGTGTGTGCCTCAGCGGCGGCCTGGACTCCTCGGCCATGCTGGGCATCGCCACCGAACTGACCGGCCAGCCGCTGCAGGCCTTCCACTTGTCCTTCGAAGGCGAGCAGGCCTACGACGAACGCCAGTACGCTGAAATTGCCGCCCGGCATAACCGCGCCCACCTCAATGTGCTGTCGGTGAACTCCGCCGACATGGCGGACAACTTCGAAAACGCTCTGTGGCACGCCGAGATGCCCTTCGCCAACGCCCATAGCGTGGCCAAGTACCTGCTGTGCAAATACGTGCAGAACCAGGGCATGCGCGCGGTATTGACCGGTGAAGGCGCCGACGAAGTCTTCGGTGGCTACCCGCACTATCGCCGCGACATGGTGTTGTACAACCACGAAAACCAAGACCCGACGGCAATCGCCGAGCTCGCCCGCCGCCTGCACGCCAGCGAAGATCGCTACCTGCCCGGCGGCAAGAACGATGTGAAATGGGTGCAGGACGAACTGGGCCACGGCGTGTCCTGGCTGCAAACCCAATCAGCGTTGTTCGGGCCTCTGGCGCAGTTGTACAGCGATGACTTCCGTGAGCGCTTCAGCAATACCGACGCCTATCGCGAGTTCTACGACCGTCTGAGCCCACGGGCGCTGAACGGCTGGGAACCGGTCAACCGCTCGCTGTACATGGTCGCCAAGTCGAGCCTGCCCAACGTGGTGCTGACCTCCCTGGGCGACCGCATGGAAATGGCCGGCAGCCTGGAAGGCCGCCCACCGCTGCTCGACCACCAAGTGATCGAGGCCGCCTGCCGCCTGCCGGTGAACATGAAAGTGCGCGGCGCCACCGAGAAATACGCCCTGCGCGAAGCCATGCGCCCGTATGTGCCGCAGGCCGTGCTGGACCGCAAGAAGCAATACTTCCGCGCGCCGCCGGCGTCCGAGAGCCCGCAATCGAAGCTGTATGAAATGATCAACGACGTGTTGAGCGGCCCGGCACTGAGCAACGTGCCGTTCTTCGAGCCACGTAAAGTACGCGCCTTGCTGGCAACCCTGCCAAGCTTGTCCCCCGCCCAACGCGCCTCGGCAGACAATCTGCTGATGGAAATCGCCGGGCTGTGCCTGATGCAAAAACGGTTCGCCTTGAACTGACTTTCCGGCGGCACATCGCAATTGCGCTGTGCCGCCTGACCCAAGGAGGGTCCATGCTGAAAAAACATTTGTCACTTGCCGTGCTCGTCACCCTGGTGTGGGGGGTCAATTTCCCCATCACCAAACTGGGCCTGCGCGCCATCGATCCGTTTGTGCTCACGGGTATCCGCTTTGCCCTCGCCGCCCTGCCGCTGGTGTTCTTTATCAAGCGTCCTGCCGTTAAATTCAGCTACGTGGCCGCCTACGGTTTTATCTTCGGGTTGGGCATGTGGGGCGTGATCAACTACGGCATCCAGGTGGGTGTGAGCCCTGGTATTGCCTCATTGATCATTCAACTCAGCGTGTTCTTCACCATGGGCTGGGGCTTTGTGCTGTTCAAAGAGAAGATCCGTGGCGCGCAGATGATCGGCGCGGTATTGGCCTTGATCGGCCTCGCAGGGATCATTTCCACCCAGCAAGGCAACCATGCCGTGCTGGGCGTGATGCTGATCGTCCTCAGTGCGGTGGCCTGGAGCGTGGGCAATGTGATCATCAAGAAGTCCGGGGTGAAAGAGATCTTCTCGTTCATGGTGTGGGCCAGCCTGATCCCGCCGATTCCGCTGTTCCTCACGGCCTGGCTGATGCACGGCAGCGCCGCGTTCGAAGGTTTGCAAGCCAGCCTCGACCTGACGGCGATCTTGTCGATCCTGTTCCAGGTGTATTTGGCCACGCACTTTGCGTACTGGGGCTGGAACTCGCTGCTCAAGCTGTACCCGGTGTCCACCGTGGCGCCCCTGTCGTTGCTGATCCCGGTATTCGGCATTACCAGCTCCATGCTGATGCTCGACGAGCGCATTTCAACGCCTAACCTGATCTCGATCGGCATCATCATCGCCGGGTTGGCGGTGGGGTTGTATCGCCGGCCGGCGAACCTGGCTCCAACCAGCCAAGGCGCGGTGATGCAGGCGGAAAAGTAAGCCCGCACGAAAAAGCCCGGCGCATGGCCGGGCGACTGCCAACCTTCAATACGCGAAATTGTCGATCTTGA
This sequence comes from Pseudomonas sp. QC2, assembly GCF_002859085.1. Classification (NCBI taxonomy): domain Bacteria; kingdom Pseudomonadati; phylum Pseudomonadota; class Gammaproteobacteria; order Pseudomonadales; family Pseudomonadaceae; genus Pseudomonas; species Pseudomonas sp. QC2. The sequence goes on from NZ_PKKS01000009.1 coordinate 12,745, forward strand.
CCTGGCCATCGGGGAAGGTCGCGATAATCTCCAGTTCGCCGCCCATTGCACGGATGTAATCGCGCAACGTGCTGATGTACATGTCGGTACGCCGCTCCATCTTGGAGACGGCCGCCTGGTTGATGTTCAATGCCTTCGCCAGGCTTTGCTGGCTCAACTGCTGGGCTTTGCGCAGCTCATGCAGGGGCATTTGCTGCAGGTGTTGCTGGAACAACTGCTTGGCTTCAGCACGCGCTTGTGGCGTCATGCGGGCTTGAAGTTCGGCGAATTTCTTAGCCATGGTTACGGCCCTCTCTACACAAAGTTTGCAAATGTACGTCGTACAACTTTTCTGCCACCGGGACGTGTTGGTCATACCAGCGGTGCTGCCCGGTCTTGTCCCCACCCATAAGTAATACCGCGCATCGCCGTGGATCAAATGCGTACAGCACCCGATAAGGGCGCCCCGCGTGTTGTAGGCGCAGTTCCCGCAGGTTGCCGTGCCGGGAACCTTTGATATCGCTGCTGTGGGGAAAGCCCAAGCCCGGTCCGAAAAGCCCCAGCAGGTCAACGCTGGCGGATACCGACACTTGCTCCTTTGTCCCCAAACCCGCCCACCAGTCTCCGAATTCATCCGTGTATTCAATGTCCCAATCCATGCAAATATGCCACCCAAGGAATATAAACTCAAGAGCATAAAACGTAGTAGATAAACTGGACGAGCCGCCACCCGCCACCCTTGGGAAATTGTTTGTACATCCTTCCGCCCTGACAGCAATGCCTCTCAGCACGATCACGCGCTGCAAAAACACAATTATCGACCTGTAAAAAGCGCTCTAATACCCGCCTGTTGATTGGTTTTAAAGATCCTGGAGTTCGCAATGCCCCATGAAGGCAACCTGTTACAAGCAGCCGTGGTGTTCCTGCTCGCCGCCGTGCTGACCGTGCCCCTGGCCAAACGCCTGCAACTGGGCGCGGTGCTGGGCTATCTGTTCGCCGGTGTGATCATCGGCCCGTCGGTGCTGGGGTTAATCGGTAACCCGCAAAGTGTCGCGCAGTTCTCCGAGCTGGGCGTGGTGCTGCTGCTGTTTATCATCGGGTTGGAGCTGTCGCCCAAGCGTTTATGGGTGATGCGCAAGGCGGTATTCGGCGTCGGCCTGGCCCAGGTGCTGCTCACGGGCCTGGTGATGGGTGTTGTCGCGTTATGGCTGTTTGGCCAGTCGTGGAACAGTGCCATCGTGCTCGGCCTTGGCCTGGCGCTCTCCTCCACCGCGTTTGGCCTGCAAAGCCTGGCCGAGCGCAAAGAGCTGAACCAACCCCATGGTCGCCTGGCGTTTGCCATTTTGCTGTTCCAGGACATCGCTGCGATCCCGCTGATCGCCATGGTGCCGCTGCTGGCCGGCAGCGATCACCCGGCCACCGAAGCCCAGGGCCTGCAGCATGTGTTGCAGATCCTCGGCAGCATCGCCGTGGTGATCATCGGCGGTCGCTACCTGTTGCGGCCGGTGTTTCGCATCGTCGCCAAGACTGGCCTGCGTGAAGTCTCCACCGCTACGGCGTTGCTGGTGGTGATCGGTACCGCCTGGTTGATGGAGCTGGTGGGCGTGTCCATGGCCCTAGGCGCCTTCCTCGCCGGCCTGCTGCTGGCGGATTCGGAATACCGCCACGAACTGGAATCCCAGATCGAACCGTTCAAGGGCCTGCTGCTGGGCCTGTTCTTTATCAGCGTGGGCATGGGCGCCAACCTCAGCCTGCTGCTCAGTTCGCCGCTGGTGGTGATCGGGCTGACGCTGCTGCTGATCGGCCTGAAGCTGCCGTTGTTGTACGCGGTAGGCCGTATGGTCGGTGATCTCAATCGCGAGAGCGCCCTGCGCCTGGGTGTGGTGCTGGCAGCGGGCGGTGAGTTTGCTTTTGTGGTGTTCAAGATCGGCCGCGACCAAGGCCTGTTCGAACCCCACCTTTACGATGTGCTCGTACTGACCATTACCCTGTCCATGGCGGTGACGCCGCTGCTGCTGTTGGTGTGCCCGAAGCTGTTCAAGCCCAAGGTCAAGACCGTGGAAGTGCCCGAGGAATATCGCACCATCGAAAGCGACGCGCCGCGTGTGGTGATCGCCGGGATGGGCCGTATGGGCCAGATCGTGGCGCGGATCCTGCGCGCGCAGAACATCTCGTTTATCGCGCTGGACACCTCGGTGGAAACCATCGAGCTGACCCGCAGCTTCGGCGGCATGCCGGTGTTCTACGGTGACCCGCAACGCCCCGAGATCCTGCACGCGGCCAAAGTCGACCAGGCGGAGTTTTTTGTGATCGCCATGGACGACCCGGAGATCAACATCAAGACCGCCGAGCTGGTGCGCAACCTCTACCCGCACATGAAGATCATCGCCCGCGCACGTAACCGCCAGCACGTGCACCGCCTGGTCGACCTGGATGCCTCGCCGATTCGCGAGACCTTCTACTCCAGCCTCGAAATGAGCCGCCGCACCCTGGTAGGCCTGGGGTTGAGCCAGGCCCAGGCCGATGCGCGCATCACCCGCTTCAAAAACCATGACTTGCAGGTACTGGCCGCGCAACACGCGGTCTACGACGACGCCGCCAAAGTCATGCAAACCGCCCAGGAAGCCCGGGCTGAATTGGCAAGGCTGTTTGAAATGGATCGGCTTGAGGAAGAGTCCGACAAGGTGTGAGGCTTCGGATGAACGATTTTGCGAAAATTCTGACAGAATACGCCGCAATTTCGTTAATCCCTGGAGCGCTTCATGGCCACTTTCACCAAGACCGCCGCCTTGCTGGTCCTCGCGCTGACCGCCGGCAGCGTGTTCGCCGCCGCTAAGCCAACCACGCAAACCATCTCCACCTTGGGCGGCAAGTTCACCTTCAACCTGCCCAAGGCCTACGCTGCCGACACCCTGCCCGCCGGCAAAGCCGAAGATGGCACCGCCGATACCCAAGGCACGATGTACGCTAACCAGACCACGAAAAGTGTGGTGATCGTCGCCGAAACCGTGCGCAACGATGGGGTAACCATCGGGGATAACGACGCGAAATTCCTTGATGGCGCCGTGGCCGGCTTCGTCAAGGACCAAGGCGCGGCGCTGCCTGACTTCAAGAAACAGGGCGAGAAAAAACTGACCTTCAAGGGCCTGGGCCTGCGCCAGGTGGACAGCACCGCCACCCAAGGTGGCGGCAAGACGCTGAACTCCACGTTCCTGGCCGGTTCGGGCAATCACTTGCTGGTGATTCAGGCGATTTCGCGCGCGGATGATGCGAAGGGGCATGCGGCGCTGGTGAAGTTGATTACCGGCGGGAAATAACAGTCTTCCCAACAACTCGGTCCAAATGTGGGAGCAAGCCCCCTCCCACAGTGTTCGACCGCGTTTAATCCAGGCTTTTTTCCAGCCAGGCTTTGAGGTCCTGCACTTCCGCTGCACTGACGGTATGGTTCATTCCCGAATAACCATGAAACTCCGGCTTCAACCCCAACCCCGTCAGCACCTCATTCGCCCGGGTCGCCGAAGTAAAGGGCAACGCCTGGTCCAACGTGCCGTGGCCGATGAAGATCGCCAATTCACCCAGTGACTCATCCGGCTTCAGCTCGGCCTTGAGCACCGGCAACACGCTGCCACTCAACGCCGCAATCCCACGCACCAGCTCCGGCCGGCGCAAGCCCACCTCGTAGGACATGATCGCGCCCTGGCTGAAGCCGACCAGGAACACCCGGTCAGGTTGAGTGTGGTACTTGGTGGTGGCTTTGCCGACAAAATCCTCGATCAACGTGGCGCTGCGCTGCAGGTCGGCGGTCTCCCCATCGTAATCGCCGTCACCGGGCGTCTTGGTAAACCAGCGATAGCCGTGCGGGTCCACCGGCATCGGCGCACGGGCCGACAGGTAAGTCCAGGTAGACGGCAGCGCATCCTTGATGCCGAACAAGTCTTCCTCGTTGCTGCCAAACCCGTGCAGGAAGATCACCAGCGGCTGGTTGCGCGCATCGCCCTGGGTCTGTTTCAGGTACGACAACGGCAAGTCGGTATGCAGCGTATCGTCGGCATGAGCGGCACCGGCCACCAGGGTCAGCGCCAGGGCAAACAATTTGAGCATGGGACGTTACCTCAGGGTTTGCGGAGCAGATAAGTGTCCATGATCCAGCCATTTTGCAGGCGCGCCGCCTTGCGCACCCGTTCGATTTCTTCAGCCACGTCACTCACTTTGCCACTGATCAGTATCTCGTCCGGGGTGCCCAGGTAGGCGCCCCAATAGATATCCAGATCCTGCGCCGCCACCGTACGGTACGAGTCTTCGGCGTCGAGCATGACCACCAAGGTGTCGGCGTCGCTGGCCTGCCCCGCCGCCAGACGGCGCCCGGTCGTGATCTCGACCGACTTGCCGATGCGGTTCAGCGGGACTTTGTGCTGGGCGGCCAGGGCCTGCACGCTGGTGATGCCGGGGATCACTTCAAACTCAAAGGTGCAGCGGCCACTGGCCAAGATCGCCTGCAGGATGCGAATGGTGCTGTCGTACAACGCAGGGTCGCCCCAAGCCAGGAAAGCGCCCACTTCACCGTCAGCCATTTCTTCGTTGATCATGCGTTCGAAGGTCTGCTGCTTGTCGCGGTTGAGGTCCTGCACGGCGGTGGTGTAATCGATGTCGCCGCGCACACGCTCGGGGCAATCGGCCTCGACGAAGCGGTAGCCCGGCTCGGTGATGTAGGTCTCGCAGATCTCGCGGCGCAGGTCGATCAACTTGTCTTTGCTCTGGCCCTTGTCCATCAGGAAAAACACGTCGGTGCGGTTGAGCGCCTTCACGGCCTGCATCGTGATGTAGTCAGGGTTGCCGGCGCCAATGCCGATGATCAGGATGCGTTTCATGGGTTGCTCTCAGTGCGGGGCGTGGATTTTGCCATGTTCAGGCGCCTAGGCGTGAGTGTCCAGGCGCAGGCGCCAGAGGTTGTTGAAACGCAGCTCAGTGGCGGACAGCGGTTCGACGTCGATCCGGTAGAACATCGACAGTGGAAACTGCATGACATGCCACATCGCGGCACGGATCACAAAGGGATGAGTGATGGCCACGACATGGCCGGGCTGGGATTCGAGGGTTTTCATCCACTCTCCCACCCGCCAGCAGATCTGCTCGACCGACTCGCCCCCATGGGGCGCGCACGTGGCGTCAGTGAGCCAAGTGTTCAGCGTCTCACTCTCCAACTGGCCGATGTCCTGGCCCTTCCACTGCCCGAAATCAGCATCGCGCAACGCGAACTCGATCACCCCGTCATCGCCGAACAAGCCTGCCGTCTGCCGCGTCCTGGCCTCAGGCCCACATAACAGGCGCCGGGTTTTCTTATAGCGATCAGCCAGCGACAACGCCGAGCCTTGCCAATCCATCACCACCGCCTCGTCATCAGGAAAACGCCCCTGTTTTTGCAGAGGCGTGACGGCGTGGCAAATGAGCGTCAAACGAGTGGTGTGCATTGCAGAGTGCTTGAGACCAAAAAGATAAGGCCTCAAGACTGGCGCAGTTATGGCTGGGGCGCAACGCCTTGTGCCAGGTAGAGCACGTGGTAACCCGTGCCTTGACGCGCCTCGTCGAGCGCCGCGGACGACAACGTAAACCGAACCAACCGCCAAGCCTGTACATCCAGCGCCATGAACACCGCGAACGTGTCACTGCGCCCCGCCACCTGCTGATTACGCCGCTTCTCCTCGGCCAATAGGCTGGCGCGGTCCGCTCCGGGCTCCAGCGGCCACGCCTCGCGATACAAACTCAACGCGCCCTGCGCCGGCCCCCACTGCACATCCAGCGGTAACCAACTCTCGATATGTGGGCGACCAAAGCTGTCGAGCACTTTCTGAAAACGCTCGCCGAGTAAAAAGTCAGCGGCCTGCAACGGATCGGCCCACAAGTAGACCGACGAATACACATTGCCGCCGCGCTCCTGGGCGATAAACGCCTTGAACAGCAACCCCTCGGCGTTATCCCACAATGGCCCCAATTGCGCAGCGCGGCGGCGAATCACGCCCATGTCGTAGTCGGCAGGCAAACGGTGTGAATACTGTTTGGCAAACATGCGAGAACTCCTGTGCAAGATGAGGATTCAGCTTGCGCAGCCGCGATGATTTCAACAAGATATCAGCCGATATAAGTGCGATAAGGATTGAATATGACTGACGCGCTCAAACCGCTGGACATCGACACCGTCCAGGCTTTCGTACGGGTGGCCGATTTCGCCAGTTTCACCCGCGCCGCCGAAGCCCTCGACACCTCCCAGGCGGCGATCAGCCTCAAGCTCAAGCGCCTGGAAGAACGCCTCGGCTATCGCTTACTCGAACGCACGCCCCGGCATGTGCGGCTGTCGCCCCAAGGCGAACACTTCATCGTCGCCGCCCGCGCCTTGCTCAACGCCCATGAACGCGCCTTGGGCGATATGGCCAGCCACGCACTCCGCCGCCTGGTGATCGGTATCAGCGACCACGTGGCCGGTCCCGACTTGCCAACCTGGCTCAGCCGCCTGGCCGCCTACGACCCGTTAGTGATCCTCGAAGTGCGCATTGCCTCCTCCCGCGAGCTGGTCGCCGCCTTCGATCGCAATGAGCTGGACGCCGTGATCGTGCGCAACGAGGGCGACCGCCAGGACGGCGAAGTATTGGCGGTGGAACGTTTTGGCTGGTTCGCCGCCCCCACCTGGCAACACAGCCCCGGCACGCCCCTGCGCATGGCGACCATGGCCGCGCCCTGCGGCGTACGGCACTTGGCGACCCGTGCACTGGACGCGGCGCGCATCGACTGGACCGAAGTATTTGTCGGCGGCGGCGTCATGGCCGTCGGCGCCGCCGTCAGCGCCGGACTCGGCGTCGCCGCCCTCGCCCACCGCGTGGCACCGTCTGGCGCGGTGGACGTGAGCGAGCAATACGGCTTGCCCACCCTACCCGTGAGTGAAGTGGTGCTTTACAGCCGTATCAGCGATGGCCGCTCCAAGGAAACCTTGCGCGCATTAAGCGCAACCTTCCGGGGTGCATTGCAACGCTGAGTTCGGATTGGCCCGCCTGCCTTTCTGTCACCTTGCCTGGCCCGCCGCTCAACATCGTAGTGAGCGGGCTTGCCCCGCGCTGGGTGGCGAAGCCGCCCTAAACCAGGCGCCGCTATTCCTTCTGAAGAACCGCGCTGTCCTTATTGGGGCGGCTTCGCCACCCAGCGCGGGGCAAGCCCGCTCACTACAAGGTAGGTGCGTTGGAGTCAAACCACTCGCGCCGTCCTTCAAATGTGCCCACGATCAACTCTACGATCATCCTTACCGCCTCAGCATCCTCCACCTGCGTATTCACCGCCAACCATACCTGCCGCTGCATGCGCGCCTCCAACAACCCCGGCAACGCCACCAAGCCTCGGTCAAAACTGCTCATGTAATGCGGCAGCAACCCAATGCACGCACCGCAGCGAATCATCTCCAGCATCAGCGAATACGCATGCACCTGCACCACTGCCGCCAAGCGTTGCTGCACCACCTGGTTCCAGGCCTGCAAAGCCTCCACCTGCGCATCGGGCTGCCATTGCACCAGCATGTAATCGTCGAGGTCTTCCACACTGTCCGGGCGTGTCGTCAACCGCGAATAACGCTTGGCGATATGCGGCAGATACTGCAAGCGCGCCAGGGCTCGCGGCGGTTCAGTGGGAAAACTCGGGCCGGGGCTCGGGCCGTCGGCATCCGACAACCACAGCACCACATCCACATCCACCGCTTGCAGGGACAACTGGCTGTCGATGGAGATGATCTCCAGGCGCACGCTGGCATTGCGGCGCAGCAAGGCGATCAGGTCGCGACCCAGGATGTCATGCAGGATCGGCTCCGCCACCGCCAGCCGAATCAATGGCTGCTCCGTCACCGGCAAGCGGCGTTCATGGGCCAGCGCGATCAGCTGCGCCTGTAATTGCTGGCCGTCGCGGCTGAGCACCAAACCATTGCCCTGGTAGCTGAACAGCGAATGCCGCAGTTGCTCTTCCAACTGCGCCAGGCGCTTGCGCAGCAGCGTCGCCTTGATATTCAAGCTGCGCGCCGCTTGCATGAAACACCCGCAGCGCGCACTCACCAGAAAGTAGCGCGCCACCTCCGGGTCGATCTCATCGGCCAAGGCCAGCCAACGGCTGCGGCCCTCGGCGGGTGCGCGATAAGCGGCGGGCCCCTGGGGGGCAGACGGTTCTAGAAATGCCATGGGAGACTCCCTGTCTTGTGGTCTGTGCATCCAATGCGGGTTGACGCGTGTTACTCCAGCACCTTGTTCAGCTCGGCGCCGTCGATACTCAGGGTCGCGGTGTTGAGCATGCCTTCGAGGTAAGCCTTGGCGATCTGCTCCTGGCGCTGGGCGCGCAGGGCCTGGGTCAGGCGCTCACGCAGTTCGTCGAGGGTCGCGGTGCGTGCCGGTTGCTGGCCGGTGAGCTTGAGCAAATGGAACCCCGCCGCACTCTGCACCACGTCCGACACGGCCCCGACCTTGAGGCGCGACACCGCACTGCGCACTTCCGGTACCAGTTGCTGCAGGGGTTGCATGCCCGAGTCGCCACCGCGTGCGGCGGAGTCCGTGTCCTGGGAAAACTGCGTGGCCAAAGCGGCGAAATCACCCGGTGCGGCCTGGGCCCGACGGCTCAGCTCCTGGGCCTGGCGACGTACCGTGTCGAGGGTTTGCGGGTCATTCGCCGCGAGGAAGATCTGGCTCACACGGTACAACGGTGGCGTTACCCATTGCGCCTTGCCGCTGTCGTAGGCCTGCTGCAATTCAGCCGCGCTGGGGTAATCCGCCGGCACCTGGCTGACCGAGAGCATGTAGTCGCGGAACACGATCTGCTCGGTGGCGGCGCGGGTCTGTTGCTCTACCTCAGGGCGCTGGCGCCAGCCCTGGGCGTCGGCCTGTTCAAGCACGGCCTTCTGCGCCAGGCGTGAGCGGATCCAGGTTTCCAACGCACCACGGTTGCCGCGCAGTTGCTCACGGGATTCGGCCGGCAGGCTGGCCAACACGGTTTTCAGTTCAGGCAGGTCGATTTGCTGGTTGCCCAAGCGCGCCACCGCCGGCCCGCTCGCGGCTGGATTGATCACTGGCGCCGGTTGCTGCGCCGCCACCGGGTCGCTGCCCGGCCGCAGACTCAAGCCCACCGCCACCACCAGCAAGGCCAGCGCACCCGCGCCGACCATCAGGGTTGGTTTTTTCACAATACGGGTGCCTCTTCGCCCACCGCTGCGGCCTGCAACTGCGCGGCCTGCTGGCTGTATTCACGCAGGTAGACGATAAATTCCTGCAACAGGCGGTCCCACAACTCCAGCTGGCTACGCAGGTGTGTGGCGCCGACGCCGGCCACCACCACGTCCATTTCCATCAGCAGGAATTCGCCCTGCACCGACAACCGCGCAAAGCGGCGTGACGCGTTCCACACCTGGGCCAGGCCCTCGGGCAACTCGCCCTGGATACGCAGCGCACAGCTGTAGGTGAAATCCACATAGCTGCCCTGCTCTGCCGCCGGGTTGCCGAAGCGCACCGCAAAGCCGATGCCCTGGCTGGAGCTGAGCAATTGCACGACGCCATTTTGTTCGCTCGGGTTTACCCGGTAGCCGGCTTCCTGCAGCAACTCGGTGAGGCGCTGGGTGGTGACGCTGGTGATCAATTCGCTCATGGTGATCTCTTCCCTGTCTATCAATGATTGGCGGTTGCCTGGGGTGCATCAAAACGGCTCTTGTACAAATCGTCGCCAAAGCCCTGGGCCAGTTCCTCGAACTTGACCCGCGCGCTGCTGGCGAACGGCTGGCGAATACTCATCACCTCGGCCACATCGATCTTTTCGTAGGCCGCGAGCAGTTGCTGGGCCACGCCGTACATCTGTTGATTCTTGACTGAACATTGCTGCACTTGTGTGTCACGTTCGCTCAGTTGCACCTGCAAACGGGCACGCTCGGCTTCTTTGCCCTTGGCGAGCACCAGCAGTTCGTCATAGGCCTTCTTGAACTTGCCGATCTGCTCGTTGCTGGCCGCCACCTGGGCCTGCGCCTGGCTGTGCAGGCTCTGTTGCTGGCCGGCCAATTGCTCGGCCGCGCCACGGGTCTTCTCCAGCTCAGCCGTCAGCTGCTTGATTTGCGCCTGGGCCTGCTTGGCTTGGTTTTCGGCGGCAATACGCGCGGCACTGGCCTGGGCCTGTTCGCTTTGCAGTGCCTGCAATTGCTGAGTGGTGCTGCGCAGTTGCGTGCGCAGGCGCTCCTCCATGCCTTCGGCCGCAGCGCCGGTGGTGACCAGCAGCAGTAACAGCCCGCAGATTCGCATGTTCATGTGGCATCTCCCTGCGCATCAAAAGCGCGTGTTGAGTTCCAGTTGCATCACATCGACTTCAAACGGCTGGCCATACACTTCGGAGGCGCTCAACCAACGCGCACTGGCGTAAATGTTCTTGTCGATGCCGTAGTTGGCGCCAATGAAGTAACCCTTGGCGTTGGTGCCGCCCAGGTGAAACGAAGAGTCGTTGAAGCCGTCGGGCAAGGCGTCGGGCTGGATGTTCTTGTAGCCGGCCAACACGTTCCAGTCGCCGCGCTTGCGCATCTCCAGCGCGCTGCCCAGGGTGAACGACACCATCAGCGCATTGCCGCCACTTTCAAACTGGCCCTTGCTGTTGATGTTGTTAACGATCTCGCCCTCGCTGCGCTTGAGCATTTCGCCCTTGTCGTAGGCCAGGTTGTGGATGAAGTTACCCTGGGTGCGCAGCTTGAAATCGCTGGGCAGGTCGCTGTCCCAGACCAGGTTGAGGTCCAGCACATCGAACTTGGACGCCAGGCCGACGAATTGAGGGTCCGGCGTCCTGGCCGGGTCAGTCGGGTTGGTGGTGTTGTTGCGCAGGTTGAACACCGAGTTGCCTTTTTGCATGAAGGCAACACGCGTGCCGTCAGTGTCACAGGCGGGCGCGCCCTGCCATGTGGAGCAAGGGCTGGAACGCTCGCCTTCGATGTCCTGGAACTGGTAGTAAGCGGCGGCAAGTTTGAGACGGTTGCTGCGGTTGATCTTCCAGTCAGCGCCAATCTGCCCGCCAAACAGCCATTTGGTGTCGCTGTCTTCCTTGTCGATACCATTGGTGCTGGCGGTGTCGGCGGTGTACTCGACCGGGAAGGCACCGAGGGTACCGAACAGCCCCCACTCGCTGTTGAGGCGGTGGTTGAAGATCGCGGCCACGCCGTCGAAGTTGAGGTCGTTGGAATACATCATGTCGGTGGAATAGAACGGGTTGCCGATGCGCCCGGCAGTCAACGTCATGTAGTCAGTGGTTTTCCAGGTCAGGTAACCCTGATCCAGCCAGATGTCTTTTTTGCCGAAGCCGCCGCCCAGGGTCTGGGTGGTCGACACCGGGTTATTGTCAGACCCGGTGGCGATGCGAATGCCGGCGGTCCACTCCGGCGAGATCACCGCTTTCATGCCCAGGCGTGCGCGCAGGCGGAACAGGTTCTCGCGGTCCTCGCGGGTGTTGAGCAAGGGCGGCAACTTAGTGTTGGAGTTTTTGTTGACGTCATAGGGCCCGGTGTCATTGAGCTTGGCGAAGTCGGTGATGTTGTTGCTGTTATTACCCGAAAAGTAGCGTGACTCGTCGCGCAAACGAATATCGCCATCAAAGCTGATGCGCGAGATCCAATCGGGGAAGGTATTGGGCTGTGCCCAGTTTTCCTGCTTGGCGGTGGCCATGACCTCGGCCTTGACCTGGTCGCGAATCTGATCCTTGACCGCCTGCGGCACATACTGCACACGCACATCGCCGGGCGCTGCGGTCGGTCCTGCGGCAACCACCGGCACGGCATTGGCCTGGCGTGCCTGCTGGGCCTCTTTTTCAGCCTGGGCGATCAGCCCATTGGCGGTGGCCTGGGTCAGCACACCTTGCTGCACCAGCAGACGGATCAGGTTGATGGTGACGTTTTCCGAAGGCGCAACCGGGGCTGCAGCCGCCTGGCCAACCAGGGTCGCGATGACCATGCCAACCGCCAGGGTCAGTCGATTCACGGGGGAAATCATGTGTACGCAACTCCTGTAAAAATCCGTTAAAAAAGGTTCAGTCAATCCGGGCGCCGGCCCTTGAGGGACAGGCGCATGGGCAGCGTCAGTGACGCCGGCGGCTTCTGTGCGGCACGCGGTGCACGTATCAGCGCGAGCATCTGGGCGTCGGTCTCGGCATCACCGCTGGACTTGGCCACCAGCGCTTTAGTGACTTGGCCATCGGTGCCCAACCACAGGTCTATCTGTATCGAGAAAGCCTTCTTGCGTAATTCCGGGTCTTCGCGCATCAGCCGTTGATAGGTGCCGGCCAGATACTGCTTGTACGTGCCGGTACCCAGCCCGCCGCCACCGCTGCCGGCCATGCCACCGCCCTTACCAGCGCCGATGTTGAAACCGTCATTGCCGGACTGGGCGTCGCCGTCGATCTGCATCGGGTTGGCCAGGTCTTCGTTAGGTGAAGGCGGTGCTTCCTCGGCCGGCTTGACCTCTTCGGGTTCCGGGCTGGGCACCGGCTCCGGGACTTTTTCTTCGACCTGGGGCTCGGGCTCCTTGGGTTTTTCCGGCGGCGGCGGTGGTGGCGGCGGCAACGGGATAATCGTCGGCACCTTCGGCGCTTCGCGGCGCACGCCACTCATGTCGTTGGCCCACTGCCACAAAAACCAGGCCGCCACGGCCCCCAACAACAGGCCGGCGCCCCACTTCAACGGGCGCAACGGCGGTTTCTTTTTCACCGGTATTGGCGCAATCGGGATCTGTGCGGTCATGACTCAGCCCTGACTCGGTTTGCCGGTGACCAGCCCGACCTGGGACAGCTCCAGCCGGCGCAGCAAGTCGAGTACCTCGATCACCTTCTGGTATTGCACCATCGCGTCGCCGCGCACGATCACCGGGAAGTCCGGGTTCAACGCTTTCTCGATACGCAGGCGCTCTTCCAGCTCGCCGAGGGTGACCGGGTAGGCGTCGAGGAACACCTGGCCGCCGTCGTTCACGGAAATGGCCTTGGTCTTGGCCTCCGACAACGACACCGAGGCGCTGGCCTTGGGCAGGTGAATCTGGATGCCCGAGACCTGGGCGGTGGCGGTCAAAATAAACATCACCAGCACCACCATCAGCACGTCCACCAGGGGCGTGATGTTGATGCTGTCGACGGCGGCATCGTCGTCATCGTCGTGGGAGGCATTTACGGAAGCCATGGCGATTCTCCTCAGGCCGGAACCGATGCGTGATGCGGTGCGCGGTGCGCGGCTTCACTGTGCTGGCTCTCGCCGTGCATCTCCGCCAGGCGGGTGATGAACTCGTCGACAAACACGCGCATATCCGCACTGACTTCCTTGTTGCGGGTGATCAGGCGGTTGTAGCCAAACAGCGCCGGGATCGCGACGAACAGGCCCATGGCCGTGGCCAGCAAGGCTGCGGCCATGCCCGGCGCGATGGCGTTGATGTTCACGTCACCGGCCATGGCCGTGCCGAGGAACACCACCATGATCCCCAGCACCGTCCCGAGCAGGCCGATGTACGGGCCGCCGGCGATGGCGTTGGACAGGGTCGAGAGTTTGGAACTGAGCGCCTGGTTTTCGCGGGTGCGCACGCCGTCCATGGAGCAACGGATGGCTTCGATGGTCGCGGCCGACACCGACGAGGTGTCGGCGCCTTGGGCGCGACGGGTGCGGATCTCCTTGACCGCCACCAGGTACAGGCGCCACAGCGAGGAATGGGTCAGGCGCTCGCCCAACTGGGCGTCGTCGGCGTACATCTCCAGGCGTGTGCCGATCTGCGCGAAGTGCTCACGGAACACTTCGTTGGCACTGCTTAAACGGCTGACCTGGCGGTTCTTGCGCAGCATGATGACCCAGGACTGAAACATCATCGCCACCAGCACCAGGATGATTACCCAGGCATCCACCGGTACGGCGTTGAGCAAGAAGCCCAGGCTGCCGAAACCGAAGCCGGACTGTTCTTCATCCACCCCGTAGGCCACCAGTTTCGATTCGGCACCCTGGGCACTGGCATCGGCCAGCAACAGCGCGGCCGGACGCGCCACCTTGGACAGGCGCAGCTCATCGATGGCCCCGGCGAATGGCAGGTGCGTGCTGCCCGCTTCCGGCAGGTCGGCACCGATGGCCAGCTGGGAATTAAAGGCCGGCATGGCCACCGCGAGGGTCGCGGTTTCGCGGCCATTCACATACAGCGTGACCTTTTCACCTTCGGCGGTGAACGCCAGGTGCTGCCATTGGCCGGGGTTCAGCGGCTGGGTCGAGACAGCGCGCTGGCCGTCGATGTCCACAAACGGCATGCCTTGGTTCAAGCCCAGCAACAGGCTATGGGTGCCGTCACGCCGGGCCAGCACGACTTGCTCGCCACTGGCTTGGTCCAAGCGCAACCAGGCGCTGAAGGTGAACGCGCCGCCTGCCGCATGTTGCAGCGAGGGGCTGGCCGGCAACATCAGTGGTTGGCCGCCGAACTGCAAGGCGCGGCCGATCACGCCATCGATGGCGGCGCCAGTGGCGTTCAACGCGGTGTTGGCGTAAGCCGTGGTGTCCCGGGCCGGTGTGCCATTGGCGCCATCAAAATGGTAGAGCGCGGTGTAGTTCGGGTCGAAGGTCAACTGGCCGTTGGCCGTGGCCGGGGCCTTCTGGTTGCCGTAGTACATCCACAGGTCCTGGCGCTGGCCGCCTTCGACCTTGGGCACATCGACCCAGATCAGCGCCATGCCCATCAACGGGTCGAAGCTTTCGATCTGATGGTTGAACACGGTCTTGTCATCGGCACTCACAAAGCGCAGATCGGCACCGTCATCCTTGACCCCGTCAAAGGTGAAATTACCGGTGTGCAGGCGCACCAACAGCGCGGTACGACCCAGGGCCTGGTTGATCGCGGCACCTTGCGCGGTGGTGTCGACCGAGATCTGTTTGCGGTAGTGCCAGTCGTCCTGCCACCAGGCATGGGCGGTGGCCGGGAGCGCGAAGCCCAGGCAGATCAACAGGCTCAGGAATAGGCGTTGCATGGGTGAAGTCTCCGGAAGAAAAAGTCAGAAAGTCGCCTGCACACTGAAGTGCAGTCGCGAGTCCTGTTTCTGGGTGTTCGGTCCATCGAGCAGCGGGTAACCCCAATCCAGGCTGCCGGACAACCATTTGCTCAAACTGGCGCGGGTACCCAGGCCGACACTGGCCAGGCTGTATTCGTCTTCTTGCTCGGGCAGTGGGTCGTGCAGGCGCATGCGCGCGCCTTCAGCAAACGCGTAGAAGCGCCACTCCTGCACATAACTGCCGAGAAACTTGGCCAGGGACGGCGTGCGCAATTCCTGGGAGAGCAAGTAGCCCTCGTCCCCGGTGCGCTCGGCCGCCAAGTAGCCGCGCACCGACGTGGCGCCGCCGGCCGAGTACTGCTCGTTGGAGACCAGCGGTCCCGAGGCGAGTTGGAAGCCGCCTTTGGTCGCCGACTGCCAATCGTTGGCGAAGGTGTAGGTGTAATTCAGGTCACCCTTGAGCACGGCAAAACTGGCGCTGGCCTTGTAGCGCTTATAGTCGAACGCCTCGGCATCGCTGCCGTAGCCAAAGAAGGCGCGGGTACCGACGATCAGGTTCAGACCGAGGCCCAATTGGGATTGCTCGGTGTAGCGATAGCCGTTGTAGCCCAGGGTGAATGGCGCGTATTTGAGCGGCACCTGGTCACTGCTGGCGCCGAATTTCATTTCCTCGTCGAAGTCCTTGAAATCGATCCCGAACGAGAATGAGTTGGCCCAGTTACCGGCAGCCGGCAGGTTGTAGATGGCCGACACACCGTAGGAATGGCCCTTGCCCAACACGTTGCTGCCGCCGATGGTGGCAATGTTGCTGTCGGACTGGTAACCGGAGAACTGCAAGGTCCAGCGCTCATTCAACGGTGCGGTGTAGGAACCCGACCAAACCTTGGCATTCTCGGTGTCCTGGGGCGCGGTGAAGTAAGTCAGGGAAATGCTGTGGCCCAGTTGCCAAAGGTTGTCGTAGCCCAGGGTCGCGACCGACCGCAGCTTCTCGGTGTCGGCGCTGTAGTCGTTGTTCAGGCCGATGCTGGCGTGCCAAGGGTTCTGGTCTTCGACCTGCAGGTCCACATCCATGGTGCCCGGGCGCTGGCCCTCGCGTACCAGCGGCGTAACCTGGCGCCCGGCACCGCGGTTGAGCCCGGCCAGCTGGGTCTGCACCGTGGCAAAGTCCGGCACCGCGCCCTCCTCCAGGGCCGGCACCTGCTCGCGGATTTCCACCGGCGAATAGTGCTTGGCGCCGACCACGCGCACGCGGCCAACCTTGGTTTCGCTGACTTGCAGGTAGACGATGCCGTCATCGACCTTCTGCTCCGGCAGCTCGACAAACACCGACTGGTAGCCACGCGACTGGTAGATCTTCTGCAAGGCATCGCGGGCGCCTTCGATATCGCCCATGGTCTTTTGCGGGCCGAGAAACGGATACACCGCCTCCTCAATCGTCGCCGCATCGAGCACCGTGTTGCCGCGCACGAAGTACTCGTTGACGTCGACCTTGCGCGCCGCTTCCTCTTCCTCGGCCAACACCGGTTGCGCCAGGCTCCCCAGCGTCACGCAACACAGCGCCAGCGTTAATTTGAACAGATGCTCCACACCGCCCCCTGACATTCTGATTTTATCCGCCTCCGCCGATTGCCCGGCGCAAGGCCTGCTCAATTGCTGGTGATCGAGGTGTTGCCGTGGCGGGCCAGCCAGGTGTGCAACAGGGCGAAGTTCAGCGAGAACTCCGGCATGTGCAGCAAGGCGCCACAAAACACGTCACCGATGATTTTCTGGATGAGTTGCACCGCACGCGGGTTGTTCAGCAGCGTGGCGATGTCGCGGGTCAGTGCCTGGATGCTCCAGACCTTCTGGTTGAGGTCCAGGCCGACGAACCAGCGGAACAGCAGGTTGTAGTTCAGCTGTTCATGCAGTTGCTGCTCGCTGGGTACCGAATACAGCAATTGCAGCAGCAGGATCTGCAGCACGGTCTGCGGGGCGATCGA
Organism: Pseudomonas sp. QC2; assembly: GCF_002859085.1. NCBI lineage: Bacteria > Pseudomonadati > Pseudomonadota > Gammaproteobacteria > Pseudomonadales > Pseudomonadaceae > Pseudomonas > Pseudomonas sp. QC2. Next base: position 29,730 of record NZ_PKKS01000009.1, read on the forward strand.
CATCGGGGCTTCGGCCACCAGCCAGTCGCGGTGCTGGTCGAGCACTTCATCGATCTGCGGGCGCAGCAACACCAGGGAATGGCTGGCCGGGATGTAGCTGGAGACTTCCTTGCGGGTGCCCTGCCAATCGTCCTGGGAGACAATCCATACCCAAGGCGCGCCGTAGCGATAGACCGACACCGGCTTCTTGCGCGCCGCTTCGACGATCTTCGACAGGCGCTGGTCGAGCTCCTGCATGCCCACTTTCGAGTAACGTTCCATAGTTCCCATCGCCCCACTCCTGGCATCCTGCTTGCGGCTGAAAAGCCCACCTTTCTGGTGGGCTCAAGCGCGTTACACAGGAGAGACGGGAGTGGCTGGGGACTACCGAACTTTTGTCATGAAAGCTTCATTTTGGATTGGGTGGGGGGCAATTTTTTGTGGTGTCTATATCCGTTATTTGGGGGGTGACTGGTATGGGTTCCGCCCTGACACCGGGGCATACACCTGATGCATGGAGATCAAACTGTGGGAGGGGGCTTGCTCCCGATAGCAGTGTGTCAGCTCATGCATCTGTGACTGCCCCACCGCCATCGGGGGCAAGCCCCCTCCCACACTTAACCGAGATCGACAGTAAGAACCCGGCCGGCTCTAAGGCCGCCACTCTCGGCTGAGGAATCAACCAGCCCTGCCTTTGCTCCACACCACTCAGGTCGGCTACCAGGCCGCCGTGCTCTTGCTTTTGATCTTGATCTTAGGCGCCCCGTCAAACACGCTGGGCGCCTAAGATCAAGATCACAAGCCAGATCAAAAGCAGGCTGATATCTACCTGATGCATGGAGATCAAACTGTGGGAGGGGACTTGCTCCCTCCCACACTTAACCGAGATCGACAGTAAGAACCCGGCCGGCTCCAGACCGCTGCTCTGGGCCGAGGGATCACTCAGATCTGCTTTTGCTCCACACCACTCAGGTCGGCTACCAGGCCGCCGTGCTCTTGCTTTTGATCTTGATCTTAGGCGCCCCGTCAAACACGCTGGCCGAACGCAGGCTTGAATCCGTGGGTAACCCGGCAGGACGCCGGGTTAGCCGCCCCGCGCCATGGATGGCGCGTGGCGGCGGCCCACGGATTCAAGCCGGAGTGAGGGCACACCGAGCCTAGGCGAGGTGCCGAGTGTTGGGGCGAAGCGTTTTTGGTTACTTTTGGCGCTCTTCCAAAAGTGACCCGCCGTAAGGGCGGAACCCATTTCAGCCGTTACCTAAACAACGGATATGTACCCCACCCACACCACCAACGTCGACAAAAGAGCACATCCTGCGATCAATACCATTGCTGTCTTTATCCAACTCAAGACCGAACACTACCGCAAAAAAACAGGGCGATCATTGATCGCCCCAAACGGTACATCGAGAGGTCCTTTCCAAAGCCTTACAAACTGATCTGCTGACGCTCCTCATCCGTCAACCGCGCCCGCGCCTGCTCACTCAGCGGCCCCGCGCCCAGCACCTGCACCGGGCTGCTGGGGTTGTACCCGGAAGTTTTCTGCGCCGGCTCCGGCTCACGCGGCAGCGGCTCACTGCCCAGGCTCAACACCTCAACCGTCATGATCGACGGCCGACCCTGCTTGGCCGCCGCCTGCTGACTGCGCGCCGCATCTTCCGCCGCCTGGGACGCCGCCGCCCCCGCCGCGCTGGCCGAGCTCATGGCCCCGGTGTTAACGGTGGCCGACACCGGTACCCCGGACGACTTGCCCTGGCTCTGGATGTTCGCCGCGTTCACCACCCGCAAGGCAGCGATGTTGACGTTACCCGACACCCGAATCCCCGCCTCCCCCGCATCGATGGTGCCCATCGGCGCGATCAGGTCGATATCCCCCGCCGGCACTTCCGGAATCGGGTTCAGCGTGGCGATCCCCGCACCGGTACTCGGTACCGACGGCGACAGGCCCACGTTGCCCCAGTTGTCATAGACGCGCTTGGGCGGCGTGTACACCACCGTGGTCTTGGAACCGCGCCCGGCGTTGATGTCGCCCTCGCTGGTCCAGGCCATGATCGATCCGCCGAAGGTGGTCATGATGCGGCTCTGGCCGAGCAGGATGCTGCCCAGGGAATACAGCTGAATATCCCCCGAACCCTGGGTGATCAGACCCGCTGTCGACGGTGGCGCAGCGCCTTCGATGCCGAACGTCTGGCGGCCACCCGGCGTGAGCATCTGGATCGAGCCACCGAAGTTGGTGTGCACGCCCGCGCCGCCGAACATCGTGATGTCGCCTTTGTAGGTGATCGGGTTGCCGGCCACGTCGGTCTCGGGGAACAACCGGGCAATCGCCGTACGGCCACGCACATAGCTACCCTGGCGCACACTGCCGTCCTGGTTGTACTCACGGCCGGCGGCCTTGAGTTCGGCGAAGTACACGTCACGGGCGAAGATCCGTTGTTGTTCGGCGGGCAGTGCGGCGTAGTAGGTACGGGCCTGTTCGCTGTCGCCGGCGAAGCCGAAGCGTTCGGTGAGCCAGGACACCAGTTCATTCTCGTAGGTCTTGGCGACCTTGCTGCCCTGCAACGACTCACCCGGTTGCGCCAGGTTGGCGGGGTTCAGGTAGGCCTCGACGAAGCGGCGGTAGTCCGGGCCGTTGGGGCCCATGCCGGCTTGCATGACGATGCTTGCGCCAGGGCGGCTGTCGCCGGCCGCGACAGCGCCCAGACTGTTCACCGCGACTTTGTCTTCCATCTGAATGTTGCGCCCCGCCGTCAGCTCCAGGGTACCGGGGCCGGCAACGTTAAAGCTGCTGTAGAGGATGTCGCGGCCAGCGCTGGCGATGGAGATATCGGTGGGGCTGTTGTGCACGAACAGGTTGCCGGTAAAGGTGTATTGACCCGTATCCGTGACACCTGCGCTGGCACCGCTCAAGCGCGTGCCGCTGCCGACAATATCGCGTCCGGCTTGCATCCATACCGGGCCTGCGCCTTCGTAAAAGGTTTGCCCGAACCGCGCGTCACCCACCCCCGTGATCGTGAGGGCGCGCCCACTGTTGACGCCCAGCAGGTCCCCACTCAGTGCATAGAAACGCGCGGGCTCCAGGGCATCACCCCAAGCCATGCTGGCGGTGTTGGGGCCAAAGGCAAACAGTGGAGAAACCGTTAAGGTTGCAATGTTGCCATCGCTGGAAAGATTGCCACTGCCCACTATTGCCGTTTTTTGATCAGTCAGGAAACCGGCGAAGGCCGGACGCAGAATAGTCGCCAGGCTATTGGGTGCCGCACTGGAGCGGCTGATCGTCAGATCGCCGCCTGAGATCGAATCACCGGCCAGCAATTCCAGTTGCCCATTGGACGAAGGTGCGAGCACCAACGCCCTGAGCGGCTGCACGTCGCCAGGATTACTGGTCGAGGCGCTGCCGTAATAGAGACTGCCGTTAGCAGCAACCGCACGCAATGTCGCGGGATAGACCGCCGCCATATCGGTTTCCAGGGTCTGGGTCAGGGGCGTGAGGTTGCCCCCGGCAGAGAACAGGTCCACTGCTGTGCGGTCGGTCCACAGGCTGAACCAGCTTTGCCCAATCCCGTTGACCCCCTTATTGACGTAGGTCAAGGCGTTCATCTGCGGCGCGCGCCCTGGGTCGGCGACGTCCTGCAACACCAGGTCGCCACGGGTGGACAGGCTGAAAGTGGCGTCGCCCGGCAATAGGCTCAAACCTCCCGCAGCAAAGGCCGAAGTGGCGCGCAACGGATCATAGGCGCGTACCTCACTGGGACTCTGGTCTTTGCGTTGATTGCCATACCGCAGCGTCAGACTGCCCAGGGCGCCGCCGGTCAATTGCACGTGCCCACGCAGGTTCACCAGTGCACCATTGAGGTGCTCTACAAAGGTCTGGCTGGCGGGGTTAACCGCTCCGCCGACCCGCAGGTTCAGATCACCGCCACCCGTCAGTTGCACACTGCCATCGGCCCCGACCCGACCGGTACTGCCGACTGCCAGTACCAGGCCTTGGCTGCGCCGACTGACGTTCAAAGCTGTTGACGAGACAGGGCTGATGAGTCCTGCATCGCCACCCACATCAACATTCAGGTTGCCGCCTCCCAGGGTGCCAAACCCGGTGAACCCGACCATCTGGTCCGCCCGGTCGGTAGCGACGTAGGAACCAAAATTGATCCACCAGGCGGTGGCTTGCGCCTGGCTCCCACTGAGCCCATTGCCCTGACGCCACAGCCAGTTGCCGACGTTGGCTGAATCCTGACCCTGGTCGCTCGGTACCGGACGACCAACGCCATTCTGCGCCGGGCTGGTGATATTACCCGTCAGGTTGCCGCCCACTTTAAGCAGCAAGTTGCCGCCCGTATCCGGGTACCAGGCACGGTACAGACTGCCGGTGTCTGCGTTGACCAGCTTTTCGTTGCCCCCGGCGTTAGCCAATACCTTGCCATTGCTGCCCAGGGCTCGCTTGAGGTTATACGGATCGTTGGTCGAGGTGCCGGTGGACGAGCTGCCTGCCGTGTAGACGCCGAACAGCGACTCCATGCTCAGGTTGCCGGCGGCCAGCAGGTCAAGGTCTGCAGCGCCAGTGCGGATTACGCTGAAGCGACTACTGCCGCCCACCAGCAGCGTATAGGCCTCACCACTGACAACGCAGTATTCCGGGAAGTCGTCACATACACCTGGGTATTGTATTGCGTCGAAATCAACCGGTTGGCCTACCATGCTGTCATCGCCGAACCACCCTCTAGAGCCCTCCTCGGTCCAGACCTGGGCTCCTTTCCCGAACGCCCCATAGTGACTGTCCGCCAATCGCAGATTGCCGCTTAGCGGATGCGGTTGCAGCAGGCGACTGTCCGCCGCCTCGGTATCGGCCCCCGCGACCAGGCGAATCGACCACGACTGCGCACCCTCCTCCAGCATGGGTGCAATTGCCCAGTTCTTGCCCGGATGGCCGGCGTCACGCAACGTCACCGACTCCACGCCGCCCGGCAGCTTCACGTCTGTCCCCGACGGCAACAGGGCGCCCCGGGGCAGCACTTGGCTGGCGGTCAGGGTCACCTTGGTGGCCAATGGCACGCCCTTGGGCCAGATCAAGCCGTCGACACTGGCTGACGTGCTCAACAAACTGCCGGCATCCAGGACACTGCCGATGGCGAGGGTCTGGCTCTGAGTCAGCAACGTGCCCGCCGCGAACAGCACATTGCCCGAGGCATCCCGAACAGCCGCCGCCAACACCGTACCCGCCGGGAGTACCAACGGTTGTTTGAGCGTAGCCGCGACGGGCAATCGGGTGCCCGGCGGCAAAAACAGGGGGTTGGTCAGTACATCGAAATTAAGCGCAGCGCCCGCGGGGAACACGGTGCCCACCTCCAGGGTCACGCCGCTGCCCGGTATCACCACGGTGCCGCCGGTGTAGTCGATACCGGCGCGCAGCACCCAGCCATTGTCATCGTCGGTGGTCGGTGGCGCGGCAAAGCCGTCGTTGATGCTGCCATAGATATTCAGGTCGCCACCGGCACGCAGGGTCAGGCTGCCGGACTCGGTCTTGGCCGTTGATTTGAGGCTGGCGTAGCGATAGCTGGAGAGGTCCAGATCGCCCTGCACTACCAGGTCGCCATCCGGGGTTTTGCTGATGATCTCTACGCCGGGGCGCAGGTGGAAAACATCGCCGTACGTGGCGTTGTTCAAGCCGGCAAGCTTCTGCAGCAAGTTGCTGTTAACACGCGCGGCGTTAATGAAATTCGTATTTGCTGGATCGACGATTTTCGTGAGGTAGTCCTGATCAATCACTTGGTACGGGCGCCCATTGGGCGTTTCATCGGTGTTGGTCGGGGCATCGTCGTAGGTTCTCATGCCATTGAGCGCAATCGAACGCGCGCCTTGGATAGTCAACTGCCCACGGGCGTCGATGGCGATGTCATTGCCGCCCACTCGCGGCGCGTTGAGTTCCAGCGTGCCACGGCTGCGCCCGTCATTGCCGGTCGCGGCAGCAGTACCGTGACGCAGGTCGATGCGCGCCCCCTCGGCCAGGGTCAGTTGGCCCAGGCCCGAGCCCAGCACCACGATGGCGCGGTTGGGCGAATCGATGATCTTGCCGTAGCTGTCTACCCGCAGTTGGCTGCCATGGGCATCGAGCACCGCCGTGCCGTCCAGGCTCAGGCCGTTCTTGGCCGCCAGGTTGATGCTGCCCACGCGCTCGCCGCTGGCATCCACCAGGCCGGTCACGCGCAGGCTGCCATTGTCGATCGAGACGTTGACGCTGTTGGCCTTGACGTCATTACCGATCGTCAGGTCGCCCTGCTTGAGCTGGAAGCTGCGCGCACCGTAGACCTGGCCCTGGTTGAGGCGTTGGTTGAGCGCTGCGAACTGGTCGCTGAGCGTACCGCTGCCGCCCAGGCGCTGGGCCTGGATCTCCACCGCACCCGCGAGGTAGGGCACCCGCGTGCCACCGGCATCGTAGTCACCGCTGCTGCCAGCGATGATCTTGCCTGCCAAGTCGACGATCCCCGCAGCGCCGTCCACCGCCACCGCGCGCAACTTGCCCGCCTGGTTGTGCTGCGCCGACAGGTCGATGGTCGAACCGGCGGCCTGCTGCACATTGCCGGCACGGCTTTCCAGCAACACCTCGCCGCCTGCGCTGTATTTGGTCAGGTCGTTGAAGGCAATGGCCCGGCCGGACACATCAATCGAGGCGGCATCGGTCAATACCACGTCGCCGCGCGCGCCCAAGGTCACCTTGCCGCTGGGCAGTACCACGGCAGTGGCCAGGCGAAGGCTATCGCCTTGCAGTGACAATTCGCCGCCGATACCGTCCACCTTGCCTACTGCGCCAGCCGAGGCGCTGACATCAATCGCGCCACCGGCGGTAATACGGTTGACCGAACCGGCTTCACCGGTCATCAGCGGCGTGAGGATATTCAGGTTGCCGCCGCTGTAGGCAAAGCCCTTGATCGCATCAAACGCGCCCTGGCTCTGGTACACCGAGAGGCTGCCCTTGTGGTTGGCGGTGATGCGCTCACTGGCAATGAGGTTGACGTTGGCAAAGCCCAAGGCGAGGCGGTCGAAGGTCTTGGTCGTGCTCGGCTGGGCAAAATCCCCATAGCCGAATTCGATACGCTCGGCATTGATGTCCAGGCGCCCGCTGCCGGTGCCAGCACCGCCGGTCACCGCCGCCACAGGCGGAGCGACGGCACCTTGCCAGATCAGGTTGGCGGTGTGGACAGTCGCCACGTCGTTCAAGCCGCCAGAGCCGTAGATCGCCGGCGTGGAGAGCATCAGGTTGCTCAGCATCGACTTGCCGGTCACGGCGTCATAAGTGTCCAGGGTGGTGGTGCCGTAGAAGTTAAAGCTGTCACGCGCTGACAGTTGCAGGGTTTCCAGGGCCGGGGCGCCGAATTGGGTGTCACCGCGCAGCAGGCGTTCCAGCACTTGCTGGTTGAGGGTCATGCCTACCGGCAGGCGATTGTTGGCGGCTGCAGCGGCCAGGGCTTCGGGACTGCCGACGTTGATGCTGGACACGCCCAGGTTCAGGTGACGGGTGCCATAGCGCACCTCATCGCCCATCTGCAGGGAGCTGTCGGTCAAGGTAACGATGCTGCCTTCGGAATACAGGGCTGTCTGGCCGCTGCAGGGCGCGCTGTTGCACACGCCTAACTGGATGCCCCCACTGATGACTTCGCCCAATGACGGCGCGGCGACTACGTTGAGCAAACCGTTGGACACCGCCAGCACATTGCTCAGGTTGTAGATAAAGCCGTCACGTGCGTCGTAGCTGGCCTTGCCCTGGCCTATCGTGTTGATCGAGGCGCCTTGTTCGAGCGTAATTTTTCCGGTGGAGGTCACCAGTAATACCTCCGGTGCCGCCAGGTTCGCGCCGTCGCGCAGGATGATGGAACTGGTGATACTGCTGGGGAGGTTGATGTAGTTGCCACCCTGGCCGTACGTGACATAGGTCATTCCACCGATCAGCAGGCGAGCCGCGCCCATTGCATTCAGGCTGTCCGCATCCACCGTAATGCCTTTGAAATTGGCGGTAGCCGCGTTGCCTGCCGCGACAATTTCGATGTCCCTTCCCAAGCTGCCCTTTTCTTCGTTTATCAGCGATACGGTACCGCCGTAACCGCCATCAGCGGCCTCGAAGCGGCCGATCCCCTGGAACGAAAAGGCATCCGCACCTGCGCCTGGCCGCAGGGCCAGTTGCAGGGTTTTGGCATCCACCGGCAGCAGTGCCCGAGGTATACCAAGCCTGGTGGCATCGGCCACGGCGAACTGTGCGTAGCCGGTTTCGTTGTATTGGGAGTAACGACGCAACATATCGGCCGACGTGAGAATCACCTGGCTGGCCGTGCTGTTGCTGATACCGGTATTGGCGATGGACAAGCGCCCTGCCGTGGCCCATGAGCCATTGCGCAATGCCTGGGTCGCACCGTCGGCGCCCATCCCGGCCAGGCCGTTGATCTCCAGCCGGAAAGCCCCAGGCATCAACGCATAGGTGGACGGCATCAGGGTATAGGTGCCGGCCGCCAGGCCCGGCACGCCGGCGCCGATTGTGATCTGCTGGCCGATCAACGGATCGACCGCGCCACCTTCCGGCGCCACCGGGGCATAGCCCGGTTGCACGCCCGGCACAATCGCATAGATCGGGTTGGTGCTCAGACCCGGCAGTACAAACCCGCCGTTCGCACCGAACTGTACCAGTGGGTTGTAACGTGCATCCGTAGACCCCCCGCGCCCGGAAATAAATCCAGCGCCGAGCAGTTCACCACCGCCGGACAGATCCAACGTCGCCTGCGGCAGCACCTCCACCGCCTGGCCACCGAGAATCACCCCGACGTTCAGACTGCCTGCAACGTTGCCGCCACCTTGGCCTATAAACGTTACTGTCTTGCCGTTGTACTTGTAGATCTGCCCATCCACGGTCCCGCCGTAAGGCAATACCAGGCCCTTGCCACTCACCGACGTGAGGCTGCCCGGCAGCAGTTGCACGTCTGTAGAACCCAGGTTGCCGATCTCGATCAGCCCCAGGGGCGCACGCACCACCCCGCCCTGCTTGATGGTCGGCCCGCCCAATTGCAGACGACCAAAGACCGAGTAAGGCATGGCGGCATTGCTATTGGCGGTGCGTGCGATGGTCAGGGTGCGTGTCGGATCATAATTGAAGCCTGTGCCATTGCTGGCAGCATTATTCACATAGCCCGCCAGTACCCGGGCGCCGACTTCAGTCGCCGGATACAACTGCGCCGCACGCAGGGTCATGTCACCACCGGTCACTAATTGCGTGCTGATGCCCTGGGCAATCACATCCGCACCGGCCCCCGCCAGGAAGCGCAAGTCGCCCTGGCTGGTCAGTTGCACATCATCAAACCCACGCCGTTCAAGGCTGGCCTGGCTGTTGTCGGGCCGCAACAGATAGCTCTTGTTGCCGAACACCACATTGCCACGCACGTCGATCAGGTTGGCGTTGGCGTTGAACTGCGCCGTGGTGGCCAGCACTGATGGATTGGGCAAAACCGGCACTGCACGGGTGTAGGCCTCCTTGCCGGTTTCTGCGGGCGCGAGCAGGCCGGCCAACAGCAGGTACGGCGCTGACAGGTTGACCCGAGAATTGGCCGCGGCGCTTTCACTGAGGTTATAGCTGCCACCGTACAGGCGCAGGCTCTGGCCCATGTTCAACGACACATCACCGTCAAAACTCAGCAAGCCGTTGCTGAGCAGCGCAAGATTGTCAAAGCCGCCGGCGGTGACCTGGTCCACCCCGAGATGGCCATGGCCGTATTCCAGGTTGGCGTTCGGGCTGGTTTGATGGGTCTGGCTGAGCACCAGTTCACGTACGTTGAGCACACTGTCGTTGACGCCGGCCTTGAGGTAATACGGGCTTTCCAGCGCAAGGGCCAAGCTGCCGCCCGCCGCCCCCGCCCCGCCCGCACGGGCAACGAAGCTGCCGTCCAGGTACAGGCCGTTGTTCGACGCAAAGCTGATACTGCCGCCATTGCTGGATACCGGCACACGGCCCTGACCGGGCACGTCGAGCATCGCCTGGGCACCGGACGCGTCCAGGCGCGCGCCCTCACGGACCACCACAAACACATCGCCGGCACTGGCAATGCCGGTGGCGAGGTTGATATCGCCGCCAATGCTGATCTTGCCGCCATTGAGGACCTGGCCGTACACGTTGCCCCGATTGCTCACCGCCGTGACCGCTCGCGATGCAACGTCAATCAGCGCATTTTCTCCCACCCAGATCGAGCGGTCATGGCCAGCCGCAATCGGCTGTTCCCAGGCCTGTGGCGACACGCTCAGGCCGCCCAGGCTGACACTGCCACCCCAGGCATTCAGGCTGCCGTTCAGGGTCAACTGGCCAACGCTGCGCAGGTTGATGCCCTGGCCGGGGTCGACATTGATCACCGCGCCCTGGCCCACGGTCAGGGCAGTGGTCGCCAGTTGTGCGGCGGTGGAGTCCTTGGAGCCAGCCGTCAACGTGAGGCTGGCACCGCGACGCTGGGTCAGGACGCCTTGGGTCGGGTTTTCCTGGTAGAGCGCTGGCGTCCAGCGTTCCAGTGCGGTGGCGGGGTCGCTGCCACTCGACGCAGCCAGTGTCTGCTCGCCCACGCGGTAGACCGGCGTGGTGACATCCACCTGGGTGCCGTCCGTGACCAGCAGCCCTTCGTTGCCGGTGATGTCATAGGCCGAGAAGCCCTTATTGAAGAAATCGCCCGCCAGTTGCACGGTGCCCGCGTCGGGCGCCGTGGCGCGGGTGCCGATCTGTACCTTGCGCGCCTGCAACGCCAGGGTGCCGCCACCGCTGACGCCATAGCCGCGAATCTCGCCGTCCAGCCCGAGGCTACTGAGGGACGCCAAGGTCACATCGCCGCCCTTGCCACCGATAAGCTTGCCATCCAGGCCGAGGATGCCGCCGGAGGATGCATCCACCACACTGCCGGCCGCCAGGTTCACGTTGCCGGTGCTGCGCAACGACACCTTGCCGCCGTTCACATAAGCCACGCCGCTGTTGTTGGTCGGTTCCAGCAGCAGGTTGCTCCAGCGCCCAGTGGTGTCCAGCTTGACCCCGGAGGCCAGGTTGACGCCGCCATTCCCCGCCACGATTGCATCGAGGACAGTGCCTTTGAGCGGATCGACCTGGTTGAGGATGTTACCGGCATTGATGCTGCCGCCGTGGGCGGTGAGATTGGCATTGATATTGACCCCAGGCCCGAACAGGGTGATATCACCACCGTCCGCCACCTGGAGTGCGCCGTTGACCGTGATCTGCCGGGTGGCCCCGACCTTGATCGCGCCCAGCTCATAGCCATTGAGCTGATCACTGTCGAGCACCATCTTGCCCTGGCGATCCGCCGGCAAGGCGGTGGTGAGGTCCAGGCCGTCGGCGATTTTCTGCGTGTTGCTGTCGATCAGTACCTGGTCGGCGTTGCCGGTCAGGGCATACCGCAGGGTACCGGTGGTCTTGTTGTAGACCGGCGTGTACCCGCCAATGATCAACTGCGCGCGCTGGGCCAAGGCCTTCTGCGACTGTTGGTAGCCGTCGAGGTTGATGTTCGGGGCCTGGGGCTGGCGGGTGCCCTGGAACACGTCGCTGATCACCTGGCCTTCGAGCACTGCGCTGGTGGTGCCGATCACCAGCTTGCCGGCATCACGGCCGACGGTGTAACCGCTCTCGTAACGGCGTTGCTTGGCGATCATCGGGTTGTAGTAGTAATCGGTCTGGCCCCAGCGCTTGCTGGTGTCTTCGTAGCCCTTGTAGAACCCGGAATAGAGAATATCGCCCGGCGCATTGGACAGCTCATACAAGCGCCCGTCCGGGCCTTTGAGCCAGGTCTGCTGGATATACCCGGCCTGCACATCCACGGTGCCGCCCGACAGGTTGATCTGCGCGCCCTGCTGGGTCACGACATCCTTGCCGGTAAAGGTCACGGTGCCGCCCTGGGCCATCCACTCGCCCACCGAGTGACCCTGGGTGCCGAGGTAACCGCCCACCTCCAGCAAGCCGCCGGCGGTGTACCAGCGGTCCGTTGCGTAACCGTTGGTACCGGCCGGCACAAACACCAGCTCACGCAGGTCGACCCACACGTCATTGTTGATCAACTGGCCGCCGTCACGGTTGACCGGCGCATCGCGCTGCTCGTTGCCCTGCACGTTGATCTTGATGTTGTTGGACTCCATCGACACCCTGACGCCGATGGCACCAGACACGTCGATCATCGCCCCATCACGCACCAGGCTGCGCCCGGCCGCGCTGACCGCCACCTGCCCGCCCGTGGCCAGGGTGGTCGAGCCTTTCTGGAAGTCCACGGTGCCGCCGCTGACGATCTCGATACGCGACTGGTCGGTGCGGTCGGCCACGGCGCTGAGGTTGTTGAACGTGCCGGTAATCAGGTTGGCGGGGGTGCCGTCAAGCTTGATCAGGCCGTTGCCCTTTTGGCTGTTCAGCGCGGTACTGCCGCTGCTGTCCAGCAGGATCGCGGTGGTGCTGCCTTCGCCCAGGGTCACGCTGCCGGTGCTGTCGCTGGCAGCGTTGAGCAAGTGAATGGTGCCGCGGGTGTCCACCGACGTGCTGGCCAGCGCAACGCCGTTTTGCTGCACCTGATGCCCGGTCAGGGTGATGTCGCCGGTAGAGGCCATGATCAGGCCGCTGTTGGTGACCTTGCCGGCGCTGCTGCCGGCGTTGAGGCTGGTTGCCACTTCGTTGCCACGGGTAGTGGAACGATCGTTGCCGGTGGTGCCCACGCCCTTGCGGATGTAGAAGCTGTCGCCGGCCGCCAGGGTGGCCTGGCCCTTGGCAGTAGTGATCGTGCCGGCGTTTTCCACTTCCGAACCGAGCAGCAGGGCGTAGCCGCCCGAATCGGTGGAGGTCGCCGGGTTGTGGGTCTGGATCAATGCACCGCGCTGCACCTGGACCTTGCCCGCTGCGTCGGTAAAGGTCGGCTGGGAGCCCGTGCCATCGACATAAATCCCGCGCTGGGTGAACTGCTCATCGGTGATGTTCGCGGCGGCGGCCACCAGGTTACGTACGTTGACCTGGCTGGTGCCACTGAAGACCACACCGTTGCGGTTCACGATCATCACCGTACCGGCGCCATTGATCTGGCCCTGGATCTCACTGGGCCGCGCATTGGGGTCGTTGACGCGGTTGAGCACGGCCCAGCTGGACTGCTGCTGGAAATCCACGGTGGTGTTGCGCCCGACGTTGAAGGTCTCCCAGTTGAGGATCGCCTTGTCGGCGGTCTGCTCGATGGTCACCGTGGTCTTGCCGCCGGACTGGCTCTGGGTCGGGTTCTTGGCGTTGATCCAGCCCTGGGTCAGGCTGTTGTCGACCTGCAGGCCGCCCTTGCCCAGGCCATCCGGAATCGTCGAGACCTGGCCGAACGCCGCCTGGCGTCCCGCCGCTTGCGCGGCCTGCTGCGCGGCAATCGCCGCCACACTGGTGTTCAGCGTACTGATGGAGCGCGCCAACTGCTGGTTGACCCGCGCTTGCTCGTTCAGCGACGGAATCCCCGGCACCTGCCCGGCACTGAGCCGCGCCGCCGTTGCCGCCTGGGTCGCGCCTTTTTCGGCAAACCAACTGGAACTGAACGCCGTGGCTGCATGGGCATTACCGGCCACCATCAACAAGGCAATGGCCTGAGCCAGGGGCTTGAGGCGCAGCACGGTTTCTTGGGCTTTCAGGTTGACCGGTGATTTGCAGCGGACCATCGGGGTTCTTCCTTCTTTGTTATCACGCAGGGAGCAAGACAGGCTCACGTATGAGGGTTAGGCGGTTGGCGAGGGGCGCGACTGAACTTCTGTCATGCAAAGTTCATATAGGGCTGGTAACGGGTCGAAAAACCGCACAAACGCAAAAATCAGCAACGGCACGGGCCGTTGCTGATCAGGGGGTGCAGGTCGTTGAAAGCGTGGGTTACAGCGGACGACCGATACCGTTGCAGACGTTGGTGTTGCCGATGCTCAGGGCGTTGCTCGCGGTCAGGAAACTGGCGCGAACGGTGGCTTTCCAAGCGGTTGGCAGTGGAACGAAAGCGTTGGCGGTGATGGCTGCATCGTTGTTGTTGGAGGCGCCGTAGTGCTTGGTGAAGAAATCACGCACTTGGGTGGTCTGGGTCGCGTCGGCGTAGCACTGGCTGAAGATCAGGTTGGTAAAGCCCAGGATCGGGTAGCCCGAGGTTGGGTAAGGCTGTACACCGGCGGTGTTGTCCGGACCGAAGACTGGAACCCAAGCGTCCGGGTTGGAACGATCAGCGGCAGCCGGTACCGGTACTGCGCCGATAGCGGCAGACACGTTGGCGGCGGCAGGCGAAACGCCCTGGGTGTTAGTGGCGACGTTTTTGCCCACGCGAGCCACTTTGGTAGCGTCGTCCAGACCGGCCAATGTAGGGGCGGCGAAGTCAGGGCTCATGTAGGTGATGCGGCCATCGCCGGCGGCCAGGGCAGTCATTACACCTTGGCTGCCAGTAGCAGCAACGGCGCCGGCAGGCAAGCCACCGGAGAAGCTGGTGCCGAAGGTGGTGGTGACGGCGAAGTTGCCTGTTTCTGCGTTGCACTTGGCATTGAGGAAACGGGTGAACAGTTCAGTGGTACCACTGCTTTCGCTGCGATAAACCACAACGATCGGACCGGTACGGCCAGAACCGGAAATACCGTCCCAGGTATTGATACGGCCCGAGAACACGCCGCACAACTCTTGAACGCTCAGGTCTACAGCGGCGGAACCGCTTTTATTGAAAGGAATGGCAACCGAAGTCCCCACCGATGGCACCTGGATCAACTTGCCCCAGGTCGGTTGCTTGGCAGAAGCGTAGGTCGACAACTCAGTGGCGCTCAGCTTGGAGTCGCTGCCCGCCCAGTGCACGTTCTTGTTCGTCACGCCAGCCTGGAACTTGGTGTAGTCGTTGTTCAGGAAGGCTGCCTTGCCGTTACCGCTGCCGACACCAATGTACTGGGCGAAACCGGCAGTCAACACGCCGGAGGTCTGGTACAGCGCTTGTGGCAGGGTGGCACCACCGCCGTTGATGTCAGCCATTGCAGCCTGTGCCGAGCACAGTGCAGCGAGGGTCATGGATACCGCGAGAACGTTGCGCTTAAACATGAAGAATCTCCTTTCGTCGTGTTTGTACGTTGGGGTAGATGGCTCTTGCATGACGCCATGGCTTCGGTCCCAAGCCGGTTTGCGGGGGTGGCGAGGGGTGAGGCCATGGATAGGAAATTTCGCAGCTTCCGATGACAGCAAAAGGAAAAAACCTCGGGAGGAAGGGCTTGATTTTTAAAAAGATTCTCGGGTGTTTTGGTCATGGTTTTGAGCGGTTTGGAGGGAAGTGACAGCGAGGTTTCAGCCTGCGGGCCTGGAGGCCGCGTAGGGGGCGAGATGTGACGGAATGAGGAACCCGAGAACGCTGAAGAACCAATGGGGCTGCTTCGCAGCCCAGCGCGGGGCAAGCCCGCTCACCACAGGAAGCTCTCTCACCACAGGAAGCTTGCTCACCACAGGAAGTCCGCGCACCACAGGCAGCTCGCTGCGGTATTTGGAGGGGGTCCGGTCAGTGCGCTAAGTGACCAGTTGGTTGATCTCGATGATCGGCAACAACACCGCCATGACGATCACCAGCACCACGGCGCCCATCACCACGATCATCAGCGGCTCCAGCAACGCGGTCATGCCCATGGCGCGGCGTTCGATGTCCCGCGACAGCGTCTGCGCCGCGCGCTCGAGCATGGGCGGCAGCGAGCCGGTTTTTTCGCCGCTGGCGATCAGGTGGATCAGCACCGGCGGGAACACCTTTTCTACCGCCAGTGCCGGGGCCAGGTTGACACCTTCGCGCACCTTGGCGGTGGCGTCGTTGACGCACTGGCTCAGGCGATCATTGGACAGGGTCTGCCGCGCCGCTTCCAGGGCACGCAACAGCGGCACGCCGGCCCCGCCGAGAATCGCCAGGGTCGAGGCAAACCGCGCGGTGTTCAGGCCCAGCACAAAACGCCCAATCAGCGGCAGGCGCAAGACGCGGCTATGCCAATTCAAACGCGCCACCGGGTTGCGCAAATACAGGCGCCAACTCCAGAAACCGCCGACGATCCCGGCGAAACACAGCCAACCCCAGGCGCGGATAAAGTCACTGGCGTTGAGCATCGCCAGGGTCAGCCCGGGCAGGTCCTGGCGCGCCTGGGAAAACGCGCTGACCACCTGGGGCACCACGTAGCTCAACAGGAAAATCACAATGCCGATGGACACCAGTCCCACTACACCGGGGTAAATAAACGCGGTGAGGATCTTGCCGCGCAGGTTGTTGCGCTCCTCGATGTAATCGGCCAGGCGCTCCATCACCTGGGCCAGGTCGCCGGACTCCTCCCCCGCCGCGATCAGCGCGCGGTAGATCGACGGAAAATCCCGTGGCCGCGCCGCCAACGCCTCCGCCAGGCGCATGCCGCCACGCACATCGGCGCGCACACCGGCGAGGGTCTGGGCGATGTGTTTTTTCTCGGCCTGCTCCACCGTGGCGCTCAACGCCGCCTCCAACGGCAGGCTGGCGCCCAGCAGGCTCGCCAGTTGCCGCGTGGCCCAGGCCAAATCATTGTCTGAGAGTTTGGCAGTGAACAGGCTGCTGCCCGCCGCCGCTGGCTGGCCGCCTTCGATCTGCACCAGCAACGCGGTCAAACCCCGGCTGCGCAAACTGGCGAAGGCCGCACTCTGGCTGTCGGCCTCCACATGCCCGGCCTCGACTTTGCCGCTGGCATCGGCGGCTTCATAGCGATAGCGATTCATCAGGCGTCCCGTGTCACGCGCAGGATTTCTTCGGGCGCGGTGGCACCGCTGCGCACCCAGCGTTCGCCGTCTTCACGCATGCTGAACATCCCGGCGCGGCGTGCGGCCAGGCGCAAGTCCTGCTCGTTGGCGCCCTGGTGGATCAGGCTGCGCACATCGTCGTCGACGCAAAACAATTCATGGATACCGGTACGCCCGCTGTAGCCGATCTGGTTGCACTGCGCACACCCCACCGGGCGCCAGGTGCCGGGCGCCGCAGGGTCCTCCTGCTTGCAGTGCGGGCACAGGCGGCGCACCAGGCGCTGGGCCAACACGCCGAGCAATGACGAAGCCAACAGAAACGGTTCAACGCCCATATCGATCAAGCGATTGACCGCCGACACCGCATCGTTGGTGTGCAAGGTCGCCAGCACCAGGTGACCGGTGAGCGAAGCCTGCACGGCGATTTGTGCGGTCTCCAGGTCACGGATTTCACCGATCATGATGATGTCGGGGTCCTGGCGCAGGATCGCGCGCAGGGCCAGGCCGAAGGTCATGTCGATCTTGGCGTTGACCTGGATCTGGCTGATGCCCGGCAGGTCGTACTCCACCGGGTCTTCCACGGTGAGGATATTGCTGGTGCTCGCGTCCAGCCGTGCCAAGGCGGCGTACAGGCTGGTGGTCTTGCCGCTGCCGGTAGGGCCGGTGACCAGCACGATGCCGTGGGGCTGGCGGATCAGCGTATCCAGGCGCGCCAGCAACTGCGCCTCCATGCCCAGGGTTTCCAGCTGCAAGCGCCCGGCTTGTTTGTCCAGCAGCCGCATGACGACTCGTTCGCCATGCCCGGTGGGCACGGTCGACACCCGAATGTCGATGGGCCGCCCGGCCACACGCAGTGCAATACGCCCATCCTGGGGCAGGCGTTTTTCGGCGATATCGAGCTGGGCCATGATCTTGATTCGCGACACCAGCGCGCCATGCAAGGCCTTGCGGGGTGAGACCACGTCCCGCAGGGTGCCGTCGACGCGGTAGCGCACCACGGAGTGGGTTTCGTAGGGTTCGATGTGGATGTCGCTGGCCTCATCGCGGGCGGCCTGGGTGAGCAACGCGTTGATCATGCGGATCACCGGGGCGCCGTCCTGGGTGTCGAGCAGGTCGGTGATTTCGGGCATGTCTTGCATGAGGCGGTCGAGGTCGACCTCGTTTTCGGCGGCGCCCACCACGGCGGCGGCGCTGCCGGTGTCGGCGTAGGCGCTGGCCAGGAGGCCGTCGAGTTCGTCATCGCGTATCTGCTCAACCTGCGACTGACCGAACTGGCGCTGCACCTCGCTGATCGACCAGCCGGGGGTTGAGGGGCAGACGGTCAGCAGCATGCCGTTCTCGCCGGGGCGCAGGAGGATGCGTTGGGATTTGGCCCAGGCGTAGGGGAGCAGGCTCATTGGGTTGGGCCTTTTTTTGGGTGTACATATCCGTTTTTTAGGTGATGGCTGATAGGGGTTCCGCCCTTACGGCGGCTCACTTTTGAAAAGCGCAAAAGTAAGCAAAACGCTCTTGCCCCAACACTCGGCACCTCGCTCACGCTCGGTGTGCCCGTAATCCGACAGGAATTTGGGGGGCCGCCGCCACGCGCCATCCATGGCGCGGGGCGGCTAAACCGGCATCCCTGCCGGTTTACCCCCCAAATCCCTGCCGAATTCCGGCCAGCGTGTTTGACGGGGCGCTTGAGATCAAGATCAAAAGCAAAAGCACAGCGGCCTGACAGCCGGCTTGAGTGGTGTGAAGCAAAGGCAAAGGCAAAGGCAAAGGCAAAGGCAAAGGCAAAGGCAAAGGCAAACGCGGCGGCCTTAAGGCCGACCAGTATTGAGAGCCGATCTCGGTTCAAATGTGGGAGCTGGCTTGCCTGCTTTTGATCCAACCACTCAGGTCGGCTGTCAGGCCGCCGTGCTCTTGCTCTTGCTCTTGCTTTTGATCTTAGGCGCCCCGTAAAACCACGCTGGCCGAACGCAGGCTTTGGAGCGTGGGTAACCCGGCAGGACGCCGGGTTAGCCGCGCTGGGCCAAGGATGGCCCATCGCGGCGGCCCACGCTCCAAAGCCGGAGTGAGGGCACACCGAGCCCAGGCGAGGTGCCGAGTGGTGGGGCGAGGACCTTTTGGTTACTTTTGGGTCCTTCCAAAAGTGACCCGCTGTAAGAGCGGAACCATAGGTAGCCATTACCGCAGCAACGGATATGTACTCAATCACCGCTGCGCCCCCCCAGAAACCGGCACCGCCCTGATCACCGCCCGCGGCGCACCCGGAATCGCCTTCTCCACCGAAGGCAACTGCGGCGCCTGCACATCCGGCATCGCCCAACTATGTTCCGGCTGCAGCCCCCCCTGCGCCCTGCGCATAAATTCATACCGGTTCAAGGTAATACTGCGCCCCGCCCCACTGTCCCGAATAATATACGGCCGCAAAAACACCATCAGGTTGGTCTTGTTCACACTGCGCTTCTCATTACGAAACAACGCCCCCAACCCCGGAATATCCGACAACCACGGCACCGCATCATTACTCTGGCTATACCCATCCTGCAGCAACCCGCCGAGCACCATGATCTGCCCGTCATCCAACAAAATACTGGTATCGATCGCCCGCTTGTTGGTCACCGTGCCCGCGTCCACCGACGCCCGTGTATCCACGGTGCTGACCTCCTGGTAGATATCCAGCTTCACCGTGCCCCCTTCGGAAATCTGCGGCCGCACATTCAGCTTGAGCCCCACTTCTTCACGCTGCACCGTCTGGAACGGGTTGTTGCTGGTCCCCCCGCCACCGGTCACATAGCTGCCGGTGACAAACGGAATGGTCTGGCCGACGAAAATGCTCGCCGCTTCGTTGTCCAGGGTCAGCAGGTTCGGCGTCGACAGCACGTTGGTGCCGCCCTTGCTCTTCAGCGCCCGGGCCAAGACTTTGAGGTCGAGTACCTTGCCGATACCGGGAATATCCACCGTGCCGTTGACCAGCCCCACGTTCAGGCCCTTGGGCAACACGTCGATGCTGGTCTTGCTGGTCGGCGTGCTGTTCACGCCGCTACCGCCCAGGTTGACCCCGCCAAAACCGCCCTTGCCGGCGAGGTTGCCGGCCTGCCATTGCACGCCGAATTCGGTGGCATCGTCTTCGCCGACTTCCACGATCAGGCTTTCGATCACCACCTGGGCGCGGCGTTGGTCGAGCATGTCGATCACTTCGCGCAGGTTGCGGTACAGCGGGTCCGGCGCGGAAATCAGCAGGGTGTTAGTGGTAGCGTCCGCCTGGATGGTCACGCCGCCGGCGCTGAACGCGGTGTCCTGGTTCTCAGTGGAGGTGCCGCTGGTGCTGGGAGTCGAACCGGTGGTTTGCCCATACCCCGACTGCACACCACTGCCAGTCGGCGTGCCGCTGCTGTTTTGCGCATTGCTGGTGCCTTGGGTGTTCTTGCCATTACCGCCCATGGCGCTGAGCTTGCCACGCGCATCGTCGCTGACGCCGGAATCGCTTTCCCCAGTGAGCAATCCGCGCAGCGACTGGGCCAACTTGCTCGCCTGGGCGTTGCGCAGGTACACCACGTGCATATTGCTGGGGTTGCTCTGCGCGTTGTCGAGCTTGTAGATCAGGTTGCGCGCCAGTTCCGTGCGTTCCGGGCTGCCGGAACGGATGATGATCGAGTTGGAGCGTGGGTCGCCGATCACGTTGATCTTTTGGGTCTGGTCGGCACCCTGGGTTTCCAGCAGCTCCGAGACCATGGCGGCGATGTCCACGGCGATGCCGTTCTGGACCATCACCACGTCGGTGTCGATGGCGCTGGGGGTGTCGATGCCGCTGATGATCTGCGCCACCCGCGCAAGGTTTTCCGCGTAGTCGGTGATGACGATGCTGTTGTTGCCGGGGTAGGCATTGATCGGGTTGTTCGGCGACACGATGGGGCGCAGCACCGGGATCAGGTTCACCGCGTTTTCATATTGCAGGCGAAAGGTGCGGGTCTGCATGCCGCTGCTACCGGCGCTGTAGATCGGCCCGCCGAGCAACTTGGCATCAGCTTCGGGCACGACCTGGGCGACACCGCCCACATCGACCACGCTGAAGCCCTGCATGCGCAGCGCCGCCAACAGCATGTCGTAGGCCTGGTGCGCCGGCACCTGGCCTTCGCTGACCAGGGTGAGGTTGCCCTTTACACGCGGGTCCACCAGGAACTGCTGGCCGGTGGCGCGGGACAGTGCGCGGACCACCGCCTGGATGTCCGCATCGACAAAATTGAGCTGCACCGGCTGGTCACCCAGCGGGTTGCGCGCCTTCACGGCCGCCGGGGCGTGGCCACGGGCGCTGTTGGTCACGCGGTGCTGTACGGGCGGCTTGGATGCGAGGTCGCGCTGGCGGTCCAACACGTTCTCGCCGCTGCGCTGGGTGTTCGCCAACGGTTGACCGAGTTCGCTGTCCACCAGCAACGGCGTGGTTGACGGGTTGCTGCACGCACTCAACGCCAGCACCAGCAAAGGCGCGACCCTACGAAAAGAGGGGACTGACCACTTCATGAAGCTTCCTTAGCGCCAAGCGCCTGATCCATGCGAACGGTCCCGGACACAGTGCCGGCCGAGTTATCGACGGTATCGAGGGCGCGCTGCAAACGCGCCTCAGACACCTCCAGGGAAAACGAACGGGCATTGCCCAACAGCCAGCCCACCACCGCATCCGCCGGGGCGTTGTCGAAGGTCAGGCGCCAACCACCGGATTCCAGTGCCTGCAATTGGTAATGGCCTTGCAGACCGGCGCCATCCAGGGCTTGGCGCAGTGCGGTGTCGTCGCCTGGCCTGGGCGCGGCGACATCCTGCAACAGCACTTGCAAGGCTTCGGCCTGGGCGCGCAGCTTGGGGGTTTCGGCCTGCCAGTAATCGATCTTCTTCAGCGCGGGCTGCACCAGTACGAGCCAGGTCAGCAGGCTCGCCAGGACCAGGCCGGCCCCACCGAGCAGGCGCTTTTCGCGCAGGGCCAGGCCGTTCCAGAACACCTGGGCCTGGCTGCGCAGTCGCTGGACTTTATTCATCACCGGCCCCTGCGGGTTGTTCTGCGGCCTGCGCCGGGGCAAGGGTCCAGCCATGCTCATCGCGGCTGGCGGTAAAACCGGCCTGGGCCAACGCTGCCTGCCATTCACCTTCGGCCTTTGGGTTGCGACTGTCGGCGAGTAATTCAACGTGCAGGCGCCCCTGCTCAAAGCTCAGGTTGTCGACGCTGCCCACCATGAAGGGCAGGTTATTGCCCGCCAGTTGCACCAGGCTGGCGAAGCGTTGCCCTGGGTCGGCCGCCGCGCCGGTCTGGCGGGCGGCCAATTGTTGACGCGCCTGTTGCAACGGGTTGAGCACCACCGGCAATTCGGGAAAGGCCTGGCGCACCTGCTGGCTCATCGATGCCTTGAGTCGCTGGCCTTCTTCCACCTGGCGGGCCGCGTAGAGGTTGAGGCCGACGGTCCAGATGGCCGTGGCCAGCGCCACACAGGCCAGCGCCCTGCCCCATCCGCCGGTCGAGGGTTGGTTGAGGCGACCGTGCAATCCCCAAGCCGGCACCGGCCCGCTCCAACGCTGCGTGGCCTCCACCAGCGGCACATCCAGCGCCTGCAACCCCAACGGGTGCACCGCGCCTTGTTGCAGGCTGTCACGCGTCAACAGATAGCCTTCGTCCAACGCCGCCGCACCCACCGGCAAGGCATAGGGCGCCGGGTACAGGCCGCGCAGCTTGAGTGGCAGTTGCGCCAGCAGCGCCAACCCGGCCTTGGGCACCCAGGCCACCTGCACGCCCCCATCGCTGTCACGCGGGCCGTGGGCCACCTGCATCTGGTCCACCGGGCCGAGTATCAGCGCCTGCGCGGCACAGGCCACGGCGGCAGCGGTTTTCGCCGCCGGTAATGGCGGCAGATCCAGGCGGGTCAGCAGACTGTCCTGGGGGTGCAGGAAGCAGTCCACTGCCTGGCGGGACTTACCCAACTGCGCGAGGTGTTCATAGCCCTCTTCAACGACCACGCCACGCTCCAGCCAGGCAAACCTGACCTGGCTTTCAGCGGTCAATTGATCCAGCGGCGGCAAGCCGATGCGCAAGCGTTTCATACGCCCACCCGCGACCAGATCACTCGTGGCTGACGGTCTTCGGGCCGATGCAGCAACGCGTCGATCGTGACCCGGCGCTGCTCACGCCGGGCCTGGCCCTGCAGGCGAAACCACTCACTGGTAATACCGACCTGCACCGAATCCATCACCACCTGGGGTAAATGCAGGCGGTTGACGAAGTCTCCACGGTTGATAAACCACTGCCCGCTGTCACGCTCGGCCACCAGCCCATGGGCCTGGGACAGGCTGAGCTGCGGCACCACCGCGCTGAGCACTTCGGCGCTGGCGGTGTTGCCGTTGACCCAAGTAGGCCCAGGCAACACGCTGATGTACGCCTGCATGCGCTGCAACACGAGGGGGTCTAGGCCTTCGAGGCCACTCAAGTCATCCAGGCTGCGCAGCATCGGGTATTTGACCGGGGGGAGATAAGAGGCGATCACTCGCTGGCTGACGCGGCGACTCACCGCCGGGTCGACGCCGATCAACTGGCACAGCCGCTCGAAACTCTGCAACTGCTCGCTGTCCACCTGCTGGCGATTGACCAAATTGCGCAGGTTGAACTTGCCTTGCTCGTCCTCAATCCGCCCCTCGAACGCGCCGCCTTGGGCACGGGCCCAGGATTGATCAAGGCGCGTCAGCACCTCCTTTTGGCGCGCGTCCCAGAGCATCTGCCGGCTGCGTTCCAGGCCGCCTTGCAACAGCCACTGGCCCTGGATGCGCAGTTGCTCGGCCTCCAGGCTGCGGGTGAACACGGTCTGGCGTGTGAGCATGGCGCCGGCCAGAACCGCCACCACCGCCGCGATCAGCAAGGCGCTGATAATCGCCATGCCGCGCTGCTTCGCCGCTGGGGGCGAATACCCTTTCATGACGGGCCTTACAACTGCCAGGAGCCGATATCGGCATTGACGCCATCGCCATCCGGTTGGCCGTCGGCACCGAGGGAGAACACATCGACCTCACCGTTGGCGCCCGGGTTGAGGTAGTGATAAGGGTGGCCCCAGGGGTCGTTGGGCAAGCGTTCCAGGTAGGCGCGCCAATTGCTGTTCTTCGCATCCGCCGGGCGCTCCACCAGCACTTTCAAGCCCTGGTTCATGCTCGGATAGGTGCCGTGGTCCAGGCGATAGAGTTTCAACGCCTGCATCAGCCCGCCGATGTCCTGCTTGGCCGCCGTGGCCCGCGCCTGGTCCGGACGGTCGAGGACCTTGGGCACCACCATGGCGGCCAGGATCCCGAGGATGACCACCACCACCATGATCTCGATCAGCGTGAAGCCACGCTGGCCGCGAGGGCCCGGCAATGGGGATGTTGGGCGCGCGATATCCATCTCGACATTCCTTGGCTTGAGTGCAATTCGTGGCGCAGTGTTGCAAGAACACATGTCAGTCGTATTGAAAATCCTCGGGAGTTTCGGTCGCCAATCGGTCAACTGCCGGCGCTAGTCTGCGGGCTTGTTTCCCGGCTTTGAGAGCGCCATGTACGGCCGTCGCAACGCGCAAGGTTTTACCCTGATCGAAGTGCTGGTGGCGCTGGCGATTATCGCCGTGGCCATGGCCGCCGCGGTGCGCGTGGCCGGGCTGATGACCCAGAGCAACGGCTTGCTGCGGGACAAGTCAATCGCGTTGCTGGCGGCACAGAGTCGCCTGGCGGAACTGCGCCTGGAAGGACACTTGCGCAGCGGCAAGCGCACCTTCGTGTGTGACCAAGGCCGCTTGAAGCTGCGTTGCGAGCAGACCATCAACGCCGATGGCCGCCTGTTTCAGATCAACCTGCAGGTGCTCGACGCCAGCCGCGAAGCGCCGCCCCTGGCGCGCCTGGACACCCAGGTCATGGCCGAGTGAGCAGCGGCAGCGCGGGGCCCTGCGGCAGCTTGTCGAGGTTGACGCGCAGTTTCTCGCCACCGCGTTCGATCTCCACACCGTCGCCTTCGATGGCCGTCAGCCGCACGCCGGGGCTAAGCCGCTCACCCAACAGAAAGCTGCGCGGCGGGCCGTCATTCAGACTGAGGATCGCCACCGCACCACGGGCACCTGCGAGCACGCCTGTGACTTTGACCTGGAGCGCCGTCGGCGCATTCGAAAACCATTGCAGCGCCGGGTTATCGCTGCGCGCCGCCAACGCCTGGGGCGTGGCTTGCGGGGTGTGGGATTCGGCGCGGGTGAGCAGCAGCGGCGTCCATACCGCCACGCCCGCCAAGGCGGCCAATACGCCCAGCGCCTGCACGCCGTGGGCCAGGGTGATACGAGGGGCAAATGTCATGGGGAGGACCTCCTGTTTGTCCGTCGCACCAGCCTACAGGTCAATTCGCACGCTTTTATTTCACACACTCCCCAGTGTTCCAGGAAGTACGCGATGAAACAGCAAGGCTTCACCCTGATCGAGCTGATGGTGGTGCTGGTGATCATCGGCATCGCCAGCGCCGCCATCAGCCTCACGATCAAACCCGACCCGCTGCACCTGCTGCGCAAGGACGCCGAACGCCTGAGCCAACTGCTGCAAGTCGCCCAAGCCGAAGCCCACGCCGACGGCCGCCCCATCACCTGGCGCGCCGACGCCAAGGGCTTTCGCTTCAACCGCCGCAGCGATGATGGCGCGAGCGTGGAATCCTTCCAGGGCGACAGCCAACTGCGCCCGCGCCTATGGGAAAGCACACCGATGCAAATCAACATCGAACCCCGGCAAACCCTGGTGCTTAATGCCGAATGGATCAACCCACCGCTGCGCGTGGTGCTGTCCGACGGGCAACACAGCCTCAGCCTGCAACGCGACGCCGCCGGCTTGATGCGCGTGGTGAGCCAGCCATGAACCGATCCCAGCACGGCTTCACCCTGATCGAAGTGATGGTGGCGATCATGCTCATGGCGGTGGTCAGCCTGATCGCCTGGCGCGGGCTGGACAGCGTCACCCGTGCGGATCAGCACTTGCAGGCGAGTACCGAGCAAACTGAGGTGTTGCTGAGAGCGTTGAACCAGATGCAGCGGGATATCAGCCTGCGGGCCAGTGTTGAACTGACAGCCCCAGACGCGCCGCAAGACACAGGCTTGGCCGCAATCACGGTGCGCAGTTCCGACAGCAAAGGCTTCCGTCTCGACGTGATCCGCAGCGCCCCGGTGGCAGGCGATGGCCTGCAACGGGTGCGCTGGTGGCTCAAGGGCGACGCCCTGTATCGCGCCGCCGCGCCGACACGTGACCGCTACCCGTTGCCGGCGGCGAAGGATGGGCTGGTGGTGTTGACCGGCGTGAGTGACCTGCAGGTGCGAGTGTGGGAGCCGGATAAGGGCTGGCGGCAGTTAAGCGGGAATCGGCGCGAGGATCCGTTGGGATTGGAAATCAGCCTGGTACGGCAGACGCCGCAGGGGGTGGAAACGTATAGGCAGGTGGTGGGGCCGTTGAAGTGAGTCAGCTCAACAACACCACCCCACCCGGCAACTCCGTGCACTTGGCCCCATAGGCATCCCGGATCAACAACGCCACGCCCGCCAGCTGCTGCAAACTGAACCGCGCCTGCACCCGGCGCTGGCCCAGTTGTTTATTCAGCAACACCAGCATCCCCGGCCGATACCGGTTGATCTCATCCACCACCGTCGCCAGCGTGGCGTTGTTGAACACCAGCACCTGTTCGCGCCAGGCCAGCACCGCCTGGGTGTCCACGCTTGTCACGTCGCTGATTCCGGCGGCGCCGTAGGTCAATTGTCGGCCTTGGTCCAGGCGCACACTGCGCCCGGCGATATCCACCGAGAGCGAACCCTGGATACAGGTGATACACACGTTATGGTCGGTGTTGCGCACATTGAACCGCGCCTGCGCCGCACTCACCCAGCCCTCGCCGGCCTGGACCTTGAGCGGTTGGGCAACGTGGGCGAACACCTCGACTTCACCTTCGAGCAATTCAATGCCCTGCCCGACCCGGCTGATGCGGGTCTGGGTATTGAGTTCCAGGCTGACCCCGTCGCTCAACACCACTTGGCGCTGCTCGCCGACGGCGGTGCGATAGTCAGCCGTGAGCCCGGCAAAACCGCCCGGTACGCCAACGCGCACCATCACCACGGCCGCCGAAGCGGCGAGCGCACCGCCAAGGAAGGCACGCCGGCCAAAGCTGCGCGGTTGCGACACGTGATCGAGCGCCGGTGCCACTTGCTGCCACAGCGTCTTGGCCTGCTCGAATGCTTGGGCATGCGCGGGGCTCTGCGCGCACCACGCCTTGAGGGCCTTGGCATCGGCCACGGTGGCGCGGCCCGAGGTCAGCAGGACCAGCCAGTCGCGGGCTTCATCGTGCAGGGGGCTGGCGGCGGACTGCCGGGCGGTGGAGAAGCTAAAAATATTCAAGCGCGCACGTACTCACGGA
The DNA here is from genome assembly GCF_002859085.1 of Pseudomonas sp. QC2. Lineage (NCBI taxonomy): Bacteria > Pseudomonadati > Pseudomonadota > Gammaproteobacteria > Pseudomonadales > Pseudomonadaceae > Pseudomonas > Pseudomonas sp. QC2. Next base: position 56,882 of record NZ_PKKS01000009.1, read on the forward strand.
TTTATCAGGGACTCGACACTAAGACGGTTTTCCGGCACCGGGACCGAACCGCTGAATCACTTTTCTTTCCAGCCGCTTGGCACAATGGCCCAGGGCGGCCTTGATTTCTTTCTCGACCATGCGCGTGGAGATGCCGAAACGCTGGGAAATTTCCAGGTGCGGCGCCTCTTCCAGGCGGGCGGCGATCAGGATTTTGCGGCGGCGTGCCGGCAACTCGTAAAGGGCTTTGACCAGGGATTGGATTTCTTTCTGGCCGCCTACCACCCGCGAGGGGTCCTGGGCTTCGTCGGCGCTTTGCAACAATTCTTCGACCTCGCTGCCGGTGAGCAAGCGCGCGTCGGCCTGGCGGCGGTCGGCGGCGATGTTCAGGGCCATGCGGTAGAGGTAGGCATTGGGCTGTTGCAGGTTCGGCGGCACCTCCATGCGGTCGACCCGCAGGTAGGTTTCGTGCAGCACGTCGTTGGCCAGGTCCTCCGAGCCCAGGCGCTTGCGCAAACGCACCTTGAAGTCTTCGTAGGAGGCCAGGAACAAGCTGACCATGGTGCTGTGCCCGGAGTTTTTCATCCGCCCGAGGCTCCTTTCGCTACTGTGCATTCCATGCGCGTTCCTGTGGTGTCAGGCATCAAAAGTAAAGTCACGGGTTGGCGCAGTGAGCTGGGTGCGGGGCGTTCGACCCGTGTTGTTGCCAGGCTGCGTACCAGTGCTTCATCGCGTTGTTCGTCGCCGGTGGAGCTGACCAACCGGCTGTGTGCAATCACCCCGTCCGGGTTGACCCATACTTGCACCAGCGCACGAAAACCGCCGGGCCGGGTCAGCGGCGAACGGCACAGGCTGGTCTCGATGGCGTGCTGCAATGCCGTCGCATAGCTGGTGTTGATCCGCGCTGTATGCCGTGCCGCCGTCCCCTGGGTCGGGGGTGGCGGGCTGACATCGGGCAGCTGTAAGGTAAATGCATCGCTGCGTGCATAACGTGCCATCAGGCCACTCCCTGTCAGCAACATTGCCAGTGCTTCTTGCGCCGTAAAGCGCCCGCGCACCGCGATGGAGCGCCGGCCCCGCGTCAACTCGCGGTCCACCAGCACGGCCATCCCGGTGGCGCGGCTATACGCTTGCAGTGCGTGTTCCAGGTCTTGCGCCGCAAGGTTCAACGACAGCAGCGGAGCCTCGGCCTGCGCGGCGCGACCACCGAGCAGCAGCAACAGCAAGACCAGGGCGCACACGGCGCGCCGCCAGCCCCCCTGTCCACCCCCTGCTCTGCATCGCTGCACGGCCGACGCGCCCTAGAAAACCGTCATCCTGAGGCCAGTTTATGAACCTGATGTTACGGTGATAGCAAAAAAAACATCACGGTGACGAGCAGCCAGCTGCACTAGACTCTCAAGCCTTACTGGCCCACTCCTGCGGGCCCGCCAGGAGGCTCCGATGAAAGTGTTAGCGTCCATTGCCAGCCTGTTGCTGTGCACTGCCCTGCCCTTGATCGCCCATGCCGACACTTGCGCAGAGGTCACGGTGGATGGCTACAAGGCGCCTGACTATGGCTGCCTCAGCCAACAGATGGGCAGTGAAACGAATGCGACAACAGCGACGCAAAAAAACCGCGAGGCGCAGCACATTGCCGTCGAAAAGCGCCTGCCCAATAAAGTCGGTCTAGCCACGCCGGCGGCGACCAGCGTGCGGATGGGCAACACCTTCGGTACGTCGGTAAAACCGCAGCGGCCTTAAGCCGTCAGGCAGATAGCCTCTCTCGATCTGCAGTGCGCCCATAAAATTGTGGGAGGGGGCTTGCTCCCGATGGCGGTGGGTCAGTCACAGACGTTCTGACCGGAACACCGCTATCGGGAGCAAGCCCCCTCCCACGGGGTTCTACAGGGGTTTATAGCGTGCGTTTCAAGCCGCGTGGCTTTCCTTTTTCAAGCTGTCCATGTCGATCACGAACCGATACTTCACATCGCCCTTGAGCATGCGCTCATAGGCCTCGTTGATGCCCTGGATATCGATCATCTCGATGTCGGAGACAATCCCGTGCTTGGCGCAGAAGTCCAGCATGTCCTGGGTCTCCTGGATCCCACCGATCAGCGAACCGGCCAGGCTGCGGCGCTTGAAGATCAGGTTGAACACGGTCGGCGACGGGTGCGGGCTGTCGGGGGCGCCGACCAGGGTCATGGTGCCGTCACGCTTGAGCAGGTTGAGGAAGGCGTCGAGGTCGTGCGGCGCGGCGACGGTGTTGAGGATGAAGTCCAGGCTGTTGGCGACCTTGGCCATTTCGTCCGGGTTCTTCGACACCACCACTTGGTCGGCGCCCAGGCGCAGGCCGTCTTCGCGCTTGCTCGGCGAGGTGGTGAACAACGTGACGTGCGCGCCCATGGCGTGGGCGATCTTCACCGCCATATGCCCCAGCCCACCGAGGCCCACCACACCGACCTTCTTGCCGGGGCCGACCTTCCAGTGATGCAGCGGCGAGTAGGTGGTGATGCCCGCGCACAGCAACGGCGCGACAGCGGCCAGGTTGGAATCGTCGTGGGAGATGCGCAGCACGAACTTCTCCTTGACCACGATGCTGTCCGAGTAGCCGCCATAGGTGTTTTCACCCCCGAACACCGGACCGTTGTAGGTGCCGGTAAAGCCGCTCTCGCAGTATTGCTCCTCGCCTTCGGCGCACGACGCGCAGTGCTGGCAGCTGTCGACCATGCAGCCGACACCGGCCAGGTCGCCGACCTTGAAGGTCGTCACATTGCCCCCGACCGCCGTCACGCGGCCGACAATTTCATGGCCCGGCACGGAGGGGTAAAGGGTGTTCTTCCACTCGTTGCGCGCGGTGTGCAGGTCGGAGTGGCACACGCCGCAATAGAGAATGTCGATCTGTACGTCATCCGCCCCCGGCGCGCGGCGCTCGAAGGTGAAGGGTTTGAGGGCATCCTTGGCGTTCTGGGCGGCGTAGCTGTAAGTCTTGGCCATTTCGTTCACCTGTGTGATCTGACGGTAGAAGTCAGTGGACCAGCATAGACGCTGAACCGTTCAACCGAGCACGTCTGTACAATTTCCTTCGCCTCTGTGCCCCTAACCTCACGGCTTCAATCGCGTAGAAGTGCTGGAGAGTGGGCATGCGTAGCAAAGCAATCAAGGTATCTGTGGCATTGACGCTGCTGGCGAGCGCAATGATGGGCAATGCCTTCGCGGCAACCCCGAGCGTGGCCGTGGCCCCGCAATACGACACCAGCCACGTGTATGTAGCGCCGGCCGATGTCGACCGTTTCGCCCAGAGTTTCCTGGCCACCTTCGGCGGTAAAAGCACCGCCCAGGTGGTGGTGAATGTGCTGCCGGTGCCCAGCAGCACCACCTCGCAATTGCTGCAGACGCCGGCGGGCACGGTGTCGCTGTTTGGTTTCACCACGCCGATCCCGCACCCGTTCGGCCAGGAGCGCAACGGTTACCTGGTCAAGGACATGGACGTCGCCCTCAAGGCCGCGCGGGAAAACGGCGCGGCGGTGATCGTCAGCGACTTTCCCGACCCGATCGGCCGTGACGCGGTGGTGCAGTGGCCAGGCGGTGTGAACATGCAACTCTACTGGCACACCAAGACCCCGGATTACGCAGCGTTCCAGACCGTGCCGGAAAACCGCGTGTACCTCAGCGCCGACCGTGCCGACCGCTTTATCAAGGCGTTCCTCGGCTTCTCCCACGGCAAAGTCCTGGCCGATGACAAACACGCGCCGGGCGTGGATATCGGTCAAGCCAACGGCAGCTATCGACGTGTCGACATCGAGTCGCCGTTCGGGCGCATGGCGGTACTGGTCACCAACGGCCAACTGCCCTACCCGTTCGGCCACGAGACCACCGGCTATCAAGTGGCTGACCTGACGGCCACCCTGGGCAAAGCCACCGGTTCCGGCGCCACCGTGGTGGTGCCGGCCTTTGAGAGTAAAGGCCGTCGCAGTGCACTGGTGGAATTCCCCGGCGGCTATGTCGCGGAGATTCATCAACTCAACGCAGCAAAATGACGCGCCGCACAGGCTGGGGCCTGGCCGTGCTGTGGCCGCTGCTCGCCGGCAGCGTCCACGCCTATGAGCAAGCGACACGCCCGGCCATCAAGGCCAACCGCTGGCAGGAAGACTGGTCGGTGCTGCAGAACCCGGCGCTGCGCACGCAGCCGCTGGACACCTTGAAGTACATCCCGTTGTCGAGTGCCGACCCGTTGACCTACCTGTCCCTCGGTGCGACGTTGCGCGAGCGCTTCGAGATGAACGACGCCAGTGGTTTCGGCGTGCGCGACGTGAAGCGTGACCGCTACCTGATCCAGCGTTTCCAGGTGCATGCCGACCTGCACCTGAACGAAAACTGGCGGGTATTCACCCAACTCGAAGACGTGCGCGCCTACGACAAAACCACGATTGGCGGCGCCGACCAGAACCGTGTCGACCTGCGCCTGGCCTTTGCCGAATACGTGAATACCTTCAGCAGCGGCACGTTGAAGGCCCGCGTCGGGCGCCAGGATTTCGCCTTCGATTTGCAGCGTTTCATCTCGTCGCGGGACGGTCCGAATGTGCGGCAGTCCTTCGATGCGCTGTGGGCCGACTGGGAGACGTCCAACTGGCGTTTTATCGGGATTGCCAGCCAGCCGGTGCAGTACCAGGACGGGCGGCACTTCGACGACAAATCCAACAGCGATGCGCGCTTCCACATGCTGCGCGTGGAGCGGCTGGTGGGCGGCAAGAACGAACTGTCGACCTACTACGGCGTGTATGAACGCAGCGCGGCGCATTACCTCGACGCGGACGGCGACGAGACCCGCCACCTGTTCGACGCTCGTCTGGGCGGCGCGGCCATGGGGTTTGACTGGGACGTCGAAGCGATGCTGCAAAGCGGCTCGGTGGGCAGCAAGGATATCCGCGCCTGGGCCAGTGGCAGCCGCACCGGCTACACCTTCGACAGCCTGGCCTGGAAACCGCGCCTGGGCCTGCAACTGGACATCGCCTCGGGCGACCGTAAAACCGGGGACGGCACCCTCGGCACGTTCAACCCGCTGTTCCCCAACGGCTATTACTTTTCCCTCGCGGGCTACACCGGCTACAGCAACTTGATTCACGTCAAGCCGTCGATCACCGTCAAGCCGATCGACAAGCTCAGCGTGCAAACCGCCATCGGCCTACTGTGGCGACAAACCACCCATGATGCGGTTTATACCCAACCGAACCTGCCCGTCGCAGGAACCGCCGGCCAAGGTGAACGTTGGACGGGCGCCTACGGTCAGCTGCGTACCGACTATGTGTTTACGCCGAACCTCACCGGCGCCGTCGAAGCCGTGCATTACGCGGTCGGCCGAACCCTGCGCGATGCCGGCGGTGATGACAGCAATTACCTGGGCGTCGAGCTGAAATTCAGCTGGTAGCCCCAACCAAGCACACCCATACAAGCCCGGCGCACGCTTTATACCCATAGTGACGCTGAGCCATTTTCCCGCTACCAAGGAGTTTTCCATGAGCACATTTGTTGCCAAAGACGGTACCCAGATCTACTTCAAGGACTGGGGCAGCGGTAAGCCCGTGCTGTTCAGCCACGGCTGGCCGCTGGATGCCGACATGTGGGAATACCAGATGGAATACCTGAGCAGCCGTGGCTTTCGCACCCTCGCGTTCGACCGCCGTGGCTTTGGCCGCTCGGACCAACCCTGGACCGGTAACGACTACGACACCTTCGCCGACGACATCGCGCAGTTGATCGAGCACCTGGACCTCAAGGACGTGACCCTGGTGGGCTTCTCCATGGGCGGCGGCGACGTCGCGCGCTACATCGCCCGCCACGGCAGCGCACGGGTTGCCGGCCTGGTGCTGCTGGGTGCGGTGACACCGCTCTTCGGCCAGAAACCGGATTACCCGCAGGGCGTGCCGACTGAAGTGTTCGATGGCATCAAGGCTGGCCTGCTGAAGGATCGCGCGCAGTTCATCGCCGACTTCAATACGCCGTTCTTCGGCATCAACAAGGGCCAGACCGTCTCCGCAGGCGTGTTGACCCAGACCCTGCAGATCGCCTTGCAGGCGTCCCTGAAGTCGACCGTGGATTGCGTCACTGCATTCTCTGAAACCGACTTCCGCCCGGACATGGCCAAGATCGACGTGCCGACCCTGGTCATCCACGGCGATGGCGACCAGATCGTTCCGTTCGAAACCACCGGTAAAGTCGCCGCGGCCTCGATCAAGGGCGCCGAACTGAAAGTCTACAAGGATGCGCCACACGGGTTCGCCGTGACCCACGCGCAGCAGTTGAATGAAGACCTGCTGGCGTTCCTGAACCGCTGAAACGCCTGAACCACCCTCTCCTTATTTTGGCCGGGCTTGCCCGTCATGCCAGTCAGTTAAGGGTGAGCACCGTACCTGTGGCGAGGGAGCTTGCTCCCGCTGGGTCGCGAAGCGGCCCCAGCTCTTTGTTTCAAAAGACTGGGACTGCTGCGCAGTCCAGCGGGAGCAAGCTCCCTCGCCACAGGTTACTTTTCGCTCTTGCTGCTTCTTAACTGACTGACATTAGGGCTTGCCGGCCTTTTTTTTGCTCAGGAGAAACGCTGGCTCAAGACCAGGCGCCCTGGTCCGGCGATCAATACGCTGGTGAAAATGATCAACAGCAACCAGCCGAACTGCCCTTCGAACAACGTCCACTCCGGGTGCACCACCACCATGGCGATCAACAGCACCGCCAGGATCGGCAGGCACGCCAGGCGCACCAACACCCCGGCAATGATCAGCACCGGGCACAGCACTTCGGCGAATATTGCCAGCAGCAGCGTGACGTGGGCGCCCAAGTGAAACGGGTCCTCGATCAGTTTCAGTTGTTCGCTGTAATTCAATAACTTGGGCAAACCGTGTACCCACAGCAGGAACAGCGCCCCGCTGACCCGCAGAAACAACAGCCCCAAGTCCTGACTTTTCGATTCGTTCATACGTGCTCTCGGTGGGTGGCTACAAACGTCGATTGTGTCGACCAAGCCCTCCACCTGCTTGCAAGCCTGTGCTGACCTCAGCCCCCGGTGCCGGCAAAGGCGGCGACGATTTCGTCGATCACCACGCGCACCCGCGCCGTGTGGCGCAGGTCAGCGTGGGTCACCAGCCACACGTCATACGGCAAGGGCCGCGTGCGCTCGGGCCACAGGCGCACCAGCCCGTCGCGCTCGCCGGTGTACACCGGGATCTCGCCGATGCCGATGCCGGCAGCGATGGAGCGGCGCACCAGCAGGCTGGAACTCAAGGCCGCGACGATACGCCCGCGCCCCAGGGGTTCAGAGACCAAGGCCATGTCCTTCTGGCTTTGCAGGTAGGGCTGGTAGACGACCAAGTCATGCCCGTCGAACAGGCTGCCGGGCTCGGGCACGCCGTGGCGGTCGATGTAGCCCTGGGAGGCAAACAGCCCGACCGACCAACGGGCGATGCGCCGTGCGATCAGGTCGGGGTTATCGGGGCGGGTGTTGCGCACGGCGATATCGGCTTCACGCTTGGCCAGGCTGAGGATCTGCGTAGAGGCGTCCAACTGCACACGCACGTCGGGGTGTTTGTCGTGCAGGCAGGCGATCGCGGGGATCAGGAAATCGATGGCCAGGGAGTCGGTGGTGCTGACCCGCACGGTGCCGGTCAAGCGCTCGTCCAGGCCTTGGATCTGGCGCTCGAGGTCGAGGGCCGAGCGCTCCATTTTCTCCACCGAGAGCAAGGCTGCCTCGCCTACCGCCGTGAGCGCATACCCCTCGGACGTGCGCAGGAACAACGTGGCGCTCAGGGACTTTTCCAGGGCGTTGACCCGCCGGCCCACTGTGGCCTGATCCACGCCCAGCACCCTTGCGGCACCGCGCAGCGTGGATTCGCGGCAGACCGCCAGGAACACCCGCGCATCATCCCAATTCATACCTGCCCCTTGTGATGCATATATGCATCGCTATGGTGTGTAATCGCAGCATTATTGCATCAACAAACCTGGATATGCTGGGCGCCAGAGAAAAATACCCAGGACCGCCATCATGCTCGACACCCCCACTCCAACTCGCCGCTCAGTCTGGCTGCCGATCTTCGCTGGCCTCTGCGCCAGCCTGGTCAGCATCGGCCTGGCGCGGTTCGCCTATACGCCGTTGATCCCGACCTTGATCCAGGCGCAGTGGTTTTCCGCCAGCGACGTGGTCTACCTCGGTGCCGCCAACCTGGTGGGTTACCTGATCGGCGCGCTGATCGGTCGGCCCATCGCCCAGCGCACCTCCAACAAGGCCGCCCTGCGCACCATGATGGTGGCGGTGACCTTGGCGTTCTTCGCCTGTGGCTTCCCACTGTCGGTGGTGTGGTTCTTTGCCTGGCGCCTGCTCTCGGGCATTGCCGGGGGCGCGATCATGGTGCTGGTAGCAGCGACCGTGCTGCCCCATGTACCGGCGGCGCGTCGGGGCCTGGCCAGCGGCGCGATCTTCCTTGGCATCGGCCTGGGCATTGCCGGCTCCGGCACCCTCGTGCCGCCGCTGCTGAGCCTGGGGTTGCAGCAGACCTGGTTTGGCCTGGGCCTGTTGGCGCTGGTGTTGACGGCCGCCAGTTGGTTCGCCTGGCCCACCGGTACGCTGCAGGAAGCCGCGGGCCCCGCGGACACCTCAGCGCGGACGCCGTCCGGCGTGTACCTGTTGTTTGCCCAATACGCCTTCATGGCGGCGGGCCTGGTGCCGGCGATGGTGTTCCTGGTGGATTACGTGGCCCGTGGCCTGGGTGACGGCGCACACGTCGGCGCGATGATCTGGGTGATGTACGGCCTGGGCGCGATTGTGGGGCCGGTGACCTACGGTTTCCTCGCCGATAAACTCGGTGCACGCTTGAGTATCCGCGTGGTGCTGGTGGTGCAGGCGATTGCCGTCGGGTTGTTGCCATTCGCCGGCTCGTTCAGCGCCCTCGCGGTGCTGGCGGTGATCCTCGGCTCTTTCCCGCCGGGCATCGTGCCGCTGGCACTGGCGCGGGTGCATGAACTGCTGCCCAATCATCACCAGCAGCAAGTGGCCTGGAGCCGCGCTACTGTGTCCTTCGCGACGTTCCAGGCGCTGTCCGGGTTTGCCTACTCGGCGCTGTTCAACGGCAGCGGCGGCCAGCATGCGCTGTTGTTCATGATCGCCGCCGGGGCCATCGTGGTCGCGCTGGCCCTGGAACTGGGCATGATTATGCTGAACCGTCGACCGCTTGGTACGGTCCCAACCCATACGCTCATCGCTGCAGGTACTCTGAAATGACGCTTCCTCAAGAAATGACCCTGATCGAAATCACCACCCCCGGCGGGCCTGAAGTGCTGCAACCGCGCCGCGCCGAGGTGCCTGTCGCAGGCCCCGGCGAGATGCTGATCCGCGTGCATGCCGCCGGGGTCAACCGCCCTGACGCCCTGCAACGCGCCGGCAAGTACCCGATGAAACCCGGCTTCAGCCCGATCCCAGGGTTGGAGGTGGCCGGTGAAGTGGTGGCGTTGGGCGATGGCGTGAGCGAATACCAGTTGGGCGACAAGGTTTGCGCCCTGACCAATGGCGGTGGCTACGCGCAGTTCTGCAGCGTACCGGCCAGCCAGGCCCTGCCGATCCCCGAGGGCATGGACTGGATCCAAGCCGCCGCTGTGCCGGAAACCTTCTTCACCGTCTGGGCCAACCTGTTTGGCCTTGGCGATGCGCACACCGGTCAGCGCGTGCTGATCCATGGCGGCACCAGCGGTATCGGCACCACCGCGCTGATGCTGTGCCGCGAGTTCGGCATCCAGGCCTTCGCCACCGCCGGCAGCGCCGACAAATGCGCAGCCATTGCCACGCTGGGCGCTGAGCCGATCAATTACCGCGAGCAGGATTTTGCCGAGGTCATCGCCCAGAAGACCGATGACCAGGGCGTGAATGTCATCCTTGACATCATGGGCGCCTCCTACCTCAACAACAACCTCAAGGCCCTGGCCATGGACGGTCACCTGGTGATGCTGGGCTTTCTCGGCGGTGGCAAGGCCAATGATGTCGACCTGCTGAGCATTCTCGCCAAACGCGCGGTGATTACTGGATCACTTCTGCGAGCACGCAGCAAAGACGAAAAAGCCGCCATCGCTGAACAGTTGCGCGAGTACATTTGGCCGGTGCTGGCCGCCGGGCGTTGCTTGCCGATCATTGACAAGGTGTACGCCTACACCGACGCGGCCCAGGCTCATGCGCGGATGGAGGGTGGGGATCATATTGGCAAGATTGTGTTGCGGGTGGAGTAATACAGGGAGCGGGCTTGCCTGCGATACCCATAGGTATCTACACAATTCTGGGTATGGCGTCGGGCCTGTGGCGAGGGAGCTTGCTCCCGTGGCGGCCTGACCGAGGACCGCCATCTAACGGTTAGACCGCGATCCAACTGTGGGAGGGGGCTTGCTCCCGATAGCGGTGCATCGGTATCTACACCATTTTGGGTATGGCGGCGAACCTGTGGCGAGGGAGCTTGCTCCCGTGGCGGCCTGACCGACGACCGCCATCTAACGGTTAGACCGCGATCCAAATGTGGGAGGGGGCTTGCCCCCGATAGCGGTGCATCGGTATCTACACAATTTCGGGTATGGCGGCGAACCTGTGGCGAGGGAGCTTGCTCCCGCTGGCGGCCTGACCGACGACCGCCATCTAACGGTTAGACCGCGATCCAAATGTGGGAGGGGGCTTGCCCCCGATAGCGGTGCATCGGTATCTACACAATTTCGGGTATGGCGGCGAACCTGTGGCGAGGGAGCTTGCTCCCGCTGGCGGCCTGACAGCTGACTTGGATGTTGGATCAGACCGGGTACATATCCGTTATTTAGGTAACGGCCGCTATGGGTTCCGCTTTTACAGCGGCTCACTTTTGAAGAGCGCAAAAGTAAGCAAAACGCTCTTGCCCCAACACTCGGCACCTCGCTCACGCTCGGTGTGCCCGTAATCCGACAGGAATTTGGGGGGCCGCCGCCACGCGCCATCCATGGCGCGGGGCGGCTAAACCGGCATCCCTGCCGGTTTACCCCCCAAATCCCTGCCGAATTCCGGCCAGCGTGTTTGACGGGGCGCTTGAGATCAAGATCAAAAGCAAAAGCACAGCGGCCTGACAGCCGGCTTGAGTGGTGTGGAGCAAAGGCAGTCTTGCCGGCGATGCAGGCAACGTGGTGAGTCAGGCGTACCCAGGTGATACTTTCGCAGGCAAGCCAGCGCCCACAGGGTTCAGCGTTACAGCGCTACTGGGCTACTGGGCGGTAGGCCGGGTAATCGATGTAACCCGCTTCCGTCCCGCCATACAGCCCTTCCGCCTTCAGCGGGTTCAACGGCCAGCCATTGAAAATCCGTTGTGGCAGATCCGGGTTGGCAATGAACGGCCGTCCGAACGCAATCAGGTCCGCCAGACCCGCTTCGACCAGATCAGCACCGCGCTCAGCGGTGTAACGACCGGCGTAGATGATCCGCCCGCTGAAGGTCTCACGCACCGCTCGGCGGAAGGACTCGGGTAACACCGGGGCGTTGTCCCAGTCGGCTTCGGCGATGGAAACGTAGGCGATGCCCGACTCTTCCAGCACTTTGATCGCTTCGATGTAGGTGTGGTGCGGGTCGTCTTCCACCAGGCCGATGTAGACACGGTCCTGATCGGTGCCGCTGAATAACGGCGAGAACCGTACGCCTAGACGCTGCGGCCCGACCACGGCGCTCACGGCTTCGACGATCTCGCGCAGAAAGCGCAGGCGGTTGTGCAGCGAGCCACCGTATTCATCCTCGCGCTGGTTGGAATGGGCGGAGATGAATTGGTTGACCAGGTAACCATTGGCCGAATGGATTTCCACCCCGTCAAACCCGGCATCCAGCGCATTGCGGGCGGCCTGGGCGTAGTGCCCGACCAATTCTTCGATCTCAAGCACGGACAATGCACGTGGCACCGGCGGCTGCTTCAGTTCGCCCATGCCAGGCCCGGTTTCGATAAAGGCCTTGGCCTGCAACGCCTGGATCGCCGACGGCGCGACAGGGGCGGCGCCGTCTGGCTGCAACGCGTTGTGGGACACGCGACCGACATGCCACAACTGGGCAAAGATCACCCCGCCTTCGGCATGCACAGCCTCGGTGACGGTGCGCCAGCCGTCGATCTGCGCCGGGGTGTAGATACCCGGCGTCCACGCGTAACCCTGGCCACGCGGTTCAATCTGCGTGCCTTCGCTGACCATAAAACCGGCCGTGGCGCGCTGGCGGTAATACTCGGCCATCAAGTCGGTGGCGATATCGCCGGGCTGGGCACTGCGCTGGCGCGTCAACGGCGGCAGCACAATACGGTTGTTCAGCGTGTGGTGCCCCAGTTTTACCGGGGTACTTAAAATAGGGTCATTCATTGAATACTGTCCAAATAGCGGGCGCGCTAAAGCATTAGCGACTTATAAAAGTCGCCAATGCATCAAGCGGTTAGTTAATTAAGCGGTGAGTGTCAGCAGGGCTTTAGCCACATCACTGGAACTGCCAGGGTTTTGCCCGGTGACCAGCAGGCCATCGGTAATCACAAAGGATTGCCAATCGGCACCCTTCTCATAGTGGCCGCCGAGTTTCTTGAACTCGTCTTCAATCAGGAACGGCACCACATCGGTCAACTCCACCGCCGCCTCTTCCGAGTTGGAGAAGCCGGTGACACGACGGCCCTTGATCAACGACTCACCATTGACTGCCTTGACGTGACGCAGGGCACCCGGTGCATGGCAGACGAAACCGATGGGCTTACCGGCGCGCTCGAAGGACTCGATCAGCGCGATCGACACCGGCGATTCCGCCAGGTCCCACAGTGGGCCGTGGCCGCCTGGGTAGAACACGGTGTCGAAGTCGTCGGCGTTGACCGTGTCCAGTTTCACCGTGGTGGCCAGGGCTTGCTGGGCGGCCGGGTCGGCGGCAAAGCGGCGGGTCTGTTCGGTCTGGGCATCCGGCTGGTCGCTGACCGGGTCCAGCGGCGGTTGACCGCCGGCCGGGGATGCCAGCACCACGTCGGCACCGGCGTCTTTGAACGCGTAGTAGGGAGCGGCAAATTCTTCGAGCCAGAAGCCGGTCTTACGCCCGGTATCGCCGAGCTGGTCGTGAGAGGTCAGTACCATTAATACTTTCATTTTCCAGTGCCTCGATAGGGGTGAGTGTCAGTTTCTTCCGGCTGCCCCAACAACTGTCGGGTCAGCCCCAGCGCCTCGTCGAACGGCGCCGCTGTATGGGTGATCTTGCTCATGACGCTGGTCCCCAGCCACAACGCATACAGGCGCCGGGCCAGGCTTTCGGGGTGTTGCGTGATCGTTACCGAGCCGTCTTCGACGCCCTGCTGCAAGGCCTCGCTGAGCAACCCGATGGTGCGTGCGGTGCCGCGTTGCAGGGCCAGGCGCATCGGCTCTGAAAGGTCTGACACCTCTGCACCGAGTTTGACGGCAAGGCATTTGCCGGCGTCGGTGCAGCCGGTCTGGTTGTTGATCCAGCTTTGCCAATAACGCATCAACTTGGCGTGTTGAGATAAGCCCGGCTGATTGAACAGCTGTTGCATAGCGTTCAAGTAGTTATCGAAATAGATATCGAGCAATACCACCCCGAACGCGTCTTTAGAGTTGAAGTAGTGATAGAACGAGCCTTTAGGCACATCGGCGGCGTGAAGTATTTCGTTCAACCCCACCGCAGAAAATCCCTTGGCGCCCACAATCGGCTGCGCCGTTTCCAGAATCGCCTGCCTTGCACTTTTAGTTTCGCGGCTCATGCTTCATCTCGATCGATTAGACCAGTCGTCTAGTTCGTTGAGTGAATGTTAGGAGCCAGGCGAAACGCGCACAATGTCAGATCCGCAAGGATTTCGGACATGCGCCAAAGTGGGTTGCCGTTTTCCCGGCAGCCGCCGACAATCCCTGCCACCACACCCCTGGAGACATGCGATGCACAGCGTTGCGCTGATGGTTTACCCGAACTTCCAATCCCTGAGCCTCAGCCTGGGCTCGGTATTCGAGTGCGCGAACCTGCTGCGCGGTGAGCCGGCCTATGAGTTTCACCTGGTGTCGGAAAGCGGCGGCGCGGTGATGACGTCCCAGGGTTTTTCGGTGAACACCACACCGATCCGGCCGGAGGGTTACGACACGCTGATCGTCAGCGGCTACCTGGAATTCCGCCTGCCGGAAGCCAACCTGCTGGAACTGGTCAAGGCCGCCTCCGTCCAGTCGCGGCGTGTGGCCTCGCTGTGCATGGGCATCTTCGTGCTGGCCGAAGCCGGTCTGCTCGAAGGCAAGCGCACCACCACCCACTGGATCCACGCACCGGCCTTTCGCAAGCGCTACCCGGATATCCGCCTGGAAGAGGACAAGCTGTTTATCGTCGACGGCCACATCTGGACCGGCGCCGGCATGAGCGCCGGCGTGGACCTGGCGTTGGCGATGGTGGAGAACGACCTGGGCAGCGACCTGGCGCGGCGCATTGCACGCAAACTGGTGATCGCCCAGCGTCGCGGCAGCGAGCAATCGCAGTTGTCCGCCCTGCTGGAGTTGGACCCTAAATCGGACCGCGTGCAACTGGCCCTGGCCTACGCCCGCGAGAACCTGACCCATGACCTCTCGGTGGAAGCCCTGGCCGATGTCGCGCGGCTCAGTCCGCGCCAGTTCAGCCGGGTGTTCCGTGAAGAAACCGGGCAGACACCGGCCAAGGCCATCGAGTCCCTGCGGGTCGAAGCCGCCCGGGCGCTGATGGAAACCAGTCGCCACCCGGTCGAGGTGGTGGCCCGCGAAACCGGGTTTGGTGATCGCGAGCGCATGCGCCAGGCGTTTTTAAGGGCGTTCGGGCAACCGCCGCAGGTGATGCAGCAAGCCTTTAATGCAGCGCCGCCCGCGTAATCAGGTAACTCACCAACTGCGGGTCATCCTCCAGTTCAATCGTCTGCACCGGGCGCGGCAGGTTATCCAGCACCGTGCGCCAGAACGCCTGGGACACTTCGTCCTGATCATAGAACCGCACCAGCCAATTGGCCTCGCCGCTGCACAGCACCTGGGTGGCGATGGCGCGGCCAATCCCTTTGCGGCGGTAGCGCTTGAGGATGAACAGGTCGGCCAGTTCCAGGGCGTCGATGCCCGGCAGTTCGCTGCCTTCGATCAGCAGGAAACCGGCGATGTAGCCGTCGACCAGCAACAGGTTGGCGCTCCATTGCGGGTCCTGCCAGTAACGGGTCAGGTGTTCGTCATGGATGTAGAAGCGGCCATCCGCCTCGACATCTTCCTGTTCCCAGTCCGACGACTCGTAGGCGTAGTACTGGTAGAGATTACGGATCAGCTCGGCGTGCTCCGGGCCGGTCTGGATCAGTTCGACGGTGGTTTCAGGCATGGGGCTCTCGGTCAAAAATGCAGGGCGCCATTGTTCACAAAACGCCGGGACAGTCCAATAGAGTCGCCAACCTTTCTACTTGCTGAACCGATTGCAAATAGGCGTTGCCTCCCCCGAAACCCTGAAACATTTCGAATAAACTCCGCGAAATTGCCTCTCTTTTTCAAGGACACGCATTGTGAGCAACGTCTGTTCCGCCGGCCTGGATGTGGGGTTTGCCTCCCTGGACTACCTGCAGATCTTCATCCTGGGCGTGATCCAGGGCATTACCGAACTGTTGCCGGTGTCGTCCACCGCCCATATGCGCGTGGTACCCGCCCTGCTCGGCTGGCAAGATCCCGGCTCGGCGTTTTCCGCGGCCATGCAGTTGGCGGCGCTGGCGGCGGTGGTCAGTTACTTCTGGCGGGATGTGCGCCAGGTGACCACCGGCAGCATCGGCGCCGTGCGCCGGGGCGACTACAACGACCCCTGGTTCAAGCTGGCGGTGGCGATTGTGCTGGCGACGATCCCCATCGGCATTGCCGGGCTGGCGTTGTCGTCGACGTTGAATGCCTGCAACTCGCCGTTGCGCGGGTTGATGGTGATCGGTATTTCCTGCGTGGTCATGGCGGTGCTGTTGGCGGTGGCGGAAGTGCGTGCACGCCACACCCGCGAAGTGAGTGAAATGCGCCTGCGGGATGCGTTGATCGTGGGGATTGCGCAAATTGGTGCGTTGATTCCTGGCGTCTCGCGTTCCGGCTCCACGCTGACCGCCGCGCTGTTCCTCAACTTCAAGCGTGAGGAAGCCGCGCGGTTTTCCTTCCTGCTGGGCCTGCCCGCCATTGCCCTCGCCGGTTTGAAGGAACTGTGGGTGTTGCTGCATGCCGATATGCCCGTGCATGCCTGGCCGCACCTGCTGTTCGGCCTGGTGGTGGCGAGCATCTCGGCATTTTTTGCGATCTGGGGGCTGATGAAGTTCCTGGAGCGGTTCTCCACCTGGCCGTTCGTGATCTACCGCGCGCTGCTGGGGGTGTTTCTGATTGTGGCGGTCAGCACCGGGCTGCTGAGCTGAAAGCAGCGGCCACGGGAGCAAGCTCCCTCGCCACACCCCCAGTACGACACTGTAGTGAGCGGGCTTGCCCCGCGCTGGGCTGCAAAGCGGCCCTAAAACCGACCGATGAAGCGTATCTGATACACCAGGTTCCTCCTTTTTGGGGCTGCTCCACAGCCCAGCGCGGGGCAAGCCCGCTCACTACAGTCAAAAGATGCGTAGATACCTAGGGTTATCGCAATTCGAACTGCTTGGTCTTGAACACAGTGCTCATGACTGAGCGGGTTCAAGGTCATCACTGACAGCGCTGCCACACCTGTCGAATCAACGCCTGCATCTTCAGCGCTTCGGCCCAGCGATCGCTGATTTCACGGCCATCTGCGCCGGTGATCGCATAGGGCGGCGGGCCCAGTTCACAGGTGAACGACAGGCTCTGCGGTGCCTCGGGCCGCGCCAGCCAGTGTTCAATCCCGTAGCGCCACCACTCGGTGAAACGTTGCACCCAGGCGTGATGCTGGGGGAAATCCAACGACACCTGCACCTGTTCGCTGCTGGCCACGCGGCCGTGAAACCCCCAGCTGTGGCGCAGGACAGTGCGGATCTGTTCATCGTCCTCGGCGGCACCAGGCTCCGGCAGTTCACGCCCGACCACGTAGTGGGACAGATCGGCCAGCAGTTTCAAGTCGGGCATCTGCGCCAGCAAGTCGAGGGTGAACAGCAGGTCATTGGTGAGCCGATAACGGTGGGTTTCCAGCAGCACCGGAAAGTCCACCTGCTCGGCCAGGCGTTGCCAGCCTTCGACCAGTCGCGCCGCTTCGCGTTGAGTACGCGGGCGCACGTCGGCTTGCAGGGTGAGGTGGTGACAGCCGTAGCCGCTGACCACATCCAGCGCGGCCGCCAGGTCATCCACCGATTGCGGGAACAGCTGGCCTTCGATCTGCAGGCCCCTGGCCGTGGCGGCGGCGTGCAAGCGGGCCACGTCGGCGGGTGTGTAGTAATGGTCGGTAATGCCGTCGAAACCGGCGGCCTTGATGCGGTCGAGTTGGTCGTCGAGGGTGCCGGGCTCGGTTTGCATCGCCCACAGGGATTGGAACACCAGGAATTGGCGCATATCAGCCTCGCAGCAGGTGTTTGAGGGACAGCTCGGGGTCGGCCAGGCTGGCCGCGTTGAGCGGTCTACGTGCGCTGATCAGGCGCTCACACAGCTTGATGTCTTTGGCCACGCTGTTGCCCGGCGCCCAACCGCAGGCACCGTGCAAATGGTGCTCGGCATCCAGGTAGAACAGCAGCACGCCGCCGCCCGCCAATGGGCGGCTGACCGTCAAGGGCGTGATCACGCCAACGGTCTGCAACCCCCAGTCGTACTGGTCGGACCAGAAACCGGGGAGCGCGTCGAACGGCACGTCGTGCCCCAGCAGATTCAACGCCGCATGCCGCCCCTGGACCTCGGCGTTGCGCCAGGTTTCCTGGCGCTGGTAGAGACCGCCCAGGCGAAACTCACACACGTCACCGGCGGCATAGATGTCGGGCGCGCTGGTGCGCAGGTGCGTATCGACACGAATGCCCTGCCCCACGTCCAGCCCCGCCGCCGTGGCCAACTCGATATTGGGCTGCATGCCGATGCCGACGACGACCAGATCGCACGGCAACCGTTGCCCGTCCACCAGCAGCACGGCGTCGGCCTGGATGGACTCCAAGGCCACATTCAAGCGCACATCCACGCCGTGTTGGCGATGCAGCGCCAGCAGCGCCTCGCTGATGACCGGCGGCAATACCCGCCCCGCCAAACGCGGTCCGGCTTCGAGCAGCGTGACTTCACAGCCCAAGCCACGTGCCGTGGCTGCCACTTCCAGGCCGATAAAACCGCCACCGATCACAACCAGCCGCGTCCCGGCCTTTAGCGCGTTGCGCAGGGCCAGCGCTTCATCGTGGGTGCGCAGGTAAAGCACATGGGCTTGCTCTTGGGGCAAGCGTCGTGCCCGTCCGCCAGTGGCCAACAGCAGACCGGCATACGGCAGCCACTGGCCGTCGGCGAGTTGCAGGCGATGGTGTTCCGGCTCCAATTGGGTCACCGGGTGACCGGCGATATGCTCGATACCCAACTCCGCCAGCCGTGCGCTGTCGCACAGGCTGCACCCGGCCAGATCCGCCGTGCCCTGCAGCACAGCCTTGGACAGCGGTGGTCGCTCGTAGGGCAAGTGCGGCTCATCGCCGATCAGGATCAGGCGCCCGGTGTAACCCTCTTCGCGCAGGGTCAGCGCCGCACGGCCACCGGCATGGCCGGCGCCGACGATGATCAGGGGTGCGCTCATGGTCACGCCGTGACGGCGAGCAACACTCGCCCCGCTTCGACCCGCACCGGGTAGGTCTTGAGGTTGACGCACACCGGCGCGCCCATGGCTTTGCCGGTGCGGTAATCGAAGCGCCCGTTGTGCTTGGGGCACTCGATCACGTGGTCCATCACCAGGCCGTCGGCCAGGTGGATTTTCTCGTGGGTGCACAGACCGGCGGTGGCGAAAAACTCATTCTCGGCCGAACGGTACACCGCGTAGGTATGCGGCCCGTGGTCGAAGCGCAGCACGTCTTCTTCGTCTATTTCGCCCACGGCGCAGACGTCGATCCATTGATCGTTCATGGCGTTTGTCTCCAAATGACTGACTGCCCCTGTGGCAAGCGCGCTTGTTGTGGCGAGCGAGCTTGCTCGCGCTGGGCTGCGGCGAAGCGGCCCCAAGATCGGCAGTCGAGTTATGTCTGAATGAATGCGGTGGTTTTATTGGGGCTGCTGCGCAGCCCAGCGCGAGCAAGCTCCCTCGCCACCCTCAGCGTCGTTCGCCAGTGGGCGCTGGACGAAATAGGTCGGGTCGCTGCGCTGTTTCCAGATCGTCGGCAGGATCTCTTTGTACGCTTCGAACAGGTTGGCGTACGGCGGCGGGCAGTCGCTGCGGATTTCTTCGTGCAGGTGCTTGAGCGCGTGGTACGGCACCATCGGGTACATGTGGTGTTCGAGGTGGTAGTTCATGTCCATGTAGATAAAACGCAGCACGCGGTTCATGTAGATGGTGCGGCAGTTACTGCGGTGGTCCAGCACGTCTTCGGCCAGGCCGACGTGTTGGGTAAGGCCGAAGACGTAGCCGAGCCAGGCGCCGTAGAGACTCGGCAATCCAATCAGCATCAGCGGCAACCAGCTGTGCAGGTACAAGGCGGTGCCAATCACCACGGCATAAATGCCGACCCAGATCCGCGCCGCGCGAAACACTTTGGGCCATTCGGATTCAGGGATGAAGTCCGCTTCCTGGGCACTCATCTTGCCAATGGCATGGCGCGCGACGCCGCCGAATGTCTTCCAGGCCAAGGGCAAATTGAACAGGCTCAGGAACATCATCAAGAAGCTCGGTGGACGCGGCTCGACGATCTCCGGGTCGCGGCCGACCACGATGGTGTCGGTGTGGTGACGGGCATGGCTCCAGCGCCACACGTGGGGTTCGAAGATGCACATGAAGCTGGCGACCTGGTACAGCACGTCGTTCATCCAACGGGTCTTGAATGCGGTGCCGTGGCCGGTTTCGTGCCAGCGCGGGTTGGACGCGGTGCCGTACAGCACGCCATAGACGAGGAAGAACGGCACGCAGGCCCAGGTGCCCCAGAACCAATAAGCCCCGAAGCCTGTGGCCAACAGCGCGACCACCCAGATGGCGGTGTCGAGCAAGGCCGGGCCGTCACGGCGCTGCATCAGTTCTTTCATGCGTTTACGCGAGATGGGCGACTGGTACCAGTTGGCCGAGACCAGGCCTTTTTCAGCGGCGCGGGCGGCTTCGGGGCCGGTGAGGCTGTAGTCGCGACGGGCGGTGTGAGCGGTGTGTTCAGGCATTGTTATTGTTCTCCGCAAGCGGTGGTTTCTAGTGCTTTACGAAACCCACCATAGAGAACCGGTAAATGCCCCTCAAGGCCTTGATTCCATTCCCTATCAAGCTATCATCCAGGCCTAGCGGAGCTTGATAGTTTTCTATCAAGACGTTCAAAGGGCTTGTCATGAACAACAATAAACGCCCAACCATCGCCACCGTTGCCGCCCATGCAGGGCTGAGTGTGGCCACCGTCGACCGCGTATTGAATGCGCGTGCGCCGGTCAACCCGGACACCGCCGAGCAGGTGTTCCAGGCCGCCGAAGCCGTGGGCTATTTTGCCGCGCGGCTGATCGGCCAGCGCATTCGCGAACGTCGGCCGACTTATCGTTTCGGCATCCTCTTGCTGGGGACCGCCCAAGCGTTCTATGCCAACCTGGCGCAGTCGATCAGCACCGCGGCGCAGCATCACGCCACGGCCAACCTGACGTGCCAGTTCGAATACATCGTGGATCGCACCCCCAGCGCGATCGTTGCGCAGATCGAACAGTTGGCCGTGCAATGCGATGGCCTCGCGGTGGTCAGCTTTGCCCATCCGCTGATCAACGCCTGCCTCAAGCAGATCCGCGAAGCCGGCGTGCCCGTGGTCGCCCTGCTCTCGGATATCCACGAGCAAGCCCTGGAGCCCTACGTGGGCCAGGACAACCACGTGGTCGGCCGCACCATGGGCTGGTTGCTCGCGCGCACTGGCGGCGCGCGCAAAGGCAGCGTGGGGATCCTGCTCGGCGGCCATCGTTTTCTCGGCCACCAGGCGCGGGTCGAAGGCTTGCACAGCTACCTGGCCGAACACGCGCCGGGGCTCAAGCCGCTCGAGCCGTTGATCAACCTGGATAACTGCGACATCACCGAGGAAGCCACTCTCGACCTGATCAGCCGCCACAGCGACCTGCGCGGCCTGTGCGTGGTGGGCGGCGGCGGTGACGGCATCATCAGCGCCCTGGCGCAGTTGCCCAAGCGACCAGCGCTGTGCTGCATCTTGCAGGAGTCGACCGAGCTGTCACGCCAGGCGCTGCGCCAGGGGTTGATCGATGTGGTGATGGATTCGCAGCCGGGGCAGACGGCGACCGCACTGGTGCAGTTGCTGGTGGCCTTGCAGAGTGAGGAACGGGAGCGCACCGAGGGGTTCGATCCGGTGCGGCATCGGGTGTATATATCGCCGCAGATTGTGACGTCGGAAAACCTCTAGCGGGCGCGGCACTCGATGATCAAGCCACCCTCCTCGCGCACGCGACTCTCGATCACCACGGGCAGGAAGCGTTGGACCACCTGCATATTGCTGTGCAGATGGTCGCTCATGTGCGGCGTGGTGAAGCGACCACCACCAAATACCTGGCCCGCTTTGCCATTGAATGGAAACAGTTGAAGCCATAGGCCTGCGAGACGACCCGCCAGCGAGCGGTTAGTGGCATTTGGTCATGGTTTGTAAAGGGCCAGCAAGGCAGGTCCCTTTTAATTGCAGGACGTTTCCTAGACAATCCTCGCCGCCTTGTGCCTGCTGGAATCGGTGGCTAGTCTGCGGTCCGTCGCTGCCAATTCAGTGATCGGGTTTAGTCGCCCGGTATTCCAAAAGGCGCATGATCCTCCATGAGGTTTAATGGTGGCTGTGCGCAGGGCGCCCTTGGGTGCGCCGGATTTTGCCTTTTGGCCGGTCGACTAACCTGCGTACAGCCGCCACCCTACGTTTAGTCGCGGAAGGTTCGGCTCCCTGAGTCCAAAAGGAAGCTAAACAATGAACAAAGACGCAAACGACCCCACCAAAGACCGCGCCGCCTTCAACCGCGCCATCGATCACTACCTGCCCACCCAGGGCTTTCACTCCATCAACGAAGACCTGAGCTTCGAAGACGCTCTGCTCTACACCGCCAGCTTGCTCGACAGTTCATCGGCGACCGCGCTGGATTGTGGAGAGACACTGGATAATCCCGAGCGGGCGAAGATCCTGGCGGTGTGGCATTTACTGGAGATTGCCAAGACCACCGTGGATCGCTCCATCGAGTGCCTGACGCCCCCCAAGACAACCACCTAAATACGATTAACCCTGCGAGAGCTGGCTTGCCTGCGATGGCCATAGGTACCGACACAACGCTGCAGCAACCAACGCTAACCACGATGCGAAGCGAGCCGCTCTTGATCTTGATCCCGCTTTTGATCTGAGGCGCCCCGTCAAACACGCTGGCCGGAATTCGACAGGGATTTGGGGGGTAAACCGGCAGGGATGCCGGTTTAGCCGCCCCGCGCCATGGATGGCGCGTGGCGGCGGCCCCCCAAATCCCTGTCGGATTACGGGCACACCGAGCGTGAGCGAGGTGCCGAGTGTTGGGGCAAGAGCGTTTTGCTTACTTTTGCGCTCTTCAAAAGTGAGCCGCCGTAAGGGCGGAACCCATAGCAGCCGTTACCTAAATAACGGATATGTACCCGGTCTGATCCAACATCCTGGTCGTCTGCAAGGCCGCCGGCGGGAGCAAGCTCCCTCGCCACAGATCCAGCGCCATACCCAGAATTGTGTAGATACCGAGGCCCCGATGGCGCTGAATCAGTCACCAGATGAACCGACTGACACACCGCTATCGGGGGCAAGCCCCCTCCCACATTTGGATCGCGGTCTAACCGTTAAATGGCGCTCGGCTGTCAGGCCGCCAGCGGGAGCAAGCCCCCTCGCCACAGGTCCTGCGCCATACCCAGAATTGTGTAGATACCGAGGCCCCGATGGCGCTGAATCAGTCACCTGATGAATCGACTGACACACCGCTATCGGGGGCAAGCCCCCTCCCACATTTGGATCGCAGCCTAACAGTTAGATGGCGGTCAGCTGTCAGGCCGCCGGCGGGAGCAAGCCCCCTCCCACAGGTCCAGCGCCAGCCCCAGAATTGTGTAGATACCCAGGCCCCGATGGCGCTGAATCAGTCACCTGATGAATCGACTGACACACCGCTATCGGGGGCAAGCCCCTCCCACATTTGGATCGCGGGGTAACAGTTAGATTGTGGTCAGCTGTCAGGCCGCCGGCGGGAGCAAGCCCCCTCCCACATTTGAACTGCGCCAGACTTAAATCTCAGTCGCCACGAAAATCCCCGGCATTCAGCCCAAACCGACTCATCTTGTTGTACAGCCCGCCCCGCGACACGTTCAGTTGCCGCGCAGCCAGGCGGATATTGCCACCGGTGCTTTTAAGCGCGGCGACGATGGCGTGCATTTCGTGGCTGCTCAGGTCCTGGGCGGGGTGCGGTTCGTAGCCGCGCAGCGGGGCGCGTTGGCGGTTTTCCAAGGGCAGGTCCACTGGTTCGATCAGCGCCCCCGTCGCCAAGTTGGTCGCCCGCTCGATGCTGTTTTCCAACTCGCGCACATTGCCCGGCCAGCCATAGGCCGAGAGCAATGCCATCGCCTCCGGTGAAAAGCCCTGCACCGACTTACGCAACGAGCGCGCACAGCGGGCCAAAAAGTGCCGCGCCAGCAGCGGAATGTCTTCACGGCGCATGCGCAGTGGCGGCACGGTCAGGTTGAGCACATTGAGGCGGTAGTAGAGGTCTTCGCGAAACGCGCCTTCCGCTACCGCCTGGCTGAGGTTGCGGTGGGTGGCGGCGATGATGCGCACGTCCACTTGCCGCGAATTTTTCGCGCCGACACGGGTGATCTCACCTTCCTGCAACACCCGCAGCAAGCTCACCTGGGCATCGAAGGACATGTCGCCAATCTCATCCAGAAAAATCGTACCGCCATCCGCCAGTTCAAACTTACCCGCCGAGCCGCCACGCGCCGAGCCGGTAAACGCGCCTTGGACATGCCCGAACAGCTCGCTTTGCACCAGGTCGCGTGGAATCGCGCCGCAGTTGACCGCCACAAACGGGCCGTTGCAGCGGTCGCTGCCGTTGTGGATGGCCTGGGCGAACAGCTCCTTGCCGGTGCCGCTTTCACCCAGGATCAGCGTGGTGGAATCACTGCGACTGGCGATGCGCCCCAAGTGCAGCGCGTCCTGGATCGCCCGCGAGTGCCCCTGGATGGTGTCGAAGGTGTAGCTGGCCTGGGTGCCGATGAGGCGTCGGGTGATTTCGCGGATGCGGCGGTTCTCCCGCAGTGACACGATCACCCCGCCCTGCTCCAGCGGGCACACCGAGACCAGGCAGGCGAGTTGGCTGCGGTTGTGCAGGTGGAAGGTGCAGTCGAGGTCGCGAACGGCCTCGCCCATCGAGTCGCTCAATTCGCTGCGCCCCAACTGCTGAAACGGCTGACCGATCAGCTCCAGCCCCACCCCGAACAGGTGCCGGGCATAGCGGTTGAGCGCCTTGATGCAGCCACGCTCATCCAGCACCACCAGGCCTTCGTTGAGCACTTCGAGGACGGTTTGCTGTTCTTCCAACAGACCTTGCAGGGCCATCTGCCGCGATACGGCGTCGGCCGCAGCCTCCACCGTGCCGAGGGTATGGAAGTGAAACCAGCCGGGCTCGGCGGTGAGGGTCAGCATGGCCAGGGTCTGGCCTTGAGCATTCTTGATCGGCGCAGCGGCGCACTGCATGCGGCGCTGGCGCAGGCCGATACCGAAGTTTTCCTCGGCCAGCACGTACACCAGGCGATCTTCGGCCAGCGCCAGGCCGGTGCAGTTGGTGCCTTGTACCGATTCCAGCAGACGACTGCCCACGGGGGTGATGTCCAGCCCGCAGAAATACAGGGTGGTGCCGTCGGCATCGGTAAGGTTGATATGGCCGCGCGGGTTGTAGGCCAGCAAGCCTCGCATGACTTGCGCGGCGGCGGCGATCAGCACGCGGTGGGTGGCCTGGGTGGCGGCCAGGGTTTCGGCGGCCACGAAGCGGTACGCGTTGTCTGCCGGGTCAATACCGGCCGCGACGCTGCGACGCCACGAATCCCAGATCACTTGGCGCACGTGCGCCGGGCGCTCGACCTGACCGGCCAGGCAGTCGCGCCAAGCCTGCTCCAGCGCGGCCACCGGGCCATCATTCAGCGCAGCAGGCCCAAGGTCTGTGAGGTAGTCGAGGTCTTGCACGCTGAACGCCATGCTCATTGGGGCGGTATCCATGTCCATGTTTTTGACATGTCAGTATAGACATGTTCATTAAATGAACACTATTTGTTTGTGAATAATAATAAATCGCTATTTATCAATGAGTTATGAATTGGCACAGGCCTTGCTCCTACCCTTTCGCCCACCAGGACCGTCCTGGGGCCAATAACAACAAGGGGTTATTTCATGAGTACACAGCACATCCGTCTGGGTTTGATCGGTGCCGGTCGCATGGGCAGCTTCCACGGCCTGACCGCCGCTCGGCATATCCCCGGCGCCAGCCTGGCGGCGATTGCCGACCCGACGCCAGGCCAGGCCGCCCGCCTCGCCGCTGAACTGGGCGTGAGCAAGGTTTACACCGACCCTCAACAATTGCTCGACGACCCGGACATCGACGGCGTACTCATCGCCGCCCCCGCCCGCAGCCACGCCGAGCTGGTGATCAGCGCCGCCCGCGCAGGCAAAGGGATCTTCTGCGAAAAACCCATGGCCATCACCCTGGATGAGGCCGACCGAGCCATCGCGGCCGCGGCCGATGCGCGGGTGCCGCTGCAGGTCGGTTTCAACCGGCGTTTCGCCAAGAGCTTTCGCACCGCGCACCTCAACGTCGCCGCCGGCCGCATCGGCACCCCGCAGCTGCTGCGCTCGCTGACCCGCGACCCGGCGCTGAACAACCCGGCCGCTTCGCCGCAATGGGTGATCTTCCTCGAGACCCTGATCCACGATTTCGACACGCTGCGCTACCTCAATCCCGGCGCCGAGGCGGTGCAGGTCTACGTGATGGCTGACGCACTGATCGCGCCCGATTACAAAAACAAAGGCTTCCTCGACACCGCGGTGGTTGCGATCCGCTTCGACAACGGCGCCATCGCCACTGCCGAAGCCAATTTCCAGGCCGTGTATGGCTACGACGTGCGCGGCGAAGTGTTCGGCAGCGCCGGCATGCTGAGCATGGGCAGCCTTAACGATTCCGACTTGGTGCGCTACCTCGCCCAAGGCATCCAGGCCGACACCCAGCGCATGGACACCGACCTGTTGCGCGACGCCTACATCGCCGAGCTCAACCACTTTGTCGATTGCCTGCGCAGCGGCGCCAAGCCCCTGGCCAGCGGTGAAGACGCACGCGCGGCGCTGGCGATTGCCCGCGCCTGTATCGAATCGTTCGAAACGGGCAAGGCGGTGACCCTATGAGCCCGTTCAAGCTCGCGATCAGCGCGGAGATGGTGTTTCTCGACCAGCCCTTCATCGAGCGCGTACAGCGTATTCATGCGCTGGGCTTCAGCGTTGAAATCTGGGACTGGACCCACAAGGACATCGCCGCCCTCGCCGCCACCGGTGCCGACTTTACGTCCATGACCGGCTACATCAGCGGCACCCTGACCGACCCCGACGGCATCCGCCAGTTGCTCGACAGCGCCCGCGAATCCTTAGGGGTCGCCGAGCAATTGAATTGCCCCAGCCTCAACCTGCACGGTACCGGCCTGGGTGACGGCGGCCTGCCCGTTCAACCCATGAGCCAGACCACCGGCCGCATGTGGCTGAGCGCCTGCAAGACCCTGGAAAAAATCGCCCGCCTGGGGGAAGACGCCGGCCGTGTGTTCCTGCTGGAAAACCTCAACACCGAGGTCGACCACCCCGGCACGCCCTTTGCCCGCGCCGACGACACCCTGGCGCTGGTCGAGGCCGTGGGCAGCCCCCACTTGAAGATGAACCTGGACCTGTACCACGCGCAGATCGGCGAAGGAAACCTGATCGAGCTGATCCAGCGCGCCGGTACACACATCGGTGAAATCCAGGTGGCCGACGTGCCGGGACGCCAGGAGCCCGGCACCGGTGAAATCCACTACCCAGCCATAGCCAGGGCCCTGCACGCCATGGGCTACCGCGGCGTGGTCGGCCTGGAAGGCTGGGCCAGCGGCGACAGCGAGTTGGCCCTGGAGCGATTTCGCCAAGCGTTCACCCTATAACAATAAAAGGAACACCCTTATGAACCGCTATTCATTGATCGTTGCCACGCTGGTGTTGCTGTTCAGCCAATGGACCTTCGCCGCCTATCGCATCGGCGTGAGCATTGCCCGGGTCGACGATAACTTCATGACCTACGTGCGCACCGGCCTGGAAGGCGCCGCCAAGCAGCAGGATGTGCAGATCCAGTTCGAAGACGCCCAGGGCGATGTGGTGCGCCAGCTCAATCAGGTCGAAGGTTTCCTCAACCAGAAGGTCGACGCGGTGATCGTACTGCCGGTGGACACCGCCGCCACCGCCAACATGACCCGCGCCGCCGTGGCGGCGAAGACACCGCTGGTGTACGTCAACCGTCACCCGGACGAACGCACCCTGCCCAAGGGCGTGGTCACCGTGGCCTCCAACGACATCGAAGCCGGGCAGTTGCAGATGCGCTACCTGGCGGAAAAGCTCGGCGGCAAGGGCAATGTGGCGATCATCATGGGCGACCTCGCGCAGAACGCCACCCATGACCGCACCGAAGGCGCCAAACAGGTGCTCAAGGATTTTCCCGGTATCAAGGTGGTCGAGCAGCAAAGCGCCGAATGGCAACGCAGCAAGGGCATGGACCTGACCAGCAACTGGCTGCTGGCGGGCACCCAGTTCGATGCCATCGTGGCCAATAACGATGAAATGGCGATTGGCGCCGCCATGGCCTTGCAGCAGGCCGGCAAAGCCAAGGGCGAGATCGCGATTGTCGGCATCGATGGTTTGCCCGACGGCCTGGCGGCGATCAAGCGTGGGATGCTCACGGCGTCGGTGTTCCAGGACCCGAAAGCCCAGGCGACCCAGGCGGTGCACGCCGCGGTGCGGATGATCAAGGGTGAGGCGATTGAGTCGGAAGTGTGGGTGCCGTTTGAGCTGATCAAGCCTGAACAGGTGGCGGTGTTCGAGCAGCGTTACAAATAGCCTGTCGTACCCAGCGCACACTGTGGGAGGGGGCTTGCTCCCGATGAGGGTGGGTCAGTTGATACATCCGTGCCTGACCCACCGCTATCGGGAGCAAGCCCCCTCCCACACTCAGTCCAGGTCGCTTGCGTCATGCCGTTCGGGTAACTGTTCCTCGCCAGACACCCGGTTCACCCGCCGCCCCCGCTGCACCGCCGGCCGCGCTTCGATCGCCTCCGCCCAGCGCAACACGTGCGTGTACTCATGCACCGACAGGAACTGCGCCGCGCCATACAAGCGGCCTTTGACCAACCCGCCATACCAGGGCCAGATCGCGATATCGGCGATGGTGTATTCATCACCCGCAATGTACTCGCTCACTGCCAGGCGCTGGTCGAGTACGTCGAGCTGACGCTTGGTCTCCATGGCGAAGCGGTTGATCGCGTATTCCATTTTGCTCGGCGCATACGCATAGAAGTGCCCGAAGCCACCGCCCAGGTACGGCGCGCTGCCCATCTGCCAGAACAACCACGACAGGCATTCCGCACGCGCCGCAGGCTCAGTCGGGAAGAACGCGCCGAATTTTTCCGCCAGGTACTGCAAAATCGCGCCCGACTCGAACACCCGAATCGGCGTGGCGCCGCTGCGGTCCAGCAGGGCCGGGATCTTGGAGTTCGGGTTGACCCCGACAAAGCCACTGCCGAACTGGTCACCGTCGCCGATCTTGATCAGCCAGGCGTCGTATTCCGCACCGGTGTGGCCCAGCGCGAGCAACTCCTCCAGCAGGATCGTGACCTTCTGTCCATTGGGCGTGGCCAAGGAGTACAGCTGCAGCGGGTGCTTGCCCACCGGCAGTGCCTTGTCATGGGTGGCGCCGGCGATGGGTCGGTTGATACTGGCGAAGGTGCCGCCGTTTTCGGTGTCCCAGGTCCACACTGTTGGGGGTACGTAATCGGTCATGCTTACTGCTCCAGGCGTGCTTGCGATCAGCGAAGCGCTCCAGACTAAACCAAAGGTTGATGGCGCGTCACACCTGCAGCGCTTTACCCGCCGCCGCATGCTGCCGAGGCACCTGCACCCGTAACGCGATCAACAAGGCGGCCAGCAGCATCAAGACACCGGCACCGATAAACACGCCGTCGATACCGCTGAGGCTGAACATCACGCCACCCCCCGCAGCCCCTGCCGCAATAGCGGATTGCACCGACGCCACCACCATGCCACCGGCACTTTCAGCTTGATCCGGCACCGCGCGGGCCACCCAGTTCGACCACGCCACCGGCACCCCGCCAAAGGCCATGCCCCACAGCGCCAGCAGCAACGCCTGGCTCGGCAGCGAGGCCGGCAGCAGCACCAGGGCGAGCGCCGCGACGCCCACCAAGATCGGCATCAGCACCAACGTGCCGCGTGGATAACGCACCAGCATCCATCCGGCCAACAGCGTGCCGACGAAGTTGGCGGCGCCGAACCCCAGCAGCATCAAGGCCAGCCCTTCGGTGCCCACGCCTGTGGTGCTTTCCAGGAATGGCCGGATGTAGGTGAACAGCGCGAAATGCCCGGTGTGCACCAATACGCAGCCAAACATGCCGATGGCGATGCCCGGACGCCGCAGCACATCCAGTATCGTGCGCAAACGTGCGGTGCCCGTGGGGGCCAGGCGTGGCAGTGTGAACAGCTGGAACGCCAGCGTGATCACACCGACGGCGGCTGCGGCGACGAACGCACTGCGCCAGCCATACAAACCACCAAGGAAGCTGCCCAGCGGCACGGCGACCACCGTGCCCACCGCAATGCCACTGAAGATGATCGACAGCGCACGGGGCAGCAGCGCCGCCGGCACCAGGCGCATCGCCACCGCTGCCGCCATGCTCCAGAAACCGCCCAGGGCGACGCCCAGCAGGATGCGCATCAACAGCAGCACCGCCAGGCTGGAAGAGAGCGCCACCAACAGGTTGGACGCAATCATCAGCAAGGAAAAACCCAACAGCACCACGCGTCGGTCGATGCCACGCGTCAGGCCGGGCACCAGCAACCCGGCGAACAACGCCACCACGGCCGTCACGGTCACCGCCTGGCCGGCGAGCGCCTCTGACACGCCAAGGTCCATCGCCATCGGCGTCAACAGGCTGGCCGGCAGGTATTCCGCCGTCAACAATCCGAACACCCCCATGGCCAGGGAAAACACCGCCATCCAGGCCGGGTCTGTGGGCTCCGCCTGCGAATGGACAGAGGGTTGAGCTACACAATCATTCATCACACGACATCCTCGGGAAATTAGCGCGACGGCCAGTCTAGGTTCGTCACATCGGATGATCTATGATGCAAACCCTTGAGTTTTTGACCGAAACCCCGAACATGACGATAGCGGCCCCTTTCAACCTGTCTTCCGACCTTATCGACGAGCTGCTGCGCGGCATGCGCCTGCGCGGGGTGCAGTACCGGCGCATCCAGGCCGGGCCGAGCTTCGGTATGGGCTTTGAGGCCAAACCTGGACACGCCTATTTCCACTTCCTGGCTGCAGGGACGGCCACCCTGCGTACCGACGACGGCAGCCTGTTTGAGTTGTCGGCGGGCAATGCGGTGTTCATCTCCCACGGCGGCGCCCATGCGCTGTCATCCACCGCGGACGGGCCGGTGCAGGACATCAAGGGCTTTGACGCCACGCCGCTGGGCGAGACCGTCTGCGCGGTGGATGCATCGCCCGACACGCTCCCGAGCACCTTGCTGTTCAGCGCCTGCATGGCGTTCGAGCTTGGCAGTATCCAGGGGCTCGGCAGCCTGATGCCGGCCTTGATGCTGATCGACGCTCAGGGCCAGCGTTACCCCGGCCTGATGCCGATCCTGGCGGTGATGGAACGCGAAGTCAGCGCCGCTCGCGTCGGCTACTCCGGCATCCTCGCGCGTCTGGCCGATGTGGTGGCCGCGATGATCGTGCGCGGCTGGGTGGAATGCGCCTGCGGCAATGCGTCGGGGCTGGTGGCGGCGCTGCGTGACGCACGGTTGGCCGGTGCCCTGCTCGCCCTGCACCAGCAACCCGGCCGCGCTTGGAGCGTGGCCGAGCTGGCCGCGCACTGTCACACCTCCCGTTCGGTGTTCGCCGAGCGCTTCCAGGCCACCCTGGGTATCCCGCCCTTGCGCTACGTGACGGAACTGCGCATGCGCCTGGCCAGCCAATGGCTGACCCTGGAGCGGTTGCCCATCGAAGACGTCGCACTGCGCCTGGGCTACACCTCCCAGGCGGCGTTCAGCCGTGCATTCAAGCGCATCACCGGCCAGCCACCGGGGGCCAGCCGCCACACCCTGCGGAGCCCGGCATGAACGCTCGCCTCGACGACATCCTGGCCGACCGCCTGGACGTGGTGTTCTGCGGCATCAACCCCGGCAAGGGCTCCGCCGCCCTGGGCCTGCACTTTGCCAATCGCAGCAATCGCTTCTGGCGCACCTTGCACCGGGCGGGCTTCACGCCCCAAGAAATCCGCCCGGAGGACGGCCGTACGTTACTGGACTATCACTGCGGCTTGACCACCGTGGTCGAGCGCCCTACCGCGAGCGCGGGCGAGCTGGCACGGCATGAATTCACCGACGCGGCGGCAGCGTTTGAACAGAAAATCCACCGCCACGCACCGCGTTTCGTGGCATTTCTCGGCAAGGCCGGCTACAGCGCGCTGTCCGGTCAACGCGAGATCGGCTGGGGGTTGCAGCCGCAGCGGCTGGGCGGTGCGTCGGTGTGGGTGTTGCCCAACCCGAGCGGACGCAACCTGGCGTTCAGCCTGGAGCAATTGGTGGAGGCGTATCAGTCCCTGCGCGAGGCCATTGCGCCCGTCGACCCCGCGCCCTTAATCTCTTGAGTCCATCACCTTGTGAGCAATGGAGGCTTCATGAAACTGATCGGTATGCTGGACTCGCCCTACGTACGCCGCGTGGCCATTTCCCTGGAGTTATACGGGGTGGATTTTGTGCATGAGCCGCTGTCGGTGTTCCGCACGTTCACCGAGTTTTCCCTGATCAACCCGGTGGTCAAGGCGCCGACGCTGGTGCTGGACGATGGCACGGTGCTGATGGACTCCAGCCTGATCCTGGACTACCTGGAAACCCTGGCCCCGGCGGATAAAAAGCTGCTCCCGTCGCAACCCGCCGCGCGTGCCCGCGACCTGCAAACACTCGGGCTGGCGCTGGCGGCCTGTGAGAAAAGCGTGCAGATCGTCTATGAACACAACCTGCGCCCGGCCGAGAAGCTGCATGCGCCCTGGCTCGACCGCGTCAGCGGGCAGTTGCTGGCCGCTTATTCGTTATTGGAAAAACAGCTGAGCGACAGTGAAGCACTGAGCCAGGCCTCGATTACCGCGGCAGTGGCCTGGTCGTTCAGCCAATTCACCGTGGCGTCGGTGGTCAAGGCGGATGCGTTTCTCAACCTCAAGCGCCATGCCGAGCGCCTCGAACAGCACCCGGCTTTCAAGAAGTACCCGATCGAATAACCCCACCTATCCAATGTGGGAGGGGGCTTGCCCTAATGCCAGTCAGTTAAGGGTGAGCACCGTACCTGTGGCGAGGGAGCTTGCTCCCGCTGGGTCGCGAAGCGGCCCCAGCGCTTTGTTTCAAAAGACTGGGACTGCTGCGCAGTCCAGCGGGAGCAAGCTCCCTCGCCACGGGGTACTTTTCGCTCTTGCTGCTTCTTAACTGGCAAGCCCCCTCCCACATTCGGCCTGTGCAGGCCGGCTCAGACCCAGCCGCCATCCACAATAAAGTTCTGCGCCGAACACATCGCCGAGGCGTCAGAGGCGAGAAACAACGCCATATTGGCGATGTGCTCCGGCAGCACACTGCCCGGCAGGCACTGGCTGCGGCTGATCAGTTCCTTGGCGGCATCATCGACCCACATCGCCAGTTGTTTCTCGGTCATCACCCAACCCGGCACCAGCGTGTTCACACGGATGCGGCTCGGCCCCAGTTCCCGGGCCAGGGCGCGGGTCATGCCGTGGGCGGCGGCTTTACTGGCGGCGTACACCGGGTAGCCGGCGGAAGCCATCATCCAGCCGACCGAGCCGAGGTTGATGATCGCCCCGCCGCCCGCGCCTTTCATCATCGGCACCACGGCCTTGGCGGCCAGGAAGGCGTGCTTGAGGTTGACGGAGATCAGCCGGTCGAACATCTCCGAGTCGACTTCTTCCAGGGTGTGGCGCACGTCATTGGCGGCGTTGTTCACCAGCACGGTGATCGGCCCCAGGGAGTGTTCGAAACGCCCGATGGCCGCCTTGTAGGCGATTTCATCGGTGATGTCGCAGTTCACGAACTCCACGGTGTGCCCGCGCGAACTGAGCAGCGCCGCCAGGCGTTCGCCCTGGCTTTGCGCGCGGTCCACAAACCCGACTTTGGCGCCTTGTGCAGCGAAGGCGCGCACCATGAATTCGCCAATGCCCGAGGCGCCTCCGGAAATCAGGACGGTCTTGCCTTCAAGGTCGGGGTAAACGGCGTGTTGAGTACTCATAGAACAGGTGCCTCGCTCAATTAGTCTTATTTTATTTTGCAAATACGGCGTTAAAGGCTATAAATTCGCTGTCTTATCGACAAAATATCGCACATTAGTAGAACTATTCCACTCAAAACAACAAAAGGAAGTTCGATCATGAAGCACCCTCGATACCTGCTCTCGGGCCTGGCCATGTCCTTGCTGATCGCCAGTGGCGGCGCCCAGGCCGCAGGGCTCACCAGCGAACACAAACCGTTTGGTAAAACCAACGACGGCACCGCCGTCGAACAGTACATCTTGCGCAACAGCCACGGCATGCAAGCCACGGTGATCACCTATGGCGGCGTGCTGCAGTCGCTGAAAGTGCCGGATAAAAACGGCAAGGTCGACGACGTGGTACTCGGCTTCGACGACGTGCAGGGCTACCAGGCTGGCACCGCGTTTTTCGGTGCGACCATCGGGCGTTTCGGCAATCGCCTCGCGGGCGGTGCCTTTGAGCTCGACGGCAAGCGCTACCAAGTGCCACTCAACGACGGCCCCAACTCGCTGCACGGTGGCGCACAAGGCTTCGACAAGCATGTTTGGAAGGCCTCGCCCGTCAAATCCAAGGACTCGGTCGGCGTCACCCTCACCTACCTGTCCAAGGACGGTGAAATGGGCTTCCCCGGCAACCTGAAAACCGAAGTCACCTACCGCCTCAACGATAAAAACGAACTGCACATCGACTACAAGGCCACCACCGACAAACCCACAGTGCTCAACCTCACCAACCACAGCTACTTCAACCTCGCCGGCGCGGGGAATGGCGACATTCTCAAGCAGGTCGCCACCTTGCATGCCAGCCATTACACCCCGGTGAACGCCACCTTGATTCCGACCGGCGAACTGGCCCCCGTCAAGGGCACGCCGATGGACTTCCTCAAACCGACGCCGATCGGCCAGCACATCAAGGAGGATCATCCGCAGCTCAAATTTGCCGAGCCGAAACAAGGCGGGTTTGACTTCAACTGGGCGCTGGACACCAAAGGCGACGTCAAGCAATTGGCCGCCGAGGTGCATGATCCTGAGTCAGGTCGGCGCTTGCAGCTGTACACCAGCGAGCCAGGGGTGCAGTTCTATACCAGTAACTTCCTCGACGGTTCGGTGAAGGGCAAGGCTGGGAAGACCTACCTGCACTGGAGTGGTTTCACCTTGGAGACCCAGCACTTTCCGGATGCGCCTAACCAACCGACATTTGCCTCCACCCGCCTGAACCCAGGGCAAACCTACACCCAGAGCACCGTCTTCAAATTCTCCGCAAACTAAACATGTGGGAGGGGCTAAGCCCCCTCCCACATTTAATCCTCACATGGCATGACTCAGCGTTGTTTCATGCGGTCGATGACCACGGCCAGCAGCAGGATCGAGCCACGGATCACGTACTGGTAGAAGGTGTCGATGTTCTTCAGGTTCATCGCATTCTCGATGATCGCCAAAATCAACACCCCGGCGATCACATGACGGATCATCCCGACCCCACCGCTCAACGACACCCCGCCCAGCACGCAGGCCGAGATCACGGTCAGTTCAAAACCCTGCCCGATCATCGGCTGGCCCGAGGTCATGCGTGACGCCAGGATCACCCCGGCCAATGCGCCGATCACACCGTGTACGGCAAAGATCAGGATCTTGGTACGGTCGACGTTCACCCCCGCGAGCAACGCCGCTTCCGGGTTGCCGCCGATGGCCATGGTGTTGCGCCCGTAGGTGGTGTAGTTGAGCAACCAGCCGAAAAACATGAAGCACAGGATCGTGATGATGATCGGCACCGGCACGCCCAGCAGTTGGCCGTTGCCGAAGATAAAGAACTGATCCTGGGACACCCCCACCGCCTTGCCGTTGGCAAAGATGTACGCCAGGCCGCGCACGATCTGCATGGTCGCCAAGGTGGTGATCAACGCGTTGACCCGCAGCTTGGCGATCACGATGCCGTTGATCAGCCCCACGACCAGGCCCATCAGCAGCGCGGCGCCAATGCCCAGCATGACGCTGTCGGTATCGCGCATCACAATCGCCGCGACCACCCCGGCGCAGGCAATCACCGAGCCCACCGACAAGTCGAAGTGCCCCGACGCCAGGCAGAACAGCATGGTGCAGGCGGCAATGCCCACGGTGGAAATCGCCAGGCCCAGCCCGCGCATGTTCAGCGGGGAGAGGAAGTTGTCGATGAGCAAGGCGCAGAGCAAAAAGATGCTCACCGCCGCCAGCAGCATGGCCCAGTTGTCCAGCAGTGCACGCACGTCCAGGGGTTTGCGCGCGGTCGGCAGCGCATTGTTTTGGATTGTCATGATCGTCTCTCAGTTCGCCAGGCTACGCGGCAAAGCCAGCTGCAGCAGGTTGGATTCAGTGGCGTGTTCGCGGGTTTGTTCGCCGCGCATCGCGCCTTCGCACAGCACCAGGATGCGGTCGGAGATACCCATCACTTCCATCAGGTCGCTGGACACTACGATGACCGCAATGCCTTGGGCCGCGAGGTTATGGATGATCTGGTAGATCTCGGCCTTGGCGCCGATATCGATGCCACGCGTGGGTTCGTCCAGCAGCAGGACTTTCATCGGCATCGACAGCCAGCGACCCAGGATCGCCTTCTGCTGATTGCCGCCGGACAGGTACATGATTTTCTGCGCCGCATTCGGCGTTTTGACTTTCATCGCCTGGATCTGCTGGTCGGCGTTGCGTTTTTCCCAGCCTTCGCGCAACAGCCAGCCAAACGCCGAATGGGCGCCGCGCGCGCTGATATTGATGTTCTCCGCCACGCTGGACAGCGGAATGATGCCCTCCTTCTTGCGGTCTTCCGGGCACAGCAACACACCGGCGGCGATGGCATCGCGCGGTGAGCGCAGTTGCAAGGCTTGCCCGCAGAGTTCCAGTTGACCGGCGCTGGCACGTTCCAGGCCGCTGAGCAGGCGGAACAACTCGGTACGCCCGGCGCCCACCAGCCCGAACAGGCCGAGGATCTCGCCTTTGCGCACATTGAAACTGATCGGCTCACGCAGGCCTGGGCCGAGCAAACCGTCGACCTTGAGCGC
This sequence comes from Pseudomonas sp. QC2, assembly GCF_002859085.1. Lineage (NCBI taxonomy): Bacteria > Pseudomonadati > Pseudomonadota > Gammaproteobacteria > Pseudomonadales > Pseudomonadaceae > Pseudomonas > Pseudomonas sp. QC2. The sequence goes on from NZ_PKKS01000009.1 coordinate 93,571, forward strand.
CACTTCGCCCTGTTCACGCGGACGGTAGTCGTAGATGTCCTGGATATCGCGGCCGACCATGCAGGTGACCAACTGGTCGTGGGTCAGCGCACTCATGTCATCGAAGGTGCGCACGTAGCGGCCGTCCTTGAACACCGTCACGGCGTTGCAGATGCGGAACACCTCCTCCATGCGGTGGGACACGTAGAGCACCACTTTGCCCTCGTCGCGCAGGCGCGTGATGATCGCCATCAAGCGGTCGATCTCGCGCGCCGAGAGGCTGCTGGTGGGTTCGTCAAAGGCAATCACATGGGCACCACGGGACAGCGCCTTGGCAATTTCCACCAGTTGGCGCTGGCCCAGGGACAGGCGGCCGAGCTTTTCCTGCGGGTCGATTTCATCGGCCAGGCCTTTAAGGCAGGCCAGTGCCTGCTGGCGCAACAGGCTGCGATTGACCACACCGAAACGCGACGGCAAATGCCCGAGGAACAGGTTCTCGGCCACGGTCATTTCCGGCACCAGGTGCAGTTCCTGGTGGATCACCGCCACGCCGCTGGCAATGCTGTCGGCGGCGTTTTTGAAGGCCATGGTCTGCTCGCCGATCTGCAGCGTGCCACTGCTGGGGATGTAGGCGCCGCCGAGGATTTTCAGCAGCGTCGACTTGCCCGCGCCGTTTTCGCCCATCAAGGCGTGCACTTGCCCTGGGTAGGCGGTGAAGCTGATGCCATCCAGCGCCTTGACCCCAGGAAAGGTTTTGCCGATGCCGTTGAAGCTCAACTGGGCAGCGGCGTTGTGTGTCTGTAATTGCGCGTGCATAACCACCTCGTCACACCAAACCGGCGGCCCCGTTGTGGGGGCCGCCATGCCAAACACTCAGTTCCACAACCCGATCTTGGTCAGTTCTTCCTTGAAGTTCTCGCGGGTGATCAGGGTCACTTCGTCCATGGCGGTGTACTTCGGTGGTTCGGTGCCTTTGGTGACCCACTCGTACATCATCAGCGCCGTGTTGTAGCCCTCGATATGTGGGCTAGGCAGCATGGAGCCGAAGAAGCCGCTGTTGGGTTTCTTCAGTTCGCCGATGGCATCGGTGCCATTGATGCCGATACCGATCACGTTGGCGGCTTTGAAGCCGGCGCTTTCGGTGGCGCGCACGCCGCCGAGTACGGTGTTGTCGTTCATGCCGCCGATGATCAGGTTTTTCGCGCCGCTGGGCAGCTTGACCAGGGCCGAGTTGGTGGCGTCCATGCTGCCCGGTACATCCAGGGTCTTGGCGGCGGTGAACAGGATGTGATCCTTGGGAATGCCGGCTTCTTCCAGGGACTTGACCGAGCCGTCGGTGCGTTTCTTGCCGGTGTCGAGTTCGTTGAAGGTGTTGATCACGGCGTAGGTGTCTTTCCAGTCCCAGCCACGTTTTTTCGCTTCAGCCGCCATGGCCGCGCCCTGCTTCTGGCCCACTTCGAAGGCGGCCATGCCCAGGTACGGCACGTCTTCCATGAAGGCGCCCTTGGCGTCGACGAAGCGGTCGTCCACGGCGATGACTTTCAGCCCATTGGCTTTGGCCTTGGCGACGATGGCCGGGCCGAGGGACACGTCCGGCGGGCAGATCACAAAACCCTTGGCGCCGTTGGCCGCCAGGCTGTCAATGGCCGAGAGGGTTTTCTCGCCATCGGGCACGGCGATCTTGATCACAGTGAAGCCATGTTCCTTGCCGGCTTTTTCGGCAAACGCCCACTCGGTCTGGAACCACGGCTCTTCAGCCTGCTTGACCAGAAAACCGATCTTCACTTCTTCAGCGGCCAGCAACAGCCCGCTCAGGCTCATGGCCGAGACCGCCACAGCGGCGCAGCACAGGGAACGGATACCACGACGACGATTCATACGGGTGACTCCTTGTTGTTGTTTTTAGGTAGAACTCTAGAAGCGGGCTGGCAAGGAACCCACTCCCATTAGGGTTATCCGGCAAAGCGGTGACAGGGTTTGCCTGGTACGTCGACCTCGATGGCCAATACCGCACCATCCAGGGGGTGATCCAATGGGCTGGCAGCGCTGGTGATATACAGGGTGGTGAGGTTGGGGCCACCGAATACGCAACTGGTGGGACGGCTGACGGGCAGTTCGATGATGCGGTCCACCTCTCCTGCGGGCGTGAGGCGCAGCAGGCAACTGCCGTCCCAGCGCGCGTTCCAGAGGTAGCCTTCAACGTCCATCGCCGAGCCGTCCGGCCCGCCGCGCTCGTGTGGACCAAACCACGTTTGCGCCGGACCGAGCTGGCCGTCCGCGTGGATCGCATGCCGGTACAGCGTGCCATCCAGGCTGTCGCCGAAATGCACCTGGCAGCCGTCATCACTCCACAGCAAGGTGTTGGGAATGCCCAGCCCGCTCAGCAACGGCGTCACCTGTGCATCGGCATCGATGCGAAACAGGCCGCCGGAACGTCGGGTGATCGGCACGTCTTCACCGTGTTCGCCGATGTTGTTCTGCATGGTGCCCAGCCACAGCCGGCCCTGGGCATCGCAGCGTGCTTCATTGCCACGGTTGCCCGCGTGCGGGTCGGCCACGCACAGCAAGGTCAGGGCCTCGGTGGCCAGGTCCAGCCGGTACACGCCGCTGCTCAAGGTCACCAACGCATCGCCGCTTTCACACGGGATAAAGGCCGAGACATGCTCGGGCAACTGCCAGATCTGCAACTGCCCGTCCATCAGGCGCAGCGCCTGTTTGCCGGCAATGTTGACCCAATACAGGGCCTGGGTGGGCGCGTCCCAGAACGGGCCCTCCCCCAGTTGCGCGCGGTGCGCGGTGACGGCGGTACACGACATGACGCCTCCTGGTTTTTTTACAGCGAATCGCGCGATGGCGTGCCATCCACCAGCCGCTGGATCCGCAACGGGTTAGCGTTTTTCAACGCGTCGGGCAGCAGGCTGTCCGGGTAGTTCTGGAAGCACACCGGGCGCAGGAAACGGTCGATGGCCAGGGTGCCCACCGAAGTGCCACGGGCATCCGACGTCGCCGGGTACGGCCCGCCGTGAACCATCGAATCGCAGACTTCGACACCGGTCGGGTAACCGTTGAGCAGGATGCGCCCGACTTTCTGTTCGAGCAGTGGCGTGAGTTCGGCGAACTGCTGAAAGTCGCCCGGCTCGCCAATGATCGTGGCGGTGAGTTGGCCGTGCAGGCCTTGCAAGGCAGCGCTGAGTTGCGCCTGGTCAGCCACTTCGACAAACACGGTGGTGGGGCCGAAGACTTCTTCCTGCAGCACGTCATCGCCGTCGATCAACAAGCCCACATCCGCCTTGAACAGCTGCGGCTGCGCCTGGTTGCCTGCCTGGGCATTGCCCGCCAGGTGCTGGATGCCGGGGTGCGCCAGGAGTTTTTCCAGGCCTTTGCCGTAGCTGCTCAGGGTGCCGGCATTGAGCATGGTCTGCGCCGGTTGCTCGCCGATCAGTTGCGCCACCTGTTGGGTGAACGCGGTGAAGGCTGGCGAAGCAATCCCGATCACCAAGCCAGGGTTGGTGCAGAACTGGCCACAGCCTTGCACCACCGAGGCGGTGAGGTCGCGGGCAACGGTGTCGGCCCTGGCCTGCAACGCCTGGGGCAATACGATCACCGGGTTGATGCTCGACATCTCGGCAAATACCGGGATCGGTTGCGGGCGCGCCGCGGCCATATCGCACAACGCACGACCGCCCTTGAGCGAACCGGTGAAGCCGACCGCCTGGATCGCCGGGTGCTTGACCAGCGCTTCACCGACGCCACCGCCGAAGATCATATTGAATACGCCCGCCGGCATCTCGGTGGCCTCGGCGGCACGGATGATCGCATTGGCGACCTGTTCCGCCGTGGCCATGTGGCCGCTGTGAGCCTTGAACACGACCGGGCAACCTGCGGCCAGCGCTGCGGCGGTGTCGCCGCCCGCCGTCGAAAACGCCAGGGGGAAATTGCTCGCGCCAAACACCGCGACCGGGCCCAGGCCGATGCGGTATTGGCGCAGGTCCGGACGTGGCAGCGGTTGGCGATCGGGCAACGCTTTGTCGATGCGCGCGCCGTAGAAATCACCGCGACGCAACACGGTGGCAAACAGGCGCATCTGACCGCTGGTACGCCCGCGCTCGCCCTTGATACGCGCGGCCGGCAATGCGGTTTCGCGGCAGACCAATTCAATGAAGTTGTCGCTCAGGGCATCCAGTTCGTCTGCGATCGCGTCCAGAAACTGCGCGCGACGCGCCGCACTCAAGGCGCGGTACGCGGGATAGGCCTGCGCAGCGGCCTTGGCGGCGGCGTCGACTTCCTGCGGGGTGGCCTGGTAGAAGTCCTGGGGCAAGGCTTCGCCGGTGGCTGCGTCGACGCTTTGCAGCTTGACGCTGCCGTTGGCGCTGCGCTGGCCGCCGATGTAGTTGTGGCCGAGGAACTGGGTCATGGGGGTCTCCTTCAAAGGGTGATGACGTTACCGGGTTCAAAGGCCGCATCGGCACTGCCGACACGGTTGACCAGCGGCGCGCCGAACTCGGCTTGGCTGATCTCGAACACATCGCCCGGTTGAGTACGTATACCGTCGGCGAATGACAGCGTGGCGGTGCCGAAGAAATGAATATGCACATCGCCGGGCTTGAGGAACTGACGGTATTTGAAGTGGTGGTATTCGAGGTTTTCCAGGCTGTGGCACATATTGGCCTCGCCACTGAGGAATTCGTTCCGCCAGATTTCCTCGCCGTTACGCAGGATACGGCTGGTGCCGGCCAGGTGTTGGGGCAATTCGCCCACGCGCAACTCGGGACCGTAGCTGCAGCTGCGCAGTTTGGAGTGGGCCAGGTACAGGTAGTTCTTGCGCTCCATGATGTGGTCGGAGAACTCGTTGCCTACCGCAAAGCCCAGGCGATAGGGCTTGCTGTCCGGGCCGATGACGTAAAGGCCGCCAATTTCCGGCTCTTCACCGGCGTCTTCGGCAAACGGCGGCACCGGGAAGGCTTCGCCAGGGCGCACGACGATACTGCCATCGCCCTTGTAGAACCACTCCGGCTGCACACCGGCTTGGCCGGCTGCGGGCTTGCCGCCCTCGACGCCCCATTTGAAGATACGCATGGTGTCGGTCAGTGCGGTCTCGTAACCGGCCTGGTGCATTTTGTCGCGTGCCGAGGCACTGCCCAGGTGAGTCAGGCCGGTGCCGCTGATCAGCATATGGGCCGGGTCCGGGTGATCCAGCGGCGGCAGGACTTTCAGGTCGGCCAGCAGTGTGGCGTAGTCATGGCTGTCGCCCAGGCCGAGGGTCTCGACCTGCTGCTGCAACTTGATACCGGCCTCGATGGCGGCCAGGGCCAGTTCGCGTACGCTGCGCGCCGTGTTCACTTCACGCAATGTGCTGCCTTCCACCACGCCGACGCGGCGCTCACCGTTGTGCAATTCGAACTGAACTAAACGCATGAAACTTCTCCCAGATTAAGTACGTGTGGCGCCACGGGCGCTGGCGGCGAACTGGTCGGCAGGCAATACGTGCTTGCGCTCAAGCACACGGTAGACCACAAAGGTCAGCAGCAGCCCGAACACCATCACCCCGGACAGGAAGTACAAGCCCGAAGCCAGGTTGCCGGTGTATTCCTTGAGCGCGCCGATCACGAACGGGCCAATGTAGCCGCCGAGGTTGCCCACCGAGTTGATCAAGGCAATGCCCGCCGCCGCACTGGCGCCGGCAAAGAAGCGCCCCGGCAGGGTCCAGAACACCGCCGTGCAGGAAAACATCGCGAACGCCGCCAGGCACAGCGCCGCCATTTGCAGCACCGGCACACTCAGCCAGGCACTGAAGAACAGGCCGATGGCACCGAGCACATAGAGCACGGCGAGGTGGCCGTAGCGGTCATTCAATCGGTCGGAACTGCGCGGGATGATCAGCAGGCCGATGATGCCGAAGATATACGGCACGGCCGAGATAAAGCCGGTGGTGAGATCGCTGCCGCCGAATTGCTTGATCAGGGTCGGCAGCCACAGGCCCAGGCCGTAGATGCTCAGGGTCACCGGCAGGTAGAACAGCGCCAACAGCAGCACGCGCTTGTCTTTGAGGGCATGCAGCGGGTTGCCGTGACGGGTCTGGCCGTAGGCTTGCAGGTCTTTAGCCAGTTCGCCGGTGAGCCAAGCCTTTTCGTCATCGCTCATCCAGTTGACCTGCTTGGGGCCGTCCGGCAAGTAGCGCAGCACCGGCCAGGTCAGCAGGATCGCCGGGGTGCCGATGACGATGAACAGCCACTGCCAGCCGTGCAGGCCAAGGATGCCGTCCATGCCCAGCAAACCGCCGGACACCGGGCCGGTGATCATCATCGCGATGGGTTGCGACAGGATGAACAGCCCGAGGATCTTGCCGCGATGACGCACCGGGAACCACTGGGTGATGTAGTACAGAACGCCCGGAAAGAACCCCGCCTCCGCCGCGCCGAGCAGAAAGCGCATCACGTAGAAGCTGTGCGGGCCCTGTACAAAGGCCATGCCGATGGTGATGGCACCCCAGGTGATCATGATCCGCGCAAACCAGCGCCGCGCGCCGAAGCGGTCGAGCATCAGGTTGCTGGGGATCTCGAACAGGAAGTAGCCAATGAAGAACAACCCCGCGCCCAAACCATAGGCGGCGTCACCGATACCCACGTCGGCGCCCATGTGCAATTTGGCGAAGCCCACGGCGGAGCGGTCCACGTAGGCGATCAGGTACAGCAGGATCAGGAAGGGAATCAGTTTCAGCGTGATGCGCCGAATAAGCCGCAGTTCCTGGCTCATGGGGGTCGATCTCCGATTGTTGTTTTTATAGAAGCTCGGGGGACGCCTCTCGCGAAAATCCGCCAGGGTCATACCTCAGTTGAGACCGACTATATAGTATGACTATTTGCAAAACAACTCTTCCAAAGCATCGATTTTGCGCTTATGTTTAAGCACGCATAGAACATATAGTCATACAATAAGAGAATCGATCATGTCTGATAAAAAGCCCGGCCTACGCTCCGCCCAGTGGTTTGGTACCGCCGACAAAAACGGTTTCATGTACCGCAGCTGGATGAAGAACCAGGGCATTGCCGACCATCAGTTCCATGGCAAGCCGATCATCGGCATCTGCAACACCTGGTCGGAGCTGACCCCGTGCAACGCGCATTTCCGCCAGATCGCCGAGCACGTCAAGCGTGGCGTGATCGAGGCCGGCGGCTTCCCGGTGGAGTTCCCGGTGTTCTCCAACGGCGAATCCAACCTGCGGCCCACTGCGATGCTCACGCGCAACCTGGCGAGCATGGACGTGGAAGAAGCCATTCGCGGCAACCCGATTGACGGTGTGGTGCTGCTGACCGGCTGCGACAAGACCACCCCCGCCCTGCTGATGGGCGCCGCCAGTTGCGACGTACCGGCCATCGTCGTGACCGGTGGGCCGATGCTCAACGGCAAGCACAAGGGCCAGGACATCGGCTCCGGCACCGTGGTGTGGCAATTAAGTGAACAGGTCAAGGCCGGCACCATCACCCTGGACGACTTCCTCGCGGCCGAGGGCGGCATGTCGCGTTCGGCGGGCACCTGCAACACCATGGGCACCGCGTCGACCATGGCCTGCATGGCCGAGGCATTGGGCACCTCCCTGCCCCACAACGCGGCGATCCCGGCAGTGGATGCACGGCGTTATGTGCTGGCGCATATGTCCGGCATGCGTGCGGTAGAGATGGTGCGCGAAGACTTGAAACTGTCGAAAATCCTCACCAAAGAAGCGTTTGAAAACGCGATCCGCGTGAATGCGGCCATCGGCGGCTCGACCAACGCCGTGATTCACTTGAAAGCCATCGCCGGGCGCATCGGCGTCGAACTGGACCTGGACGACTGGACCCGCATCGGCCGTGGCATGCCGACCATCGTCGACCTGCAACCGTCAGGGCGTTTCCTCATGGAAGAGTTCTACTATGCCGGCGGCCTGCCTGCCGTGCTGCGTCGCCTCGGTGAGGCCAACCTGATCCCGCACCCGAATGCCCTGACCGTCAACGGCAAATCGTTGGGCGAGAACACCAAGGACTCGCCGATCTACGGCCAGGACGAAGTGATCCGCACCCTCGACAACCCGATCCGCGCCGACGGCGGCATTTGCGTGTTGCGCGGTAACCTCGCCCCGTTGGGCGCGGTGCTCAAGCCGTCCGCCGCCAGCGCGGAGCTGATGCAGCATCGTGGCCGCGCGGTGGTGTTCGAGAATTTCGACATGTACAAGGCGCGCATCAACGACCCGGAGCTGGACGTGGACGCCAACTCGATCCTGGTGATGAAAAACTGCGGGCCCAAGGGTTACCCAGGCATGGCCGAAGTCGGCAACATGGGCTTGCCGGCCAAGCTGCTGGCCCAGGGCGTAACGGATATGGTGCGGATTTCCGATGCGCGCATGAGCGGCACCGCCTACGGCACGGTGGTGTTGCACGTGGCGCCCGAAGCCGCTGCCGGCGGGCCGTTGGCCACGGTGAAGGAAGGTGATTGGATCGAACTGGACTGTGCCAACGGCCGCCTGCACTTGGACATCCCCGACGCAGAGCTGGCGGCGCGCATGGCCGACCTGAAACCGCCACAAAACCTGATCGTCGGCGGCTATCGCCAGCTGTATATCGACCATGTGCTGCAGGCCGACCAGGGCTGTGACTTTGACTTCCTGGTAGGGTGCCGTGGGGCCGAAGTCCCCCGGCATTCCCACTAATTGGGATGCTATGATGCCGCGAATTTAAGTCAGAGCCTCCCTGTCGTTATGGATCAACAGCCGTCCAAGCCGCGCAAGAGCCAGCATGCCCAGATCGTTCAGGACTTGGGCATGCACATCGTTTCCGGTCGCTTCAAGCCTGAAGAGCGGCTGCCCATGGAGGCCACGCTCTGCGAGGAGTACAAGGTCAGCCGTTCGGTGCTGCGTGAAGCCACGCGGGTGCTCAGCGCCAAGGGCCTGGTGTATTCCAAGCCTCGGGTGGGCGCGGTGGTGCGGCCCCGGTTGAAATGGCACCTGCTCGACCCGGACGTGTTGTCCTGGTTGATGCAGTCCACGCCCCACAGTGAGTTCTTCAATACCTTGGCGGGTGTGCGGCGCATCCTCGAACCGGAAATCGCCGCCATGGCCGCGACTACCGCCACCGATGAAGACATCGCCACCATCGAACAGGCCTACCGGGGCATGGAAACCGCGAAGACCCACGAAGACCTGTTGCAGGCCGACCTGGATTTTCACCGCGCGATTGCCGATGCCACCCGCAACGACCTGCTCGCTTATATGTGCAACATGCTGTCGTTGCCGTTGCGCGAGTCGATCAACATCACCAACCGCCGCCCGGATATCCAGGGCCTGAGCCTGCCCCGGCACAAGGCAATCCTCACCGCGATCCAGAACCGTGACGCCCTCGGGGCACGGCATGCGTCGCTGGTGCAGCTGGATGACACGCGAGTGGCGTTGGATACGGTGATGAACGTGCTCACGCCGCTCTGACTCCAAGGCATACCCAGGACCCCATGTGGGAGGGGGGCTTGCTCCCGATGGCAGTAGACCGGTCAATATTGCGTTGACTGATCCACCGCTATCGGGAGCAAGCCCCCTCCCACATTGAAGCGGTGTACGCCGTTATAGCGTGTAGGCGATTCCGACCTGCACGGTGCGCGGCTCGCCTGGGTAGGCGTAGACGTTGCCGAACGCGCCTTCTTCATACTCGCGGTTGAACAGGTTCTTCACGTCGAGGTTCAGGCGCACTTTGTCGTTGACCTTGTAGTAGCTGAGCAAGTCCACCACGGTGTAAGCATCCATCGAGAACGCGGTGTTGGACGTCTGCCCGGCGCGCTCATCCACGTATTTGCCGCCCGCCCCCAGCCCCAGGCCTTTGAGGGCGCCGTCCTGGAATTCGTAGACGTTAAGCAAGCTGAAGCTGTTGCGCGGGATGTTCAGCAAACGGGTGCCGGTGCGCAGGGTGTTGTCCTTGGTGACTTCGGCGTCCACATAGGCATAGCCGCCGATCACGCGCCACTCGGGGGTGATATTGCCCGTCACGTTCAGGTCGAAACCTCGGCTGCGCACTTGGCCGGCGGCGACGCTGAAGGTCGAGTCCTGGGGGTCGGTGGTGAGCACGTTTTTTTTCTCGATCTGGTAGATCGCAGCGTCGACGCTCAACTGGCGATCCAGGGCTTCCCACTTGACGCCCATCTCGTAGGATTTGCCTTTTTCCGGCGCAAAACCGCCGCCCTGGCGGCTGGCGCCGGTGTTGGGCTTGAACGAGCGCGCGGCGTCGGCGTACACCGCGACGGTATCGGTGAGGTCGTAGATCACACCGACGCGTGGGGTGACGGCGTTATCAGCGGCTTGCCAGCTTTTGGTGCCTGGCACGTAACTCTCGTAATCGTGCTCAAACCGTTCGAAACGCGCACCGGCCAACACTTTCAAACGCTCGGTCAGTGCCACTTGGTCTTGGACAAACGCCGCGTAGGTTTTGAGGTTTTCCTTGTCATGTGTCGGCGTGCGGGTCAGCGGTGGACGCGCCTGGCCGTAGACCGGGTCGAAGATATCAATCGGGTAAGTACCCACGGCAGCGCTGGAACGTTGGATGATCGACTTGTAGTCGTAGTCCTCGTACTCGATACCGGTCAGCAACGTGTGATCAAAACCGCCGGTAGAGAAGTGCCCGGTCAAGTTGAGCTGGTAGTCCTTGTCGGTCCATTCCAGCTTGCGGTAATTGAAGTTGCGTTGCAGCGTGCGGCCGTCAGCGTTGAGGCTGGTCGTACCATTGGCCTCAATCGCGTTGCCTTGCAGCGTGCCATCCAACCATTGCATACCGCCGCCCAGGGTCCAGTTGTCGTTGAGCATATGTTCGAAACGCAACTGAGCCATGTTGTTGTCGTTGTGCAATTTACCGACATCTTTATCCCCCCAGAAGGTGTCGCGCGAAGGCGTGCCTTTTTGGTTCGGGTACCGCGTCAAGCCACGGTCCAACGGGTGGTTGTTACGCATGAAGTCGCCTTCGAAGATCACCTTGGTGTCGTCGGTGGCTTGCCAGGTGATGACCGGGGTCACGCCGTAGCGCTCGGTTTCGACATGATCACGGAAGGTATCGCCGCCCTCGCCCACCACGTTCAGGCGATAGGCCAGGCGACCTTGCTCGTCCAGTGGGCCCGATGCGTCAAGCGTGGCGCGCTGCATGCCCTGGTCATCCAACTGGCTGCCGAGGGTGACGGTGGGTTCGGCCAGCGGTTGCTTGGACACCACGTTGAAGGTGCCGCCCGGATCACCACGGCCGTAGAGCATGGTCGCCGGGCCGCGCAGCACTTCCAGGCGCTCGATGGTGTTGGCGTCCGGCATGTTCGGGTAACCGCGGTTGATCGGGAAACCGTTGCGGTAGAACTCGCCGGTGGTAAAGCCGCGCACGGTGAACGTGGTCAGCCCCTGGCCGCCAAAGTTGTTCGCACGCCCGACACCGCCGGCGTAATCCAGCGCGTCCTGCAGGCGAGTGGCGCCGATGTCGTCGACCACGGCCTTGGACACCACGGTGATGGACTGCGGGGTTTCATGAATGGAGGTGTCGGTGCGCGTCGCACTGGCTGAACGTGTCGCGTGGTAGCCCTTGACCGGCCCTTGAGCCGTCTCGTAGTCCGCCTCGCCCGTGACATTGGTGGCTTGCAGCTCAAGACTGGCTTTGTCGGCAGGGACAACCTCAGCCCAAGTAAAAGGCGAAAATGCCTGAAGCACACAGAGGGAAATCAAGGTACGACGCATGGATGTTGAACCTAGTGAATGAGCCAGAAGGGGCGGCAAACCTGCCAAAAATTCGCGGGGATGGTATACCAATCCATTCGCGTTTGACATCTATTCTCATTCACTATTTTTCAGGTAACAGCTTTGTATCGATAAGCAGCAAGTTTGATGCGAACTCAATGTGGGAGGGGGCTTGCGCCCGATAGCAGTGTGCCAGACACCGATGTTGTGACTGCCACACTGCTATCGGAAGCAAGCCCCCTCCCACAGTTGGATTGCTATACGACGTCAGGATCCGATCAGCGATAGCGCTCCAGCCAATGGGCGTAAGGCGCAGGCAAGGTCCAGGAGGATTTCTCCACGCCCAGTTCCTTGGCCGCAAAGTACGCCCAATGCGGGTCAGCCAGGTGCGCACGACCGACCGAGACCAGGTCCAGATGCCCGGCCTGCAATGCGCCTTCTGCCAGTTGCGGTGTGCCAAAGCCCCAGGCCGACGTCACCGGGATACCGGCTTCACGACGTACACGTTCAGCGATCGGGCCCATGAAAGCCGGGCCCCACGGGATATTGGTGTCGGGAATGGTAAAACCGACGCTGACGCTCAGCAGGTCCAGGCCACCGGCTTTGAAGTTGCGGGCCAGTTCGATGGATTCGGTGAGGGTCTGCTCGTCACGGCCGTCGTATTCGATCACGCCAAAACGCGCGGTCAGCGGCAGGTTCTCCGGCCAGACTTCGCGCACGGCGGCCAGGGTTTCCAGGAGGAAACGGCTGCGGTTGTCGAAGCTGCCACCGTAGGCGTCGGTGCGCTGGTTGGAGTGCTCGGAGAAGAAGCTCTGGCCCAGGTAACCGTGGGCGAAGTGCAGTTCGATCCACTCAAAGCCGGCGTCACGGGCACGGCGGGCGGCGTCGACGAAGTCCTGCTTGACCCGAGCGATGTCGTCCAGGGTCATGGCGCGGGGCACTTGCGGCAGGTTGGCACCAAAGGCGATGGCCGACGGTGCGATGGTTTCCCAGCTGCGCGCATCGGAGGCAGGCATATGGTCGTCCCCTTCCCACGGGCGGTTGGCGCTGGCCTTGCGACCGGCATGGCCGATCTGGATGCCTGGCACCGAGCCGGCGGCCTTGATGGCCTTGACCATGGGCACGAAGGCCTCGGCGTGGGCGTCGCTCCAGAGACCGGCGCAACCGGGGGTGATACGCCCCTCGGGCGCTACAGCGGTGGCTTCAACCACCAGCAAACCGGCGCCGCCACGCGCCATACTGGCCAGGTGCACGAGGTGCCAGTCGTTGACGATGCCGTCATCCGCCATGTATTGGCACATTGGCGGTATGGCGATGCGATTGCGCAGGGTGACATCTTTGAGTTTGAACGGTTCGAACAAAGCGGACATTGAGAACTCCGGGAGCGAGTGGATGATTCGATAGTTCGATGGTAATCGAACTATGGTATTCGATGATACCCCCCTGTTATGATTCGTTTCATGCGAGCCTTTAAACATCCCCCTCTGGAAGACCTGACCCTCGAGCGCCTGCTATATGCGCTGAGTGACCCGGTGCGCCTGGAAATCGTGCGCTGCCTGGCCGGTGTGCCCGAAGCCACCTGCGGCGAACTGGATGGCGGGCGGCCCAAGTCGAGCATGTCCCATCACTTTCGCGTGTTGCGCGACGCCGGGTTGGTGCACACCCGCAGCGCGGGGACCACTCATCTGAATTCGTTGCGCGGTGATGTGCTGGAGGAACGGTTCCCGGGGTTACTGCACTGCATTCTTGCCCAGCGGTAAACCCTGTCAGTCCAGCAGCGCGATAAGGCTCGGCTCGATCGACGTCTCCAGCACCTCCAGCACCGCCAACGTCACCGGCAACTTGAAGCGCCGCCGCCCTGCACTGCCGGGGTTCACATACAGCGTTGCGCCGCGCCATTCGATCAGGGGTTTGTGCGAATGGCCGGTGATCACCAGCCGAGTAGACGTGTCGAGTAAGGCGGGTACGTCGGCGATGTCATGCACCACCAACGTCCGCCATCCGTCCACATCCAGCAGCAGATGGTCGGGCACCTGCTCTGCCCACGGCGCGTCCTGGTCATTGTTGCCGCGCACCACGTGCAGGGGCGCGATCTGCGCCAATTGCTGAAGAATCTCAGGGCTGCCGATATCGCCGGCATGAATGATCTGCTCACATCCCTGCAAAGCCACCACGGCTTCAGGTCGCAGCAGGCCATGGGTATCGGAAATCACGCCAACTTTCATAGGGCCTCCGGGGTGGAAATCGAACCGTGAGACACCCGCGCGCCATCTAGGTACACGCGATCCTTGCCGTTGCCCTTGGCGGTGTAGAGGTTGCGGTCGGCACGCTTGAGAACCGCCGACATATCGGCCCCGAGCGTAAAATGCGTCATGCCCGCACTGCAGGTGTAGTCATGGGGCGGCGCGACACTGCTGCGGATCGCTTGCAGCAGGTGCAGCGCGTAATCGGTGGCGAGACCAGGGTCATCGCCCACCAGCAACACTCCGAATTCTTCGCCGCCAATCCTGCCGAAACTGTGGCTGCCTGGGGTGGATTTAAGGCACGCGGCCATGGCGCAGAGAATCCTGTCGCCGACGTCATGACCGAACTGGTCATTCTTTAATTTGAAACTGTCGATATCCAGCATCATGAAGTAGCCGGTATCACCGGCCGCAATCAGTTTGGAAAAGCTCTCCATAAAGGCCCGCCGGTTCAGGATGGAGGTCAAGTAATCGGTCTCGGCCAACTCCCTAAACTCACTCTCCACCATTAACACCGAACGCAGGTTCTTCAGGTAGTAGACATTCAAGATAAAGCCGATCGCCACCGACGCGGCACAAAAGATAAACACGTAGATATCGACGCCTTCGTAAAGGCTCATCTGAATGCTGGGCCACGTCAGTAACCAGACCAAGGCGGCGCAGACCAGAAAATCCTGAACCACGATAAACAGGATTGCACTGCTCAGCACCAAGGTCACGGCCAGCGGCAAGGCAAACACCTGCAGCGCGGGATGGACGTGAACCACATAGGCAAAACCCGCAGACAGCAGCACCATGTAGGCCACACCCAGCGCCCGCCACAGCACATAATGAGTCACCACTCGGTGAACCCCATACACCCCGCACAGCCCGATCGTGACCAGCGCGACCGGCCAGCCAAACATCGCCCAGCGGTCCACCAGCAACACCGCCAGCCAGGCGAAAATCCCGATCAGTTCAGCCTTGGCGATCGCGGGCGACAACAGTCTTTGCATCCGTGGCCTGAGCTTCACATTAGCCGGCATCCCGTCACTCCCTGTGAATGAGTGGCCGGTGTGCTATCGGCATGACTCAGTTGAAGACTGTGGAGGCCGGTCGCAAACGAGTAAGCCATAAACCGCCTGACCAACACCATAAAAGGTGGCAGGACTTCAAGCAATGTCTTGGAATGAATCTTGAAATAGCCCCGGTCGGCCCCCTCTTGAACCAGACGAATAACGTGGGTCTTGGATACCGAGAGTTGCTCAGCGATGGAAAGGTAGGACGAAGACCTGAAACTTGCCCCTTGATTATCGAGCGCACACGCATCGTTATAGATCGCCAGCATCAACATATGCCCGGCATCGCGTTTTACCAGCCAATAACAATCAGGCATCAACAGGTCGATGGTCACGTTATGGGAGAGAAGGACCGAAAATCCTTTGAAATAACGTGCCAGATAGGCGCGATCATCCAACCCGCCCATTGACCCGCACACCGCCGTTCCCGAGCACATCACACCCAGCGGCTCGACCACGGAGGTGAGCATCCGCCGGATCTCCTCGCAGGCTTGGGATGACGGGCTGAATACCCGCAAACGGCTGTCATCCGGATGCCTGGACACCGTCATGAACCCCAGCGCCCTGAACAGCAGGAAGATCGACTCCAGGCTGTTTCTGGAACAGAACCCGCGCGCCACACAAAACGCTTTCACCTCGGACAGTAAGGGAACGGGCTTGGAGAAATACGTGCTCAATAAGGTAAAGGACACCATCAAGCGACTGAACTTGAGTGCGGTCTTATAGAAAAACGGTCTTTTTGAATAGCACTCCAACAAAATCGAATAATGGGAACGAATACACGCTTCAAAATCCACATGACGCTCAAACGCCCGCGCCGACTGTTCTATCGCCAACTTCAACGAACCACTGCACATGAGAAAGAGCCCTGATCAAACAACTTGGATTCACTGATCTCAATTGCAGCACCGATAATGGCGTTTTGCCTTGAGCGCAATCTATCGTGATTAGCGTAGAGGACACCGTCGCTACCAAAATTGTTCCAAAAAGACCTCGATGGCTTAACCGTTTCAGTCGCCGCAGCGAACCTTCCCCGCAAGCCGACGTCCGAGCTTTAGCACTGTTGCTTACTGCTCGCCGCGAGGGCCTCGTTTGAAAGCCGCCATCATCAAAAAATACCGTTTGATCATCAAGACCATGGGCTACGTGGGCTGGGCGCTGTTCTGGCTGTTGCTGTGGGACGTCGCCGTCACCGTGGACTTCATGCTGTTTCTCACCGCCAAGATCAATCTGCCGCTGATGCCGCTCACCCTGCTGGGTTCGGCGCTGGTGGTGCTGATCAGTTTCCGTAACAGCAGCGCCTATAACCGCTGGTGGGAAGCCCGTACCCTGTGGGGTGCGATGGTCAACAACTCGCGCAGCTTTGCCCGCCAGGTACTGACCCTGCTGGACGACCCCGACGGAGAAGTGAACCCGGTCAAGGCCACCCTGCTGCGCCGCCATGTGGCCTACGTGAATTGCCTGGCCGCCCACCTTAAAGGCGAGCCATGCCCCGAAGAAGTGCGGGCGTTTATCCCGGCCGAGGAATTTGCGCGCAACGGTGCCACCAATAACTTTGCCAATGACATACTCACCGGGTCGGCGGCGTTGCTGGCCAAGGAATACAAGGCCGGGCACCTGGACAGCATCCGCCTGGCGCGGCTGGAGTCGACCCTGGTGGATCTGTCCAACGCCCAGGGCGGCATGGAGCGCATCGCCAACACGCCACTGCCCTACCCTTACGTGTACTTCCCACGGCTGTTTATCTCGCTGTTCTGCCTGATCGTGCCGGTGGGCCTGGTGGAATCCCTGGGTTGGTTTACCCCGCTGGCGTCGACGGTGGTCGGTTTTATGCTGCTCGCCATCGAACGCATCGGCACCGACCTGCAAAGCCCGTTCAACTCCAGCGAACACCAGATCCAGATGGAAACCATCTGCGAAACCATCGAGAAAAACCTGCAGTCGATGCAGCGTGACGCTCTCGGTGGCGAGCGCATCGGTTAAACCTGCCCTCGGCCCTCAAGTGCTTGCCCCCGCAGTCGATATACAGGGGGTACGCATGGGCCATATCCCCCTCACAACAACACATGCGACGCTCGACACTACTGTTTTCTCCTTGCCAAAAATATAAATACCCGCGGGTGAAGTCATGAATATCAAGCAAAAGCTGACCTGGGCGTTTGCCGCCATCGCGTGCGTCCCGGTTATTTTGGTCGCTGTGTTAGTTGTACTGAATGTGCGCGAGGGGGCCGTGGCCAATTTCCTCGACAGCAGCGGCCGCGAAATCCGTCAGATCGACAATGGCATGAAGCAGTTCTTCGACGGCATCAGCCAGAACGTCGACTTCGTCGCCAAGGACCCGCGCGTTGTCGCGGCCAAGGACCTCAAGAGTTACGCCGGTGCCGACGCCGCGCAAATCCCCCTGACCCAGACCAACAAAGACCTGCTGGCGATTTTCGACCAGTTCGCCAAAAGCCACCCGAGCACCGCCTACTTGTCGTTGGGCCTCGCCGACGGCGGTTATGCCAGCTGGCCTGATGACACCAAACTGAACAACTACGACCCGCGCGTACGCCCCTGGTATCAGGCGGCCATCGCCGCGCCGGGTAAAACCGTGCGCACCGGCGCCTACTATTGGGCGCCGGACGATGTGACGCTGATCGGCACCGTACACACCGTCGCCGACGGCAGCGGGAATATCCTCGGCGTGGTTGGCCTGGACGTGTCGCTCAAGCAGCTCACCGAGCTGGTACGCAACATCAAGCTGGGCGACAGCGGCTACCTGATGCTGGTGGAAGGCAACGGCAACGTGCTGGTCGACCCCAGCGATGCCAAGCACAACTTCAAGCCCCTGGCCGACCTGGGCCCCAACTACGCCGAACTGGCCAAGCGCGGCGACGGCGTGAGCCAGATCGACATTGATGGCGTGGCCTACATGGCCAACATGGTCAGTTCCAAGGACCTCGGCTGGCGGTTTATCGGCCTGATCAAGCGCGACGAAGTGATGGCCGGCGCTACCCGCCTGACCTGGTTGATCGCGGCCATCGCAGCAGTATTGGCGTTGGTGTTCGCGATTGTCGGCGCCAGTTTTGCCAGCGTCATCGTGCGCCCGATTCGCGGCGTGGCCGACGGCCTGCAAGAAATCGCCGAAGGCGAAGGCGACCTGACGCGCCAACTCAAGGTGCAAGGCAAGGACGAAACCGCCAGCCTGGCCGGCTGGTTCAACCAGTTCCTGAGCATGATCGCGCAGCTGGTGCAGCGCATCGGCAACGCCTCTTCCGACCTGCAAACGGCCGCCGCCGACACCAGCGAAGTCGCCCACAATATGAACCAGGCCGCCGGCCGCCAGCGTGAAGCGGTGGAGCTGGTCAGCACCGCGTTCAACGAAATGGTGGCCACCGCCAACGAAGTCGCCCGTTCCTGCAGCGCCGCCGCCACCAGTGCCGACGAAGGCTACCGCGACGTGCACGACGGCCAGCAGCACATCGGCGAAGCCACCGGCAGCGTGCTCAAGCTCAGCGAGGACCTGCAGAAGTCGACCCAGACCATGCAACTGCTGGAGCAGGACAGCAAAAACATCAACACCATCCTCGACACCATCCGTTCGATTGCCGAACAGACCAACCTGCTGGCGCTCAACGCCGCGATTGAAGCCGCGCGCGCCGGTGACCAGGGCCGAGGCTTCGCCGTGGTCGCCGACGAAGTCCGCGCCCTGGCGCGCCGCACCGCCGACTCCACCGGTGAAATCGACAGCCTGCTCGGTAACCTCGCCCGCCGCACCCAGGAAGTCACGCAGCAGATGCAAGGCAGCCTGCAGGTGTCCCACACCAGCGTGGAACGCATCCAGCAGGCCCGCGACAGCTTCGACAAGATCCGTGGCTCGGTGGACTCGATCCGCGACCAGAATACCCAGATCGCAACGGCCGCCGAGGAACAACACCAAGTGGCCGAAGAGATCAACCGGCACATCGCGCAGATCCATGCCGATGCGCAATTGGTTGAAGAATTCGCCCACTCGGCGCAGACCGGGTCAGGTCGGTTGACGGATATTTCGGGTCAGCTCAAGGGCTTGGTGGGGCGGTTCAAGTTCTAACCGCCGTCACACCGGGGTCGCTTGCGGGGGCGTGTATTGGCTACTATAGCCACGCACTCCCCCGCACCTTACCTTTGGAGCCTTAATGCCCACCCCCAAGGACACGGCCGCCGACAGCAGCACCCCGATGATCCCCGAGCAGCGTCGCGAACAAATCCTGCGGCAGTTGCGCAAGCATCAGGTGATGAGCGTGCACCAGTTGATGGAGATGTTCGACTGCTCGCACATGACCGTGCGCCGTGATATTGCACTGCTGGAGCAGGAAGGCCGGGCGTACTCCGTCACCGGAGGGGTCAGGATCGCCAGCCAGCTGCACAGCGAGCCCAGCCATCAATCCAAAGCCGTGGTGGAATTGCCGCAAAAGCAGGCGATGGCACGACTGGCCGCGCGGTTGCTGCACGCGGACATGACGGTGTACCTGGATGCAGGCACCAGCACGCTGGAGATCGTCCCTTACATCAAGGCGCTGTCGGGGATGACGGTGGTCACCAACGACTTCGGGATCGTACAGGCCTTGATGGATGCGACGCAGGTCACTGTGATCCACACCGGCGGCCAACTGGACCATGACAACCATTCTTCGGTCGGCGGGCTGGCGGTGGCGACCTTGCGCCAGGTAGTCACGGACATCGCCTTTGTGTCCACCAGCTCCTGGGATTTGCACCGAGGCATCACCACCCCCTCAGCGCTGAAAGTCGAGGTCAAGCAAGTGGCAATGCAATCGGCGTCCCAGGTCGTACTGGTGGCGAGCAGTTCCAAGTACGGCACCTTCAGCATGTACCGCATCGCCGGGCTGGAACCGTTCGACGTGATCATCAGCGACGACGGCCTGGCGCCGGCGGCGGCGGATGGCATCCGCAAGCGCGGGATTGAATTGATGCTACCGGGCGATCCATTGCCGGCGTGATGCCCTTCCTTTGTGGGAGAGGTCGAGCTTTAGCGAGGCTTCGATGGCGGTGCCAGGGTTGGCAGGTGTGTTGTCTGACACACAGCTATCGGGGGCAAGCCCCCTCCCACATTTGAGTTCGGTTGGCAGGTGGGAAGTGGGTCACCGCTGGTCCCCTGTGGGAGATGTCGAGCGTTAGCGAGGCTTCGATGGCGGCGGCATTGCGGGTAGATGTGTCGGCTGACACACCGCTATCAGGGGCAAGTCGAATCGTCGCACCGCCCCTCCCACCTTTGAACCAAACCGACGCACAGGCTCGTCGACTATCGAGCCCCTTTCCAGTCCCGCAACCATTGCAGGCCCGCCGAGGTGTCGCCCTTTGGCCGGTATTCGCAGCCGACCCAGCCGTCATAGCCCAACTGGTCCATCAGTTCGAACAGGTACGCGTAGTTCAACTCGCCCAGGTCAGGCTCGTGACGGTCCGGTACCCCGGCGATCTGGATATGACCAATGCCGTCGAAGTCGCGGCGCAGCTTGGTGGCCAAGTCGCCTTCGACGATCTGGCAGTGGTAGCAGTCAAACTGCACCTTGAGGTTGCGCGCGCCGACTTCACGGCAGATGGCGTGGGCCTGGTCCTGGCGGTTGAGGAAAAAACCCGGCATGTCGCGGGTGTTGATCGGCTCCAGCAATACGGTGACGCCGGCCTCAGCCGCCGCCGCACTGGCGTAGGCGAGGTTTTCCAGGTACACGGCCTGATGGCGCTGGCGCAGGTTTTCCGAGGGCAGCAAACCGGCCATGACGTGCACGCGGTCATTGCCGAGCACGGCGGCGTATTCCAACGCGCGGTCGAAGCCGCTGCGAAACTCGGCCTCACGCCCCGGCAGGCTCGCGATGCCCCGCTCCCCTGCAGCCCAGTCACCGGGCGGTGCGTTGAACAACGCCTGCACCAGGCCGTTATCACTCAGGCGCTGCTTGAGCACCTGCGCGTCGTACTCGTAAGGAAACAGGTACTCCACCGCGTCAAACCCATCGGCCTTCGCGGCACTGAAGCGCTCGAGAAAGTCATGTTGCGGGTAAAGCATGCTCAGGTTGGCAGCAAAACGAGGCATAGGAACTCCTGGAAATCAGACAAAAGGCCAGATCAGCAATGTAATCACGAAACCCAAGGTGCCGAGCAAGGTGGTGATCACCGTCCACGTGCGCAGACCATCGGCCACGTTGAGCCCGGCAAGCTTGGTGAAGATCCAGTAGCCGGCATCGTTGATATGCGACATGGCCAGCCCGCCACCGCCCATGGCCAGGCACAGCAGCGCCAGGTGGTTGGGCGTCAGGTTGAGGGTGGCGATCAGCGGGCTGATGATACCGGCGGTGGTCACCAGCGCCACTGTGGTGGAACCCTGCACCGCCCGCAACAGCATGGTCAGCAAGAAGCCCAGGGCCAGCACCGGCAGGCCGGTGGTGCGCAGCATGTCGGAGACCACCGCGCCGATCCCGGTGTCTACCAGCACTTTACCGAACACCCCACCGGCACCGGCAATCAGGATCACCATGGCCACGCCCGGCAACGCCGAGCCGATCACGTCGGAGACCTGGCTGCGGCTCCAGCCACGGCGCGAGCCGAGCAGCCAGGCGCACAGCAAGGTGTCGATCAGCAGCGCCACCAACGGCGCGCCCAGCACAGTCATCACCCCACGCAACGCCGATTCGATCGGCAGCAGCGAGGTGGCCAGGGTACCCAGCAGAATCAAGACAATCGGCAGCAGGATCAGGCCGACGATCAGCCCGAACCCCGGCGCAGGCGCCGCCGGCAACTTGGCGGCAATGGCGCTGGTGGACTCTTCCAGGCCCATAGGGGACTCGGCCACAGCGCTCTGTTGCACCGCCTGGTGGTTGCCGTTGGTCCAGGCCCGCAGGTCTTCATTGGTCACGTGAGGGCCATAGACTTCGGCACGGATGTCATCGGTCATCGGATAGAAACGCCGCGTCATGCGCCCCGCCACGCGGTAGCCGACGTAGCACAGCAACGCGGTGATCGGCAGGCCGAACATCAGCACCCGGCCCAGGTCGGCACCCAGTTGGCTGGCGGCGGCCACGGCGCCCGGATGCGGCGGCAGAAACGCATGCACCGTGAGCAGCGCCGCACACATCGGCAACGCGAACATCAGCAGCGGCTTGCGGGCCCGGCGTGCCACGCCGTAGGCCAGCGGCATGAGGATAATCACCCCGACTTCAAAGAACACCGGCACGCCGATGATGAACCCGGCGATGGTCAGCGCCAGCGGCGTACGGCTGTTGCCAAACCGCTCGATCAGCGACTTGGCCAAGGCTTCGGCACCGCCGGACAGCTCGATGATCCGCCCGATCATCGCCCCCAGGGCAATGATGATTGCGATGTGGCCAAGGGTCTTGCCCATGCCGCCTTCGATCGTCGCCACCAGGTCAGCCGGTTTCACCCCGGCCACCAGCGCCACCACGATACTCACCAGCATCAGCGCGACAAACGGCTGGAATTTGTACTTGAGGACCAGAAACAGTAGCAGCGCGATACCCGCGCCGGCGGTCAACATCAAAATCAGTGGGCTCATTCGAGAATGTCCTGTTGTTATTGTTTTTTGGCGCAAGCCGCTCCCGTCACGCTCCGCAGGCGGGTCTCGCGGGGGGGGGGGGCTTGCAGTGTCGGTCTACGGCATTACCAATGCGCGCCGAACGTCTCGCGCAGTTCATCCAAGGCGGCCTGGCTCAGCGGCTCGGGCCGGGGGTTGCTCATCAGCCAGAGCCGGGCGGTTTCTTCCAACTCTTCCAGGGCGTAGCTGGCCTTGGCCACCGAGCTTTCCCAGACCACCGGCCCCAGGCGCTCGAGCATCACCCCTCGCACGCTGTTGGCCAGTTGCGCCACTTGCTCGGCGACGTCGGGCGAGCCCGGACGCTGGTAGCCGATCAGGGGGATGTGCCCGACCTTCATCACCTGATAGGGCGTGAGCGGCGGCAGAATATCGTCCGCCCGCCACACCCCGGCCAGGGTCAACGCCACCAGGTGGGTGGAATGGGTGTGCACCACCCCGCCCACCGTAGGGTTGCGGTCATACACCTGACGGTGCAGGGCCAGGGTCTTCGAGGGTTTGTCGCCGGACACCCACTCGCCCTTCAGGTTGACCTTGGCAATCGCCCCAGGCGCCAGGCGACCCAGGCAGACGTCGGTGGGCGTAATCAACCAGCCATCGTCCAGGCGCGCACTGATATTGCCGGCGCTGCCGACGGTGTAGCCACGTTGATACAGGCTGTGGCCGACGTCGCAGATTTCTTCGCGCAGGGCCTGTTCGTCAGTGCCGCTCATTGGGCACCTCCGGCCAGGTGCGCAAGGGCCTTGGCAAAGAACTCGCGCCCCCCGAAGTTGCCCGATTTCAGCGCCAGTGCCAGCGGCTCGGTGGAACTGCTGACCGTGGCCGGCACGCCGGGGTCGATCTGTGCACCAATCTGCAACAGGTTGACGCCGAGGGCCTTGACCACCGCGCCGGAGGTCTCCCCGCCCGCCACCACAAAGCGCCGCACACCCTGCTCGCGCAAGCCGGCAGCGATCTCGCCCAAGGCGTTCTCCACAAGGGCGCCGGCGCGTTCGACACCCAGCTGTTGCTGCACCGCCTTGACCTCGGCCGGGGTGCTGGTGGCGTAGATCAATACGGTGTGTGCACTGTCGCGGGCAAAGGCCAGCGCCTGCGCCACCACCGGCTCACCGGCGGCCAGGGCGATGGGATCGATGCGCAACGCCGGGCGGCCCGCCTCGCACCAGGCCGCGACCTGGCCGAGGGTCGCCACCGACGCACTGCCGGCCAGCACCACTTCGCCACCGCTGACCGTGGGCAACGTGTTCACATCGAAGTCGCGCAATTTACCCGCGCGGCGGAAATTGCCCGGCAGCCCCAGGGCCAGGCCCGAGCCACCGGTGAGCAGCGGCAAGTCGGCGCAGGCGCTGCCCAGGGTGTAGAGGTCCTGGTCCGACAGCGCGTCGGCGATGGCAATGCCCACGCCTTGCGCGCGCAGTTCGGCGATCTTCGTACGGGTCGCGTCCACCCCCGCAGCAACCGCGTCGTAACGCAGCAGCCCGACCGGCAATGCAGTCTGACGTTGCAGCACGCGCACCAAGTTGGCGTCGCCCATCGGCGTCAGTGGGTGATGCTGCATGCCCGACTCATTGAGCAACTGGTCCTGCACAAACAGGTGGCCACGGAAAATCGTCCGGCCGTTTTCCGGGAACGCCGGGCAGGCCAAGGTGAAATCACTGCCCAGCGCCTTGAGCAAGGCCTCGCTGACCTGGCCGATATTGCCGGCGGCGGTGGAGTCGAATGTGGAGCAGTACTTGAAGAAAATCTGTTCGCAGCCCTGCTCGCGCAGCCAGTCCAGCGCGGCCAGGGATTCCTCGACAGCCTCTGCCACCGGCGTGGTGCGCGACTTGAGGGCGATGACGATGGCGTCTGCATCCAGCCCGTCCGCGACTTCGCGACTGGGGATGCCAATGCTCTGCACTGTACGCATGCCGCCGCGTACCAACATGTTGGCCAGGTCGGTGGCGCCGGTGAAATCGTCGGCGATGCAGCCCAGCAACGGGCGCGTGGTGGGGTTAGTCATAAAGCGTTCCTTACACCGGCTCGGGCTTGGCAGTCGGCAGGTCGATGCCGGGGAAAATCTTGATCACCGCCGAGTCGTCCTCACGGCCAAAACCGGCGCTGGAGGCCTGCATGAACATCTGGTGCGCGGTGGCGGACAACGGCAGCGGGAATTTGCTCGCACGCGCGGTATCCAGCACCAGGCCGAGGTCCTTGACGAAAATATCCACCGCCGACAGTGGCGTGTAGTCGGCCTTGAGAATGTGCGGCACGCGGTTCTCGAACATCCACGAATTACCGGCGCTGTGGGTGATCACCTCGTACAAGGCCTCGGCGTCCACCCCTTCGCGCAGGCCCAGAGCCATGGCCTCGGCGGACGCCGCGATGTGCACACCGGCGAGCAGTTGGTTGATGATCTTGACCTTGGAACCCAGGCCGTGGACGTCGCCCAGGCGATACACCTTACCGGCCATGCCTGCCAGCACCGCATCGGCCTTGGCATAGGCGGCCTGCGGGCCCGAGGTCATCATGGTCATTTCACCGGCGGCGGCCTTGGCCGCACCGCCGGAAATCGGCGCATCCAGGTACAGCAGGCCGTGGTCGGCCAAGCGCTGGCCGAGGTCGACGGCGTAGGTCGGGGCCACGGTGGCACAACCGATCACCAGGCTCGCAGGGCGCAATGCAGCCACTGCACCGCCTTCGCCGAACAATACGGTTTCGGTCTGTTCGGCGTTGACCACCACGGTGATGAGCACATCACAGGCCTCGGCCATCTGCGCCGGTGACGCGCACGCCACTCCGCCTTCGCCAGCGAACTGCTGGGTGACCGCCTCGCGTACATCACAGGCATGCACATTGAAACCTGCGCGCAACAGCGAACGGGCAATGCCTAGCCCCATCGCGCCCAAACCGATCACACCGACATTCTTATTATTCATGGGGTACTCCAGGGGAAAACGGCGGCTGACACCACACCGGCGAGCCGCGTTGGAATTGGAATTGATCATCCACCAATGAACAGATTATGTGAAGTATTTTTTCGATCTAACATTTTTTAACATCGCCAGCGAAAGAATTTCACACATCACCCTTTATCGCCTCACCCCACGCAAACTCATTTGCGACGCTTGTGCTTTGCGTATTATGGTATACCATCATACGCAAACCACTCCCCCACACCTGATGGAGCCGCTCATGAGTTTCGAAATCCGCAAGATCGTCAGTTATGTAGAAGAAACCTTTATCGAAGGCGGCAAGGCCGCAGACACCCCGGTGAAAATGGTCGGCCTCGCGGTGGTGCTGAAGAACCCATGGTTGGGTCGTGGTTTCGTCGAAGACCTCAAGCCGGAAATCCGCGCCAATTGCTCCGACCTCGGCGCGCAGATGGTCGAGCGTCTGGTAGCAATCATTGGCGGCGCCGAAAACATCGAGGCGTATGGCAAGGCAGCGGTGGTCGGTGCCGATGGCGAGATCGAACACGCCAGCGCGATCATCCACACCCTGCGCTTCGGCAATCACTACCGTGAAGCGGTCAAGGCCAAGAGCTACCTGAGCTTCACCAACAAGCGCGGCGGCCCGGGCACTTCGATCCAGATCCCGATGATGCACAAGGACGACGAAGGCCTGCGTTCGCACTACATCACCCTGGAAATGCACATCGAAGATTCGCCGCGTGCCGACGAAA
Organism: Pseudomonas sp. QC2; assembly: GCF_002859085.1. Lineage (NCBI taxonomy): Bacteria > Pseudomonadati > Pseudomonadota > Gammaproteobacteria > Pseudomonadales > Pseudomonadaceae > Pseudomonas > Pseudomonas sp. QC2. The sequence goes on from NZ_PKKS01000009.1 coordinate 119,816, forward strand.
TCGTCGTGGTCCTGGGTTGCGCCGACGGTGGCCGCCTGCACCCACGGATCGGTAACCGTTATATCGACCTGGAAGAGCTGGCGGCCGAAAAAGCCCAGTAAGCACGGCCGGCCACCACAACAAAAAACATGCAGGAGCGCTCCATGATTCGGCTCACCGCTGAACGCACCCCGGCTGGCACCAGTTATCTGGCGACCGGCCAAGGCCAGCCTGTGGTTTTGATCCACGGCGTGGGCCTGAATAAAGAAATGTGGGGCGGGCAAGTCGTTGGCCTGGCCACGAACTACCGCGTGATCAGCTATGACATGCTCGGCCATGGCGCCAGCCCGCGCCCGGCCGCCGGCACGCCGCTGCTGGGGTATGCCGACCAGTTGCTGGAGCTGCTCGACCACCTGCAACTGCCCCAGGCCACAGTGATCGGTTTTTCCATGGGTGGCCTGGTCGCCCGGGCGTTTGCCCTGCACTACCCCGAGCGCCTCACCTCCTTGGTGGTGCTCAACAGCGTGTTCAACCGCAGCCCCGAACAGCGTGCCGGCGTGATCGCACGCACCGCCCAGGCCGCCGAACACGGCCCGGATGCGAATGCCGAAGCTGCGCTGTCGCGCTGGTTCAGCCGTGAATACCAGGCCGCCAACCCGGCGCAGATCGCCGCCCTGCGTGAAACCCTGGCGGGCAACGACCCCCAGGGCTACCTGACCACCTACGAACTGTTTGCGACCCAGGACATGTACCGCGCCGACGACCTCAAGGGTTTGCGCGTCCCCACCCTGGTCGCCACCGGCGAACTCGACCCCGGTTCAACCCCGGAAATGGCCCGGCAACTGGCCGATCGTATTCCCGGCGCCACCGTTGCAGTGCTGGCCGAGCAACGGCATATGATGCCGGTAGAATCGCCACGCCTGGTCAACCAGCTGCTGCTGGGCTTCCTCGACACGGTGTACGCCCAAAACAATCCAATCAAGGGGATCGTTGCATGACACTCGCACGCTTCCAGATGTGCATCGGCGGTGAATGGGTCGATGCCCTGTCCGGCAAGACTTTCGACAGCCTCAACCCGGCCCTGGCCGAACCCTGGGCGCAACTGCCCGACGCCGATGAAGCCGATGTGGAGCGCGCCGTACAGGCCGCCCAAAGCGCCTTCGACAGCCCGGCCTGGCGTGGCCTCACCGCCACCGCACGGGGCAAATTGCTGCGCCGCCTGGGCGACCTGATCGCCGACAACAAGGAACAACTGGCCCAGCTGGAAAGCCGCGACAACGGCAAGTTGATCCGCGAAACCCGTGGCCAGGTCAGCTACCTGCCGGAGTTCTTCCACTACACCGCCGGCCTGGCCGACAAGCTCGAAGGCGGCACCCTGCCGCTGGACAAGCCGGACCTGTTCGCCTACACCGTGCACGAAGCCATGGGCGTGGTGGCGGCGATCATTCCGTGGAACAGCCCGCTGTACCTGACCGCGATCAAACTCGCGCCGGCCCTGGCGGCGGGCAATACCATCGTGATCAAGCCGTCGGAACACGCCTCGGCGACCATCCTCGAACTGGCGCGCCTGGCCCTTGAAGCCGGGATCCCGCCGGGCGTGGTCAACGTGGTCACCGGCTACGGTCCCAGCACCGGCGCCGCCCTCACCCGCCACCCGCTGGTGCGCAAGATCGCCTTTACCGGCGGCGCGGCCACGGCCCGCCATGTGGTGCGCAGCAGCGCGGAGAACTTCGCCAAGCTGTCCCTGGAGCTGGGCGGCAAATCGCCGAATATCATCTTTGCCGACGCCGACCTCGACAGCGCCATCAATGGCGCGATTGCCGGGATCTATGCGGCATCCGGGCAGAGCTGCGTGTCCGGTTCGCGCCTGCTGGTGCAGGATGAGATCTACGACGAATTCGTCGAGCGCCTGGTGGCACGCGCCCAGCGCATCCGCATCGGTAACCCGCAGGACGACGCCAGCGAAATGGGGCCCATGGCCACCGCGCAGCAACTGGCCGTGGTCGAAGGCCTGGTCGCGGATGCCATCGCCGAAGGCGCGCGCCTGCGCACCGGCGGCAAACGCCCGCAGAACCTCGGCGAGGGCTGGTTCTATGAGCCGACGCTGTTCGAATGCGACCGCAACTCGATGAAGATCATGCAGGAAGAAGTGTTCGGCCCGGTGGCCTCGGTCATCCGTTTCAAGGACGAAGCCGAAGCGCTGGCCATCGCCAACGACTCGCAATTCGGCCTCGCCGCCGGCATCTGGACCCGCGACCTCGGCCGCGCCCACCGCCTGGCGCGGGACGTGCGCTCGGGGATCATCTGGGTCAACACCTACCGTGCCGTGTCGGCAATGGCGCCCATCGGCGGCTTCAAGAACAGCGGCTACGGACGTGAAAGCGGCATCGATTCGGTACTCGCCTACACCGAGCTGAAGACGGTGTGGATCAACCTCTCCCAGGCGCCCATGCCTGATCCCTTCGTGATGCGTTAAGAGACCCCGACCATGATCGAACCCGGCATTTACAAAGACGTCATGAGCTCGTTCCCTTCGGGCGTCACGGTGGTCACCACCCTCGACCCGGACGGCGGCATCGTCGGCATTACCGCCAGTGCGTTCAGCGCGCTGTCGATCGACCCGGCGCTGGTGCTGTTCTGCCCCAACTATGCGTCGGACACCTACCCGATCCTGCGCGACAGCAAGCGCTTCGCGATCCACCTGCTGTCCGCCGACCAGACCGCCGAGGCCTATGCGTTCGCCAGCAAAGGCAAGGAAAAGGCCAAGGGCATCGAGTGGCACCTGAGCGAGCTGGGCAATCCGCTGCTGGCCAAGGCCACGGCGATCATCGAGTGCGAACTGTGGCGCGAATACGACGGCGGCGATCACGCGATCATCGTCGGCGCGGTGAAGAACCTGATCCTGCCCAAGGAACCGGTCACGCCGATGATCTACCACAAGGGCAAGCTGGGCCCGCTGCCGCCCCTGGCCTGAGGCGCGCCGGGGCAGAGGGAGCGCGCCATGAGGGTTTGTCGCTTAAAGAACGCAGCATGATAAACTTGGGCACGATTTTCGGCCCTCAATCGGCCCCGGCCGGCCGAGGCCTCCAGTTAACCGCTAAATTCAGAGCAGACCCCATGAAACGCGCGCCCCTCGACGACAGCTTCAAGGTCAATCACAACCCGGTCACCCTGCGCGAAATCGTGCTGGAAAAACTGCGCAGCGCCATCATGAACTTCCAACTGCTGCCCGGTGACCGCCTGGTGGAGCGCGACCTGTGCGACCGCCTCGGGGTCAGCCGCACCTCGGTGCGCGAAGCCTTGCGTCACCTGGAGTCCGAAGGCCTGGTGGAATTCGCCGACGCCAAGGGCCCGCAGGTAGCGATCATTACCCTGGCCGACGCCGTCGACATCTATGAACTGCGTTGCGTGCTCGAAGGCTTGATCGTGCAATTGTTCACCCTGCGCGCCAAGGCGAAGGACATCAAGGCCCTGGAAAAAGCCCTCGAAGAAAACCGCAAGGCCCTCAAGGACGGCGAGCTGCAACAGGTCATCGACTCGGTGCAGGGCTTCTACGACGTGCTGCTCGAAGGTTCGGGCAACCATGTGGCGGCCACCCAGCTGCGCCAGTTGCAGGCCCGCATCAGCTACCTGCGCGCCACCTCGGTGTCCCAGGAAAACCGTCGCGGCACCAGCAACCAGGAAATGGAACGCATGGTCCAGGCGATCAAGAGCGGCGACCCGCTGGCCGCCCACCAGGCGTGCGTCGATCACGTGCGCGCCGCCGCCGCCGTGGCCCTGGACTACCTCAAGCGCAAACAGGAAGAAACCGGCAAGCTTCCGGAAATCACCCTGCCCATCGCGCTGAAAGAACCGCGCATAGGTCACTGACCTTGGCCAGCCCCAGCTTTTGCCCGACATGCGGCGGCAGTGACCTCGGTCACCAGCTGCCACCGGGCGATACCCATGAGCGCCTGATGTGCCGGGGCTGCGGCTATATCCACTACATCAACCCCAAGATCATCGCCGGCTGCATCATCGAGCAGGACGGCAAATACCTGCTGTGCCAACGCGCGATCCCGCCCCGCCCCGGCACCTGGACATTGCCTGCCGGTTTCATGGAAGGTGGCGAAACCACCGAACAGGCCGCGCTGCGTGAAGTGTGGGAAGAAAGCGGCGTACGTGCCGAGATCGTATCGCCCTACTCGATCTTCAGCGTGCCCAGGATCAGCGAGGTCTACATCATCTTCCGCGCCATCGCGCTGGAGATCACCGGCCAGTTCGGGCCGGAGACCCTGGACTATAAGTTCTTCGCGCCTGAGGATATTCCCTGGGACAGTATCTACTACCCGGCGATCAGGCAGATTCTCGAGCGGTATATCGAGGAACGCCAGGCTGGGGTGTATGGCATCTATATCGGGAACGATGACAGCGGCAAGATTCATTTCATCCGCTGACCGCACCGCCAAACACGGATCAAAATGTGGGAGGGGGCTTGCTCCCGATAGCAGTGTGTCAGTCAATACATGAAGTGACTGAACTACCGCTATCGGGAGCAAGCCCCCTCCCACATTTGGCCTGATGACCTAGGGTGCCAGCCCTTCCACAATAATAATCTGCGCCACCCCTGCCCCCTCCCGGTGCCCCTTCGCTTCCTGATATTCGGCAGACGCGTAACACGCCACCGCCTGCTCATAGCTCTCAAACTCAATCACCACATTACGCTGCCGTGACGGCCCGCCTTCCATCGCCTCGCTGCGCCCGCCCCTGGCCAGGAACCGCCCGCCAAACTTTGCAAACGCCGCCGGCGCGCGCTGGGTGTACTGGGTGTACTGCTCTGCATCAGACACATCCACATGGGCAATCCAGTAGGCCTTCATCGTGACATCCTCTTGTTGAATTTTTGTGGTATACCATAATACATGCAACCAACAAATCGAGCACTCTCCATGTCCTTCAACAGCATCGCAGACATCATCGAAGACTACCGCCAAGGCAAGATGGTGCTCCTGGTGGACGACGAAGACCGGGAAAACGAAGGCGACCTGCTGCTGCCTGCGGCCTGCTGCACCGCCGAGACTATCAGTTTCATGGCCCGCGAAGCCCGTGGCCTGATCTGCCTGACCCTCACCGACGAACACTGCCAGCGCCTGGGCCTGGAACAGATGGTGCCAAGCAATGGCAGCGTGTTCAGCACCGCGTTTACCGTGTCCATCGAAGCCGCCAGCGGGGTCACCACCGGCATCTCCGCCGCCGACCGCGCGCGTACCGTGGCAGCGGCCGTCGATGTCAATGCCGGGCCGGCCGACATCGTGCAGCCGGGCCATATCTTCCCGCTGCGCGCCAAGGACGGCGGCGTGTTGACCCGCGCCGGCCACACCGAGGCCGGCTGCGACCTGGCGCGCCTGGCCGGGCACACCCCGGCGTCGGTGATCGTCGAAGTGATGAACGACGACGGCACCATGGCCCGCCGCCCGGAACTGGAAATCTTCGCGCGCAAGCATGGCATCAAGATCGGCACCATCGCCGACCTGATCCACTACCGCCTCAGCACCGAACGCACCGTGGTGCGCATCGGTGAACGCGACCTGCCGACGGTGCACGGCACGTTCCGCCTGATCACCTTTGAAGACCGCATCGACGGCGGCGTCCACATGGCCATGGTCATGGGCCAGTTGCGCCGCGATACCCCTGCGCTGGTGCGCGTGCACGTGATCGACCCGCTGCGCGACCTGGTCGGTGCCGACTACAGCGGCCCGTCCAACTGGACGCTGTGGGCGGCCTTGCAACGTGTCGCCGCTGAAGGCAGCGGCGTGGTGGTGGTGCTGGCTAACCATGAGTCGTCCCAGGCGCTGCTGGAACGCGTGCCGCAACTGACCCAGGCGCCGCGCCAGTTCAACCGTTCGCAGTCGCGCATCTATTCTGAAGTGGGCACCGGGGCGCAGATCTTGCAGGACCTCGGCGTCGGCAAGCTGCGTCACCTCGGCCCGCCCCTCAAATACGCCGGGCTGACCGGCTACGACCTGGAGGTGACTGAGAGCATTCCCTTCACCGAATGACGGATAACCGGTAAGGCAAAATGCTTGCACAAAGTTTGGAATACCATAATATGATATTCCATAGACCGAACGCTTCTGCCAAGTGCGCCCGCCAGGGAGAGCACCAATAACAGCCCTTGGCACGGTCGCCTTTTGGGGTCTCGATTAGAGGCTCCCGATGGACCTACTGCTCCCGATAGGCGGGCATTACCAAGCCCGCTCAATAACAAAACAAATGAGGGCGTGAAAATGGTGTTGAACAAACGTGCAACCGCGGTGCTGTTCGCGGGTTTATTGGCTACGGCCACTCACGCGGCCATGGCAGCCGAAAGCGTCAATTTCGTGAGCTGGGGCGGTAGCACCCAGGATGCGCAGAAGCAGGCCTGGGCCGACCCGTTCAGCAAGGCCAGCGGCATTACCGTGGTCCAGGATGGCCCCACCGACTACGGCAAACTCAAGGCCATGGTCGAAAGCGGCAACGTGCAGTGGGACGTGGTGGATGTGGAGGCCGACTTCGCCTTGCGCGCCGCCGCCGAAGGCCTGCTCGAACCCCTCGATTTCTCAGTGATCCAGCGCGACAAGATCGACCCGCGCTTCGTCTCCGACCATGGTGTGGGCTCGTTCTTCTTCTCCTTCGTGCTCGGCTACAACGAAGGCAAGCTCGGCGCCGGTAAGCCTCAGGACTGGACCGCGCTGTTCGACACCAAGACCTACCCCGGCAAACGTGCCCTCTACAAATGGCCAAGCCCCGGCGTGCTCGAACTGGCGCTGCTGGCCGACGGCGTCCCCGCCGACAAACTCTACCCCCTGGACCTGGACCGCGCCTTCAAGAAACTCGACACCATCAAGAAAGACATCGTCTGGTGGGGCGGCGGCGCGCAGTCGCAACAGCTGCTGGCCTCCGGCGAAGTCAGCATGGGCCAGTTCTGGAACGGTCGCATCCACGCCCTGCAGGAAGACGGCGCGCCCGTGGGCGTGAGCTGGAAGCAGAACCTGGTGATGGCCGACATCCTCGTCGTGCCTAAAGGTTCGAAAAACAAGGCCGCCGCGATGAAATTCCTGGCCAATGCCAGCAGCGCCAAGGGCCAGGCGGATTTTTCCAACCTGACCGCCTACGCACCGGTGAACATCGACAGCGTGCAGCGCCTGGATTCGGTGCTCGCGCCGAACCTGCCGACCGCCTACGTCAAGGACCAGATCACCCTCGATTTCGCCTACTGGGCCAAGAACGGCCCGGCCATTGCGACACGGTGGAATGAATGGCTAGTCAAATGAAAATGACGGCAACCACACCGACCGGGAGCGCCCTTGGCGCTGCCGGCGCGGTTTCGGCCAAGGCCGGGGCCCCGTCCCTGGCGCAGCGCTGGCGGGGGTCGAGCAACCTGATCCCGGCCCTGTTGTTCCTCGGCCTGTTCTTCCTGGCGCCGCTGATCGGCCTGTTGCTGCGCGGCGTGCTGGAGCCGGTGCCGGGCTTGGGCAACTATGAACAGCTGTTCGCCAACTCCGCCTATGCCCGAGTGCTGCTCAACACGTTCTCAGTGGCAGGCCTGGTGACCCTGTTCAGCCTGCTGCTGGGCTTTCCGCTGGCCTGGGCGATCACCTTGGTGCCACGCGGCTGGGGACGCTGGATCCTCAACATCGTGCTGCTGTCGATGTGGACCAGCCTGCTCGCCCGCACCTACTCCTGGCTGGTCTTGCTGCAAGCCTCCGGGGTGATCAACAAGGCGCTGATGGCCATGGGCATCATCGATGTGCCCCTGGAGATGGTGCACAACCTCACGGGCGTGGTGATCGGCATGAGCTACATCATGATCCCGTTCATCGTGCTGCCGTTGCAGGCGACCATGCAGGCCATCGACCCGATGATCCTGCAGGCCGGCTCGATCTGCGGCGCCAGCCCGTGGACCAACTTCTTCCGCGTCTTCCTGCCGCTGTGCCGGCCGGGCTTGTTTTCCGGCGGCCTGATGGTGTTCGTGATGTCCCTCGGTTACTACGTCACCCCGGCGCTGCTCGGCGGTGCGCAGAACATGATGCTGCCCGAGTTCATCATCCAGCAGGTGCAATCGTTCCTTAATTGGGGCCTGGCCAGTGCCGGCGCCGCGTTGCTGATCTTCATCACGCTGGTGCTGTTCTACTTCTACCTGAAGCTCCAGCCGGAATCCCCGGTTGGCGCCAGCAACGCGAGGTAAGCCTTCATGCTCCTGACCCCCAATGCCATGAGCCGCAGGATGCGCTTGGGCCTCTACACCACCACCGGGTTGATTGGCCTTTTCCTGCTGCTGCCGATTGTGTTTATCGTGCTGCTGTCGTTCGGCTCGTCGCAATGGCTGGTGTTCCCACCGCCCGGCTGGACGCTGAAATGGTACGGCCAGTTCTTCTCCAACGCCGATTGGATGAACGCGGCCATGGCCAGCCTCAAGGTGGCCGTGTTGACCACCGTGTTCGCCGTCGCCCTGGGCCTGCCTACCGCGTTTGCCCTGGTGCGCGGGCGCTTCCCCGGCCGCGAATTGCTCTACGGCCTATTCACCCTGCCGATGATCGTGCCCTTGGTGATCATCGCCGTGGCGGTGTACGCGCTGTTCCTCAAGCTCGGCTACACCGGCACGATGTTCGCGTTTGTGGTCAGCCATGTGATCGTTGCGCTGCCGTTCACCATCATCTCGATCATCAACTCGCTGAAGCTGTTCGACCAGTCGATTGAAGACGCGGCGGTGATCTGCGGCGCCTCGCGCTTGCAGGCAGTGTTCAAGGTGACCTTCCCGGCGATTCGCCCGGGGATGGTAGCCGGCGCACTGTTCGCCTTTCTGGTCTCGTGGGACGAAGTGGTGCTCAGCGTGATGATGGCCAGCCCTACCCTGCAAACCCTTCCCGTAAAAATGTGGACCACCCTGCGCCAGGACCTGACGCCTGTGATCGCCGTCGCGTCGACGCTGCTGATCGGCCTCTCGGTGCTGGTCATGGTGATTGCCGCCGCCGTTCGCCGGCGTACCGAAACCCGCGCCTGAGCGCCGAGGAGAAGAACATGAGTGCAGTGATCAACGATGTCGCACAGAGCCACGGCCAACCCCTGGTCAGCCTGCGCAACCTGAACAAGCACTACGGTGAATTCGCTGCCGTGGACAACATCTCGCTGGACATCCAGGACGGCGAATTCCTCACCTTCCTCGGCTCCAGCGGCTCGGGCAAAAGCACCACGCTGTCGATGCTGGCCGGCTTCGAAACGCCAAGCAGCGGCGAGATCCTGGTCAGCGGTCAATCCCTGGTCAACGTGCCGCCGCACAAGCGCGACATCGGCATGGTGTTCCAGCGTTACTCGCTGTTCCCGCATTTGTCGGTGCGCGACAACATCGCCTTCCCCCTGGCGATTCGCAAACTGGCCAGCGCCGAACGCGAAAAGCGCGTCGACGCCATGCTCAAGCTGGTGCAGCTTGAGCAATTTGCGCATCGCCGCCCTTCGCAGCTGTCCGGCGGCCAGCAGCAACGGGTCGCCATCGCCCGCGCGCTGGTGTACGAGCCACGCATCCTGTTGATGGACGAACCCCTCGGCGCCCTCGACAAGAAGCTGCGTGAAGACCTGCAAGACGAACTGCGCCAGCTGCACCGGCGCTTGGGCATCACCATCGTCTACGTGACCCACGACCAGGAAGAAGCCATGCGCCTGTCCCAGCGCATCGCGATTTTCAGCCACGGCAAGATCGTCGGCCTGGGCAGCGGCTTCGACCTCTACCAGAACCCGCCGAACGCGTTTGTCGCCTCGTTCCTCGGCAACTCCAACTTCCTCAAGCTCAAGGCCCAGGGCAACGCAGTGGCGTCGTTCGAAGGCCAGGCGCTGTCGATCCGCCTGACCACCGGGCTGCACACCGAGCAGGATGTGCTGCTGATGGTACGCCCGGAAAAAGCCTTGGCGCTGAGCGTCGAACAGGCCGCCGAACAACCGCTGGCGGCGGGCTGGAATGAAGTGTCGGCGATTGTTGGCGAGGTGCTGTTCCTCGGCGAAAGCCAGACCTGCACCGTGAAAACCCTGGGCGGCACGTCGATGACGGTCAAGGCGCTGTCCGCTGCCGGCATGCCGCTCAAGGCCGGCGACCCGGTGCGTGTGCGCTGGGCGACGGCGGATGCGTGTGTGTATACGGAGTGGGCCGAAAGCGACCTGAACAAGGCCGCAGGCGCGCATTGAATCCCATGTGGGAGGGGGCTTGCCCCCGATAGCGTTGTGTCAGTTAAAGATGCATTCACTGACACTCCCTCATCGGGGGCAAGCCCCCTCCCACATTTGAAGTGCATTTACCCGTTAAAGCTTGCGCTCGAAAATCGCCCCCTCGATCCCCAGCACTTCGCGGGTATCGGCATAGATCCCCACGCCCTTCTCCCACACCTGCTTGATCGACTGATCCGCGCAGCGAATCTGGTAATTGAGTTCGAACGGCTCCTGCCGTGACAGCGCGTATTGCACCTCGCGCCACACATAGTCGGCATCCTGCGCCAGGATCAGGCTGTTGTAGGTGAACTCATGGTTGTCCACCAGGCGCTCGGCGGGGTAGCCGGTGAGTTGCAGGCAGCCCGCGCTGACGAATTCCATGGTCCAGTCGCGGTTGTTGCGGCCGCGATAGATCAGGCCCGGCATGCTGTCGAGCAAGCTCATGCTGCTGCGCTGGCTGGCCTGCAAGGCGATTTCGCGGCGTTTGTGGGCCGTAACGTCCCCGGCCACTAGGTAGAAGCCTTGGGGGCCGCGCTTGAGGCTGATGTCAAACCAGCGCAATTCGCCGCTGGGGTGCACAAAACGCAGGCGCTGGTTGAATGAGGTGTCGGGGCGGCGGCGCAGTTCATTCAAGGCCTGGCGCCATAGCGGGCGGTCTTCCTGGTGCACGTAGTCCATCAGGTTACGCTCCGCGCCGTGCGGGCCCATCAACGCGGCCCAGGCCAGGTTGGAGTGGGCGATCTGGCCGTTGTCGCGCAGTTGCACTAAGGCGGCGGGAAAGCAATCCATCACGTCCATGGGCGGCGGCGCTAATGCTTCGGGGCTGTCCCTCATCTAGTGGCGCTCCTCGTGTTTCATCAAGGCGCCGCTGTGCACCCAGGCCGCCAGCTCCAGGCGCGAATGCAGGCCGAGTTTCTGCAACAGGCTGCGCACGTAGATTTTCACCGTGCCGTCGCTGATCCCCAGTTCGCGACCGATCTGTTTATTGCTCATGCCGGCGGCGATCAGCGCCAGGGTCTGGCCTTCGCGCTCGGTGAGGTTGCCGCTGTCGATGGGGTCGCACGACGGCGATGGCTCAGCCTGGTCAGCGAGTAAGGCAATCAGGGTCGAGTCCAGTACGATCGCGCCCTTGTGACAGTTGCGCATATACGCCAGCAACGCATCCGGCTCGGTTTCCTTGAGCACATAACCGCTGGCACCCAGGCGCAAGGCCGTGAGCAACTCGGCGCGGTCCATGGAGGCGGTGAGCACCACCACCTGGCAATCCAGGCGCAACTGGCGCAGTTCGTCCAGTACCTGCAAACCGCTGAGGCCAGGCATGTGCAAATCCAGCAGCACCTGTTGCGGCGTCAGGCTCACGGCCAGGTTGATGCCCTCGCGGCCGCTGGCCGCCTGCCCCACCACTTCGAAGTCGCCGCTGGCATCGAACAACTGCGCCAGGCCCTTGCGAAACAACGGGTGATCATCGATCAGTAATAAGGTCGTGCAGTCCATCGAGACTCCCCTGTGGCAGATCGTGGTGACGACGCAGGCCAAGGTGCACACGCACCCCGTGCGGGCGGATCGCCTCTATGCTCAGCCGTGCACCGATGCTGGCGGCGCGCTCGCGGATAATCGCCAGGCCGAAATGGTTGTGCTCGTCGCAGGCCGGGATCAAGCCGATGCCATCGTCTTCCACCGACACAGAGGCGTCGCCCTCCTGGGTCTGGCGCAGTTCGATCCGCACGTGGCGCGCGTGGGAATGCCGCACTGCGTTGGTCAGGGCCTCGCGGATGATCTGCAGAATCTGCAATTCGGTTTCCGGGCTCAGGGCGTCGTCGGCCAGGCGGTTGTCGAGTTCGAAGACAATGATGCAACGCCGCGAGAACTCCGCGACCGAGTCAGCCAGGGCCTGGCGCAGCGAGCGCCCGTCCATGGTCAGGCGCGCACTGGTGATCAGCTCGCGCACCTGGCGTTGCAGTTGGCTCAGGCCGGTGCACAGGTCCTGCAGGGCCGGCTCGCCCAGTTGCGACTGCAAGCCATGGGCCTGGAACGACAGGTAGCCCAACTGCTGCGCCACCGAATCGTGCAGCTCACGGGCCAGGGCGCCGTGGCGGGAAGTCGCCTGTTTGCGCTGCTGCTCACGGTTGTGGCAGCGCAGGCGTACGGTCACGCCTACCGCCTGCGCCGCCTCCTCCAGTATCCGGCGCCAACTGGTACCGGCCCGCCGAGGGGTGTCGAGCAGCAATGCGCCCTTTTCACCCTCGGGCAAGGCGCACACCAGACGGTGCACGCCCCTTTGCCGGCAAGGTCCGCAGGCTTGGGGAGCGTCCGTCACGCTGGCGTCGCGCCAGGGGCAGCGCGCGACGGCCTGGCAGCCGTCGACCGCCCCTCGCCGCGTCGGGCCCAGGTCTTCGCCGCCGAGGATCAAATTAAGCCTGGCAGGCGGCAGCAGTGCGTCGAAACGGTCCAGGAAACCCGACAAGGCACCGTCAGCGTGCAGGGGCAACCCGGCCAACAACCTGCGCACGCTGCGCGCCTGTTCGGGGCGTACAGGCCCCAACCAGAGCGGCCAGCCTTTTGGTCGTGTCAGCACTCTTTGATAACTCCCCGTCCGGTTGCTCTGCGTGGTCAAGAAGCCCAGCAACTTCCATGCCCCGAATGGTCGGCGCACAAGGCTTATCTCCAAAGGCATAGCCCTTTTTCCAGATTGAGAAGATTTTCCCCATAGGAAAGTATCTCTCCCAACAGGAAACAAAAACGCACCGTGGAGAGCCCGCATGACGCCTACCCGCAGCCGCCCCATCGTGGTGATGCAATCCGCCGCCGCCCGCGCAGCGTTCATCAGCGAACTGCACATGCCCGTGCTGTTGAACGGCGAACACCCTGACTTTGCGCGGCGACTGCAACACGCGTTGGCCAGCGCCACCGTGGGTTGCCGGCTTTACCTGCTGGGCGACGAAGCCTTTATCTGGCGTGTGCACGGCGAGGCCCGTGCCGCGGGCCTGGAAGACGACGAGATCGACATGACCTGCACCACGCCGGGCCTGCGCCAGGTGTATTGCGCGCACTGCGGCCTGACCCAGGCGGCCGGGCCGGCGCCGCTGTTGAACTGCATCGGCTGCCACGTCGGGCTGGAGGTCCGCACGCATTTTTCCCGGCGCCTGGGGGCGTACCTCGGCGTGTGCATCAACCCTGACCAGCCCTACGCGGGGTTCCAGCCATGAGCGCGGCCCTCAACGTCCAGGTCAGCGCAGCACGCATGCTCACGCCCGTCGTTCGCGAATTCACCCTGACGCCCGCCACGGGCAGCCTGCCCGGCTTCTCGCCCGGCAGCCATGTGCAGGTGCACCTGCCGCTGGCCGAAGGCACGGTGCGCAACGCCTATTCACTCACCAGCGACCCGGCGCACCCCCAGCACTATCGCATTGCCGTGCGCCTGCAAGACGCCTCGCGCGGTGGCTCGCAGTACCTGCACAGGCAGGTGCAGGTCGGCGACACCTTGCAGATTTCGCCGCCGGCCAATCTGTTCGCGCCCCATGGCACCGCGCGCCTGCATATTCTCATCGCCGCCGGGATCGGGATCACGCCGTTCATGGCCTATATCGCCGCAATGGAACAACAGCAGGCCGACTTCGAACTGCATTACCTGTTCCGCCGGGGCCTCAGCGACGCGTATCTGGACGAGCTGCAACACCGCCTCGGCCCGCGCCTGCACGCCTACGAACGGCGCCCGGACCTGAACCCAATCCTCGGCAACCGGCCGCTGGGCAGCCACGTCTACACCTGTGGTCCGCAGCCCTTGCTCGAGGCGGTTGAGCAACACGCCACACGCCTCGGCTGGCCGCTCAAGCGCGTGCATTCGGAAGCCTTCAAGGGCGCACAACCCGGCCAGCCGTTCGACCTGCACCTGCTGCGCAGCGGCCGACGCCTGCGGGTCGAGGCCGAGCAAAGCCTGCTCGAAGCCCTGGAACAGGCCGGCCTGCAAGTGCCCAACCTGTGCCGTGGCGGGGTCTGCGGGCAATGCATCACGCGCCACCAAGGCGGCACCATCGAACACCGTGACAGCTTCCTCAGCCCGGCCGAGCAGGCCGACTTTCTGATGCCCTGCGTCTCGCGCGGCAGCGGCCCCTGCGTTTCGCTGGACCTATAGGAGTGAGTGCCATGCCCCTGCAAACGAGCCCCGTGCTGAGCTATCGCGACGATTTCAGTTTTCGCAACAGCCCGGCAGCGATCCGCCGTTTTCCCTTTCCCTTTACCGAGGACAGCTACCTGTACTCGGTGAACATCGAACCGGCCATCTCCCGCGACCCCGGCTCGATCTATGAGCACGCCTTCGACATCGACGAGCACTACCGCTCGGAAATGGCCGAGCGCGCCCTGGTGTTGGACAAGGACCCGCGCCGCTACCTGGTGATGCCACACATGCAAGTGGCCGCCTGGGATGCACTGCAGATGATCATGGAGCACTTGGCTACCGACTACCCGCAGTGGTTCAGCCTGGTGCAAGACGGCGAGCGCTGGCAGTGGCGCAACCACCTGCTGGACATCGACCAGCCCTTCATCTTCGGCGATGCCACCAGCCTGCCCTGCGCGCCGCTGGAGTACATCGGCCGCCAGGTGCAGGGGGATTTCGCCCTGCTCGACCAGCGCGACGGCGACCTGTACATGGACGCCGGCCTGGTCACCAGCCCGGCCGACTGGTCGTTGGCGTTCGACGCCGGCATGAGTTTCAAGCAATGGCACGCACCGGTGCCCATGGCCCATCAGATGGGCGTGTTCGAGCGCGCACTGAAGTACCTGCTCAACGTGCAGGTCGGCCAGCCGGTACGGCGCTTGAACTGGACCCTGACCATCAACCCGCGCCTGGATTCGTCGCCGGAAACCTTCCATGAATGGGGCGCCGATCGCGGCCAGATCACCGCCGAGAACGTCGGGCAGCAGGTACACCTGCGGGTCGAGCTGCAAGTGATGGCGCGCCTGCCGCGCAGCCACGCGGTGATGTTCAGCATCCGTACCTACCTGATCAGCCTGGACGAGCTGGTCACACAACCTGGCTGGGGCTGTCGCCTGCACCGCGTGCTGCGCGACCTGCCCGACCCCATCGCCGACTACAAGGGCATGACCCGCTACCGCCACACGCTGGTCGAGTGGTTGAGCCAGTTCGACCCACAGGCCTGACGCCCCCTCTTCTACGACAAGGAACCTCACATGACCCACTCATGGCGTATTTCTGCATTGGCCGAACGGCACCGCGCCCTCGGCTCCCACCTCGAAGACTGGAACGGCATGGGCACTGCCTGGACCTACAGCAGTGACCTCGCCGACCACCACCAGGCGATCCGTACCCGCGCCGGGTTGATGGACGTGTCGGGGCTGAAAAAAGTCCACTACGTGGGACCCCACGCCGAGAGCCTGTTGCAGTGGGCCACCACCCGCGACATCGCCAAGCTCTACCCCGGCAAATCGGTCTACGCCTCGATGCTCGATGAGGACGGCAAGTTCGTCGATGACTGCATCGTCTATCGCACCGGTCCGAATGCGTTCATGGTGGTGCATGGCGCCGGCACCGGGCATGAAATGCTCGTGCGCTCGGCCCAGGGCCGGCAAGTAGCGGTGCTGTTCGATGACGACCTGCACGACCTGTCGCTGCAAGGTCCGTTGGCGGTGGATTTCCTCGCCGAACACGTGCCCGGCATCCGCCAACTGGCGTACTTCCATCACCTGCAAACCCGCCTGTTCGACCGCCCGGTGATGATCTCCCGCACCGGCTACACCGGCGAGCGCGGCTACGAGATTTTCTGCAAGGCCGCCGATGCGCCGTTCCTGTGGGACAGCATCCTTGAACAAGGGGCGAGCCTGGGGATCATCCCCTGCGCCTTCACCGCCCTGGACTGGTTGCGGGTGGAAAGCTCGCTGATGTTCTTCCCCTACGACAACTCGCAGATGTACCCCTTCGCCGACCAGAAGGCCGGCGACACCCTCTGGGAAATGGGCCTGGACTTCACCGTCTCGCCCGGCAAGCACGCCTTCCGTGGCGCCGAAGAACACCTGCGCCTGCGCGGCCTGGAGCGTTTCAAGATCACCGGCGTGCTGCTTGAGGGCGTCCGCGCCGCCGAGGCTGGCGACACCTTATGGCAAGGCAACCAGCAAGTCGGCGTGATCACCTGCGGCATGTATTCGCGCCTGAGCAAACGCTCGATGGCCATCGCGCGCATGAGCGTCGCCTGCTCAGAACCCGGTATTGCCTTGCAGGTACGCGGCAGCCTTGAGGCCAGCGCCAGCACCCACGCCCTGCCCTTCGACGACCCGCAAAAAACCAAGCGCACGGCCAAGGGCTAAGCCTTCCTTCACTGAATTCAGGAGCCTTCGATGGACGCCTCCCGCGAACATTACATCCTCAAGATCACCTGCCCGGCGGCGTCCGGGATTGTCGCCGCGATCAGCGCGTGCCTGGCCCAACAGCAGTGCTACATCAGCGAGCTGGCGCAGTTCGACGACGAGTTCACCGGGCAGTTTTTCATGCGCGCGGTGTTCCGTTTCAACACCGGCGTGAGCGGCGACATCGGTGCCCTGCGCAACGGCCTCGGCGACCTCGCCGGTGGCTTCGACATGCACTGGCAGTTGTTCAGCTCACGCCAACCGACCCGCGTGCTGCTGATGGTCAGCAAGTTCGACCACTGCCTCACCGACCTGCTCTACCGCCACCGCAAGGGCGAGATGGACATGCACATCACCGCCGTGGTCTCCAACCACCTGGACCTGCGGGCGATGGCCGAGCGCGAAGGCATTCGTTTCATCTATCTGCCGATCACCCAGGACACCAAGGCCCGCCAGGAAGCCGAGCTGATGCGCATCGTCGAAGACACCCAGACCGACCTGGTGGTGCTCGCACGCTACATGCAGATCCTGTCCGACGGCCTGTGCCAGCAACTGTCGGGCCGGGCGATCAATATCCACCACTCGTTCCTGCCCGGTTTCAAGGGCGCCAAGCCCTACCACCAGGCCTATGACCGTGGCGTCAAGCTGATCGGCGCCACCGCCCACTACGTCACCAGCGACCTGGATGAGGGCCCGATCATCGAGCAGGAAATCCAGCGCGTCGACCATACCCACTTGCCCGACTCGCTGGTTGCCATCGGCCGTGACACCGAAACCGTGGCCCTTTCCAAAGCCCTGAAATACCACCTGGAACACCGGGTGTTCATCAACCAGGACAAGACAGTGATCTTTCGCTGAACCCTTCAGGAGGCACGCTCATGACCCTACGTGTTGCAATCATCGGCGCCGGCCCGTGTGGCCTGGCGCAACTTCGCGCGTTCCAGTCGGCCCGCGACAAAGGTGCCGCCATCCCCGAACTGGTGTGCTTCGAGAAACAGCAGGACTGGGGCGGCATGTGGAACTACACCTGGCGCACCGGCCTCGACGAGAACGGCGAGCCGGTGCACGGCAGCATGTACCGCTACCTGTGGTCCAACGGCCCCAAGGAATGCCTGGAGTTCGCCGACTACACCTTCGAAGAGCACTTCGGCCGGCCCATCGGTTCCTACCCGCCGCGTGAAGTGCTGTGGGACTACATCAAGGGCCGCGTGGAAAAGGCCGGCGTGCGCGACTACATCCGCTTCAACAATGTGGTGCGCCAAGTCACCTTCGACGCACAGAGCCAACGCTTCACCCTCTACGCCCACGACTACACCAGCGACACCTTGACCTGCGAAGAATTCGACTATGTGATCAACGCCTGCGGCCACTTCTCCACGCCCAAGGTGCCGTACTTCGAAGGCTTCGAACAGTTTGCCGGGCGCATCCTGCATGCCCACGATTTTCGCGAGGCGCTGGAGTTCAAGAACAAGGACCTGCTGATTATCGGTAGCAGCTATTCGGCCGAGGACATCGGTTCACAATGCTACAAATACGGCGCGCGCAGCATCACCAGTTGCTACCGCAGCGCGCCCATGGGCTATGCCTGGCCGGATAACTGGGAAGAAAAACCGCTGCTCCAGCGCCTGGAAAACAACCGCGCGTACTTTGTCGATGGCAGCAGCAAGCACATCGACGCGGTGATCCTGTGCACCGGCTACAAGCACCACTTCCCGTTCCTGCCGGACGAACTGAGCCTCAAGACCGACAACCGCCTGTGGCCGATGAACCTCTACAAGGGCGTGTTCTGGGAACCCAACCCCCGCCTGATCTACCTGGGCATGCAGGACCAGTGGTACTCCTTCAACATGTTCGACGCCCAGGCCTGGTATGCCCGCGATGTGATCCTCGGGCGCATACCACTGCCCGGCCACGCTGACATGGTCGCCGACAGCCAAGCGTGGCACGCACGGGAACAGGCCCTGGAAACCAACCAGCAGATGTTCGAGTACCAGGGCGCCTACATCCAGCAACTGGTGGACGCCACCGACTACCCGAGTTTCGACATCGCCGCCGTCAACGAAACCTTTCTGCACTGGAAGCATGACAAGGCGGAAAACATCATGGGCTATCGCGACAAGTCCTATCGCTCGCTGATGACCGGCACCCAGTCGCCGCCGCACCACACGCCGTGGTTGCAGGCCCTGGATGACTCGATGGCGGCCTACTTGGGAGAGCCCACGACCCCCATCAAGTCGGTCGGCTGATGATGAATGCACCCCGTGTTTCCCATCCCCGAGAGCCCGGGCTGTTTGCCCGCGCGCCGAACCTGGAACGCTACCGCGTGGCCGCCGGCGGTGTGACCCTGGTCGACTTGCAACCCGGCGACGGCCTGCACGTGATCGACGTCGAAGGCCGGCAAACCTGCACACTGCTGGCCCTCGACGCTGGCGGTCGCAGCGCGCTGGCAAGCTGGGGGCTGAACGCGTCAACGGCTTGCCGTGTGCCTGGGCGTATCGGCCAGGCGCTCCAGCGGCGCGGCATCGACGCACAGGCATTGCCGCTGGCCGCCTCGCTATGGGACGCCGACAGCCCGCCCGGCCACAGCCGGCAGTTTGTCGCCGAGCACGCGCTGCTGGTGGTTGTCGCCGCCCCCGCCGAGGCTACGGCCGTCGACCGGCAATACCGGCCCAGCGAGCTGCGCCTGATAGTGACACGGGCCAACCCGTCGCCGCTGCTGGTACCCGCCCTGCCCGAGCCGTTGGGCGATGTACTCGACGAATTCACCCTGCGCGCGGGCACGGCCCACAGCTACACCGTCGCCAAGGGGCAGTACATCCAGGTGCTGGACGTCGCGGGCCGCCAGTGTTCGGACTTCGTCGCCCTCGACCGGCGAGCCCTGGATCGCGGCGTGGAACTGGACCTGGACCAGACCGTCACGCGCACGCTGAACGGCAGCGCGTATCCGGCACCGGGGCTGTTCTCGAAGTTTTTCGACCGCCATATGCAACCGATGCTGGAGGTGGTGCAAGACACGGTCGGGCGCCACGATTCATTCGCCCTGGCCTGCGCGGCGCGCTACTACGAAACCCATGGCTATTTCGGGCACGACAACTGCAGCGACAACCTCAGCCGCGTCCTTGCGCCCCATGGCGTGCAGGCGCGCAACGGCTGGCCGGCGATCAATTTCTTCTTCAACACCGGCATCGATGCGCACCAGCAGATGACCCTGGATGAACCCTGGTCGCGGCCCGGCGATTACGTGCTGCTGCGGGCCATGAACGACCTGCTGTGCGGCAGTACCTCGTGCCCGGATGACATTGACCCGGCCAACGGCTGGAACCCGACCGATATCCATGTCCGCATCTACAGCGAGAAGGAGCGTTTTTCCATCGCCATGAGCACTCGAACCACGGCGGATGCCGACCCGATCCTCACCCGTGAGTCCGCGTTCCACTCACGCACCCGCGCCCTCACCGGCAGCTTCACCGATTACCGCAATTGGTGGCTGCCACTGCGCTACGACGGTTACGGCGTGACTGAGGAATACCTCGGTTGCCGCGAACGGGTGGCGGTGATGGACCTGACCGCCCTGCGCAAATTCGAAATCATCGGCCCCGACGCCGAAGCCCTGTTGCAGTACTGCCTGACCCGCGACGTACGGCGCCTGGCGGTGGGCCAGGTGGTGTATTCGGCGATGTGTCACGCCCACGGCGGCATGCTCGACGACGGCACCCTGCTGCGCCTGGGCCCGGACAACTTCCGCTGGATTTGCGGCGAAGACTACGCCGGCGTGTGGTTGCGCGAGCAGGCACAGAAACTGGGCATGAAGGTGTGGGTCAAGTCGGCCAGTGAGCAGATTCACAACCTGGCGGTGCAAGGGCCGCTGAGTCGCGAGCTGCTCAAGCAGATGGTCTGGACCCCGCCCACGCAACCGAGTGTGGAGACCCTCGGCTGGTTTCGCTTCCTGGTCGGTCGGCTGGACGGTTTCGACGGCTGCCCGTTGATGATCTCCCGCACCGGCTACACCGGCGAACTGGGCTTTGAGGTGTGGTGCCAGCCCGAAGACGCCGTACAGGTCTGGGACCGCATCTGGCAACTCGGCCAACCCTTGGGCCTGGTGCCCCTGGGCCTTGAAGCCTTGGACCTGCTGCGCATCGAAGCCGGGCTGATTTTCGCCGGCTACGAGTTCAGCGACCAGACCGATCCGTTCGAGGCCGGTATCGGTTTCAGCGTGCCGCTCAAGAGCAAGACGGATGACTTTATCGGTCGCGACGCCCTGCTACGGCGCAGCGCCCACCCCAGCCACAAACTGGTCGGCCTGCACCTGAGCGGCAACGAGGTCGCCCACCACGGCGACCCGGTGTACCAGGGCCGCGCTCAGGTCGGGGTGATCACCAGTGCCTGCCGCTCACCGCTGCTGGCCAGCAATATCGCGCTGTGCCGGGTCGACGTGAGCTGCGCCGAGCCCGGCACTGAACTTGAGATCGGCAAAGTCGATGGCCTGCAGAAGCGCATCAGCGCCACGGTCAGCGCCGCGATTTTCTACGACCCGGACAAAAGCCGGGTGCGCAGCTGATCGTCCCGAAACGGGAGTGCCAGCGCATTTTGACTGCCCCAACCTAACCGCTATTCAGACATGGGAATACGAAGATGGAAGCGACGACGTTCGAGGCTGTACCGCAGGCTGCCGGCTCGGTGGGCAGCCTGCACCGCAAGATCGATTGGCGCGGGGCATTCTGGGTCGCCAGTGGCGTACCCGCGCTGGTGCTGTTCTCCATCGGTGCGATTGCCGCCACGGTGGGCAAACCGGCGTGGATCGTGTGGATCGTGTCGATCCTGTTCGGGTTTATCCAGGCCTTCACCTACGCCGAGATCGCGGGGCTTTTCCCGCACAAATCCGGCGGCGCCTCGGTGTACGGCGCGGTGGCCTGGGTGCGCTACAGCAAACTGATCGCACCGGTGTCGGTGTGGTGCAACTGGCTGGCTTGGTCACCGGTGCTGTCCATCGGTTCGGGGCTGGCAGCGGGGTATATCCTCACGGCGCTGTTTCCCGCCGATGCGTTGATCAACACCTGGCAACTGACGCTGCTGGACCTGGGCTGGGTGAAAAGCGGCCTGTCGTTGCGCATCAACGCGACGTTCGCCATTGGTTTGTTGATTTTGCTCACGGTGTTTGCCGTGCAGCACGGCGGCATCCTGCGCTCGGCACGGCTGACCCTGGTGCTCGGCGTCACCTCGTTGATTCCGCTGCTGCTGGTGGGCGTGGTGCCGTTGTTCACCGGGGATGCGACCCAGGCCAACTTCCTGCCGCTGTACCCCTTGGCCCATGACTCAGCCGGGCAAGTCATCGATGGGCCATGGGATATGTCCGGCTGGTCATTGATGGCCGGCGGGCTGTTCATGGCGGCGTGGTCCACCTACGGCTTTGAAACGGCGGTGTGCTACACCCGCGAATTCAAGGACCCCAAGCGCGACACCTTCAAGGCGATCTTCTACGCCGGCCTGCTGTGCATCCTGGTGTTCACCCTGGTGCCGCTGGCGTTTCAAGGCAGCCTCGGGCTGGGGCAACTGGTGACGCCAGCGGTGCTCGATGCCAGCGGCGCAGTCGTCACGCCCGCGGTGTACAGCGGCCTGCTCTCGCCGGCGATCTACAGCGGCATGGGCGTTGGCCAGGTGATGGCCGACAGCATCGGCGGCGGCAAGGTGGTGGCCAATATCGTATTGATCATGCTGGTGCTGGCGACGTTGCTGGCGATCATGACCTCGATGTCCGGTTCGTCGCGAACGTTGTACCAGGCGTCGGTGGACGGTTGGCTGCCCAAGTACCTGGGGCGCACCAACGAACATGGCGCGCCGACGGCGGCGATGTGGACCGACCTGTCGTTCAACCTGCTGCTGTTGCTGATGTCGGACTATGTATTCGTGCTTGCGGCTTCAAACGTCAGCTACATCATTTTCAACTTCCTCAACCTCAATGCCGGCTGGATCCACCGCCTTGACCGCCCCGACTGGGTGCGCCCGTACAAAGCCCCCACCGTACTGCTGGCGGCCGGCGGCGTGCTGAGTTTCGTCAACCTGGCCTGCATGGGCCTGGGCGCGGACATCTGGGGCGCGGGCACGCTGGTCACCGGTTTGTTGCTGGCACTGCTGATCCTGCCGGTGTTCTGCTACCGCCACTATGTGCAGGACAAGGGCCGCTTCCCCGCCGCCATGGTCACTGACCTGTATATCCAGGCCGATGACGGCCAACGCCGCGCCGGCTGGCTGCCCTATGCCACGCTGGTCGCCGGTGTGCTGGTGGTGTATGCCTGCCATCAACTGGTAGCCTGAGCCTTCTGGCCTGCCTATGGCTGAGGGATTCTTATCCCTCAGCGCCTTGATTCCCCAGACAACGGTGACGCTTTTGACCAGTTCTCTCCCCCCGCTTGCCCGCGCTATTGACGGCAAGGCCATCTCTGCGCGGGTGCTCGATGAGGTTCGCGAAGAGGTCCTGCTGCTTGCCTCACAGCAGATCTACCCGGCCCTGGCAGTATTGCTGGTGGGCGACGACCCGGCCAGCCACGTCTACGTGCGCAATAAACTGCTGCGGGCCAAGGACGTCGGGATTCGCTCCCTGGAATACCGGCTGCCGGAGGATGCCAGCCAGACGCAGGTGCTCGACCTGCTTGCCCAGTTGAATGCCGACACATCGGTCAACGGCATCCTGGTGCAATTGCCGCTGCCGGCGCAGATCGACGAAGCGGCGGTGATCCACGCGATCGACCCGATCAAGGATGTCGATGGCTTCCACCGCGAAAACGTCGGCGGCCTGGTGCAAGGCATCGAGGTGCTCACGCCCTGCACACCCAGCGGCTGCATGCGCCTGCTGCACGAAACCTGCGGCGACTTGAGCGGCTTGCACGCGGTGGTGATCGGTCGTTCGAACATTGTCGGCAAACCCATGGCGACCTTGCTGTTGCAAGCCCACTGCTCGGTCAGCGTGGTGCACTCGCGCAGCGTCGATGCACCGGCGTTGTGCCGCTTGGCCGACATCGTCGTCGCCGCCGTGGGCCGACCCCAGTTGATCGATGCCCGTTGGCTCAAGCCCGGCGCAGTGGTGATCGATGTGGGCATCAACCGCATCACGACCGAGACCGGCACGCGGTTGGTGGGGGATGTCGATTACGCCAGCGCACGCACCGTGGCCAGCGCGATCACGCCAGTGCCCGGCGGTGTGGGGCCGATGACGATAGCTTACTTGCTGAAGAACACCCTGGTAGCGAGCCAGCTGCAACGCAGCAAGGCAAATGAGGGAGGGAGCTTGCCCCCGATGGTCGTGGCTCAGCTACAACCAAGCTGACTGACAGACCGCTGTCGGCGCATAGGTATCCACAACGGTAACCACGATGCGAAGCGAGCCGCCCTTGATCTTGCTTTAGCTCTTGATCTTGATCTCAGGCGCCCCGTCAACCACGCTGGCCGGAATTCGACATTGATTTGGGGGGTAAACCGGCAGGGATGCCGGTTTAGCCGCCCCGCGCCATGGATGGCGCGTGGCGGCGGCCCCCCAAATCAATGTCGGATTACGGGCACACCGAGCCTGGGCGAGGTGCCGAGTGGTGGGGCGAAGGCTTTTTGCTTACTTTTGGGCCTCTCCAAAAGTGAGTCGCTGTAAGAGCGAAACCATTAGCAGCCGTTACCGCAGCAACGGATATGTACTCATTCCACTCCAGCATCCTGGTCGGCTGTCAGGCCGCCAGCGGGAGCAAGCTCCCTCGCCACAGGTTCAGCGCCATACCCAGAGTGGTGTAGATACCGAGGCCCCGATGGCGCTGAATCAGTCACCTGATGAATCGACTGACACACCGCTATCGGGGGCAAGCCCCCTCCCACATTTGGATCGCGGTCTAACCGTTAGATGCCGCTCGGCTGTCAGGCCGCCAGCGGGAGCAAGCTCCCTCGCCACAGGTCCAGCGCCATACCCAGGGTGGTGTAGATACCAAGGCCCCGATGGCGCTGAATCAGTCACCTGATGAATCGACTGACACACCGCTATCGGGGGCAAGCCCCCTCCCACATTTGCATCGCGGTCTAACCGTTAGATGCCGCTCGGCTGTCAGACCGCCGGCGGGAGCAAGCTCCCTCGCCACAGGTTCAGCGCCATACCCAGAGTGGTGTAGATACCGATGCCTCGATGGCGCTGAATCAGTCACCTGATGAATCGACTGACACACCGCTATCGGGGGCAAGCCCCCTCCCACATTTGCATCGCGGTCTAACCGTTAGATGCCGCTCGGCTGTCAGACCGCCGGCGGGAGCAAGCTCCCTCGCCACAGGTCCAGCGCCATACCCAGAGTGGTGTAGATACCGAGGCCGCGATGGCGCTGAATCAGTCACCTGATGAATCGACTGACACACCGCTATCGGGGGCAAGCCCCCTCCCACATTTGGATCGCGGCCTAACCGTTAGATGCCGCTCGGCTGTCAGGCCGCCGGCGGGAAAATGATCAGTGGTTGTAGGCCCGCTCATTATGCTCGGCCAGGTCCAGCCCCATCTCCTCCACCGACTCATGGGCACGCAACCCGACCAGGGCATTGACCACCTTGAGGATGATCCAACTGATCACAAAGCAGTACACCGTGGTCAGCAGCACCCCCTTAAGCTGGGCAACCACCTGCCCCCCCATGGTCACACCTTCCACCAGGCCCCCCATGGACGGTACGCAGAACACACCGGTCAACACCGCGCCGATCATGCCGCCGATGCCGTGCAAGCCGAACACGTCGAGGCTGTCGTCGTAGCCGAAGCGCCGCTTCAACACCGTCACGCTCAAATAACAGAACACCCCGCACAGCAAGCCGATGGCCAACGCACCGCCGACGCCCACATAGGCGCACGCCGGTGTAATTCCCACCAACCCGGCCAATGCACCACTGGCCAGCCCCAAGGCACTCGGCTTGCCGACCTTGAACCACTCGGTGAACATCCAGCCAAGAATCCCGGCGCAGGCGCCCAATTGAGTGTTGAGCATGACGATGCCCGAGGTGCCGCTGAGACCGCCACCGGAGCCGATATTGAAGCCGAACCAGCCGA
The DNA here is from genome assembly GCF_002859085.1 of Pseudomonas sp. QC2. NCBI lineage: Bacteria > Pseudomonadati > Pseudomonadota > Gammaproteobacteria > Pseudomonadales > Pseudomonadaceae > Pseudomonas > Pseudomonas sp. QC2. The sequence goes on from NZ_PKKS01000009.1 coordinate 145,425, forward strand.
CCCAGAGCATCGCCGCGCCGGCCATGGTCAGGCTGAGGTTATGCGCAGGCATTGGCGTGTTCTGGTAGCCCTTGCGCTTGCCGAGGATCAGGCACGCGGCCAGCGCGGCTACACCGGCATTGATGTGCACGGCGGTACCGCCGGCAAAATCAAGCACGCCCCAGTTATGCATCAAGGCCCCCGAACCGCCCCAGACCATATGCGCCACCGGGGCATAGACCAGGGTGAACCAGATGGCCATGAACAGCAGCGCCGCCGAGAACTTCATGCGTTCGGCAAAGGCGCCGGCGATCAGGGCCGGGGTGATGATGGCGAACGTCATCTGGAAGGTCACGAACACCCCTTCCGGAATATCCCCCACCAGGCTTTCCGGGGTCATGCCCGCCAGGAAGGCGCGACTGAGGCCGCCGACAAAACTGTTGAAGGTCACCTGCCCTTCGACCATGCCGGTGGTGTCGACCACCATGCTGTAGCCGTAGATCACCCACAGCACGCCCACCAACCCGGCGATGCCGAAGCACTGGGTGAACAGCGAAAGCATGTTTTTCGCACGGACGAGGCCGCCGTAGAACAGCGCAAGCCCCGGCAAGCACATGAACAGCACCAGCACGGCGGCGGTGACCATCCAGGCGGTGCTGCCGGTGTTCAAGGTGGGTGCATCAGCGGCGTACGCCAAGGGTGCAAAGGCACCGGCCACTAATAAACCGAAGAGGGATTTGCCAAGAAGACGATTGACCATGTTCAAAGCTCCTGCAAAAGAAATGGGAAGTACCTGGTTGTAGTGAGCGGGCTTGCCCCGCGCTGGGTGGCGAAGCCGCCCCAATAAAGCCGCCGCATTCATTGAGGTAGAAATGCGGCGGTTGGTTTAAGGGCGGCTTCGCCACCCAGCGCGGGGCAAGCCCGCTCACTACAGGGGTCCGCTAGTAACCGGAGCCCGGCACCCAACGGGTCCCCGCCAGCGGTACCCGGGCCATGGCGGCCGACTCCACGGTCAGCGCCACCAAGTCCTCGGGGTCGAGGTTGTGCAGGTGCGATTTGCCGCACGCACGCGCCATGGTCTGTGCCTCCAGCACCATCACCCGCAGGTAGTTGGCCAACCGCCGCCCGCCTTCCACCGGGTCGAGGCGCTTGGACAGCTCCGGGTCCTGAGTGGTGATGCCCGCCGGATCGCGGCCGTTCTGCCAGTCGTCGTAGAAGCCGGCGGCCGAGCCGATCTTTTTCAGTTCCGCGTCCAGCCGTGGGTGGTTGTCGCCCAGGGCAATCAGCGCCGCCGTGCCGATGGCCACCGCGTCCGCGCCCATCGCCATGGCCTTGGCCACATCGGCACCATTACGAATCCCGCCCGACACGATCAACTGGACCTTGCGGTGCATGCCCATCTCTTGCAAAGCCTGTACCGCTTGCGGGATGGCCGACAAAATCGGAATGCCCACATGCTCGATAAACACTTCCTGCGTCGCGGCGGTGCCGCCTTGCATGCCGTCGAGCACGATCACATCGGCGCCGGCCTTGACCGCCAGCTTCACGTCGTAATACGGCCGGCTCGCGCCGATTTTCACGTAGATCGGTTTTTCCCAATCGGTGATTTCACGCAGCTCGGCAATCTTGATCGCCAGGTCATCGGGGCCGGTCCAGTCCGGGTGGCGACAGGCGCTGCGCTGGTCCACGCCGATGGGCAAAGTGCGCATGCCGGCCACACGCTCGGTGACTTTCATGCCGAGCAGCATGCCGCCACCGCCGGGCTTGGCGCCCTGGCCGAGGACGATCTCGATGGCGTCGGCCTTGCGCAGATCATCCGGGTTCATGCCGTAGCGCGACGGCAGGTACTGATACACCAGGTGCTGGGACTGGCCGCGCTCCTCCGGGGTCATGCCGCCGTCACCGGTGGTGGTGCTGGTGCCGGCGATGGTCGCGCCACGGCCCAGGGCTTCCTTGGCGTTGGCCGACAGCGCACCGAAACTCATGCCAGCGATGGTCACCGGGATCTTCAGGTGGATAGGCTTCTTGGCGAAGCGATTGCCGAGGATCACATCGGTGCCGCACTTCTCGCGATAGCCTTCCAGCGGGTAGCGCGACACGCTGGCGCCGAGCAGCAGCAAGTCATCGAAGTGCGGCAGCTTGCGCTTGGTGCCGCCGCCGCGAATATCGTAGATGCCCGTTTCGGCGGCACGCTGGATTTCCTGGATGGTCAGGCGGTCGAAGGTGGCCGACTCGCGCAGGACCGGAGGGGTTTGTTCAGTCATGGTGGAGCTCCTGATCAGTACGCGGAGGCGTTATCGACTTTGAAGTTGTAGAGTTGACGGGCCGAGCCGTAGCGCTTGAAATCTGCCGCCTGGTGGGCGAAACCGGCGCGGTCGAGCAGTTCCTGCAGCTCGTGCAGGTGTTCGCTGCGCATCTCTTTTTCGACGCAGTCCGAGCCCAGGGACTCCACCGTGCCTTTCACGTAGATGTGGGTTTCGTAGAGCGAATCGCCCAGCGCATCGCCGGCGTCGCCGCACACCACCAGACGTCCGGCCTGGCCCATGAAGCAGCTCATATGGCCGATGCTGCCGCCGACGACGATGTCGATGCCCTTCATGGAAATCCCGCAACGCGCGCCCGCGTCGCCCTCGATCACCAGCAGACCGCCATGGGCGGTGGCCCCGGCCGCCTGGGACGCGCTGCCTTTGACGCGCACCGAGCCGGACATCATGTTCTCGGCGCAGCCCACGCCGACATTGCCGTGCACGGTGATCGAGGCCTGTTGGTTCATGCCTGCGCAGTAATAACCGACGTGGCCCTCGATATCGATAGACACGGCCTGGTTCACGCCCACGGCGAGGTTGTGCTTGCCGTTGGAATGGGTCACGCGCCACTCGTTGTCGATGGCCTGGGCGTGCAACGCCTGGTTGAGGTCACGCACGGTGGCGGTGGAAAGATCGATGGTTTTCATGTGTGCGCTCCTTAAGCTGCTGACTCGCGTTCCCAGATGTACAACGTGGCCGGTGCCGGCTCCCAGATCCGCGCATTCTCGATGCCCGGCAGGCTCGACAGCGCCTGGTACTCGGAGGCCATGGCGACGTAGTCGTCGGTCTCGGCGAGGATCGCCGGCTTGCACGCAATCGGGTCGCGGATCACCGCAAAGCCGTTGCGCGTGCCGATGGCGAAGGTGAAGAAGCCGTCGAGGTCTTCCAGGGAATGGTCCAGCGCCTCTTTGAGCGAATCACCCTGTTGCAGGCGCCAGGTCAGGTAGCCGGCGGCGACTTCGGTGTCGTTGTCGGTTTCGAAGTGGATGCCTTCGCGCTTGAGTTCCTGGCGCAGGCGGAAGTGGTTGGACAGCGAGCCGTTGTGCACCAGGCACAGGTCGGCGCCGGTGGAAAAAGGGTGGCTGCCTTCCATGGTCACCGCGCTTTCCGTGGCCATGCGCGTATGGCCGATGATGTGGCTGCCCTGCATGTTTGCCAGGCCGAAGCGCTGGGAAATCTCCTGCGGCAGCCCCATGCCCTTGAGGATCTCGATACTCTGCCCGGCGCTCATGATGCGCACGCTCGGCGCCAGTTCGGCCAGGGCCAGGCGTACCGGGGCTTCGTCGGCGTGGATCTTAAGTACAGCGGCGCTGGCGTTCTGGAACCAATCCAGGGAACAGCCGAGGCGCCCTTCCAGCTCGCCCATCAAGCCTTTCCAGTCGAAGGCTTCGGTGGTGGCTTGCAGGGTCAGCTTGACCCAGCCATCGGCGACTTCATCGCCGTAGATGGCGAAACCGGCGCTGTCCGGGCCACGGTCGGTCATGGCTTGCAGCATGGGTTCAAACAGCTTGCCGAGCTGGGGTTCCAGCTGCGGATTCTTCAGGTACAGGCCTACGATTCCACACATAACAAGTCTCCGTCACACGGTGTCAGAAAAATTCGGTATAGCGCTGGATTTCCCAGTCGCTCACATGGCGGCTGTACTCCACCCACTCCATGCGCTTGAGCTTGATGAACTCGCCCACGATCTGCGGGCCAAGCACTTCGGCGAACAGCGCGTCGGCTTCCAGTGCGTCGCAGGCTTCCTTGAGGGATTGCGGCAGGGTCTTGATGCCGCGCTCGGCGATCTGCTCGAGGCTCAGGCTGTAGAGGTTTTCGTTGCAGACGTGGTCGATTTCCAGCTGGCGATCGATACCGTCCAGGCCCGCGGCGATGATCGCGGCGCTGACCAGATAGGGGTTGCAGCCGGCATCCGGCAGGCGAAATTCCAGGCGACCGTACGGCACGCGCACCATGGCCGAGCGGTTGTTGGCGCCAAACGCGATAAAGGCCGGGGCCCAGGTGGCGCCGGACAACGAGTTGCCGACTACCAGGCGCTTGTACGAGTTGACCGTGGGCGCGGCGAACGCACACAGCGCCGGGCCATGGGCAAGCAAGCCGGCGGCGAAGTGATAGGCAAGTGTCGACAAGCCCATGCCGCTCGGGTCGCTGGCGTCATGGAACAGGTTTTTGTTCTCGGCGCTGCTGATCGACAGGTGAAAGTGCATGCCATTGCCGGCGCGTTTCGGGTCGGGCTTGGGCATGAAGGAGCAGATCATGCCCAGGTCATTGGCGATCTCGCCGGCGGCCATGCGGAAGAAGGTGAAACGGTCGGCGGACGTCAGGGCGTCGCTGTAGGTGTAGTTGATCTCGAACTGGCCGTTGGCGTCTTCGTGGTCGATTTGATAGACCTCGAAATCCACCGCCTGCAAGGCTTCGGTCAGGCGCTCGAGGAACACCCGCGAACGCGACAGGCCCTTGTAGTCGTAGCAAGGCTTGTCGAGGTTGTCGCTGGGGTCGACCAATTGCAACGTGCCCTGCTCGTCACGGCGCATCAGGTTGAACTCGGGTTCGAGGCCGGTGTTCAGCGTCCAGCCCTTGTCCTGCAGGCGCTGCACTTGTTGCTGCAACACGTAGCGGCTGTCGTAGGGGTGGGGTTTGCCGTCGACATGGCCGACACACACCACACGCCCATAACCTGGCTGCCAGGGTACCGGGGTCAATGTCGACAGATCGCCGCGCGCCATGAAGTCCGGACCGTGGGGCTCCATGCCCATGCCGCTGATGGCAAACCCTGCAAACCCCGCGCCCTCTTCGGCCACCGTCTTGAGCCCGCAGATGGGCACCGACTTGGTCTTGGCCGCACCGTGTATATCCACAAACTGCGCAAGCACGTACTTGATCCCGTGCTTGTCGATGATGCGCTGGGTTTCTGCTGGCAACATTGCGTGTCACTCCTCGCGAAAGGCAAAACCGTGTGGGTGGGCCTAGGCTGTCTTTTTATTCCTAAAAAGAAAGTTAGTTTCCCTGCAGGAATGCAATACCCTTGCCAGATTCGCGGACGGCTGTTTGATGTGCCGGTGAAAGCGCTTTTGTGCTGTATATATGGGAAAATTCTTTTCCCTGCAGGAATACGTACAGCGGGGTGGCCTTTAAGCGCCAGACTTTGCACTTTCCCAGTGCAAAAATAATATTACTGAACGGAAACCGTGCAGGAGCCGATGATCATGTCCACCGAAACCGCCCCGCGCCTCAAGCTCGAGCAATACCTGGGGCTGCAGATCAAACGCCAGCGCCAGGCCCAGGACCTGAAGTTATCTGACGTGGCAAAAATTGCCGATATCAGCCAGGGCATGTTGAGCAAGATCGAGAACGCCCAGGTCTCTACCAGCCTCGATACGTTGAGCCGCCTGTGCGACGTGCTCGGGCTGCCGCTCTCGAAATTATTCAGCGAATACGACCAGCAGGATGGCAGCGCCTTGCTGGTCAAGGCCGACCAAGGCATGGAAGTGGTGCGCCGGGGGACGGAGAAGGGGCATACCTATCACCTGCTCAACCATACGCGCGGGCCGAAGAAGAGCTTCGAGGCGTACATGGTCAGCATGGATGACGCCAGTGAGGAGTTTCCTACGTTTGCGCACCCAGGGACCGAGTTTCTGCACCTGCTTGAAGGGGAGCTGATTTATCGCCACGGCAACCAGTTGTATCGCATGGAGGCCGGGGACAGCCTGACATTTGAGGGCGAGATTCCCCATGGGCCCGAGGAGTTGGTGCGGGTGCCGATTCGGTTGTTGTCGATCATGAACTACGGCAACGACAAAGAGTGATGCACGAACGGCGCATGAGCACCTTGTAGTGAGCGGGCTTGCCCCGCGCTGGGCGGCGAAGCCGCCCCAAACCAGGCGACTTGGTCTTATCTGGAACTCGGCGATGTCTTTATGGGGGCGGCTTCGCCGCCCAGCGCGGGGCAAGCCCGCTCACTACAGTTTTGCAGAGACCTGTGATCATCGCAGGCAAGCCAGCGCCAACCTTTGATCGCATTCGACCTTCCCGTCGCCCCCGCAAAAAAATTCCCACCAGTTAAAAATCTTTCCCAAAACCCCTAGACGCCCCGCCCTCATTCCCCTATAAAGCCACTTCAGGAATATTTTATTCCCCACAAGAAAACGCGCTCAAGGAATGAGCCTGCTGTCCTCAGACATTTTTTCGCTATGCGATGAGCTGCCGCCATCATCCCGAGGACGTGTCATGCAACACGAAAAAAACCATTTCATCATCAAGGTCACTTGTCCCGCGGTGTCCGGCATTGTCGCTGCCGTCACCACTTACCTGGCGGACAAGGCGTGCTACATCGGGGAGATGGCGCAGTTCGACGATGACTTCAGCGGCCGCTTCTTCATGCGTGCAGTGTTCCGCTTCAACGATGGCCATGCGGGCAACCTGCAAGAGATCAGAGACGGCTTCGCCGATGTCGCCCAGGCCTTCGACATGCAGTGGGAGCTGCACGACACCCGCGAGCCGATGCGCGTGATGCTGATGGTGAGCAAGTTCGACCACTGCCTCACCGACCTGCTCTACCGATACCACAAGGGCGAGATGGACATGACCCTCACCGCCATCGTCTCCAACCACCTCGATCTGCGGCCGATGGCCGAGCGCGAGGGCATTCGCTTTATCTACCTGCCGGTGTCCAAGGACAACAAGGCCGCGCAGGAAGCCGAGTTGATGAAGATCGTCGACGACACCCGCACCGAACTGGTGGTGTTGGCGCGCTACATGCAGATCCTCTCCGACGACCTGTGCCGGCAACTGTCGGGGCGGGCGATCAATATCCACCATTCGTTCCTGCCCGGTTTCAAGGGTGCCAAGCCCTATCACCAGGCTTATCAACGCGGCGTGAAGTTGATCGGTGCCACCGCGCACTACGTGACCAGCGACCTGGATGAGGGCCCGATCATCGAGCAGGAAGTGCAGCGCGTCGACCACGTGTACAAGCCTGACGACCTGGTCGCCATCGGTCGCGACACCGAAACCGTGGCCCTGTCCAAGGCGGTCAAGTACCACCTGGAGCACCGGGTCTTCCTCAATCAGGACAGAACGGTGGTGTTCCGGTGAACGCGCATAAACTGATCGACGGCAAAGCCGCCGCCGCACGGGTGCTGCTGCAAGTGCGCGAAGACGTGGCGCGCCTGCATGGGCAGGCTATTCAACCGGCGCTGGCGGTGATCCTGGTGGGCAACGACCCGGCCAGCCAGGTGTATGTGCGCAACAAGATCCTGCGCGCCGAAGAGGTGGGCATCCGCTCCGTGGAGCATCGCCTGCCCAGCGATACCAGCACCGAACAATTGTTGATCCTGATCGGCCAATTAAATGCCGACCCGGCGATCCACGGCATCCTCCTGCAATTGCCGTTGCCGGCGCAGATGGACGAACTGCGCGCCCTGGAGGCCATCGCGCCGGACAAGGACGTCGACGGTTTTCACAGCCAGAACGTCGGCGGCCTCAGCCAGGGGCGCGCGGTGCTCACGCCGTGCACGCCGAGCGGTTGCCTGTACCTGCTGGAACACACCTGCGGCGACCTGCGCGGGAAGCACGCGGTAGTGATCGGCCGTTCGAACATCGTTGGCAAGCCCATGGCCGCGCTGCTGCTCAAGGCGGATTGCTCGGTGACCGTGCTGCACTCACGCAGCCACGACGCCCAGGCCCTGTGCCGCCAGGCCGATATTGTGATCGCTGCCGTGGGCCGCGCTCGCTTGATTGACGCGAGCTGGTTGAAACCCGGCGCAGTGGTGATCGATGTCGGTATCAACCGCATCGACGACGACGGCCGCAGCCGCCTGGTGGGTGATGTCGACTTCGACAGCGCCCTGCCCCATGTTGCCGCCATCACCCCGGTGCCCGGCGGTGTCGGGCCGATGACCATTGCCTTCCTGATGAAAAACACCGTGGCCGCCGCCCAGGCGCAACACCACGCCCTACGCAGCCAATCGGAGGCCGTATGCCATTCAATCTATTGAAATACGGGCTGAGTTCCGAGTACCCGGTGGAGGTGGACCTGCCACCGCCCAAGGCTCTCAAGTCGAGTTACGACGTGGTGATCATCGGCGCCGGTGGCCATGGCCTGGCGACGGCCTACTACCTGGCCAAGTACCACGGCATCACCAATATCGCGGTGCTGGAAAAGGCCTACCTGGGCGGCGGCAATACCGCGCGCAATACGGCGGTGATCCGCTCCAACTACCTCACCAGCGAAGGCGTTCGTTTCTACGCCGAGTCGGTGAAGATGTTCCAGTCGCTGTCCAACGAATTCGATTTCAACATCATGTACTCCGAGCGCGGCCAACTGACCCTGGCCCACACCGACGCCACCGTGCGTTCGTTCCGCCAGCGCGCCGAGGTCAACAAGCACTTCGGCGGGCGTACCGAGATGATCGATCGCCAGCAGATCCGCGAGCTGGTGCCCAGCCTTAACCTCGACCCCGGCCACCTGCCAGTGATCGCCGGGCTCTGGCATATCGACGGCGCCACCGCGCGCCACGATGCCGTGGCCTGGGGCTACGCCAAGCAGGCGGCCAAGCGCGGCGTGGAAATCCACCAGCTTACCGAAGTGCAGGACCTGATCATCGAAAACGGCGCCATCACCGCGGTGAAAACCAATCGCGGCACCATCAAGTGTGGTTGCGCGGTGCAGGCGATTGCCGGGCACAGCTCGCTGCTGATGGCCAAGGCCGGCATCCGCTCGCCGATCCAGACGTTCCCGCTGCAGGCCATGGTCACCCAGCCGTTCAAGCCGTTCCTCGATCCGCTGGTAAGTTCCTCGGCGCTGCACTGCTACGTGCAACAAACCAGCCGTGGCGAAGTGGTGTTCGGTGGCGGTTCCGACCCGTACCCGCTGTTCAACACGCGCTCGACCCTGGACCTCAAGGAAAGCCTGCTGGCCCATGCCATCGAGATGTTCCCGTTCCTGGCCAACGCCAAGTTGATGCGCCAGTGGGCCGGGATCACCGACATGACCCCCGACTACAGCCCGATCATGGGCCTGTCGCCGGTGAAGAATTACTACCTCGACGCCGGCTGGGGCACCTGGGGCTTCAAGGCCACGCCGATCTGCGGCAAGACCATGGCCGAGCTGGTCGCCAGCGGCGGCAAGGTGCCGGACTTGATCAAACCCTTCGGTCTCGAGCGCTTTTCGACCTTCCAGCAAGTCAACGAAATGGGCGCCACAGCGGCCAGCCACTGACGGAGAGCAGACGATGAAAATCATGATTTGCCCGCTCAACGGGCCGCGCAATATCAGCGAGTTCACCTACGGCGGTGAATTCAAACCGATGCCCGACCCGCTGACCTGCAGCGATGCCGAATGGGCCGACTACGTGTTCAACACCGATAACCTTGCCGGCGTGGTGCGCGAATGGTGGATGCACACACCGTCCAGCTACTGGTTCCTCGCCGAGCGCCACACGGTCACCGACGAGATCGTGCGCACCTTCGATCCGCGCGAAGTGTTCACCACCCGCGTCGACTTCACCACCGCCAAGGAGATCGCCGGATGAACCGCCTCCCCGCCCCCATGGGCCTGCTGATCCAGCGTGACCAGCCACTCGACTTCAGCTTCGACGGCCTGCCCTACCAAGGTTTGCAGGGCGACAGCATCGCCAGCGCCCTGCTCGCCAACGGGCGCTTCCTGATGTCGCGCTCGTTCAAATACCACCGCCCACGCGGCCCGTTGACCATGGCCGGCCAGGACGCCAACAGCCTGGTGCAACTGCCTCGCGAACCCAACGTATTAGCCGACGCCCACGCGCTGTCCGCCGGCTTGGCGGTGACGGCGCAGAACGTCAACGGCTCGCTGGACAACGACAAGGACGCCTACCTGGGCAAGTTCTCCAAGTTCATGCCGGTGGGCTTCTACTACCGTTCGTTCTACAAGCCCAAGGGCATGTGGAAAGTCTGGGAGCCGATCATTCGCAAAAAGGCCGGCCTGGGCGTGCTCGACCTGACGTTCCAACCCGAGTACTACGACAAGGCCTACCTGTTTACCGACCTCGCCGTGATCGGCGCCGGCCCCGCTGGCTTGCAGGCCGCGCTGACCGCCGCGAATGCCGGCGCCAAGGTGCTGCTGATCGAGCAGCAACCGATCCTCGGCGGGTCGCTGACCTACGCGCGCTTCGATATTGCCGGCACCCGCGCCGACACCTTGCGCCGCGAGTTGCTGGGCGCGGTGCAGCAACACCCGAATATCCAGGTACTCACCGACGCCACCTGCAATGCCTGGTTCACCGACAACTACCTGCCGGTGATCCAGGGCAAGCGCCTGTACAAAGTGCGCGCGCAGCAGTGCCTGGTGTGCAGCGGTTCGTTCGACCAACCGGTGGTCTTCCGCAACAATGACCTGCCGGGGGTGATGCTCACCAGCGCGGCGCAACGCCTGATGAAGCTGTATGCGGTCAAGCCCGGCAAGCGCGCGGTGGTGCTTACCGGCAACGATGACGGCTACCTGGCCGCCCTCGACCTGCATGACCAGGGCGTGGACGTGGCCGCCGTGATCGACCTGCGTCACGCCCCGGCGGACAAAGCCCTGCCGAGTGCCCTGGCCCAGCGCAAGATCGCGTGCCTGAGCAACAGTACGGTGTTCGAGGCCCTGCATGAAAAAGGCCTGCGCCATGTGAAGGGCGTCGACGTGCGCCAGATCACTGGCCAGGGCCAGGTCAGCGCCAGCGGGCAAGTGATCGACTGCGACCTGCTGTGCATGTCGGCCGGTTATATGCCGGTCTATCAGTTGCTGTGCCAGGCCGGTGGCAAGCTGGCCTATGAAGACTCGCGGGCAGAGTTCAGCCTCAGTGGCCTGCCGCGCAATCTGGGCGTGGCCGGCTCCGTAAACGGTCGGCATCAACTGGACAATGTGCTGGCGGATGCGACCAACGCCGCCGCCGGCAGCCTGCTCGCCCTCGGATTGAACAGCACCAGCCCGCACGCAGCGCTGCGCCCAGAAGCCCAGGTCAACTTCCCCTGGCCGATCTTCCCGCACCCCAAGGGCAAGGATTTCGTCGACTTCGACGAAGACCTGCAGGTGGCGGACATCGTCAACGCCACCCGCATTGGCTACCGCGATGTGCAGTTGGTGAAGCGTTATTCCACGGTCGGCATGGGCCCGTCCCAGGGGCGCCACTCAGCGCTGCCGACCGCACGGCTGGTGGCCTGGGCGACCCAGCGTACTATCAGCGAAACCGGGGTCACCACCGCACGGCCGCCGTTCGTGGCGGAGAAACTCGCGCATGTCGCCGGACGCGCCTTCGACCCCTACCGCCAAACGCCGATGCACGCGCGCCATGTGCAAGCCGGGGCGAAGATGATGCCCGCCGGTATCTGGCAGCGCCCGGCCTATTACGGCAAGGCCCAGGACCGCGAAGCGTGCATGCAGGCCGAAGCGCTGCACGTGCGCAACAAGGTCGGGCTGATCGATGTGTCCACACTCGGCGGCCTCGACGTGCGCGGCCCGGACGCCGCCGAATTGCTTAACCGCCTCTACACCTTCGCGTTCCTCAAGCAGCCGGTGGGCCGTTCGCGTTATGCGCTGATGACCAACGAACACGGCGTGGTGATCGACGACGGCGTGTGCGCGCGGCTGGCCGACAACCACTTCTACGTCACCGCCACCACCAGCGGCGTCGATCGTATTTACCAGCAGATGCTCAAGTGGAACGCGCAGTGGCGCCTGGACGTGGACGTGACCAACGTCACCGCCGCGATCTGTGCGGTGAACGTGGCCGGGCCGGATTCGCGCAAGGTGCTGGAACAGGTATGCAGCGATCTCGACCTCAGTGCCGAAGGCTTCCCCTACCTGGGCGTGCGCCAGGGTACGGTGGCCGGGATCAAGGCACGCCTGCTGCGGGTGGGTTTCGTCGGCGAACTGGGCTATGAAATCCACGTACCGGCACGCCACGGCCTGGCGTTGTGGGACGCGTTGATGACGGCCGGCAAGGCCTTTGACATTCGCCCCTTCGGCGTGGAAACCCAACGCCTGCTGCGCCTGGAAAAAGGCCACGTGATCATCAGCCAGGACACCGATGGCATGACCCACCCGGCGGAAATCGACATGGGCTGGGCAGTCAGCCGCACCAAGCCGTTCTTCGTCGGCCGCCGCTCGGTGGACATCCTCGAAGCCCAGCCGCTGAAACGCAAACTGGTGGGCTTCAGCCTGCCCAAGGGCAGTGTGCAACCGCTGGAAGGCCACCTGGTGCTCAACGGCGCGGACATCAGCGGCAACGTCACCTCCTGCGAATACTCCACCAGCCTGGGCCGCATCATCGGGCTGGCCTACGCCGGGATCGACCAAAGCACACCGGGGCAGCGCATTCCGATTCGCGTCGAAGGCGGCATCGTCGTCCAGGCCGAGGTGGTGCAACTGCCGTTCTTCGACCCCACTAACCAACGCCAGGAGGGTTAAGCCATGACCAGTCTGAAGGCCCACGAATTGTTCACGCCGCCCTGCCAACTGCAGGACCAGACCGACCTGCCCCGGGTCGGCTTTCGCGGCGCACAAAGCGCCGAGTACCTCACGGCGCGCGGCTTCACGTTGCCGGGCGGGCCCAACCAAGCCTGCGCGCAAGCGGACGGCAGTTGGGTGGCGCGCCTGTCGCAGAACGAATACCTGGTGCTGGGCAGCCCGCAGGATCAGGGGCAACGGATTGCCGATGAAGAAGCGCGTTGGGAACTGGACCACCGCGCCAACTACCTGCTGCCACGCCAGGACAGCCATGCCTGTGTGCGGCTCAGCGGGGAGGTGATTGCGCAGGTGATGGCGAAGCTGTGCGGGGTGGATCTCAGTTTTCCGGCCTTCAAGCCGGGGATGGTGGCGCAGACCTCGGTGGCGCGGGTCAATGCGATTGTCATCCACACAGGCAGTGGGGAGCTGCCGGCGTTTCATATCCTCTGGGATCGCGCCTCGAAGGCATACTTCGAGGGCGCGTTGCGGGATGCGCTGGAGGAGTTCGGCGGGGTGGGTCAGTCGGTGTAGCCCAACCGCGCCGCCCTGACCTTTTGGGTGTGTTGACGTGTCGCCAGGCAGTAATACAACGGGCACGTCACCACCAACCCCACCAGCCACGACAAGTCCGCGCCTTCCACCAGGTTGGCCCACGGCCCCACATACAGCGACGTATTGGCAAACGGCAGTTGCACGATGATGCCGATGAAGTACGCCACGATCGCATGCAGGTTGAAACGCCCATACACCCCGCCATCGGCCTGGAAGATCGAGGCAATGTCATAGACCCCGCGCTTGATGACGTAGAAGTCGATCAGGTTGATTGACGCCCACGGCACCAACACCAGCAACAGCGCGAGGATCAGGCCGATAAATTGCGAGATGAAGTCCGCCGACGCGCCCAACGCCACCACGCAGCAACCGGCCAGGATCACGCCCGACAGCGCCACGCGCACCTTGATGCTGGGGGTCCAGTGGCTGGCGAAGGTCTGGACCGAGGTGATGATCGACAGCACCGCGCCGTACAGATTCAGGGCGTTGTGGCTGATGATATTGAGCAGGAACAGCACCATCAGGATCGGCCCCAGCCAGCCGGTGGCGTGCTTGACCGCGACCATGGCTTCGGTGCCTTCGGGCGTGGCCAGTGCAGCGACCAGGCCAAAGGCGAAGGACAGGATGGTGCCGAGGGTCGCGCCCAGGTAGGTGGCGAGAAACGGCCGGGTGATGCCAATGTCCGCCGGCAGGTAGCGCGAGTAGTCACTGGTGTAGGGCGAAAAGCTGATCTGCCAGATCACCCCCAGCGACACGGTAGCCAACCAGCCAGCTGCGTTGAAGCCGCCACGGGTAAGGAAATCTGCCGGCAGGTCATGGGCAAAAATGTAGATAAAACCGGCCAGCAAAGCACTGCCCATCACCCAGGTGCCGATGCGGTTGAGGGTATGGATAAAGCGATAGCCGATCACGCCGATGGCGGTGGCGCTGAGGGCGCCGATCAGGATGCTCGCCGGCACCGGCACCGACGGCACGATGCCGACGATGGACTTGCCGGCCAGGACGATATTGGAGATGAAAAAACCGATGTAGATCAGCGCGGCGAAGAACACAATCAGCAGCGCGCCGTAACGGCCGAACTGGCCACGGCTCTGCACCATCTGCGGGATGCCCATGCGCGGGCCTTGGGCCGATGCGAGGGCAATCACGATGCCGCCGAGCAGGTGCCCGAGGGCAATCGCCAGCAGCCCCCACGCCAGATTGAGATGGAACACCTGGGCCACCATGGCGCCCGTGACGATCGGCAGCGGCGCGATGTTGGTGCTGAACCATAAGGTGAACAGGTCGCGGGCCTTTCCATGGCGCTCTGCGAGGGGGACGTAATCGACCGTGTGATGCTCGATCAGGGGGTCTTGCCGGGACATCTGGGGCATGGAAATGAACTCGCGTTTGTCTGATCTTATAGTTGTTTGACGCCAAACCGGGGGAGCTCTTTGGCCGCCCCTCAGATGAACACCATATTATGGTATTCCAACATTTTCACAAGACTGATCCGTAGTCTTAGCGCGCATCTGATCCGCAAGTGTGCCACAGCGCACCCCGTTATTTCCCGCCATAGCCCCCGTATTTATGGGTGATAAACCCGAGAATTGACGTTCATCGGGCGATTGAAAAAGCGGTTGCATCGACTGTATTACGGTATACCATCAGACCTACAAACTCATAAAAACCGCTTTACCGCAGAGGACCGTCCCATGATCGATGCCGCTATCTACAAACAAGTGATGGGTTCGTTTCCGTCCGGTGTCACCGTGATCACCACGCTCGATGACGAGGGGCAAATCGTCGGGTTGACCGCCAGTGCCTTCAGTTCACTGTCCATGGACCCGGCCCTGGTGCTGTTCTGCCCCAACTACAGCTCCGACTCGTACCCGGTGTTGATCAAGAACAAGCGCTTTGCCATTCATGTGCTTTCCGGTGGGCAGCAAACCGAAGCCTATGCCTTTGCGCGCAAAGGCAAGGACAAGGCCCAGGGCATCGAATGGACGCTCAGTGAGTTGGGCAACCCGATCCTGGCCAATGCCACGGCGGTGATCGAGTGCGAGTTGTGGCGCGAATATGAAGGCGGCGACCACGCGATCATGGTCGGCGCGGTGAAGAACCTGATCGTGCCCCGGCAGAACGCCGGGCCACTGGTGTATTGCCACGGCAAGATGGGCGCCCTGCCACTGCCGGCCTGATCCCCGACACCGTTCTGAAAACACCGAAGATCAAATGTGAGGCTTGCCCTAATGCCAGTCAGTTAAGGCAAACACTGTACCTGTGGCGAGGGAGCTTGCTCCCGTTGGGCCGCGAAGCGGCCCCAGCTCTTTGTTTAAAACAACTGGGACTGCTACGCAGTCCAACGGGAGCAAGCTCCCTCGCCACAGGTTACTTTTCGCTCTTGCTGCTTCTTAACTGACTGGTAGTAGGGCTTGCCCGCTCCCTCATTCGAACGTCCCCCAAAGGGCTGCGGTATCAATCAGGTTCGAAAGCGGCTGACCAGCTGATTCAACGTCTGCGACAACGCCGTCAATTGCTGCGCATCCTGGCGTGTAGAGTCGGCCAAGCTTGCCACTAATTGCGCATCCCCATGAATCTGGCTGATATGCCGATTGATGTCTTCGGCCACCTGGTGCTGCTCTTCGGCGGCGGTGGCGATTTGCGTGTTCATGTCGCGGATCACGTCGACCGACTCACGGATCAGGCCAAAGCTGGCCCGTGCGTCGTTGATCGACACCACCGTTTCCTGGGACACCTCCAGGCTCGCATGCATCTGCTTGCCCATCTGATGAGTGCGGCGCGCCAGGTTGCCGAGCAGCCCGTCGATTTCACCGGTGGAGTCCGAGGTGCGCTTGGCCAGCGCGCGCACCTCGTCCGCCACTACCGCAAAACCGCGGCCCTGCTCGCCGGCCCGCGCGGCTTCGATGGCGGCGTTCAGGGCCAGCAGGTTGGTCTGCTCGGCAATGGAGCGGATGGTGCCGAGGATCGACTGGATGTCATTGCTGTCTTTTTCCAATTGCTCCATGGCCTGGGCGGATTGGCCGATCTCTACACTCAAGCGCCCGACACTGCTCACCGCCGCGTCGATCTGTTGCTGCCCGGTGTGGGCCTGGCGCTGGCCGTTGTCGGCCGAGTCGGCAGCCTGGCTGCAGGAGCGCGCGACTTCGTTGGAGGTGGCAACCATTTCATGAAACGCCGTCGAGACCATATCCACCGCTTCGCGCTGTCGCTCGGCGACTTCGGCCATTTCCACCGAGACTTCGGTGGCACTCCCGGAGCTGCTGTGGATCTGCCCGGCCGCCTGCCCGATGCGCTGGATCAGCGTGCGGATCGCTTCGAGGAACTGGTTGAACCAGCCGGCCAGTTGCGCCGTCTCGTCACGCCCCTTCACTTCCAGGCGCGCGGTCAAGTCACCTTCACCTTGGGCGATGCCTTCCAGGCCGCTCGCCACGCCGCGAATCGGCTTGACGATCAGCCCGGCAAACCAGGCCCCCGCCACCGCAAACAGCACACCACACACCAGCGCGATGGCTGCAATCAGCCAGGTCAGGCGCGCCGCGCCGGCCATCACTTCACTCTCGCGCATCAACCCGACAAACCGCCAGCCCAAGGCCTTGGACGGCCACACCAGCGCCATATAGCGCTCACCCGCCAGCTCGACCTGCACCAGGCCCTGGTCGGCTTCGCTCAACTGACGATAGCCATCGCCCAGTTGGCCGAGAGGCTTGAAATTATGGGACGGGTCATTCGGGTCCACCAGCACCGTGTTGTTGGCTTCCATCAGCATCAGGTAGCCGCTTTCGCCCAGCCTGATCTGCTTGACCAGGTCGGTCAGTTGCTTGAGGGACACGTCGATGTTGACCACCCCGCTCACCTTGCCCTGGCGGTCGTTGAAACTTTGCACGGTGCTGACCAGCACCACATCGTCGGCAGCCCAGTAATAGGCCTCGGTGCGCAGGGTCTTGCCCGGCTGGGCCATGGCGGTCTTGTACCAGGGGCGTGTGCGCGGATCGTAGCTGGCCAGCTTGGGGTCGCCGGGCCAGAACACATAACCGCCGTCCTCGGTGCCCAGGGACAGGTAGGTGTAGGCCGAATGACTCTGGGCCAAGCCTTCGAACAGCTTGAACACCTGCTCGTCGCGCTCGCCGGGTGCGACTTGCGCGGCATCGCTGGCCAGGTAGCGTTTCACATCACCCTTGATACTCTGCAGTTGCGGGTGCGCGGCCAGGTAGCTGACGTTCTGGCTGATGCCTTCGAAAAACAACTGCATCGCGTTGTCGACCTGGCGGATCTCGCGCCCGCTGCTGTCGATAAAGCCATCCCGTGCCTCATGACGCACATTGAGGATGATCAGCACAGCCACCAGCACTACCGGCAGGCTGGCGATCACCGCAAAGGCCAGGATCAGTTTTTGTTTTATGTTCATCTAGCTCGCTTTCCTTGTGAGGTGACGGTGCGACCGTTGGAGAGAAAAGTTTTGCGGATATTCCGTATTATGGTATACCAACAATCAATCCGCCGAACAGCCGTCATCACTGGCATGCTTCAACGTGGCGAGAGTACTTAAGGGCCCGCAGCCGACAGGCCGATCACAATAGATCCGAGGTAAGCGTCATGAAGTTTTCCCTGTTCGTACACATGGAACGTTGGGACGAAAGTGTCAGCCACCGGCAGTTGTTCGAAGACTTGACCGAACTGACCCTGATGGCCGAGGCCGGCGGTTTCAGTACCGTATGGATTGGCGAACACCACGCCATGGAATACACCATCTCGCCGAGCCCGATGCCGCTGCTGGCTTACCTCGCGGCCAAGACCACTACCATTCACCTGGGCGCCGGCACCATCATCGCGCCGTTCTGGCACCCGTTGCGGGTGGCGGGTGAATGCGCCTTGCTCGACGTGATCAGCAACGGGCGCATGGAAGTCGGCCTGGCCCGTGGTGCTTACCAAGTCGAATTCGACCGCATGGCCGGCGGCATGCCCGCCTCCAGCGGCGGCCAGGCGCTGCGCGAGATGGTGCCGGTGGTGCGTGCGTTGTGGAAAGGCGACTACGCCCACGACGGCGACATCTGGAAATTCCCCACTTCCACCAGCGTGCCCAAGCCGATCCAGCAGCCCAACCCGCCGATGTGGATCGCCGCCCGCGACCCGGACTCGCATAACTTCGCGGTGGCCAACGGCTGCAACGTGATGGTCACGCCGCTGATGAAGGGTGACGAAGAAGTCCTCGACCTGAAAAACAAATTCCAGGCCGCCCTCGACAACAACCCCGGCGTACCACGCCCGCAACTGATGGTGCTGCGCCACACGCACGTGCATGCCGCCGATGATCCGGACGGCTGGAAAGTCGGGGCCAAGGCGATCTCGAAGTTCTATCGCACCTTCGATGCCTGGTTCGGCAATAAAGAGGTGCCGGTGAATGGCTTCCTGGCGCCGAGCCCGGAAGAAAAATTCGCCGCCCGCCCGGAGTTCGAACTGGACAGCCTGCACAAGACCGCGATGATCGGCACCGCCGAAGAAATCATCCCGCGCATCCGCTACTACCAGGAACTGGGGGTGGATGAGTTCAGCTTCTGGTGCGACAACAGCCTGCCCCATGCCGAGAAGAAGAAGTCGCTGGCGCTGTTTATCGAGCAGGTGGTGCCGGCGTTTCGTTGAGTCAGCCCAGCCGCAGGCCACTGGTTGCTTTCAACCACGCCTGCGGCCCAAGTGCCAACTGACCAACTGATAACCCCCCAACAAGCTCCCCGCCAGCAGCAATGTCCATTGCACGCTCAGCGCCGCCGCCAACAGGCCGGCCAACAACCCGCCGATGGCTTCAAAGCCGAAACGCATGGCGATGTAAAACGCGATCACCCTGCCCCGCAGCGTTTCCGGCGCGGCGCTTTGCAGGGTCATGTTGCTGCTGACATTACTGACCGTAATCCCGAACCCCAGCCCGGCGAGCGCCGCCAGGGTGAACCCCAACGGCGGGTTGGCGGCCACCGCACATAGCGACATCGCACACACCAACGTACCCAGCACGATGATGCGGCTGAGCCGCGAGTGACTGCCGGCGAACGCCAGGAAAATCGTGGCCACAAACGCACCGGCACCCGCCGCGCCCCATAACCAGCCGAGGGTTTGCGCATCGCCGCTGAACACGTGCTTGGCCAGAATCGGCAGCAGCACCGTGTAGCAGGAGGCCAACAGGTTGACCATCACCACACTGATCAGCAGCCGCCGGATTGCCAGCGTGCTCCAAAGGTAGTGCAAACCTTCGCGGAAAATTTGCGCCGTGGAACCTTGGGCCCTGGCCTGCGCCCGGCTTTGCACCTTGCCCAGGCCAATCAGCAACATGCCGAAGGCGATGGACGTCAGCAGGAAGCAACCAGCCTCGCCGCTCCAGTTGATCAGCAAACCGGCCAACGGCGGGCCGATAAAACGTGCGGCATTGATCAGCATCGCATTGAGCACAAGGGCGTTGGGCAGGTCTTTGGGATCGTCGACAAAACTGGCGATCAAGGCTTGGCGCAGCGGCGTTTCCAGGGCGTTGAGCAACCCCAGCAACAGCGCCATGGCGATGATCACTTCGCGGCCCATCCACTGCTGCCACGTGAGCACGGCCAAGGCCAGGGATTGCAGGGCCAGCGTGGCCTGCACGGCCATCAGCAGGCGGCGCTTGTCGTGGCGGTCCGACCAGGCCCCCGCCAGCGGGCCCACCAGCAACTGCGGCAACAGCGTCAGAAACGCAATCGCCCCCAGCAGCACGGCCGAGCCCGTCAGGTGGTAGGCCAGCCACGACAGCGCGACCTGTTGCACCCACTTGCCGAGGGTGGAGAGGCCCTGGCCGACGAAGTAGATCTGGAAATTGCGATGGCGCAGCGCGCGTACAGGCGCCGGCCAGCGGGAGGGGGAAGCAGGATTCAAATAAACTCGCAGCCCTTTTGTGTGAGCGATTTCAGGACCCAGGTGCGGTCGTTCTCGCCCAGCGCGATCTGTTCAAGCTGCTTCTGTTCAGCGGCATGCTTGGCGTAGGCGCGATCATACACCTCGCCGACCTGATCGAAAGGCACGCAGAGCAAGCCGTCTTCATCACCGATCACCAGGTCTCCGGGCTCGATGACCATGCCACCGAGCGCAATCGGTACATTGACCTCGCCCGGACCATCCTTGTAAGGGCCGCGATGGGTGATACCGGCGGCGAACACCGGAAAGTCACCGGCGCCGATGCTCGCCGCATCGCGAATCGCGCCGTTGATCACAATGCCGGCCACGCCCTTCTTGATCGCGTACGCCACCATCATTTCGCCGATGAGCGCGTTGCTCAGGTCACCGCCGGCATCCACCACGATCACGTCACCGGGCTGCGCGATATCCAGCGCGTGATGCAGCATCAGGTTGTCGCCGGGGCGCGCCTTGACGGTCAGCGCTGGCCCCACCAGTACGCCCTTGTGGTGCATCGGCTGCAGGCTGGCGCCACCGGCGGTCATCCGATTCATCGAATCGCTGATGTTGGCGACCGGCACGGTGCGGTAACGCTCGACCCACTCGGCAGCGACCTTGCGTTGCTGCTTGAGCACTCTGAATCCGATGGACATGGGGCATTCCTCTGGTGGTTTTTATTAAGTGTTATTTGTTCAAAATGAAACGATATTTCAAAATTAACACCACCTTTTAAAACTGACAAGACACCCTTCGCAGCCATTCGGCAGGCGACGAGTAGCACAAATCGCACCTTAAACTCTATAAAACATGGGTAATCACTGGGTCGCAGACAACCGTAACAGTGAGTTTTTTGTTTCAGAGCAAAAATTATTTATTGAAACGCCATTTCATTATGGTAGCTTTCAATCACTGTTGAGCGCTACGACGAGTCCTCAACTGCACACAGATAAGAAAACCAAGGTGCGCACAATGACCCGAACCCTGCTGCTGACCGGCCCGGAACTCACCCCCGACGCCATGGCCCACGCCGCCTCCCACGGCGTACGCGTGATCCCCACCACGCCCTATGCACCTGCCGACGAACTCACTGCGATCATTGCCCGCGAGCAACCCGACGCAATCATCGTGCGCCAGGGCAAACTGACCCGAGCGATGATCGACGCATCGCCCGCGCTGAAGATCATCGCCAAGCACGGCGTGGGCTACGACACCATCGACATTGCCGCCGCCGCCGAGCGCCGCATCCCGGTGACCATCGCCCTGGGCGCCAATGCGCAATCGGTGGCCGAGCACGCACTGGCACTGATGTTCAGCGTGGCGCGCCAGACCGCACTGCTCGATGCGCGCATGCGTGACGGGCATTGGGACAAAGCCACCAGCGTGGGCATCGAGCTGTCCGGCAAGACCCTCGGGCTGGTCGGCCTGGGCGCCATCGGGCGAATCCTGATGGACCTGGTGACCCCGCTGCGCATGACCGTCAAGGTCTTTGACCCGTACCTGAGCAGCCTGCCGGACCTGCCGAACGTCGAGCGCGCTGAGGACTTCGACGCCTTGCTGGAGAGCTGCGATATCATCAGCCTGCATTGCCCGCTGACCGAGCAGAACCGCAACCTGTTCGGCGCGGCACAGTTCAAGCGCATGCGCCCGCGCAGCATCCTGATCAATACCGCGCGCGGTGAGCTGATCGACACCGAAGCGCTGGTGCAGGCGCTGAGCACCGGCCAGATCGCCGGCGCCGGCCTCGACACCTTCAACCCCGAACCGCCACCGGCTGACTCCGCGCTGTGGGGCCTGCCGACCCTGGTGGCCACCCCGCACGTGGGCGCCAACACCGCCGAAGCGCGGGATCGCGTGGGCCTGCTGGCCTTGCAACAAATCATCGATTTCTGGGACGGCAACGCGCTGGAACCGCGCGCAGTGGTTAATCGCCAACTGTTCGCAGACTGATTGAACGCACATCGCCCGGCCTTCGCGTAAAGAAGGACAGGCTCATCACGCTTCTCCAAAAAAAACAAAATGGGAGAGAGTCATGTCTACCAGTTCCACCGACATCAGCGCCATTGAGCGCTCAACCATGCGCAAGGTGGCGTGGCGGCTACTGCCGTTCCTGATCCTCTGCTACCTGCTGGCAATCATTGATCGCGGCAACATCGGCATGGCCTCCCTGCAGATGAACCAGGACCTGGGCCTCACCCCGGCGATCTTCGGCTTTGCCAGCAGCTTGTTCTTTGTGTCGTATTTCCTCGTGGAAGTCCCCAGCAACCTGGCCTTGCAACGGTTCGGCGCGCGGGTATGGATTGCGCGGATCATGATCACTTGGGGGATTATTTCCGCCGGCACCGCGTTTGTGACCGGCGCCAATTCCTTGTACGTGATGCGCTTTTTGCTGGGCGCGGCCGAAGCCGGGTTTTTCCCGGGCGTGCTGCTGTACCTCACCTACTGGCTGCCGGCGGCATACCGAGGGCGCATGGTGGCGATTTTCATGGTCGCCATTCCCGGTGCCAACTTCATCGGCTCGCCGCTGTCCGGACTGCTGTTGAGCCTGGACGGCTGGTTTGGCATGCGAGGCTGGCACTGGCTGTTCATCATCGAAGGCATCCCGGCGGTGCTGCTGGGTATCGCTTGCCTGTTCGTGCTGACCGATCGCCCCGAGCAGGCCAAATGGCTGAGCAGCGAGCAACGCGGCTGGCTCACCGGCCGTCTCGATGAAGAGCGCAGCCGCAAGACCGCCATCGGGCATATCTCTCTGTGGAAACTGCTGCGCCACAAGCACATCTGGGTGCTGGCGCTGATCTATTCGGGCGCCTCGGCGGCCGGCAGCACCATGAGCGTCTGGGCCCCGCAATTGCTCAAGACCTTTGGCCTGAACAACCTGGAAATCGGCCTGGTCAATGCCATCCCCTACGGGCTCGCATCGATCCTTATGATTCTGTGGGGGCGCAGCTCCGACAAGACCGGTGAGCGCCGCTGGCACACCGCGACCACCTTGCTGTTGATCACTGCGGGCTTGCTGCTGGCGTTGGTCACGTCGTCGCTGGTGGCCACGGTAATCATGCTGTCCATGGTGCTGATTGGCGCGTATTCGATGAAGGGGCCGTTCTGGGCGCTGGTGTCGACCTGGCTCTCGTCCTCCACCGCCGCTGCCGGCCTGGCCGCCGTGGGGGCAATGGCCAACCTGATTGGCGGGGGCGTGATGGTCAACGTTTACGGCACGATTCATCACGCCACCGGCAGCTATGCCCTGGCACTCTTGCCACTGGCAGCGCTGTGTGCGGCCGGCGCGGTGATGGTGTTGTTGATGGGCCGCAAGCAGATGAAGGAATTGGCCGGCGCGCCGGCTTTGTCCTGAAATCGCTGCGCAGTCAATTGCTTGGCATTGCCCCTCGCGGGCAATGCCAGTATTTTGCAGCGTACCCGCCCAACCACAAGGAGCAACCCCATGGTAAAAACCCGCCCGCGCCCCGCAGTCACCGGGGTTGCTTCGGCTGATCGGGTGCTGACCGTGCTCACGGCGTTCAAAATGGGCGATACCGCGCTGGAACTGGCCGAGCTGGCGGCGCGCACCGGGTTGATCAAAAGCACCATCATGCGTTTGATGGTGTCCCTGGAAGACCACGGCCTGATCACGCGCCTGGCCGATGGCCGTTATCAACTGGCCACCGAGATCATGCGACTGAACACGGTGTATCAGGACGGCCTCGACCTGGAGCGCCACATTACCCCGCTGCTGCACCGCCTGACGCAGGAAACCGGGGAAACCGCCTCGTTCTATGTGCGCCATGGCGCCTACCGGATGTGCCTGTACCGGGTCAATTCGCCCCACCATCTGCGCCTGCACCTGCAACCGGGCGACACCCGCCCCATGGATGGCGCCGCCGGTGCCGAAGCCTTGCGCACCCCCTATTCCCTGGCCGCCAGGATGATCAAACCGATCTTCTCCCACGGCGCCACCGACCCCCACGCCTCGTCGATGGCCCTGCCGATTTTCGGCCCCGGGGAAAACCTGATCGGCGCCCTGGTGCTGTCCGGTCCGGCCAGCCGCCTGACTGCAGAACAGGCGCAAACCCTGCATCCGCTGTTCCAGCAGGCCGCCGTTGAGCTGACCCGCAGCCTGGGTGGCGATGCACTGGCGGGTGGAGAAACCCCACAGAAAAAACCTCGCAGCAAAAAAACCACCACGGGCTGAAGCCCTACCCGGCTCAAATGTGGGAGGGGGCGTGCCCCGATGACGGTGTGTCAGTCAACTTATTGGGTAACTGAGCCATTGCCATCGGGCGCCAGCCCCCTCCCACATTTTCCTCCAAGCTTGCCTACACTCTCTCAACACACGCGACATTTAGCCTCAGCCTACCCTCGCAGAACCTGTAATAGTCTATTGCAGGACTCTAATGTACTAACCAGTTACTTATCTTGCTAAAATCGCGTCTTTGCCCTCTCTCACTCGAGTCTTTTCGATATGAAACGAGCATCGCGCGCCACTGGCGTCTCTAGATTCTTACTCCTGGGCCTGGGCGTGATCATCGCCTTGCTCGGCCTCGCGCTTGCCGTCGGCGGCGTTAAACTGGTCAGCCTGGGAGGTTCCTGGTACTTCCTGGTCGGCGGTGCGGTGATGGCCGTTTCCGGCCTGCTGATTGCCCTGCGCAAACCGGCCGGCGCGTGGTTATTCGCGGCGTTTCTGCTGGGCACCGCGATCTGGGCCGTGGCCGACGTGGGCCTGGTGTTCTGGCCGCTGTTCTCGCGGGTGTTCATGTTTGCGGCCATCGGTATGGTGGTGGCGCTGGTTTATCCGCTGCTCGTCAACACGCCTGCCCGGGGCGCCTATGGCGTTGCCGCCGTGCTGGCAGTGGGCGTGGCGGTGGCAGCAGGCAATATGTTCGTTGCTCACCCAAGCGTCGCCCCGGCCGGTGCCGGCCCTGGCATCACCCCCGTAGCCCCGGCCGATGCCCAGAAAGACTGGGCCCACTACGGCAACACCGAAGGCGGCAGCCGCTTCGCCGCGCTGGACCAGATCAACCGTGACACGGTCAATAAGCTCAAAGTAGCCTGGACCTACCACACCGGTGACGTGGCGATCAGCGACGGCAACGGTGCCGAAGACCAACTCACGCCCCTGCAGATCGGCAACAAGGTGTTTATCTGCACACCGCACAACAACCTGATCGCCCTCGACGCCGACACCGGCAAAGAGCTGTGGAAGAACGAGGTCAACGCCAAATCGGCGGTGTGGCAGCGTTGCCGGGGCATGGCTTACTTCGACGCCAGCGCGCCGATTGCCCAGCCGACCCAGCCCAACAGCTCGCCGATCATTGCCGCCAGCGTTCCTGCCGGTGCGCAGTGCCAGCGTCGCTTGCTGACCAACACCATCGATGCACGCCTGATCGCCGTGGATGCTGACACCGGCAAGTTCTGCGAAGACTTCGGCACCCACGGTCAAGTGGATTTGAAGGCCGGCCTGGGTAACGTGCCGGACAGCTACTACCAACTGTCCTCGGCGCCGCTGATGGCCGGCACCACCGTGGTGGTGGGTGGCCGCGTGGCCGACAACGTCCAGACCGACATGCCCGGCGGCGTGATCCGTGGCTTCGACGTGATCACCGGCCAGATGCGCTGGGCTTTCGACCCGGGCAACCCGGAAGACAAAAAAGCCCCGGCCGACGGCAGCACCTATGTGCGCAGCACGCCGAACAGCTGGGCGCCAATGTCCTATGACCCGCTGATGAACACCGTGTTCTTGCCGATGGGCAGCTCGTCCACCGACATCTACGGCGTGGAACGCACTCAGCTCAACCACAAATACGGCGCCTCGGTGCTGGCGCTGGACGCCTCCACCGGCACGGAAAAGTGGGTATACCAGACCGTCCACAATGACCTGTGGGACTTCGACCTGCCGATGCAGCCAAGCCTGATCGATTTCACGCCGCCAGGCAGCGACAAAGCCGTGCCGGCAGTGGTGATCGGTACCAAGGCCGGGCAGATCTACGTGCTCGACCGCGCGACCGGCAAGCCGCTGACCGACGTGCAGGAAGTCCCGGTCAAGGCCGCCAATATCCCTAACGAGCCCTACTCGCCCACCCAGCCAAAGTCGGTCGGCATGCCACAGATCGGCGCGCAGACCCTGACCGAGTCGGACATGTGGGGCGCCACGCCGTTTGACCAGTTGCTGTGTCGCATCGACTTCAAGGGCATGCGCTACGACGGCCTGTACACCGCGCCAGGCACCGATAAATCCCTGAGCTTCCCGGGCTCGCTGGGCGGCATGAACTGGGGCAGCATCTCCACCGACCCGGTGCACGGTTTCATTTTCGTCAACGACATGCGCCTGGGTCTGTGGATCCAGATGATACCGTCGCAAAACAAGGCCCAGGCCTCGTCCGGTGGCGAAGCACTGAACACCGGCATGGGCGCCGTACCGCTCAAGGGCACGCCGTATGCGGTGAACAAAAACCGCTTCCTGTCGGTGGCCGGTATCCCGTGCCAGGCGCCGCCGTTCGGCACCCTCACCGCGATCGACATGAAGACGCAAAAGGTCGCCTGGCAAGTGCCGGTCGGCACCGTTGAAGACACCGGCCCGCTGGGGATCCGCATGCACCTGCCGATCAAGATCGGCCTGCCGACCCTCGGCGGTACCCTCTCCACCCAGGGCGGCCTGATCTTCATCGCCGGCACCCAGGACTTCTACCTGCGCGCCTTCAACAGCGGCAACGGTGATGAAATCTGGAAAGCCCGCCTGCCGGTCGGCAGTCAAGGCGGTCCGATGACCTACGTGTCGCCGAAAACCGGCAAGCAGTACATCGTGGTCACCGCCGGTGGCGCACGCCAGTCCACCGACCGTGGCGACTACGTGATCGCCTACGCCCTGCCATAACCCTCTCCAGGCGCGGTGCCCCCAGCACCGCGCCTTCTGCTTTGGAAGACCCCGCATGACCCCCTCTTCTCATCTTTCCCTTGGGCGCCTGTTGCTCGGCCTGGCCCTGGGTGCCGCCCTGCCTGTGCAAGCGGATGACACCACCCTGACCGGCGACTGGGACGGCCTGCGCCGTGAGCTCGACGAGCAAGGCGTGCGCTTCACCGGTGACTACAGCGGCGAAACCGCCTACAACGCCCACGGCGGCCAGCATCGTTCGGCGCGCTACTCGCAGAACGTCAAGCTCGGCGTGCAGTTCGACCTGGGCAAGCTCTATGGCTTCAACAAGGATGACCGCATCCAGCTCACCCTCAACGACCGTCGCGGCAACAGCGCCTCCGAAGACCTGGTGGGCAACCGCCTGCCGATCCAGGAAAACTACGGCGGCCTCTACACGCGCCTCACCGAGCTGAGCTACGAGCGCACGCTGTTCACCCCGGCGCTGAACCTCAAGTTCGGCTACATGGCCATGGGCAACGACCTCGGCGGCCTGGACAGCGGCATCCTGTGCAACTTCATGAATGCCGGCTTCTGCGGCCACCCGCTGAACATGTCCGGCGGGAGCGGCTGGACCAACTACCCCAACGCACGCCTGGGCGCACGGGTGAAATACGACTTCTCGCCTGCCTGGCAACTGCGCGTCGCCGCGTTCAATGTCGACCCGGACAGTAACGGCGACTCCAGCCGCGCCTGGCATCTGAGCCCCAAGCACACCACTGGCACCGTAGTGCCCATCGAACTGGTGTACAAACACGCGGGCAGCCTGCCGAGTGAATACAAACTGGGCTATTACTACGACAGCTCCGACGTGAAACGCATTGGCAGCAACAAGGCGGTCAGCGGTCGCGGTGGTTACTACCTACTGGTCGACCAGGCGGTATGGGCGTCCGACTCATCCGCCGGCCGAGTGCTGCATGCCTTCGGCCAATACTCGGCAGCCAGCGAAGCGGCCTCGCCGTTCAGCAAGTGGTACGGCGCCGGCGTGGTGCTTTACAAGCCGTTTGAGGGACGGCCACGCGATACCCTGGCCTTGGGGTATGGGCGTGCCGTACCCAACCCTCGCAGTCGCGACGTGCAGGAACTGGCCGCCTTCAAGGCCGAGAACGATTACCCCAACCTGAACAATGCCGAACAATTGATCGAACTCAGCTATGGCTACCAGGCCACGCCGTGGCTCAACCTGCGCCCGGATGTGCAATACATCATCGAGCCAGGAGCGTTCTCCGGTGCGGATATCGACAACGCGCTGGTGGTCGGCCTGCAGGTCAAGACAGTGTTCTAAGCGCCCTGCCCGCTCCCACATTTTATCTCTCGCATTCAGTCTGAATACGCGGCCCTAGGCCGCACCCTGCTGGTACTCCCGTGGCGTACAACCGAACTCACGGCGAAACACCGTATGCAAGTACTGCGCGGAGGTGAAGCCGCAGCTCGACGCAATGTCGGCGATGGCCAGGTCGGGGTCGGCGAGGCCCTTGGCGGCGGCGGCGAGTTTGAAGCGCAGGATCTCGTCATGCACGCTGCAGCCGCGCACCTTGCGAAAGTGCGCTTCCAGGGAGGAACGCGACACCCCCACATACGCCGCCACCTGCGCGGTCTTGATGCCCTGGCAGGCGTACTGCCGGATAAACAGCAACGCTTGCATCACATAGGGATTGCCCAAGGGTTGATGCAAGCTGGAGGCCTGCACATTGATCGCATCCGGCGGCACCAGGATCTGCGTCCCGGCGCAGGGTTTGCCGTGCAGCATCTGGTGCAGCAACGCCGCGGCGGTGCGGCCCATGGTTTCCGTGCCCTGGATCACCGAACTCAGCGGCACCCGCGTAAGGGTGCGGGTCAGCGGGTCGTTGTCGATGCCGATCAACGCCACCTCCTCCGGCACGGCGATGCCGGCGGTGAGGCAGGCTTGCAGCAACTGCCGGGCGCGGGCGTCGGTGACGGCGATGATACCGATGGGCTTGGGCAGGCTGTGCAGCCAGGCGATCTGTTGTTCCACCGCGCTGTCCCACAACGGCGCGCTGGTGCCCAGGCCGCGATACACCTCGACGTGCAGGCCATCGCGTTGCAGCAGACGGCGAAAGGCTTTTTCGCGCTCCTGGGCCCAGCGATTGGCCTGGGCCTCGGGCAGGCTGAAACAGGCAAACCGCGTCAGGCCCGCTTCGATCAAATGTTCGTAGGCCAATTTCATCAAGGCGTGGTTATCGGTGGCCACATAAGGAATGCCCTTGGGGTAGGCGCGCGCATCCTCATAAGAGCCCCCCACCGCCACCACCGGCAGCGTGCTCCCGGACAACGCCTCGCCGATCAGCGGGTCGTCGAAGTCGGCGATGATGCCGTCGCCCTGCCAGCGCTCGATGCCTTTGAGGCGACAGAGAAAGTCCTCTTCCAGGAACAAGTCCCAGGACGCGCGGGTGCTGCTCAGGTAGTTGCCGATGCCGGCGATGATGCCGCGGTCGTAGATTTTGCTGCCGTTGAAGAGCAAGGCAATGCGGTGCACGGGCGGTAGGGTTTTCATTGTTGTTGTCCTGGGGCCAGTCGCCACAGACTAGACCCTGCCACTCAAAATCGCACTGTCCTTTGGTGATTTTCATAATCGGCAAGGCCGATGCCGTTGCTAGTATCGAGACACCGCCAAGAACAATAAGGAAAACGCCATGCCGTACTTCCCCGGTGTCGAGAAGGTTCGCTTCGAAGGCCCCAGCAGCGACGCCCCCCTCGCCTTTCGCCATTACGACGCCAACAAGATCATCCTCGGCAAACCCATGCGCGAACACCTGCGCATGGCAGCCTGCTATTGGCACACCTTCGTATGGCCGGGGGCGGATATGTTCGGTGTAGGTACCTTCAAGCGGCCCTGGCAGCGCAGCGGCGACCCGATGGAACTGGCCATCGGCAAGGCCGACGCGGCGTTCGAATTTTTCTCCAAACTGGGCATCGACTACTACAGCTTTCACGACACGGACGTCGCCCCTGAAGGCAGCTCGCTCAAGGAGTACCGCCACCACTTCGCGCAGATGGTCGATCACCTCGAGCGCCATCAGGAACAGACCGGGATCAAGCTGCTCTGGGGCACCGCCAACTGCTTCAGCAACCCGCGCTTTGCCGCCGGCGCCGCGAGTAACCCGGACCCGGAGGTGTTCGCCTACGCCGCCGCCCAGGTGTTCAGCGCCATGAATGCCACCCTGCGGCTCAAGGGCGCCAACTATGTGCTGTGGGGTGGCCGTGAAGGCTATGAAACCCTGCTCAATACCGACCTCAAGCGCGAACGCGAGCAACTCGGGCGCTTCATGCGCATGGTGGTGGAGCACAAGCATAAGATCGGCTTCAAGGGCGACCTGCTGATTGAGCCCAAGCCCCAGGAACCGACCAAGCACCAATACGATTACGACAGCGCCACGGTGTTCGGCTTCCTGCATGAGTACGGGCTGGAGCATGAGATCAAGGTGAACATCGAGGCCAACCACGCCACCCTGGCCGGGCACAGCTTCCATCACGAGATCGCCACGGCCGTGTCCCTGGGTATCTTCGGCAGCATCGACGCCAACCGCGGCGACCCGCAGAACGGCTGGGACACCGACCAGTTCCCCAACAGCGTCGAGGAAATGACCCTGGCCACCTATGAAATCCTCAAGGCCGGCGGGTTCAAGAACGGTGGCTACAATTTCGACTCCAAGGTGCGCCGCCAAAGCCTGGACGATGTGGACCTGTTCCACGGGCATGTCGCGGCCATGGATGTGCTGGCCCTGGCGCTGGAACGTGCGGCGGCGATGGTGCAGAACGACCGCTTGCAGCAGTTCAAGGACCAGCGTTATGCCGGGTGGCAGCAACCGTTGGGCCAGGCAGTGCTGGCCGGAGAGTTCAGCCTGGCATCGCTGGCCGAGCATGCGTTTGCCCATGAACTGAACCCGCAGGCGGTGAGTGGTCGTCAGGAGATGCTTGAAGGCGTCGTGAATCGCTTTATCTACACCTGATAGGGGTAAACACTGGCACGTGTGGTGAGCGGGCGTGCCCCGCGCTGGGGCGCTTAGCGCCCCCCCCCTACAGGCGATGTGTTTTTACCTGACACGCTGAGGTGCCTGGTTTTGGGGCTGCTTCGCAGCCCAGCGCGGGGCAAGCCCGCTCACCACAGTAAGCCTACTCACCACAGTTACAGTGTTCGTCTAGAGTCTTCCAACAACAATAAAAGGACGCACCACCATGAAGTCATTCAAACGTACCCTGCTCGCCACTGCCCTGGCCTTGCTCGCCCTGCCGGTCATGGCTGACCCCGCCCACCCGAAGATCGGTTTCTCCATCGACGACCTGCGCCTGGAGCGTTGGTCCCGTGACCGCGATTACTTCGTCGCCGCAGCGGAAAAACTCGACGCCAAGGTCTTCGTCCAATCCGCCGATGCCAACGAGCAAAAGCAGATTTCCCAGATCGAAAACCTGATTTCCCGTGGGGTCGACGTCATTGTGATCGTGCCGTTCAACGCCACCGTGCTCACCAACGCCGTCGCCGAAGCCAAAAAGGCCGGGATCAAAGTGGTGTCCTATGACCGCCTGATCCTCAACGCCGATATCGACGCCTACATCTCCTTCGATAACGAAAAAGTCGGCGAGATGCAGGCCAACGGCGTGCTGCAAGCTGCGCCCAAGGGCAACTACTTCCTGCTGGGCGGCGCGCCCACCGATAACAACGCCAAGGTGCTGCGCGAAGGCCAGATGAAGGTGCTGCAACCGGCCATCGACAAGGGTGATATCAAGATTGTCGGCCAGCAGTGGGTCAAGGAGTGGAACGCCACCGAAGCCTTGAGCATCGTCGAAAACGCCCTGACCCGGAACAACAACAAGATCGACGCCATCGTCGCCTCCAATGACGCCACCGCCGGCGGCGCGATCCAGGCCCTGGCCGCGCAGAAGCTGGCGGGCAAGGTGCCGATCTCCGGCCAGGACGCCGACCTCGCCGCGATCAAACGCGTGATCGATGGCACCCAGACCATGACCGTGTACAAGCCGCTCAAGCTGATCGCCTCGGAGGCGGCCAAGCTCTCGGTGCAACTGGCGCGTAACGAGAAGCCGACATACAGCTCGCAATACGACAACGGCAGCAAGAAGGTCGATACCATCCTGCTCACGCCGACGCCGTTGACCAAGGCCAATATCGACCTGTTGGAGAAGGACGGGTTCTACACCAAAGAGCAGCTTGCCGGGCAATGACCGCCATGGCCGACTACTTGCTGCAAATGAACGGCATCGTCAAAAGCTTTGGCGGTGTCAACGCGCTCAACGGCATCGACATCAAGGTACGACCGGGCGAATGCGTCGGCCTGTGCGGCGAGAACGGTGCCGGCAAATCCACCTTGATGAAGGTGCTGTCGGCGGTCTACCCGTATGGCACCTGGGAGGGCGAAATCCTTTGGGACGGCCAACCGCTGAAGGCCCAGTCCATCAGCGAAACCGAGGCGGCCGGCATCGTCATCATCCACCAGGAACTGACCCTGGTGCCGGACCTGTCGGTGGCCGAAAACATCTTCATGGGCCACGAACTGACCTTGCCGGGTGGGCGCATGAACTACCCGGCGATGCTCCACCGCGCCGAAGCCTTGATGCGCGAGCTCAAGGTGCCGGACATGAACGTGGCGTTGCCGGTGTCGCAGTACGGCGGCGGTTACCAGCAATTGGTAGAAATCGCCAAGGCCCTGAATAAACAGGCGCGCCTGTTGATCCTCGACGAGCCCTCCTCGGCGCTGACCCGCTCGGAAATCGACGTGCTGCTGGACATCATCCGCGGCCTCAAAGCCAAGGGCGTGGCCTGCGTGTACATCTCCCACAAGCTCGATGAAGTGGCGGCCGTGTGCGACACCATTGCGGTGATCCGCGACGGCAAGCACATTGCGACCACGGCCATGGCCGATATGGACATTGCGCAGATCATCACCCAAATGGTCGGCCGCGAAATGAGCAACCTCTACCCCACCACGCCCCATGCGGTGGGCGAGGTGATTTTCGAGGCGCGCCACGTCACCTGCTATGACGTCGACAACCCCAAGCGCAAACGCGTGGACGATGTGTCCTTTGTGCTCAAGCGCGGGGAAATCCTCGGCATCGCCGGCCTGGTGGGCGCCGGGCGTACGGAGCTGGTGTCGGCGCTGTTCGGTGCCTACCCCGGCCGCTACAGCGCCGAAGTCTGGCTGGACGGCCAGGTGATCGACACCCGCACACCGCTCAAATCGATCCGCGCCGGGCTGTGCATGGTGCCCGAAGACCGCAAGCGCCAGGGCATCATTCCCGACCTGGGCGTGGGCCAGAACATCACCCTGACGGTGCTCGACACTTACGCACATATGACCCGCATCGACGCCGAAGCCGAACTGGGCAGCATCGACCAGCAGATCGCGCGCATGCACCTCAAGACCGCCAGTCCATTCCTGCCGATCACCAGCCTGTCCGGCGGCAACCAGCAAAAGGCCGTGCTGGCGAAAATGCTGATGGCCAAGCCCAAGGTGCTGATCCTCGATGAACCCACGCGTGGGGTGGACGTGGGTGCCAAGTACGAGATCTACAAACTGATGGGCGCCCTGGCGGCCGAAGGCGTGTCGATCATCATGGTCTCCTCGGAGCTGGCCGAAGTGCTCGGCGTTTCCAACCGCGTGCTGGTGATCGGCGAAGGCCAGCTGCGTGGCGACTTCATCAACGAAGGGCTCACCCAGGAACAGGTACTCGCCGCGGCGCTCAGCCAACACAATAATAATGACCGGAAGACCGCGTAGATGAATCAGCTCAAACAGCTGTTTACCCGCTACAAAATGCTCGCCCTGGTGATCGCCGTGGCGGTGATCTGGCTGTTTTTCAGTTGGCAGACCGAGGGCGGATTCCTCACGCCGCGCAACCTGTCCAACCTGCTGCGGCAGATGTCGATCACCGGCATCCTGGCGTGCGGCATGGTGCTGGTGATCATCAGCGGCGAAATCGATTTGTCGGTGGGGTCATTGCTCGGATTATTGGGCGGCCTGGCGGCGATCCTGGATGTGGTGTATCACATCCCGCTGCTGGCCAACCTGAGCCTGGTGGCGCTGTGCGGCTTGATGATCGGCCTGGCGAACGGCTACATGACCGCTTACCTGCGGATCCCGTCGTTTATTGTCGGCCTGGGCGGCATGTTGGCGTTTCGCGGGATTCTGCTGGGAATTACCGGCGGCACCACCATCGCGCCGGTGTCGCCGTCGCTGGTGTATGTGGGCCAGGGTTATCTGCCGCATTCGGTCGGTATCGGCCTCGGGGTCTTGCTGTTTGCCTTGACCCTGTTCCTGACCTGGAAACAACGGCGCAACCGCGCCCTGCATGGCCTGGCCGCTCACTCGCGGGTGCGCGATGGTGTGCGTGTGGCAGTGATCGGCGCGGTGCTGGCCGGGTTCGTCACCACCCTCAACAGCTATGACGGCATCCCGGTACCGGTGCTGCTGTTGCTGGTGCTGCTCGGCGTATTCAGCTACGTCACCAGCCAGACCGTGTTCGGCCGCCGCGTGTACGCGGTGGGCAGCAACATGGAAGCCACACGCCTGTCGGGCATCAACGTGCAGGCGGTGAAACTGTGGATCTTCGGCATCATGGGCGTGATGTGCGCCCTCGCCGGCCTGGTCAACACCGCGCGGCTGGCGGCTGGATCACCGTCGGCGGGGAACATGGGCGAGCTGGATGCCATTGCGGCGTGCTTTATCGGTGGCACCTCGATGCGCGGCGGCTCGGGCACGGTGTATGGCGCGTTGCTCGGGGCGTTGGTGATCACCAGCCTGGATAACGGCATGTCGATGCAGGATGTGGACAGCTACTGGCAGATGATCGTGAAGGGCAGCATCCTGGTGCTGGCGGTGTGGGTGGATGTGAGTACGCGCACGGGCCGGCGCTGAACCCACGCCCACAAACACCACAAATCCCCTGTGGGAGGGGGCTTGCCCCGGTACAAACCGGGGACATCGTTTACATTTCTAACCGGGGACATGGTTTACAGGTTAATACGCATGATCAGGAGGTAACTGATCATGCCCTGGAACCAAGAGTCCCCCATGAACCAACGA